>CAZQXK010000006.1:0-84417 GCA_964597345.1 uncultured Thermodesulfobacteriota bacterium | reverse complement strand
TCGCTTTCCGATCTTTCGATGCTGATTTTCTGCATAGCCCTCACCTGTTCAGTGATTTGACAACAGGGAATACTATCGCAAAAATAGCCTAACGTATCAAGTAGTTATATGCCTAATCCCAATGTATTTATAGCGCCCAACTCACGGATTCAGGTGTATTACAGTGGAGCGGTGAACGGGATTGTCTGTGCCGAGTTGCTTTGTTCGGGCTTCCGCTGCACAGGAAAATGACCAGCCCCGGATCACAGTTAGGATTGAGTTCGCGGTTCGGACTGTCTTGTCTTCTCCTGCGGCGAGATCAGGATGAATTGCGTGTCGAAATATGTCCGGGCGAGATATGCAACGTACGCCGCGAGGCCTCTCATCTCATGTTGTTCGAAGCGCGCACGCAGCTCCCGATCTCGTCGCTCCGATGTAGGAATTTCTCTTGCGAGAACGGTTTCCATTGACGCTGCGAGTTCTTTGAACATTTCCTCTGAGACCTCCGTCATGCGCTCCTCACAACCGGCGAGCACATTTTCCAACCACCGCTCGCCGTCCATCATTTGGATAGGACGCGGATCGTGGGAATGAAAATAAGCTCTGGCATCAGAAGGGTGAAAGACTACAGAGTGCGGCCTATTATCGGGCAAGGCACCTATGTCCCGTGGCCGGAAGAAGGTTGAAGACTGAACTATCCTTCGGTTTAAGTAGGCATCATTTAGTTCCACGGGTCGAAAGAACATGGGAGTTGCGTAGTACACATCGTTTCCCGCTGTCTCCCAATCAAGAAGCAGCTGATGCTGCTGAGAGTGACTAAGGGGACTCAAGTGCATTCGGAAGTATGGCTTTTTCCAGTGAAACCATTCGAGAGCCGAAGATTTCTTTAGATAGTGAGATAGCTTGAACTGAAGAAACAGTGGTGCTCCTCGGATCGGAAGTGCCACATCATATCCGCCTCTGCGGCCCTCATCGATCAACGAAGGGAACACCGGTGCACCGCGCAGCCCACGGCGGAAACAGGTGGCAAGCTCCTCAGTGAGTGCATATCCGTATGAGAATTCACTAATCAACGGATTCATGTTCGTGTCCTATCCTAGGAAAAGCTAAGAGGCATGCGGTTTCTTCGCATCTGCTTGGGATCCAATCAGCAGATGGTTTCCCTCTCGGTCTTCATGGGGGGAAACGGCGTCGAACCCAGCAATAACCGGGCCGAACGGCCATCCGATTCCGCGTGCTCTGGCGTAAGCGGAGCCATGGAACCCAGAGCGGAAAGGAAAACCGTTGGGTCAAGCGCATACTCTCCCGCCGACAAACGTGCAGGCAGGCTACGCTCTGCACCCAGCTTTCCCAAACTCGTTGACGCCATCGATTCTCATTTCAAGGAACACCACCCCATCTATCCTGGATCGAAACTTGACTCACAGATCATAAGGACTCCCTTTGAATATCCACCTGTTATTAAGCTTTATTGAGCTGCAAGCCGTTCGCGTGACGTCCACTGTGCGTCTCCTGACGGACAATCACTTTACGATAGTATACGGCAGCACGTATCCAAGACGCAAGGATGTTGGATCAATCACCGTGTATCACCCGAATTCCCTCAACCCACCACCGTATCTCCCAATACCCCTAGAAAGAACACCACGCTGACCCAACTGTTCACCGTGAAGAAGGCCCGGTCCAGGCGGGTCAAGTCTCCGGGAGCCACCAGCCGGTGTTCGTAAACCAAAAGAACACCCACTCCCAGGACGCCGGCGTAATAAAACCATCCCCGCAGGAGAACCCAGCCCGCCGCCCAAAACAGCAGCCACGCCGCCGCGTGGAACATCCGGGCCGCGGCCAGGGCCCGGGCCGTCCCCAAACGGGCCGGGATGGAATGCAGCCCCGCCTTGCGGTCGAATTCTATATCCAGGCACGCGTACAATATGTCGAAGCCCGCCACCCACAGCAGCACGGCGGGCGACAAGACGGCCGCCTTCCAGGACCAGGCGCCCGTAACGGCCAGCCATCCCCCCGCGGGCGCCAGGGCCAGGGCCAATCCCAGGAAACCATGGCACCACGCGGTGAACCGCTTGGTGTATGAGTACAGCAGCACCACGGCCAGCGCCGCGGGAGAAAGCAGAAAACACAGGGGATTGAGCAGGAAGGCGGCGCCGAAAAAGAGGGCCGAGGAGCCCAGGACGAGGATCAAAGCCGCCCGTTTCGAGATCTCCCCGCGAGGCAGGGCCCGATCCCGCGTGCGGGGATTCAGGGCGTCCAGCGAGGCGTCCGCGTACCGGTTGAAGGCCATGGCCGCGCTCCGGGCCCCCGCCATGGCCAGCAGCACGAGACCCGCCACCGCGGGTCGCGGCCGTCCCCCGGAGGCCAGGAACACCCCGGAAAAGGCCAGAGGAAGCGCGAACACCGTATGCTCGAACCGGATCATCTCCAGGATGCGAACCGGCAGCGACCGCATAACGTAGTTCCTCGATCCGAGAGGATCACCGGGGAATCTTGAGGGCGGCCCACAGGCCGTCCACCCGGCGTTTCACCGCCTCGTCCATCTCGATGACCTCGGGCCAGGGACGGGTATGTCCTTCTTCGGGCCACCTGCGGGTGGCGTCCAGCCCCATCTTGCCTCCCAGGTGGGGCAGGGCGGAGGCATGATCCAGGGCGTCCAGGGGTCCCTGGACGAAAGACACGTCCCTGGACGGATCCACGTTGTTGCACATTACCCACAGCGCTTCGCCCACATTCTGGACATCGACCCAGTGGTCGAAGACCACGATGATCTTGGCGAACATCATCTGGCCCAATCCCCAGAAGGCGTGCATGATCTTCTGGGCGTGCCCCGGATACCGCTTCCGGATGCTCACGAAGACCAGGTTGTGGAACACGCCCTCCATGGGCAGATTCAGATCCACGATCTCGGGGAGGGTCTTTTTCAGCACGGGCAGAAACACGCGTTCCGTGGCCTTGGCCATGTAGCAGTCTTCCATGGGGGGGCGCCCCACCACGGTGGCCGAATAGATGGGACGCTTTCGATGGGTGATGCAGGACACGTGAAACACGGGATAGTCGTCCGCCAGGGAATAAAAGCCCGTGTGGTCCCCGAAGGGGCCTTCCCGCCTTCGCTCTCCGGGGTGCACGCACCCCTCGATGATGTACTCGGCCTCCGCGGGAACCTTGAGGTCCACGGTCTTGCATCGCACCACCTCCACGGGCTTCCGGCGGATGAACCCGGCCAGCAACAACTCGTCCATATCGTCGGGAAGGGGCGCCGTGGCCGCATAGGTGGTCACCGGTTCCGCGCCCACGGCCACGGCCACGGGAAGGGGTTCTCCCAGGGCTTCGGCGACGCGGTAATGCTGAGCCCCGCCCTTGTGCGTATGCCAGTGCATGCCCGTGGTGCGGCCGTCGTACACCTGAAGGCGATACATGCCCATGTTGGGCCGGCGGGTCTCGGGGTGACGGGTGAACACCAGGGGAAGCGTGATGAAGGGACCGGCGTCCCGGGGCCAGCAGGTGAGCACGGGGATCTTCGTCAGATCCGGTTCCGGATGCACCACTTCCTGGCAGGGGGCGTTCTGGACCGTTTTCGGGAAGATGCTCCCCATGCGCTTGAGCTTGGGGAGCATCTTGAGCTTGTCCAAAAAGGTCTCGGGTTTTCCCGGATCCATGAACGCAGCGATTTCCTCGGCCAGGTCATCCAGGTTGTTTCGTTCCAAGGCCAGGTTCATGCGCCGGGGAGACCCGAACGCATTGGTCACCACCGGGGCGTCGTATCCGGTCACCTGTTCGAACAACAGGGCCGGCCCGCCCTGCTTGCAGACCCGATCCGTGATTTCCGTGATCTCGAGGTGCGGGCTCACGGGTTCCGTGATCCGGACCAGCTCCCCTTCCCGTTCCAACACCCGAAGAAATTCCCTCAAATCCTTGTAGGCCATGGTGTCGCCCCGTGTTGCGGATAAGGCGGCTCATCCCGCCAAAATGGACGTTCCGCCGGAGTCTTCAGGGGAGAGCGGGTTTCGGAATCCCGGTTCACCGGCCGCCGGCGTTTCCGCGGTAAACACGGTGACGACGCCCAGGGTGAGGGCTCTGAATCGCACCCGGACGAATCCCGTTCGCCGCAGCAGCTCCGCCAGTTGCTCCGGTTCCGAAAACTCCAGAATGGATCGGGCCAGGTATTCGTAGGCTTCCCGGTGTCCGGCGATCCATCCGGCCACCACGGGGAGCAGGCGCCGGAGGTACGTGAGATAGACCCGGGAAACGAGCGGACACGGCGGCCTGGAGAATTCCAGGATCACCAGTCTTCCCCCCGGCCGGAGCACGCGCATCAGCTCCCGGAATCCCGCCGCGGGTTCCGCCAGGTTCCGGATCCCGAATCCCACCATGGCGCCGTCGAAGGAGGCGTCCCGGAAAGGTAGCTGTTCGGCCTCCCCGCATACCAATCCGGCGGGACCGGCGCCCCGGCGTCCCGAGGCGAGGACCGCGCCCCGCCGCAGCATATTCAGGGAAAGGTCCAGCGCCGTGCATTCCTTGCCGGGATGCTTCAACAGTTCGAAGGTCAGGGGTAGCGTGCCCGCGCAGAGATCCAGGATCCTCCGGAAACGGACGGCCCGCAGCTCCGAGACGACCTTCCGGCGCCATGTCCGGTCCAGACCCCCGCTCAGGACGGTGTTGGCCGCGTCGTACCGGTGCGAAATCCCCTGAAACTGGGCGTGTACGAATCGTTTCTTGTCCGTGGACGAAGATGGGGTCATCCGGGCTCTCGAAACGTTCGGGAGAGTTCTTCCCAGGCAACGGGGCCAGGCCGGAGCACCCTGGGCGGATCGACGCTCACGTCCAACACCGTGGAAGGAGCGGCTCCGGGCGCGGGACCGGCATCCAGAATGAGGTCGATGCGCGGCCCGAACACGCGTTCCACTTCCGCACCGGTGGTCAGGCCGGGTTCTCCGGACCGGTTGGCGCTGGTGCCGGTGACGGGTTCTCCGTGCATCCGAAGCAGGGCCAGGGCCACGGGATGGGAGGGAATCCGCAGTCCGATCTTTCCGTCCGCGGACACCAGGTGAGCGGGGACGGAAGGGCCGGCCCGGATGATCAGAGTCAACACCCCGGGCCAGAACCGTTCCGCCAGGCGGACGGCCCCCGGAGAAGGCTCCGCCGCCCAGAGCCGGACCCAGCGGCCGTCCGGAATAAGCAGCGGCAGCGGGTTTTCCGGATCCCGGCCCTTCAAATCGAAAATTCTCCCGCAGGCGGAAGCGTTTTCAAAATGGGCTCCCAGCCCGTAGGAACTTTCCGTGGGAAAGGCGATGACGCCGCCGGAGCGCAGAATCCGGCATGCGCTCCGAAACAGGGTGGTGTTGTCGGCCAAGGGGTCCAGAGGCGCCCGAGTCACACCGCGCCGCCTCCGGCGGCTATTTCGGCTTGTTTGCGCCGTAACGCCGCGACGTTGTCCCGGATTTCCGGGTACTTCAGTCCCAGTATCTGCGCGCAGAAAATGCCGGCGTTGCGGGAGCCGTCCACGGCCATGACCGCCACCGGCACTCCCGAGGGCATCATCACCGAGGAAAGCAGCGCATCCATTCCGCGAAACACGGAGCTGCCGATGGGCACCGCGATAATGGGCAGATCGCACCATGCGGCCAGGACTCCCGCGAGATGGGCCGCCCAGCCCGCTCCCGCGATGATGACTTCCAGCCCCCGCTTGCGGGCGTTCAGGGCATATTCCTGAACCCGTTGGGGGGTCCTGTGGGCCGAGGCCACCAATACCTCATGGGGCACGCCCAGTTCGTCCAGCGCCTGTTTGGCCTTGGACATGACGTCCATGTCCGAGGCGCTTCCCATGACAATTCCCACCAGAGGTTTATCCTTCGGACTCATGCCTGGTCTCTTTCTCCGCATGCCGCCGTCGACGGGCCCTTATTGAGGCGCGGAAAGCCGGGTTCAGGCCCGATTCAGGGCCTTGGCGGCGATATCGCGCCGGTAATAGCAATCTTCCCAGGAGATGCGTTTCACGGCGTCGTAGCATCGTTCCACGGCCGTGTGAATGGTTTCTCCGAGGCTGGTGACGCCCAGCACGCGCCCGCCGCTCGTGACGTATCGTCCCCGTTCGTCGAACTCGGTGCCCGCGTGAAACACGGCCACGTCCTTCATGCCGTCCACGTGTTCCAGACCCGAGATGCGCTGTCCTTTCCGGTACTTGCCCGGGTACCCGCCGGAGGCCATCACCACGCACACCGAGGCTTTGGGACTCCAGGAGAGCTTCACGTCCTTCAGCCGCCGCGCGGCAACCGCCTCAAGAGGTTCCAGCAGATCGCTCTCCAGGCGCATGAGCAGCGGTTGCGCTTCCGGATCGCCGAAGCGGGCGTTGAATTCCAGCACCCGTATTTCGCCGTCTCGAATCATCAATCCCGCGTAGAGGACTCCCCGGTACGTTCTACCTTCCGCGGTCATGCCTTTCACCGCCGGAATCATGACTTCGTCCATGATCCGCCGTTCCAGGTCCGGAGAAATCACGGGGGCGGGGGAATAGGCGCCCATGCCCCCGGTGTTGGGACCCCGGTCTCCTTCGAAAATGGCCTTGTGGTCCTGGGACGCGGGCATGGGCAGTACGGTCTCGCCGTCCGTGAACACCAGGATGCTGGCTTCCTCGCCTTCCAGCTTGTCTTCGACGATGACCCGTTTGCCCGCGTCGCCGAACACCCGCTGAACCATGATGCGATCCAGGGCTTCCAGGGCTTCCTCCGGGGTGTCGCACACGAACACGCCTTTGCCCGCGGCCAACCCGTCCGCCTTGATCACCAGGGGGGTTCCCCGCTTACGAACAAATCGGGTCGCTTCGTCCGGATCCTCGAAGACGGCGAAGTCCGCCGTGGGAATGTGGTATTTCCGCATGAGTTCCTTGGCGAATACCTTGCTCCCCTCGATTTCCGCGGCGGCTCTGACGGGTCCGAAAATGGGAAGCCCCCGCTCTTCGAACACGTCGACAATCCCCTTGGTGAGGGGGACCTCGGGACCCACCACGGTGAGGTCTACTCCGGTCTTTTCCGCATACTGGGCGAGAACTTCGATGTCGTCCGCATCCATGTGCAGGCACCAGGCGATGCCGCCGATGCCCGCGTTACCGGGGGCGCACGCAATCTGTCGCACCCGGGGGCTCTGCTTGAGTTTCCATACCAGGGCGTGCTCCCGCCCTCCTCCTCCGACCACCAGGACTTTCATCGGACGCCTCCCTCCACCGTTTGCCGTTCCAGATAGCGGGATACGGCATCGTCATAGGCGCGGGTAAGCCGGAACACTTTCCGGGCCAGTTCGAACCGTGTGGCCGGCGTGGTGGACCCCCCCTCCTCGATTTCCTTCAAGACCCCTGGATAATCCGCCGGATCCGCCACCACGGTGACAAACCGGTGGTTCTTGGCGGAAGCCCGAAGCAGGGTGGGTCCGCCGATATCGATCTGTTCCACGGCTTCTTCCAGGGTGCAGTCCGGTCGTGCGACGGCCTCTTCGAACCGGTACAGGTTCACCGCCACGAGATCGATATAGGACAGCTCCCGGGCCTCCATCTGCTTCCGGTGTTCTTCCTGGTCCCGAAGGGCCAAAATGCCCGCGTGGATCTTGGGATGCAATGTCTTGACCCGGCCGTCCAGCATTTCCGGGAAACCGGTGTAGGCCGAAACATCCGTCACGCGTACTTTGTGCTCCCGCAGTAGACGGGCCGTCCCCCCCGTGGAGAGGATTTCCACGCCCTTGCGGTCCAATGCCCGGGCGAATTCCACGACGCCGGTCTTGTCCGTCACGCTGATCAAGGCTCGCCTGATTTCCGGCACGATACGACTCCTTTGCTTGCGAAATAAGGCGGACTATAGCCTGTTTCATGCGGACAGGCAAGAGGGGTTCGGCATGCGTTTCCTGTTCGGACGGCGGGGCGGGGGAATTCGGTATGCCGCCCGTTCTTGAAAAGACGGGTCGGAAAGCGCCGGACTCCATGGCCCGGGGAGTACGGCCCGATACGGCTCCGTAGACCGGCCGGTGTTTCTCCAATGGAACGGTTTGCCGCGGGATCAGCCTGGGAGGTTCGAAACACGTTCTTTCAATTCGCGGGATTTGCGTTCCATGCGCAGTTCCTCCTCTTCCCCGAGTTCGTGGTCAAACCCGAAGAGATGGAGGATGCCGTGAATCAGCAGGTCCAGCAGCCGGCTTTGCGGGGATTCTTCCGCGTCCGCGGCTTCCCGAAGGGCGGTTTCCACGGAGACCACCACATCCCCCAGGAGTCGGGCCTGGCCCTCCGGGTACGGCCCCTCCCCCATGGGAAAGGCCAGCACATTGGTGGGCCCCGTTCGATTCAAGTACTGGAAATTCAATTCCGCGATGGCCGCATCGTTCACCAGGACCACGCTGAGTTCAACGGGCTCAGAGGCCAAGCCGTTTAAGATTGTCGTGATCCTGGACTTCAGCTTCCGCAGGTCGATCTCCAGCAGGCTTTGCCGGTTGCTTAGCTGTACTACCATTCTTCGCCTTGGGAGCCGCCGCTCCTTTATCCGCGGGCTCCGGGTACTGGATGCGTTGGTGATAGATGCCGGTGAGGATCTGGTTGAAACTCTTGGCGATCTGATGCAGGTCCTTGAGCGTCAGCTCGCATTCGTCCAACTGCCCGTCGGAGAACGCCTTGTTGATCATTTTCTGAACCAGTCCCTGGATCCGGGCCGGCGAGTACCCCTGAAGCGTCCGGGAGGCCGCTTCCACCCCGTCCGCCAGGAGAACCAGGCCCGCCTCCTTGGTCTGGGGTTTGGGACCGGGATACCGGAAATCCGCTTCTTCCGGAAGTCCCTGATCGGATCCCTTCATGTCCTTGGCCTTCTGATAGAAATACGTGATGAGATTCTTCCCGTGATGCTGCTGGATGATGTCCACAATGGCATCCCCCAGGCGGTGTTTTCGGGCCAGCTCCACGCCCTCTTTGACGTGGGATATCAGAATGAGGCTGCTCATGGAAGGCGCCAGCTTTTCGTGGCGGTTTCGGCCCCCCTGGTTTTCGATAAAATAGTCCGGCTTCCGGATTTTTCCCAGATCGTGATAATAGGCGGCTACTTTACACAGCAGTGAGTTGGCCCCGATGGTCCTGGCCGCCGCCTCGACCATGGTTCCCACCACCAGGCTGTGGTGATAGGTCCCGGGGGCCACGATCATGAGTTCCTTCAAGACCGTGGAGTCCAGGTTGGCCAGCTCCAGCAGCTTGATGTTCGTGGTGTATCCGAAGGCCATTTCTCCCAGGGGGATGAGCCCGGCGACGATAATTCCCGCCATGGCTCCTCCGAGCAATGCGAAGAGCATGTCGAACAAGGCGGCTTGGGTGAGCAGGTGATCCGTGATCATGTTGATGGCCACGACCAGGAAGATGTTGGTGAGACCGACGAGCAGGCCGGCCTTGGTCAGAACGCTCCGGTCCCGGCAGTCCTGCACGGAGATGGCGGCGATGAACCCTCCCACCAGGAAGTACATGAAGAAGTACACGCTGTTCTGGAGCACCAGGGCCGCCACCAGCGCCACCACCACGGAAAACATCAAGGCCAGGGGGGTCCCGAAAAAGATGCTGATGATCATGGGACCTATGGTGATGGGCGTACTGTACAAGGTGGAGGACAAGGGAAAGACAAATACGTCCGGATCGAGGTAGCTCAGGTATCCCGCCGGCAACGCAATGAGAAAACACACCAGGAGCACCACGGCGAAGAACAGGAAATCCTTGTTGGAAAGACGGATTCGGCGGTTCATTTGGCCGGCGGTTTCGCTGGTGACGAAAAACACGATTCCCAAGATAAGGGCCAGGCCCAGGAAACGAAACCACTGGTGTTCCTTCCGTTGCAGTTCGGCCATGGCGGCCAGTTCGTCCACCTGACGCTGGGACAGTTTTTCCCCTTCGCGGACGATCATTTCGTTCTTGGCCACCTGGTAGTACACGGGTTTTACCGCCCGGGCCGCCTCCTCTTTGCGCCGCTCCCATTCCGCTTTGTTCAGGGTGAGATTGGCCGTGACCAAGTCTTGAGCCACCCGGATGGCCAACATGAGGGACGGATACTTATACTCGCGCATAAAATCGGAAGCCCGCGCGCGAATGGCTTCGCGAGCCTCGGAAACGGACAGGAATCGATCGAAATCGGTTACGTGCTCTTCGGAATCGCTTCTCACGCTGCGGACGGTGATCCCGACATCGGGATTCGAATACATGGCCTGCTTGTTTACCACGATTCCTTGGCGGAAAACGGGCTCCAGGAGATTCAGAATGAGACTGTGAAGGTCTTCGGAGAACCGGGATCTTTCCATGACCTGGAAGGACTCCATGGGCAGATCCATGCCGACCACTTTGTTCCACTCGGTCAATCCTTCGTTCAACGATGGCTCTTCCAGGCGGCTGCCCGGGTCCTCGGCTCCTTCCGCCGGCTCGTACATCCGGCGCAGGGAAGTGAATGCGGCCTCCAAACGAGCCGCGATCCGCCTGTAGGTTTGGTGATCGAAATCGAATACCGGTGGAATGGACTCGGATGCCTCCTCCCGCAGGATCCGGGTGGATTCCGTATCCTTGGCCGGAAACGATGCGTGCGCCTTGATATTGCTCTCCGCAATGTCTCCCGGATGGTACTGTTTCATTCGGGTGAGGGGCTTGTGGGAAAGCAGGAACGCAAGAGTCAGCGTAAGGCAGATCAAGATGGTCCACAGGGGCGCGGACGTTTGGTGGAACCTGCGCCGGACCGAGAAGACCCGCTTCAGAACTTCTTTGGCTTTACGAAACCGGTTGCGCATGGGCCTCGTGGTTACGCATCGCCCGCCGGCGATCCAGTCGTTCGTAAGCGTCGATGATTTCCTGAACCAGCGGATGCCGAATCACATCGCTCCGGTCGAACACGATGACCTGGATGCCGTCGATGCCGGATAAAATCTCTTTCGCTTCAATGAGGCCGCTGGAGGTCCCCGTGGGAAGATCGATCTGCGTGATATCACCGGTGACGACGGCCTTGGAGCGAAATCCGAGCCGGGTCAGAAACATCTTCATCTGTTCCCGGGTGCTGTTTTGAGCCTCGTCCAGAATAATGAAGGCGTCGTTCAGCGTCCTCCCCCGCATGTAGGCCAAAGGGGCCACTTCAATGGTCCCACGCTGAAGGAACTTGGAAGCCTGGTCGTAGTCCATCATTTCGTGTAACGCGTCGTACAGGGGCCTCAGGTAAGGGTTGACCTTCTCGTACAGGTCCCCCGGCAGGAAGCCCAGCTTTTCACCCGCTTCCACGGCGGGGCGGGCCAGTATGATGCGGTTCACTTCCGCCCGGGTCAACGCCGACAGCGCCATGGCCATGGCCAGATAGGTCTTTCCCGTGCCCGCCGGTCCGATGCCCAACACCAGATCGAATTTGCGAATGGCGTCCACGTAGCGCTTCTGGTTCAACGTTTTGGGAGTGATCACCCTCTTCTTGGTGGACACGAAAATCTGGTCGCGGAAAATATCTTTCAGGGGGGCGGATTCGTTGCCGCTGAGAATCCGCACGGCCAGTTCCACGTCGTTGGGATACAGGGGGTATCCTTCCTCCACCAGTTTATACAGCTCCGACAGGACCCGCCGGGCCAGATGAACATCCTCCGCTTCGCCCGAAATGGAGAGTTCATTTCCACGCCCGTGCACCGTTACGTCCAGACGGCGCTCCAGAATCTTCAGATTTGCGTTGAACTCACCCACGAGGGCCCGGGCGGCCTCGTTGCCGTCCAGGACCATCTTGGCTGTACTGGTTTTTCCCGACGATCTGTTTTCCACGATGGCTGCGTATTCCGATTACATCTTCCGGAAGCATCGGAGTCGATTTCTTCCAGCGGTTCTGATGGTGATAGAGACCTACCCGGGCCGCCGGAGACTATTCTTTGCCGGCGGGTCGGCTCACTCCCACAATTTGTACAATGATTTTTCGAAGGCGGGGCCGGTTATCGAAATCCAGCAGTACGATCTGTTGCCAGGTACCCAGGGACATGCGGCCGGCAAGAATGGGAATGGTGAGAGACGGCCCCAACAGAGCGGCTCGCACGTGGGAATATCCGTTCCCATCCCCCCAACGCGAGTCGTGTTCATAAATCAGGTCCTTTGGAGCCATCCGCTCAATGGCGCTGCGTAGATCATGGATGACTCCGCTTTCGTACTCGATGGTCGTCAGGGCCGCCGTGGACCCCGGGACAAAGAGATTGACCATTCCACTGTGAAAGCAGGAACTCCCGACGCGCTCTTCGACCTCTCCCGTGACATCCAGAATGTCGGTACCGGAAGTGGTTTGAAAGGCCAGGATATGTTCGATGAACTGCAGCGCCATTTGCATCAGCCGGACGAAAACAAACGTAGCACGGCGGCCTTGTTGCATGCAAGTGTTTTGTGGAGCCGCACAAGGGTCGTTGAAAGACGCGATCTGCGGTGTTGGGCTTCGTCTTGCATGGGCCTGGCCTGCAATACGGTGTATCAACGGGCCGGCCAAGGGGCGCCGCCCGGACAGGACCGTGCACAGAGTGCGGTGGAATTTCCCGGCGGTTCTTGAAGTCCCTCTCGGTGCGACTTAACATGGCAAAGACAGGCCGTTGAAAGACGCGATCTGCGGCGTTGCACTTCATCCTTTTCGTCATTGCGGCTTACTGTAGGTACGCCTCATTCCTCGGGATTCGCGCGCCTTGCATGGCATCGTTTTTCACCACCCTGTCCGCAATGGTATTTATCAACGGGCCGACAACCGGCGATGCTTGTTCCGTGGCTCCGCCTTACCGGCTTCCCGAACGAACCGGTGTTTCCGGCGGGATCCTGGAGAAACGAAGTTCCGGAGCTGCAGGAGAGTTCCGGGGCGGGGCAACGCGCGGGAGGGAGTTTTCATGCCGTTTATTCGTATCCCGGGATTCCCGGGGAAACTGTACATTCCCGAACGTCAGGAATCCGGAGCCCGAAAACACGACTGCCCGGATTGCAGCCGCTGTCAGATGTGCAGCGACACCCGTTGCTCGTTGTGTCGAAAAGAGCGTCCCGAAGGAACGCGCCGTTTCCATGATGAAGAACGGCCGGCGGCTCTTCGGTGAAGCAGTGGGTTCCGCCCGTTTCCTCCGGGGGCCGGTCTGTCAGAATACATCGAGGACTTCCATGCGTTGCATGCCTTTGGGAGATCTGAACTCGACCCTGTCCCCGCCCCGCTTGCCCAACACGGCCCGCCCTAGGGGAGAATTGAATGAAATGCTGCCCGAATTGGGGTCCGCATCGTAAGGCCCCAACACCTGATATTGCTTCTCTTCTCCCGTAACCAGGTCCTGGAGCACCACATGAGCTCCGAACACCACCCGATCTTTTGGGGTCGATTCCGGATCCACGACTTGACAGGACCCCAGACGTTCCTCCAGTTCCGCCACGCGGGCCCGCAACAATCCGTTGGTTTCCTGGGCCGCATGATACTCGGCGTTTTCGGACAGGTCGCCATGGGCCCGCGCGGTTTCAATGTCCTGGATGTTCTGTGGAATGAGCACTTTACGGATGTGATCGAGTTCCTCTCGTAACTTCTGACACCCGTTGGGGGAAATAGGTATTCGATTCATGAATCCATCACCTGCCGCGTTGTATGAACACATTCCGGACAGCCGGCGGATCCCCCGAGGGGGCGGAAACGGCTCCGGCAACCCGCGCCAAACAAACACCGCCGCGTCCCCGCGGCGGTGCTCATGCCTACTGCATTCACCATATCAAGACTTGAACCGGAATGCAAAATGAATTGACGCCCACAGGCCTGTTCCTATGGAAATGTCGGGTATCGGTGCGGGCGTAAATCGTGGCAATTCGTTCGGACCGGTGGTACAATACGGCTAATCCGATGGTTCAATCTCCGGAGCCGCGCGGATCGGGCTTCGGCAGGCCGCTGAGGGACACGTGATATCATGGGGGCGCGCGTTGTGGAAGGACGAGACCGGTTTTCGACCCGTGATCGGCGGTTAAACGAAGGGAGGACCTATCGTGAGGACCTACCGTTTCAAAACCCCCTCCGGCAAGTCCGCCGACTTCCATGGGGAGTATCTCGGCGGCGTCAAGGATATCCTGGGTTTTCTGGATATCGCGGTGTACCGGACGGGAGAACGTTTCATGGTCGTTTGGGCTAAGGATCGGGAGCCCAGCGATTTTTACGAAACGGAGTCCATGCGGGATTTGCTTTCCTACCTGCTCGCCGCCTTGGGTACGGCGTGCAACCGCAGCCCCGTCCGATCCATGGTGGATGGGGAACTCCGGGAATTCACGGGCGCGTACGATGCGTAACAGCCCGTTGATAAACACCGTTTCGAGCAGGCTGTCGAAAAACGCGATTTGCTGCGTTGCGCCGCATCCCTCGTCATTGCGGCGTACTCTATGTACGCCTCATTCCTCAGGATTCGCGCGCCTTGCATCTCATCGTTTTTGACCAGCCTGCTAAAGGCGGAACCCCCGATTATATCGTGAAGGGGGGTTTCCGGTTCCGATCTGCAATCCCAAGCAGTCAGCGGAAAATAGTTTATTGAACTGTGCGGGAAATTCGGCTAACGTGATTCAATATTGATGAACCCGCAAAAAGGGAAAGCACTTCATTTTGTCATTTCGAGTGTAGCGAGAAATCTCTTAAATTGTTACGAGATTTCTCCTCGCTGCGCTCGTCGAAATGACAAAAATCGATTTTTTACGAAACTATCAATATTGAGAAGAGGCCCGGTGCTTTCATGGACTTTAATTTCCTAGACGTCGTCATGGCCTTCATTGTGATCCTTCTGGCTTTGAGGGGATTTCAGAAAGGATTGTTCGGCTCCTTGTTTTCCATAGTGGGTGTGGTCATTGCATTTGTACTCGCGTCCCATTATCACCCCGACGTGGAAGCTCTGGGAAGGGATCTTCTGGGGTGGGATCATTTGAAATGGGTGGCTTTTGCATTGGTGTTCGTTCTGGTTTATATCGGCGTGGTGGTCGCCGGCGCCACACTGACCCGCATCATCCAATTACCCCAGTCCGGAACGGCGGATCGATTGCTCGGGTTCGGCCTGGGCATCGCCAAGGGAGTGCTCGCCGTCTGCTTGCTGCTCATCGTATTGACCGCTTTTTTATCTCCCCAATCCACAGTGATCCGGGAGTCGGTTCTGGCTCCGTATGGTCTTCAGATTTCGGAAAAGCTCAAGCCCATGATACCTGCCGATCTGCGCCGTGGGTTCGCCAAGGGCTATGATTCCCTGCAGAAGAGCTGGAATCAAAAGGTGGACCGCATGCGAACGCCCAAAAAGAAGGAAGGCGGTTCCTGAACGAGCGTTCGCTCCGGACGCCCGATGGACGCGGCGCGTCGTAAACGGGCCGTGGTTGGGGGAGGCGGGACGGTACGTGGCGAACTGCTCGATAATCCTGGCCGGAATTCTTTGCAGGTCCTTGAGTTGCCCGTTGATAAACGGCATTTCGGGCAGGCTGTTCAAAAACGATGAGATGCAAGGCGGGTGAATCCTGAGGAATGAGGCGTACATAGAGTACGCCGCAATGACGAAGGATGAAACCCAACGCTGCGGATCGCGGTTTTCAACGGCCTGTTGGGAAACGAAAAGGAGAATCGGATATGGGCGGCGAAATGCCCCGCCTCGACAAGACACGAATCGTGGTCTCCCCTCTGAGTGATACCTCGGAAGAGAAACGATATTGGTTGTCCAAGAGCCCGGCGGATCGTTTAAACGCCGTCGAGCTGAACCGGCGGTTGCTGTATGGCGCCTATCGAACTGCATCCCGACTTCAAAGACTTCTTGAGATTGTTGACCTTTCACGGGGTTGAGTATCTCGTCGTGGGGGGCTATGCCGTCGGTTACTACGGGTATCCCCGGGCAACCGGGGATCTGGATATCTGGATTGCCCTAAGCGAGACCAATGCCGAAAAGGCTGTGAATACGCTTCGGGAGTTCGGAATGCCTGAAAAAGAAGTGACGAAAGACCTTTTTACGGTGAAGAACCGGATCATCCGCATGGGAGTTCCTCCCGTTCGTATTGAAGTTATAACGACGGCTTCGGGTGTGGATTTTGACAGCTGCTACAGGTCCAGGGAAGTGGTGGATATCGAGGGAATTCCGGTAAATTTCATAGGTCTCGATGATTTAAAGAGAAACAAACGAGCCTGTGGCAGGCATAAGGATATGGAAGATTTGGAGCACTTGCCGTAATCATGAACATGGATCTCTACGGCAAACAGGAGACGAGCCTCGTTTCTCAGGAACGGCGTTTCCTACGGCTCAGCGCATTGGGACGGCCTACCCAGCCCCGGCCTTTCAGCGGCTGCCGACAACCCGCCGACGGTAAGGACAACGATGACGAAACCTTGTGACGATTGCAGGGACCTCGGTTCCACTTTTGTAGAATTGGTGGACCTGATACGAAAACTGCGGAGTGAAAAAGGATGTCCCTGGGATCGGGCCCAGACGCCGGGTACCGTTATTCCTTACATGATCGAGGAAGCGTTTGAAGCCGCCGAGGCTTTCGAATCCGGGGATCCGGACGATTTCAAAGGCGAACTGGGGGATCTGCTGTTCCAGGTCCTGTTTCTCATCGAGATGGAAGAAGAAGCGGGCCGGTTCACCTTCCACGCGACGGTGAAAGGGGTGCTGGAGAAGATGATTCGAAGGCATCCGCACGTTTTTTCAGACGTCGAGGTGCGCAGTGTGTCGGACGTGGTGGAAATATGGCATCGGGTGAAGCGGCGGGAGGCCGGAGAACGCCCGGAAGTTCCTTTTGCGTCCGTGCCGCGAAGCCTGCCGGCTCTCATGCTGGCGCAACGAATCGGAGAGCGGGCCTCCAAGCTGGGATTCGACTGGAAAGACGCGGGCGGGGTGATCGAAAAGGCGGAAGAAGAGTTCCGCGAACTCAGAGATTCCCTCGAGACCTTCGGGGAGAAGCATCCCTCCGTGCGGGAGGAAATGGGGGATGTGCTCTTCAGCCTGGTGAACCTTTGCCGCCGCCTGGACCTGCCTGCGGAAGGGGTGCTGAGAAGCGCCGTGTTCAAGTTCGTGAAGCGTTTCGCCCGCATGACCCGAACCCTGGAGGATCGGGGTATGGCGCCGGGAGAGGCTTCTCTCGAGGAAATGGATGCGGCGTGGGATGCGTGGAAGTCTTCCGAGGAGTCCTTCTTCTCGAGTAATCCACAGTTGCAGATCGAAACGGAGGAGCGCCTGGGATACCGTTTCATCCGGCGAGACCTCCTGGAGCAGGCGCTGTGCCATGATTCGTATGCCCACGAACACCCCGAGGCATTCCAGGAAAGCAACGAGCGTTTCGAGTTCCTGGGCGATGCGGTGCTGTCGTTTCTCATTTCCGCGAAACTGGTTCGCCGGTTTCCTCAGGCCCAGGAGGGAGATCTGTCCAAAATGCGCTCCGCCCTCGTGAACACTTCGTCGCTCGCACAGGCGGCGCGTACGCTGGGACTGGATCGGAGCGTGTTGCTGGGCCGGGGGGAAGAGGCTTCCAACGGGCGGTCCAAAGAGTCCATCCTCTCGGACGTGATGGAGGCCGTGTTGGCGGCGGTGTATCTGGACGGAGGGATGTCCGCCGCGGAGATTCTGCTGGAGCGGATGCTCGGTGATCGTCTTCGGGGAGAGAACAGCCCGGAAAAGATGCCCGACTACAAGAGCCGCTTGCAGGAAACCACCTACGCCCTGTTCAAACTCCATCCGGAGTATGTCGTGTGTCACGAAAGCGGACCCGACCATGAAAAAAGCTTCCGGGTGAACGCCCTCCTGAACGGGTCCTGCGCGGGGACCGGCGAGGGGCGCACCAAGAAGGACGCGGCGCAACAGGCCGCGCGCGAGGCCCTCGAACGGATTGAAGCGGGTTGGCGGCCTTGAAGCCCTTTATCGTTCCCCTGTTCATCCCCCATCAGGGGTGCCCTCATACCTGTCTGTTCTGCAATCAGCGAACGGTGACGGGAGCGGGCGCGGACCTTCCATCCGTGTCGACGGCGGTGGAAGCGGCCCTTTGTTCCCCCAGAAGACGAAGTCGGCCCGTGGAGGTGGCCTTTTACGGAGGTAATTTTGCTTCGCTGCCCGAATCCGTGCAACGGGGTCTTTTGGATCCGTGTCAAGTGTACTTGAAAGCCGGGACGGTTCGGTCGGTGCGTATTTCCACGCGTCCGGACTCCCTGGATGCGAACCGGATTCGTTTTCTGAAGGCCCAAAGGGTCGGCACCGTGGAACTGGGGGTCCAATCCCTGGACAACCGGGTTCTGAAACAGAACTTGCGGGGGCACTCGGCCGAGGATGTGGAACGGGCCGTGGGGCTTCTCCGGGAAGCGGACATGGTGGTGGGGATCCAACTCATGCTGGGACTCTGGGGGGACACGCCGGACGGCATGCTCCGGACGGCCCGGAAGACCGTGGCCCTGAAGCCGCAACTGGCGAGGATCTATCCGACGCTGGTTCTGGCGGGAAGCGCATTGGCCCGGCTGTACAGGTCGGGAAGGTATCGACCGTTATCGGTGATGCAGGCCGTGCGGCAGTGCGTTGAAGCCGCCGACATTCTGGAAGCGGGCGGGGTGCGGGTCATCCGAATGGGACTCCAGGATACGCCCGGACTTTCCTCCGGCGGTGTTCTTGCGGGACCGCACCATCCCGCCTTCGGGGAACTCGTGCGGTCCGCCCAATGGAACCGGCGGGCCCGACTCCTGTTATCCGAGCGCCGGCCGCGGATGTCGGCGCGCTTTTATGTCCATCCTTCCCAGGTCTCGAAGTTCGCCGGGCAACAGGGATCCAATCTGGCGGAACTGAAAAGCGAGTGGAATCTGCAACAGGCGTCCGTGGTTTCGGATCCTTCTCTCCTGCCGCACGAGGTTCGACTTGAATCATCCTGATTCCTACAGGTCCGGATTCGTGGCCCTCATCGGGGCTCCGAACACCGGAAAATCGACCTTGCTCAACCGCATACTGGGCCAGAAGGTCTCCATCACCTCTTCCAGGCCGCAGACGACCCGCAACCGGATAGTCGGGGTAAAACACCTCTCCAACGGCCAAATCGTGTTTCTGGATACCCCCGGAATCCATCGCGCCCGGTCCAAGCTCAACCGGCGGTTGGTTCAGATCGCCCAGTCCACGCTGGAAGAAGTGAACCTGATCGTCTGGGTCGTGGACGCCCAGGCCGGATGGGGCCCATCCGAGGAACTGATCGACGAATCCCTGGAGAAGATCCGGCCTCCGATGCTGCTGGCGGTGAACAAAGTGGACCTGCTGCGCCGAAAGCAGGTGGCGGACCTGCTCCAATGGATGGAATCCCTCGGCCGCTTCCACGATGTCCTGGCCGTATCCGCGTTGCAGGGTCAGGGCGTCGATGCACTGGTGGCGCGGATCGAGGCGCTGCTTCCTCCCGGACCCCCCTATTTCCCCGCGGATATGATCACAGACCTTCCCGAACGGTTTCTGGCCGCGGAATGGATCCGGGAAAAGGCGATGCGCCTTTGTTTTCAGGAAGTGCCTTACGCGGTGGCCGTTACCGTAGAGTCCTTCGAGGAAAAGGAAGAACAGGACCTCGTGGTCATCCACGCCACCATTCATGTGGAACGCAAGTCGCAGAAGGGGATTCTCATCGGAGAGCACGGCGCCATGCTGAAACGCATCGGGACCGCCGCGCGGAAAGATCTGGAAGTGCTGCTGGGAAGCCGCGTCTACCTGGAATTGTGGGTCCGGGTGCAGAAGAACTGGCGGGAACAGGATCGAATGCTCCGGGAGTTCGGATACTGAAGCCGGGAACGGTGCGGGCCGTACGGGACAGGGTCCCGCAGCGCCGCGGCGGAACGCCCGAGAACCGTATGGCGGCCTGATGTTACAGCAGGAACCGCTTGAACCATGCCTCCGTGTAGGTGAATGCGCGGTCCCGCAGATCCGAATCCAGGAAGCGATGATCGCCGGAAGGGACGATTTCCAGGGCCTTGGGTTCCCGGAGCGCCTCGTAGATCACCCGGGCATGTTCACAGGGCACTAGTTCGTCCTGTTCTCCGTGGATCACGAGAACCCGGGACACGGAGCGAATGGCGGCCGGCAGGTCATGGTTGGAAAGATCCTCGAAAAAGGATGGTCCCAACTGGGGGGCGTGTTGCCGTATGGTTTCCCTGCGGGCCTTCAGCACGTATGGGGTAGCCCAGGCGACCACTCCGCGGACACCGGGATCCCGGGCGGCCGTGAGCAGGGACACGTAACCGCCCAGACTGCTTCCCATGAGCCCCAGCCGGTCTCCGGCGGGTCTGTGGTTCTCGCGGACCCAACGGATCACGGCCGCCAGATCCGCCAGACGGCCGGTAACGGTGGTTTTATCCAGGGATCCGGCGCTTTCTCCGCATCCGGAATAATCGAAACGCAACGTGCGAATGCCTATGGAGGCCAGACGTCGGCCCAGTTCCACGAATTTGTCGCTTTCCTTGGAACTCAGCAGGCCGTGGGAAGCCGCCACCAGCGGGGCGTCTGCGGACTCGGGGAGGTGCAGGACCGCGGCCAGCACCCCGTTGGGACCGGGAATGGATAGAGAAATGGAGTTCATGGCCGGGGAGCGTACCTGAAAATGAGCGCGGCGGTCAAGATCCACGGAAGTTGGGTCATATCTGGCAAGCGTTGGGAGCGGAGTGGTTCGGGGGCTGTGGTGTGGCGCTCGGCCGGTTTCGGATTTAAGACATCTCCATGCGGTACGGTACCCGGCGGCGCCCTGGAGGGGGGGTGCGCCTCCGTTGACCTTGACATGAGGTCGATGTAGGTTATGTTATTCGATATGCTTCTTTTTTCTTTCAATGTACACATTATTTTGTATAAACAGGAACAGGTACCATGTCCGCCCAAACCATCGCCCTGAATCCCCGACATCCGTTTCAGGCGAAACAGCTCGAACGGGAAAGCGGCATCCCCATATCCCGCTGTTACCAGTGTCTCAAATGCTCCAACGGCTGTCCCGTGGTGCGCTTTATGGACTTCATGCCCCATGAGGTCATCCGCTACATCCAGTGGGGGCAGGCCCAACGCATCCTGCACGCGGGCACCATGTGGGTGTGCTCCACCTGCGCCACCTGCGCCACCCGCTGTCCCAACGGCATCGACGTCACCGGGTTCATGAACTTCCTGAAAAACAAGATCTTCGAGATGGGCCTGCCGCCCAAGGACCGGCAGGTGGCGGCCTTCCACAAGGCGTTCGTCAGCGGACTCCTGCAGCAGGGGCATAACAACGAACTCCTGCTGATGGCGCGTTACTTCCTGAAACGACGGAACTTCCTGGAACGCCTCAGGAACGGGAGCCTGATAAGCGAACTCTCGCTCGGCTGGCATCTCTTCCGGAAGGGGCGGATCAAGATCTCGTTTAGACCGCATGCCGGGGCCGCCGGCATTCGAACCCTGTATCAAGGGAGGCGGAAGGAATCATGAGAATCGGATATTACCCGGGATGCTGCATGGATGCGTCCGCAAAACAATACAGCCGATCCATCCAGCGGGCCTTCGCCCTGCTCGACATCACGCTGGCGGAGGTCCCGGAATGGACCTGCTGCGGGGCTTCCTCGGGTCACAGCATGGATGAACACTTCGCACTGGAACTGGCGGGCAAGAACCTGTCCCGCGCCGCGCGCCACGGGCTCGACATCGTGGCGCCGTGCGCCATGTGCTTCAACCGCCTGCGGTACGCTCACAAAGCCTTTGAGGATGGCCATCTGGACGCGGAGTATGGCGGTGAAGCCGAAGTGCGCATCTGGGACATCGGCTCCTTTCTGGCCTCTCCCGAGGTCCTGGATCGGATCCGTTCCCGAGTGAAGCATCCTCTCGAGCACCTGAGCGTCGTCACCTACTACGGATGCCAGGTGGACCGCCCCCCCAAAGTCACGGGATCGAAACAACACGAGAATCCCCAAAGTATGGATCGGGTGGTGGAAGCCCTGGGCGCGCGCGTCCTGGATTGGTCCTACAAAACCGCATGCTGCGGAGGCGGTCTGTCCATACCCAGAAGGGACGTCGTGGTCCACCTGGCGGAAAAGCTCTTTCAACGCATGCAGAAGACCGGAGCGCGCATGATCGTGGTTGCGTGCCCCATGTGTCAGGCGAACCTCGATCTCTTCCAAGGAGATCTGCGGGCCACGGGGGTGCTGAAGGAGAACGTCCCCGTTCTCTATATCACGGATCTCATCAACCTGGCCCTGGGGGACCGCCGGGTGCTGGATTTCATCCGTATGAACCGGGTGGATTCCCTGCCCGTCCTCCGGGAACTCGGCATGGCGCCGTGACCTTCGTCTGAAAAACGGGCCCGACGGCGGCCGGATCCAAGGGGCCTGTAACGGCCCGTTGATAAACCGTATTGCGGGCAGGCCGGGTAAAAACAATGAGATGCAAGGCGGGCGAATCTTGAGGAACGAGACGTAAGCACAGTACGCGGCAAGGACGAAGGATGAAGTCCGACGGCGCAGATCGCGTTATTCAACGGCCTGGTAAGGAGCTTTTTGTTGAGCATGAAGGAACCCAATTCTGAAAAAGGCATTCTGGTGGTCGGAGGCGGGGTCGCGGGCATTCAAGCTTCCCTGGATCTCGCCGAGATGGGCCGGCGTGTGTACCTGGTGGAGTCTTCCCCCGCCATCGGCGGGAACATGGCCAAACTGGACAAGACGTTTCCCACCAACGATTGCGCCATGTGCATGATTTCCCCCAAGTTGGTGGAGTGCGCCCGGCGCCCGAACATTGAAATCTTCACCTTGTCCGAGGTGACGGATGTTGTGGGAACCGCCGGCGACTTCCGGGTGACGCTCCGCATGAAGCCCCGGTTCATCGACATGGAACGATGCGTGGGCTGCGGGCTGTGCGCTCAGAAATGTCCTAAGAAGGTCATCGACGCATACAACGAGGGTCTCGCTACCCGCAAAGCGGTGTCCATCGAATATCCTCAGGCCATTCCGCTTGTGTACGCCATAGATCCGGACGAGTGTATCTACCTGACCAAAGGCAAGTGCCGTATCTGTGAAAAGGTCTGCGCTCAGAAGGCCGTGGATTTTCTTCAGAAACCGGAGGAACGGATCCTGCGGGCGGCCGCCGTCGTTCTGGCTCCGGGATATACCTTGTATGACGCCGGGAAAGTGGGCGAGTACGGCTACGGGCGGTACCGGAACGTGGTAACGAGTCTGGAGTTCGAACGCATGCTCAGTGCGTCGGGACCGGGGCAAGGCCACGTGACGCGTCCGTCGGATGGGAAAGAACCCAGGAAAATCGCCTGGATCCAGTGCGTGGGGTCCCGGGATGTGAGCCGGGACCGCGGTTTTTGTTCGTCCGTGTGCTGCATGTATGCCGTGAAACAGGCCCGGGTCATGAAGGAACACGACCCCGGGATACAGCCGGCCCTGTTCTATATGGATTTGCGGGCCCAGGGCCGGGGCTTTGATACGTTTTGCCTGAAAACCTTGGAGGAGACCGATCTTCGCATGATCCGCTCCATGGTTTCGCAGGTCTCCGTGGATCCTTCAAACGAGAATCTGCTCCTCGAATATCTGGATCTTCCGAGTCGTTCCATCGTGGAAGAGGAGTTCGATCTGGTGGTGCTCTCCGTGGGCATGGACATCCGCCCGGAAGCGGCCCGCTTGATGGACCTTCTCGGTATCGAGCGGAACGTCTTCGGGTTCGCCGCTTATCCCTTCGAAAACGCCGTGGGCGCCGGCCGGGAGGGGGTTTTCGTATGCGGGGCGATCCAGGGTCCCAAGGACATTCCGGAAACCGTGGCCCAGGCGGGGGCCGCCGCCGCCGGAGCCGCCCGTTTCCTGGAACGTTCCGAGCCGCCCGCTGCGCCCGCCCCGCTTCCATGGAATGGGGAAATCCACTATGAGGCGCCCAGAATCGGCGTGTTCGTATGCCATTGCGGCATCAACATCGCCGGCGTGGTGGACGTCCACAGGGTGGCTGAAGACGCGGGTTCGCTTCCTCACGTGGCGCACAGCGAGGATCTGCTGTTTTCCTGTTCCACGGATTCGCAGAAGCACATCCGGGAAGTGATCCAAGAGAAAAACCTGAATCGGGTGGTGGTTGCGTCCTGTTCGCCCCGTACGCACGAGAAGCTCTTTCGGGAAACCATACAGGAGGCCGGACTCAATCCCTATGTTTACGAACAGGCCAACATCCGGGACCAGTGCTCCTGGGTGCATCAGGGCGACAAGGAAGCGGCCACGGAAAAAGCCATGGATCTGGTGCGGAGAAGCGTGGCCCGGGCCGCTCTTCTGGAGCCCTTGGAAGAAATCTCTTCCCAGGTGCGGAACCGGGCCCTGGTCATCGGGGGCGGTCCCGCCGGAATGAGCGCGGCGCTGACCTTTGCCGAACAAGACATTGACACCGTGCTCCTCGAGCAATCGGATCGGCTGGGCGGCTTCGCCTTGAATCTCCCCGCCACGCTGGAAGGGAATTCCCCCAGGGCCTTGGCGCGCAGCCTGGCGGAGCGGGTGGAGCGCCATCCGCTTATTCAGGTGTACACGCAGAGCGTCCTGTCCGGGGTGGAAGGCGCCGTCGGGAACTTCAAGGGCGCCGTACAGGAAAACGGGCGGCGACACGAAGTGGAATTCGGCGCCGCCGTTGTGGCTACGGGAGGGTCTCAATACACCCCTCGAGAGTACTTCTACGGCACGGACGAGCGGGTATTGACTCAGGTGGAACTGTCCGGCAGACTGGATGAAAATCCGGATTTCGGCCGCTCGGTTCAAACGGCGGCCATGATTCAGTGTATCGGATCCCGGAACGACGAAAACCCCTTATGCAGCCGGGTGTGCTGTTCCGCTGCGGTGCGCGGCGCGCTGGCATTGAAGGAACGCAATCCGGACGCCCTCGTGGTGATCCTGTATCGGGACATCCGGACGTTCGGATTCAAGGAACAGTATTATACGCGGGCGCGGGAACAGGGAATCCTCTTTGCCCGCTTCGAGCCGGAGTCTCCTCCCGTGCTGCAACAGGTCGGCGCTTCTCTCGAACTCACGTTCCGGGACCCCACCTCGGGGCTGGAGATCCGTATCGAACCGGACCTGGTGGTTCTTTCGGCGGGCATCCGCCCGGCCTCGTCTTCCGCGGACTTGTCCCGGACGTTGAGGCTTCCTCGCACACAGGAAGGCTATTTTCTGGAAGCGCACGTCAAACTGCGTCCCCTGGATTTCAGTACGCCCGGCTTCTTTCTGGCCGGTCTGGCGCACAGTCCCCAGTTTGTGGAAGAGGCCGTCACGCAAGGTCTCGGAGCCGCGGCCCGCGCCCTGGGCGTGCTCACCAAAGCCAGACTCGTCGCCAGCAGTACCGTGGCGCACGTCGATGCCGACCGGTGCTCGGTATGTCTGACGTGTGTGCGGGCCTGCCCGTATGGGGTTCCGCGCATCGAACCGGGGGCCGAGACGGCGGCCATTGATCCGGCGGCCTGTCAGGGATGCGGAGTGTGTGCGTCCGAGTGCCCGGGTAAAGCCATTACGCTGCGCCATTTCAGCGACGAACAGGTTCTGTCTCAGGTACAGGGAGACGCCGCATAGAATTTGCCTGCAGGAGCCCGCATGCCGCACCGTTCCGGAAAAGAATATATCGTGTTTCCACTGGACGTACCCGACGCCCGTTCCGCGCTGGCTTTGGTGGAAGAACTTCGGGACGGAGTAGGCGTTTTCAAAATCGGTTTGGAGTTGTTTGTGCGGGAGGGGCCTTCCATAGTGGAGGCGGTTCGATCCGCCGCGGGTTCGGCGAAGCTGTTTCTGGATCTGAAACTGCATGACATTCCCGCCACCGTGCGAGGCGCGGTACGCGCCGCCGCCGGACTCGGAGCCGATTTTCTCACCGTGCACTGCGACGGCGGGACCGCCATGCTGAAGGCGGCGACGGAGGCCGCCTCGGCTTCTTCGGGTCTTCGTATCCTTGGGGTGACCCTTCTCACCAGTATCGGGTCGACGCAGTTGAATACTCTGGGTTTCCGCGAGGAGTTCCAAACGGATCCCGGACTCCTGGTTCTCATGCGGTCCCTGTTGGCCGAGAACGCCGGCTGCCACGGCGTGGTCTGTTCCGGCCATGAGGCGGCCCGAGTCCGGGCGGAAACGGACTCCG
Source organism: uncultured Thermodesulfobacteriota bacterium (assembly GCA_964597345.1). Taxonomy (GTDB): domain Bacteria; phylum Desulfobacterota; class Desulfarculia; order JACQYL01; family JACQYL01; genus CAZQXK01. The sequence goes on along the minus strand of CAZQXK010000006.1, from coordinate 58,377 downwards.
ATTTCCTGTTGGTCATTCCCGGGATCCGCCCCGCCTGGAGCACCGTCCATGAGGAAGATCAGAAACGAATCACCACCCCCGCTCAGGCTGTGCAGGCGGGAGCGGACTATATCGTGGTGGGTCGTCCCATCCGGGATGCCGCGCATCCTGTTAAAGCGGCCGAAGCCATCGCTCGGGAAGTGGCTCAAGCCGTGGAGGATCTCCTCCCTCCTCTCCGGTGATTTCCCGATAACCCGCTTCACCGGGATGTACTTCGACTGCGTCTCCTTCTTCGAAACCCGTGCTTTCCGCATCGGTTCGTTCTTTGCCGGACTGCCGTTACCCCGTTCCCGGAGAATGCCATTGTGCACAAAAAACGCGTGCGGGATGGAAAAACACGGAATTCAGGATGCGGCCGAACACATTTGATTGGACGGCGCCCCCTCCGAACTGGCACAATAAAGGAACGAAGACGGTTTCGTTTATGAGCTGCATGAAACACCCATAGTCGAGAAAGGACGGGAACCATGAGTCATTTGGGTCATCCCCGATTCCACCGTGCGTTTGGGGTAGTGTGCTTCCTTCTATCCTTAATGCTCATGTCCGCGTGTTCGAGCAAGGAAGAGAAGCGCGATGCGTTTTATCAAAAAGGCGTCGCCCTGATTGAGGCGGGGGAATACAAGAAGGCGGTGCTGGAACTGAAGAACGCGCTGCAATTGGATCCTCGATTCGTTCCGGCCTGGCTCCAGTTGGGCTCTGCGCTGAACATGGACGGGGATGTCCAGGGCGCCTACGGTTCCTTCAACAAGGTTTTGGAATTGGATGAAACCCACGTGGATGCGCGGATCGAGTTGGGAAAGCTGCTGGTCGCGGGCAGGGGGGGAAGACAGGCCCTGGAGATGATTCAACCGGTTCTGGACGGGAACCCGGAGCACGCGGGTGCGCTGTTGCTCCAGGCCCAGGCCCATCTGGTCTTGAAACAACCCCAGGAGGCCTTGGTTTCCCTGAACAAGATCGATCCGGCCGGTATTCAAAAGGAAGTGTTGTTTACCTATGCCGGTGCGTACGGTCAGGTCGGAGAGATCGACCGTATGAAGGACTACCTGATGGAGTACCGGGAGTTGGATCCGGACAATCCCTTTTCCTATCTCATCATGAGCAGGCAATTCCTATCCGAAGGCCGGTTGGGTGAAGCGGAAAAAGAACTCCGAAAACTGGTGGAACGAAAATCGGACGAGATGGGCTATCTGTTGCTGCTTCCCAAATTCTTCCAGGAAACGAATCAGTCTGAAAGAGCCTTGGCGGAGTATGAGCGACTCATGGAAGCCGCGCCCGAACGGGAAGAGATTCTGCTTGGGTACGCTTCTTTCCTGTTGTCCCGCAACATGAGTGAGGACGCACTCGCGGTCCTGGAGAAAGCGACGATTCGTTCCCCCGACGTCTGGACCCTTCATGAGGGTTTGGCGGAAGTACACCTGTTCCGGAATGAGCCGGAACGCGCGCTGGATGTCCTGAATGCGTTCATTCAACAGACCCCCGAGGCGCGCACTGTGGAGCCCTTGGTCAAGAAGGGTCTCATCCTCTCACGTATGGGTCGTTGGGACGAAGCGGAATCCGTGAGCGATACCGTGCTGGCTCGATCTTCATCCAACGGTCACGGTCATTTGATCAAGGGTAAGGCGCTGCTGAACCGATCCGAATACGAGAACGCGGTCATTCATCTGCGGCAAGCCGTGGACATGCTTCCCTCGGAGTCGGACGCCTATGTTTCTCTTGCCGGCGCCTTGTCCCGGACTGGGAATCCGGACCTGGCCCGGGACGAATTGAAGCGGGGTATGCGCCGGCTCCCTTCCGATTTCCAACTGCGTGTGGCCCTCCTGCAATCCTTTGAACGTTCCCGGGAATGGCCTCAGGCCTTGGACGTGGTCGAGGAGGGATTGAAACAGTTTCCCGGAAACACGCTGCTTTTGGTGCATCGGGGCCGGATACTGGCTGTGACGGGGAAGGCCGGGGAGGCGGAGGAGGTTTTTCGACTCCTGATTCAGCGGGAGCCCGAATCTTCCGTCGGATACATGGAACTGGGAAAGCTGAAGCGCGCCCTGGGAGATACGAGCCAGGCCATCGAGCTGTTCAGTAAGGTGCTGTCCCTGAGGCAGGATCGGGAAGCGGCCCTGACGCTGCTCGTGGACACCTATTTCGCCGCGGGCAAACCGGACGAGGCGGAAGCGCTCTGCCGACGGCTCTTGCAGGACGATCCGAACAATGGGTACCTGTTGAATCTGATGGGTACGGTGTACCTCAGGCAGGACAAATTCGAAGAGGCCGAATCCCGTTTCAAGGCGGCCATCGAGGTGCTCCCCGAATGGGACCGCCCGTACTATTTTCTGGCCGCACTGTATGCAAAGGCCCAACGACTGGAGGACGCGGTTCAGGAACTCACGACTATTTTCGACAAGCGACCCGATTCATTGCAGATCGGATTCACGTTGGCCTTGTTGCACGAAAAGCTCGGGGATACGGATCAGGCCATCGTCGTACTCGAAGAACTCATCGGGAAACATCCTTTCGTGGCTATTGTGAACAACAATCTCGCGTACTTATACGCCGAACATCGGCCGGACCGGGCATCGCTCGAAAAGGCCCTGGTGTATGCGCACAGGGCATTATCGCAGGGGGAAAAGAACCCGTTTATCCTGGATACGGTGGCATGGGTGGAGTTCAAGTCGGGTCGTCTGGAGTCGGCGTTGCGCTATATAGACCGAGCTTTGGAACACGCGGAGCAGGATCCGGTGATTCATTATCACGCGGGAGTGATGTATTCGAAGACGGATAACCGGGACCAGGCGCGGCTGTACCTGGACAAAGCGCTGGAATTGGGGTTGCAGGATCCGGAGGCGGCGGAGGCCAGGAAGATGCTCAGCTCCATGTCCTGAATCGATTCATGCAGAAATCGGAAATGGCGTAGACCAGCATGAACCAGGGAACGCCCACCAGGAAACGGATCCGCCGGCCCAAACCCGAGACGAAGGCGCCCCCGTTGTCCTGCGGAGAGGTCCGCATCGGCGGCGCCGGGAGACAGCGATGCTTTTCTCCGGATCCACACCGGAACACAGGTCCGTGGGCGCGAAGAAGCGTGCGGGTTCGGTGGCCAGGGGAGAGCGAAACACTGCGGGACGGAGCTTCATGCACCGAGCCGGGTCCTGATAAGACGGGAAGATGTTCCTGATGATGCCCAGGGTTCGGGGCGTCGATTTCCGCGGAAGCAGATTCATCTTCCCGCGTGGAAAAGAAGTCTCCGATGGTCGATTCCGGCTCCCATTCCACCATGTGGATGATTTCGGATACGCTAAGGACCAAGAGAATCTGCTCCGGGTCTTCTTCCGCCCAAGCCGATGGTTCACTCGCAAAGGGATGGGAAGAACCATACCCGCCATGTTCGTTTTCAAGCAGCGGAAGCGTCGCCGTCTTTTGCCGAAACCACACTGAGAACCCCCCGGTGATTCTGTGCCGCAAGGAGCGCGAAGGCGGCGGATTACACCACTCATCCTTCAATCTGTTCTAGTAGGCCGTCCAGGCGCCGATTGTCAAGTATATGATACAAATCCGCGACTTTTCCGTGGAGCCGCGGGACGGGATCCGCATGGAGGGTTTTCCGGAGGGATGTGCGTTATGCGCTTTGAGCCGAATTCCGTTGGGAAGGAGGTTCTCTTTGCCGGTTTGAGGTTGCCATGCCGGGCCTCGCACCGGCGCCGTGAATGCCGCTGCTTCCGGTTGCCGGACATGATGGAGAACCGAAGCGATGAAAACGGCGGCCAGAGGGTGGCGGAGTGCTTTTCGGGACCGATGCGGATGTGCTATTCTGTTACCGTGGAATCCCCGGGGAGAAGGAAGCCGGGATGAACAGGTAAGGGATGTGCATTGCAGCATCGAGGAGAAACCGAGGAGACAAGCCGGGCAAGCCGCCCAATGCCCGGGGCTGAATTGTGCATTGACAATAGTGCATTGACGTCTATAATAAACGGATACCTTTTTTTGAGAGGAATTCATGAAACGCACATTTCAGCCCAACAACCTGAGACGCAAACGTACTCACGGGTTTCTCGTCAGGATGAGCACCAAAGGAGGCAGGAGGGTCCTGCAGAATCGGAGGGCTAAGGGACGCAAGGTGTTGAGCGCCTGACCGGTTGTATCTTCATCATCCGCGTAGAGACGCCGGGCTCCCATTACAGGCGGACGCTATGGCTGAGCGGTGAGCCTTATCAGCCCGTTGATAAACCGTATTGCGGGCAGGCCGGTGCAAAACGATGAGATGCAGGGCGGGCGAATCCTGAGGAATGAGGCGTACATAGAGTACGCCGTAATGACGAAGGATGAAGCCCGGCGCCGAAGATCGCGTCTTTCGACGGTCTGTTATGGAGAATGGACACGAGCTTCTCCCACCCAACCGGGTGGAGGTACCGGGAGAAGGCGCCGTTTGCCGTGTTTGGGTCTGTGTGAAACCTTGCTCCTTCCCGAAATCCGAAAGACTGCTCCTCCGGTGGGAATTTCAGCATGTTTTTGGAACGGGGCGCCGGATCCATACCAAGCACTTCGTGATTCTCCACAGCCCCAACCGGTTGGGGATCACGCGGTTGGGCGTCGTGGCGGGCAGGAAAGTGGGGAAGGCAACCCGGCGTAACCGGGTTAAGCGACTGGTTAGAGAAGTTTTCAGGCTTAACAAAGCGCGTTTCCCGCGGTCTTCCGACGTGGTGATTATTGCCAAGCCTGGTTCGACGGAGCTGAACTATTGCAGCGTGAACCGGGAGATTTCGGAGAGGCTGCCGTGACCCTGAATCGGCGATGATCAAGTACGCATTGATTGCCTGTATACAGCTGTACAGGTCGTTTGTATCTCCCATATTCCCTCCTTGCTGTAGATTCATCCCTACGTGTTCGGCATATGCCCTGGAGGCCATCCGGCGTCATGGCGCGGGGAAAGGGGTTTTGTTCGCGGTCCGGCGGCTGTTGAAATGTCATCCCTTTCACCCCGGAGGCTTCGATCCGGTGGATCCCCTGTAATGTGTTTCGATGGGAGTGTACTGAATGGAAAAAAACGCTCTATTGGCCGTGGCCCTTTCGATCCTGGTTTTCCTGGCATGGTCTCATTTCTTTGGATCGCGCGTGGAGCAGCCGTCTCCGGAAAAGCCGGCCGAAAGGGAACAAGCCCTGCCCCGTCCCGTGGTTCCGCAGGACCCCGTCGTTCGACCCGCCGATCTCCCGGAGCTGCGGCCCGGCGTGGTTTCGGCGGAGCCGGTTCGGGAAATCCGTGAGGTGGTGGTGGAGCACCCTCTTTACCGCGCCGTCCTTTCCGAAATGCGGGGGGAGGTCGTAAGTTTTCAGTTGAAGCAGTATCGTGAGAGTGTGGACTCGTCCTCGCCCTGGCTGGAGATGTTCAAGTCCGGTACCCGATCTCCTCAATTGGCCTTCTTCAAAGGGAGTGTCCCGGACCTGGATTCCGCACGGTTTGAGGCGGATCAGACCCGACTGGATGTCACGCCAACGGCGGGACCCAGGAACGTGACGTTCTCGTGGACGTCAGCCGATGGGATCCGGTTGGTGAAACGGTATACATTTTACCCGGATTCCTACCTCATGGACCTGGATGTGATTCTGGAGAACGGATCGGAGGGGATTCTGGACGATAATCTGGAGGTCCGACTCATCGGGGCCCCCTTTGAGACCAAGAAAGGCTACTACAACACCACGGAAGCCGCCGCACTGGTGAACAACACCGTGGAATCCCAGGATGCTCAGGAGGTGAAACAATCCAAAATCTGGGCCGGCGATATTCGCTGGACCGCTTACCAGGACAATTTTTTTCTTAAGGCCCTGATTCCTGTGGAAAACATCCAGGGGAGCGTTCGAGTGAACCGCGTGGATCCCGCCATGGTGCGCCTGGATCTTGTCATGCCTCCCGTGAATCTCCTCCGGAACATGGCGGCCACGTACCGGTACCACCTCTATTTCGGGCCCAAGCAGCTGGATACGCTCAAATCGCTCAATCTGGGGCTGGACCGGGCCGTAGATTACGGTTGGTTCGATGTGATCGCCAAACCCATTCTTTTTGTCCTCAACTGGGTGTATAATGGGCTCAAGAACTACGGATTGGCCATTATTGTCGTGACCATTCTGATCAAAATCCTGTTTTGGCCGCTTACGCAAAAAAGCTATAAGTCCATGAAGGCCATGCAGAAGCTGCAGCCGGAGATGGCCAGGCTGAGGGAACAACATAAGGATAACAAGCAACGCTTGAACGCTGAACTCATGACCCTGTACAAAACACACAAAGTGAATCCCATGGGAGGCTGTCTCCCCATGCTTATCCAGATTCCTGTTTTCATTGCCTTGTATCGGTTGCTTGGGGAATCCATTGAGATGAGACACGCTCCATTTATGCTCTGGATTAACGACTTATCCGCTCCGGATAGACTATACATCGGGTTCGACATTCCGTATACAGGAGGTTTGCCAGTATTGACACTACTTATGGGTCTTTCCATGTTCATACAGCAGAAGATGACCCCTACACCAGGTGACCCTACTCAAGCCAAGATAATGCTGGCGCTTCCTGTTGTCTTTACGTTCTTGTTCATCAATTTTCCCTCAGGTTTGGTCCTTTACTGGCTGATGAATAACGTCCTTTCCATAGGCCAACAGTATCTCATCAACAAGAAGGCCTGACCTCATGCGGAGGAAACTCATGGAACCCAATGAATTCGAAGGGAAAAACACAGAGGAGGCGATCTATAAGGCCTGCAAGCATTTTTCCACGACACCCGAGAAATTGGAAATCACCATTCTTTCCACTGGATCCACCGGGATTTTTGGTTTGGTGGGAAGTAAGAAGGCCAAGATCCGGGCTCTGTTTAAGGAGCAACCACCGGAAGAGCCCCTGGTGGACTTGTCCGATCTTCAGAAAGAATTTTCCTATCGGCCCGAGCCGCCGGTGCAACCCGAGGTGACCGAACCCCCTCAGGAACCTGAGGAAGAGGTTTCCATCGTGGAAACCGCGGAAGAAGAGATAGACACGGCGGACGTGGACGTGGACGTGGACGTGGACGTGGAAGCGGACCTGGAGGAAGGAGAAGAGGAAGAAGAGGATTTCGAGTTGGAATCCGACAGCGAACCCGTCGAAGTGGGAGAACATGATCAGGAAGCGGTCGATACGGCCAAGGAGATTCTCGAAAACGTGATTCGATTGGCAAGCATGTCTTCTCAGGTTCAAGGGGAAATTTCCGAAGGAAGGGTTCAGCTGAACGTGACGGGAGAGTCCTCGGGGTTGCTCATCGGCAAGAAAGGAAAGACGCTGGATGCCCTTCAGTACCTGGTAACCAAGATGGTCAGCAAACGGTTGGGTAAGCGGATCCACGTGGTGGTGGATTCCGAGAACTACCGTGGCCGCCGAAGGAAAACATTGGCGGAAATGGCCCTGCGTTTGGGTGAAAAGGCCAAGCGTGCGGGAAAACCCGTCACGGTGAGTCCCATGAACGCTCACGACCGCCGAATAATCCATCTGGCGCTTCAGGACGACAAGCAACTGCGTACCAAGAGTAAGGGAGAAGGGTTGCTGAAGAGGATCATTATCTTTCCTCAACGCTCGGCGAAAACCAAGAGCCCCAAGAAGGACTGAGATCCTTCGATCGGATACCCAGGATGGGGCCGCCGAACGGTCCGGCCGCGCCCCGCCGGGTCCCGCTCCGAATATCTCCGGACCGGACCGACGGCGGAAGGTACGGTATGCGCCGGGAAGGCGCCGGCGGTTCACCATGCGGCGGCGTTCGCCGTGGGAAAAGAAACGGTGGGCCCCCGCGCGCGGGAATCGCGAAGAATGAGGTACGTCGAGCGTACGTTGCCGTGAAGCCTGTCCCTTCACGGCCCCGCGCGAAGGGTGCACCGTGACGGCGGAGGGAATTATGCGTACTGAATCAGACCGAGGCTCGCCCTTTCCAACGGTCCGATATCGGCCCGTTGATCAACAGGCTTCGGGCAGGCTGGTGCAAAACGATGAGATGCAAGGCGCGCGAATCCTGAGGAATGAGGCGTACATATAGTACGCCGCCATAACGCCTGTCTGTGGGTGATCGCACGCAGACAGGCGGGACGTGCAGGCAGAAAGGATGAAGCGCCACGCGGCAGGTCGCGTTTCCCACCGGCCTGTTAAACAGAAACACCCTTATACCGGTCTTTCTTACCAAGCATCCGGCTTGGATGCGGTTCCAGCCCTTGATCCTCAGGAGACGGGGAAACCCCCGGCTGGGTCCCATGCCCGAATTCGATACCATAGCTGCTGTGGCGACGCCTCCCGGAGAAGGAGCCATCGGAATCGTGCGGGTAAGCGGACCCGATTGTCTCCGTATTGCCGCTCGCTTGTTCGTGCACGGAGGTTCCCAAAAGGACCTGCGATCCCATTACCTGCATTACGGTCATGTGGTGGATCCCCGAAACGGAGAGTATGTGGACGAGGTGTTGCTCGCCCTCATGAAGGGGCCCAAGACCTATACCCGTGAAGATGTCCTCGAAATCCAATGTCACGGCGGTCCCGCCGTGCTGGAGCGGCTCCTGGAGCTCATATTCGCCGAGGGAGCCCGCCCTGCGGAACCCGGCGAATTCACCAAGCGCGCCTTTTTGAACGGCCGGATTGATCTGGCTCGGGCCGAGGCCGTAATCGACATGGTTCAGGCCCGTACCCGGGAAGCCTTGGCGGTGACGAGTCGGCACTTGCAGGGAGAACTGTCGGAAAGGCTGCAATTTCTGGGAAACGTGTTCGTGGATTTGTTGGCTCGAACCGAGGTGGCCATCGACTTTCCGGACGAGGATGTGGATATTCTCAAACCGGAAGAGGCCGTTCATGAGTTGGAGTCCTCCGTGCTTCCGCAACTCCGGCGACTCGTGGACTCATTCCATGCGGGCCGTATATTTCGGGAAGGGGTGCACGTGGTCATCGCCGGGCGCCCCAACGTGGGTAAGTCCAGCCTCATGAACCGTCTACTGGGACATGGGCGGGCCATCGTGACACCCTATCCCGGGACCACACGGGATTCCATCGAGGAAACCGTGAATATCGGGGGTGTGGCCGTACGACTCACGGATACGGCCGGGTTGAGATCCACGCAGGATGAGATCGAGCGAATCAGCTTGAAAGCCACGTTCCAGCGGATATCCGAGGCGGACCTGGTGTTGTTCCTGGTGGATTATTCGACGGATCCCGGTGCGGAGGACGACGCCGTTTTTCAACAGGTGCGCGGAAGGAAAGTGGTGCTGGCGGCCAACAAGGTGGATCTTTGGGAAGGGAAGAGCATCCGGCCCTTGGAGACCCGTTTTCCGGGCGTTCCCATGGTGGCCGTATCGGCTTTGACGGGCGCCGGCATGGATTCACTGAAGGAAACCCTGAGACGATGTTTCCTGATTGAAGGCATCCAGCCCGGTACCGAGGTCCTTCTGACCAAAACACGTCACAAGGAGGCGCTGGAACGGTGTATGGTCCATGCGAACCGAGCCGTTTCCACCCTGAAGACGCTGGACACCTTGGATACGCTGGCGGCGGATCTGCGTTGGGCCCTGGACGCCGTCGAAGAACTCACGGGTCGCACCACCACGGAGGACGTCCTGGACCGGATTTTCAGTCGTTTTTGTATCGGCAAGTGAACGGGCTTCTTCGCCGGAAGCCGTGTATCCTCGAGAGCCGTCTCACCCCTTGGGAACGTTTATGGAAAACCCCGCTCCGGGAAGCCGGTTCAGCCGGCAACGCATGACCGTTTCCGCCCTGTCCATTGCGGCGACTACTCTGCTGCTGCTGGGAATTCTAGGTTTTTCCACCTACAGAAATCTGTACCGGGAGCGGATACTGGTAAACGAACTTCTGGCCACTCAAGGCAGGGTGATCATTGAAGGCCTGCAGGCCGGCGCCCGCATCGACATGATGGGCATGGGTTGGAGCGGAAACCGGGTGCAATGGCTCCTGGAAGAAATGGCCCAGGAATCCCACCTCAAATTTCTGGCCCTGGTGGACGCGCAGGGCATGGTGCTGTTCCATAGTGACAAGGCACAGGTGGGCAAGCCGTGGAGTCCGGAGCGCGAACTTGATGACTTCCCGGACCCTGGTGTGACCCGGTCCTACCGGCCGGACAAGAACACGCTCGTGGTAACCAAACAGTTCGTTCCTCTGCGCCCGGGCCACCGTCGACCTCGAATGGAGCAGGACGCTCCTATGCATCGGATGCTCCCGGATCCCGCGTCTCGGATGCCTCTGGATCCCCTGGTGATGGCGGTGGGTCTCGATCTCACGTCCCACAACGATGCCCGCAGGCAGGACCTTTGGCACGCAGCTTTTATGGGCGGCTTGCTGGTTCTTTTGGGAGGAGCCTCGTTCCTGGTGGTCTTGTTGGTGCAGAACGCCTACCTGAGCCGGAGAGCTTTGGAACACGTGCGTGCTTACTATGGCCGGGTGGTGGATTCCATGCCCAACAGCCTGATCGTACTGGGCACCGATGACCGGGTGGCTACCGCCAACCCGGCGGCGCAATGTCTGTTCGGAGTGGAATCGGACGATTTCAAGGGCCGCGGCCTCGATGCCCTGTTCGGGGTGCATGCGGCCCAAATCCTGCACCGAATCCGCACGTCCGGTAGAGTGTTGCATTGGGAAGAACAGGCGCTTACCGCGGATGGGCGGTCCATACCGGTGTCCATATATGGCGCCGTGGTCCGCGATCCGGAAGGGCGGCGTATAGGGACGGTACTGTTGATTCAGGACCTCCGGGAGATCCGGGAACTCAGGGAACACGCGGCCCGGAGCCAGAGGCTGGCCGCGGTGGGTGGGCTGGCCGCCGGAGTTGCCCACGAAATCCGCAATCCCCTGAGTTCCATACGGGGGTTCTCCCAGTTTTTCATGAAGAAATTCCCGCAGGGCACACGGGAATCCGAATATGCCCATCTCCTGGTCCAGGAAGCGGAACGGTTGAACCGGGTCATCACGGCGCTGTTGGATTTTGCCGGATCCAGAAAGCCGGCCGTGCGGCGGGCGCCTCTTCGCGACCTCATCGAGCATGCCCGAACGCTGGTTCAGGAGAGACTCGGTCTTAAGGGTATCGCATTTGAGAACACGTGTTCCGACCTCGTGGAAGCGGAGGTGGATCGCGATCAGATGATTCAGGTATTGTTGAACCTGTTTCTGAACGCCGCCGACGCATTGGATGCCGGGGGACTGCTGAGGGTGGAAGCGACGGTGGCGGAGGACGGGGGATGCGAGATCCGGGTTTCGGATACGGGACATGGCATGGATGCGGATACCCTGTCCCGTGTTTTCGACCCGTTCTTTACCACCAAGGAATCCGGCATGGGATTGGGCCTGGCCGTAGCGCATCGAATCGTGGAGGATCATGGAGGCGCCCTTACCGCCCGGAGCGACCCGGGCCGGGGAACCACGTTCACCATCCGTCTGCCGGGACCGGGGAGTGGATCCGTATGATAGGCCCTAAGGACAAGACCGTCCTGGTGGTGGATGATGAGGCCTCTCACCGCACCATGATCCGCGCCCACCTGGAAGAAGAGGGATATCGGGTGATGGAGGCGGAAAGCGGATCTTCCGCATTGGAACAGGTATCCGCAGGCGCCCCGGACTTGGTGCTGATGGATATCCGGATGCCGGGCGGGTCCGGGATAGAAGCCTTGAAGGCGATGAAGAAAGGGTTCCACCTCCTGCCCGTGATCATGATGACCGCTTATGGATCCGTGGAATCCGCCGTGGAAGCGCTCAAACTAGGCGCCCTGGATTATCTGCAGAAACCCCTGGACATGGATGAGCTTCTGATCAAGGTGGACCGGGCCTTGTTTTTCAGAAACCTGGAACTGGAAAACGTGCGGCACCAGGAACGCCTGAATCAGCGTTTCGACTTCTCCAACATTGTTGCGGAAAGCCGGGCCATGCGTGAAATTTTCGAAACCATGGCCCTGGTGGCGCCCACCGACGCCACGGTCCTCCTGTTGGGTGAAAGCGGAACCGGAAAGGAACTCGCGGCCAATGCCATCCACCAGAACAGCCCCCGCAAGGATCGGCCGTTCATCAAGATCAATTGCGCGGCCTTGCCGGAGACGCTCCTGGAAAGCGAATTGTTCGGGCATGAGAAGGGGGCGTTCACCGGAGCCGTATCCCGGAAGAAAGGCCGTTTCGAGCTGGCGGATGGAGGGTCCCTGTTTCTGGATGAGATCGGAGAAATGACTCCGGCCACTCAGGCCAAACTGCTCCGGGTGGTTCAGGAGCACGAGTTCGATCCCCTGGGGGGAATCCGCGCCGTTTCCGTGGATGTGCGCCTTCTCGCCGCCACCAACAAGGACCTGGAGAACGAGGTCAAGGAGGGCCGATTCAGGGAGGACCTGTATTACCGACTGAACGTGGTTCCCATACGGATTCCTCCCTTGAGAGAGCGCCCCGAGGACATCCTCCCCCTCCTGAACCATTTTCTGGGAGTGCACGCCCGCAAGAACCACCGTTCCATCCAAGGGTTCGAAGCGCAGGCCGTAAGCCTCATGCAGGTCTATCACTGGCCCGGAAACATCCGGGAGCTGGAAAACACGGTGGAGCGCGCCGTGATCATGTGCCGCTCGGAGTGGATCCGGGCGGATTGTCTGCCCCTCCAACTTCGCACCGCACCATGCCGGGATGACATCATCCGGCGCGCCGGGGTGACCCTCAAGGAAGCCGAACGAGAACTCCTGGAGAAAACGCTCAAACTTACCGGAGAAAACCGCACCCACGCGGCCCGTATTCTGGGGATCACCCGGAAAACCCTCCAGAACAAAATCAAAGAATACGGCCTCGGTTGATCCCAACGGTCGTGTGTCGTCGCCGGGGCCGCTCCGGTGGAGCCCCCACCGGGCCTCGACGGAATTCCTCGGAAACACGCGGGTGCTGCTTTCCGGTCTTGCGGCCGGGCGGACTCGACCCCTTGCCATCGGCGGTTTGAGCCCCGGTCGTTCTTGCATTTCCGCCGTGATTCAAGTATGTTGGGGGCGCGTGAAAGCAGACCGTTATCCCGCGGAAGGCAGGTTGAGCGGCATAGCAGCCCGTGGATAAACCGTATTGCGGGCAGGCCGGGTAAAAACGATGAAGTGCAAGGCGGACGAATCCTGAGGAATGAGGCGTACAACCAGTACGCCGCAATGACGAAGGGTGAACCCCAACGATGCGGATCGCGTCTTTCAACGGCCTGACAGGGTGGTGCTGGAAGCCGCGACCTTATACTCGGTGGGCATCGAATTTCAGGTGGAGTGAAGGAGAAATCATGGAGCGGACGTTGTCGATCATCAAACCCGACGCCGTGGCGAAACAGGTGATTGGGGATATCATACGTCGTTTTGAAAGCGAGGGGCTTCGGGTTGTCGCCATGAAAATGGTGCGCCTGACCAAGAAGCAGGCCCAGGGATTCTATATCGTGCATGAACGGAAGCCTTTTTTCGACAGCGTTACGGACTTCATGTCCTCAGGGCCCGTCGTGGTCATGATTCTCGAGGGACCCGACGCCATCGGGCGAAATCGCGCCATCATGGGAGTGACGGATCCCGGAAAGGCGGAGGAAGGCGCCATTCGAAAACTGTACGGGTCCAACGTGGAAAGCAACGCGGTTCACGGTTCGGATAGCCCGGAAACGGCGGCTTTCGAGATCCGCTATTTCTTCAACGAACTCGAAATAGCCTGAAAAACCGAAACAACAGGGGGCTCGGATGGCTGGGTTTCGACGTGGCCGGCGCATCACGGCGCCGTATCCTGCTCAAAGGCATGGGTTGTCCTCGTGCACGGCGACAACCTCTTCTTTCCGAGGTCTTTTCCGAAACCGAAGGGTTTCGGCTTGGAGCGGGCCGGAGCCGGAGAAGCGGTTGCAGGACGCCCGGCGAAGCGCCCTAAGAGGGTTCCGGTTTTCTTTCCGCCTTTGGGTGTGCGTCGGGGTGTTTCTGCTGTTGCAGGTTCCCGCCGCATGGACCGTGGCGGAGATTCCCGAGACGTTGCGTTTTCATTCGGTGTTTCAGCTTCCCGAAAAAGTGGAATTGTGCGGGGAACCGGTTCCATTGGAAATCCCCGACGTATGGGAACGATTGGACCGGGAATTCACGATATCCGTTTACGATCAGGCCCAGGTGTTCATGTGGATGCGTCGCATGCACCGGTACTTCCCGTATATAGAGCAGGAGCTCCGGGCCCGGGAGATGCCGGACGATATCAAGTACCTGGCCGTGGCCGAAAGCTCCCTGATTCCCCATGTGCAATCCTACAAAGGAGCCCTGGGGACATGGCAGTTCATGCCCGGGACGGGGAAACGATACGGACTCCGGAGCGATTCGTCGTTTGAAGACCGGTTGAATTTCGAGAGCTCCACCCGGTCGGCCCTTTCCTATTTACAGGATCTGTACCGGGAGTTTGGGAGCTGGAGCCTTGCCATGGCCGCCTACAACTGCGGTGAAGGGCGGGTGGCCTCCGCGGTTCGGGAGCAGGGTGAAACCTGCTATTACCGTCTGATATTGCCCAGGGAAACGGAGCGTTACGTATTCCGTATCCTGGCCGCGAAGATTATCCTGCGAGATCCGGAACGGTACGGATACGCCCTGTTGGATCCTGCCTCCCGTTATGCGCCTCCGGCTTCGGAATCCTTTAAGGTTACGTTCGAAGAGGGCATTCACGCCCGGACCATTGCAGGGGCCTGCGGCGCCTATTACAGGGTCATCAAGGAACTCAACCCGGAAATCAAGGGACACTATTTTCCGGCCGGAACCTACGTGATCCGGGTCCCGGAAGGGTCGGGAAAGCAGTTCGTTCGATTCTACGAGCAGTACAAGAAGAAATGGGCCGTCACGGCGCACCGTGAGTACGTGGTCCAGAGAGGGGAGAACCTGTCCCGCATCGCGGAGCGGTTCAACGTGACGGTGGACGCCATCAAGAAGTGGAACAAACTGAGTGGAGACACGATCCATCCCGGTCAGACGCTGAAGATTTATTAGAACAGACCCGGAAACACGCGAAACGTCGCTTCGATGTCCTCCCTTCCCACACGCAATCCGACGCGCCTGCGCATGTACCCGGCAAGCCCGTTTCGAGGTGCAAAGGGGTTTGGAGGACTCCGGAATATCCTCGCCGGAGGGAAAGAGAACTTGACCGGAGGCGATCCGCCGCCGGTTTCTCGTTCGGATCAACGCGGCCGGTTTCGACAGGCAGGCGAATGCCGACGTTGGGAATTCCCTTTGAAGAGAGCAAACGGTACCTCATGACAAGGAATCGAGCATGCATTTGTCGGAAGAGCGCCTTCTGATACGGGAGAGTGTAAGAAAGTTTACGGAAAGAGAAATAGCCCCTCTGGCAGAAAAGATGGACCGGGAAGAGTTGTTTCCCGATGGGTTGTTCCTGAAGCTGGGCGAACTGGGCGTGCTGGGCGTCACAGTGTCCGAGGAGTTCGGGGGCATCGGCGGCGACCCCTTGACCCATGTGCTCATCACCGAAGAGCTGGCCAAAGGCAGCGGGGCCGTGGCGCTGAGTTACGTGGCGCATTCCAATCTCTGCGTCCACAACCTGTTCAGGCATGGAAATGCGGGACAGCGAAGCAAATACGTGCCTCCCTTATGTACCGGGAAACACGTCGGAGCGCTGGCTCTGACGGAGCCGGGGGTCGGATCGGACGCGGCCGGCATTCAAATGTCGGCGGTCCGGCAAGGCGGCTCCTACAAATTGAACGGCACGAAGATGTTCATCACCAACGCACCCATCGCCGATACGCTGGTGGTCTATGCCAAAACGGACAAGTCCAGGAGACACCACGGCATCACCGCCTTTATCGTCGAAAGCGCCTTCGAAGGATTCTCCGTTTCGCGCAGGCTGGAAAAGATGGGCTGCAGAGGGTCCCCCACCGGGGAGGTGGTGTTCGAGGACTGCATCGTACCTGCGGAAAACATTCTGGGCGAGGAGAATGACGGAGCGGCCGTAATGATGGCGGGTCTCGACATAGAAAGGGTCGTTGTGGCGGGCATCAGCCTCGGGCTTGCGGAGGCGGCTCTGGACGCTTCTCTCCGGTATTCCAAGCAGCGGGTGCAATTCGGTCAACCCATTTCCCAGTTTCAGCTTATTCAGGCCAAACTGGCGGACATGTACACGGGGATTGAAGCAGGCAGGCTGCTTGTATACGACACAGCGGTCAGGACCGTTGAGGGACGGAGGCTTCGTAAGGACTCCGCGGCCGCGGTGCTGTTTGCCGCGGAGATGGCGACCAAAGTGTGCAACGACGCTCTCCAGATCCACGGGGGCTACGGCTATATGCTCGAGTTCCCCGTCAACCGTTACCTGAGAGACGCCAAACTCATGGAGATCGGTGCGGGCACTTCCGAAATAAGACGTCTCCTCATTGCCAGAGAGCTGTTGAAAGAGTGAAGGATTGCGGACCGTGGGCGAAAACCTTCGCTCCGGGTTCTGGAATCCAAGGAATTCCTCAATCATGAGAACCGTCTATCCTTGTACTTCGATAATACGATGTGGTCCCGTGATCCCGAAAGGCGGCGTAATACCCGGGAGTCGGGAACGAGTTCCGGCAAGTCGGGTCCGGGAGTAATCCCCGGCTGTCCACGTTGTAATTGACAACAAACGAACCCGCGAATACAAGCCGATGCCCATGGACGAGAATCATATTCGGATAGTGGCCGAGCAGTTACAGGTACAGACCCACCAGGTTCGGGCCGTGGCGTCCCTCCTCGAGGATGGGGCTACGGTGCCTTTTATAGCGCGATACCGCAAGGAGGCGACGGGGAGCCTGGATGAGGTGGCCATAACCACCGTCCGGGACGAATTGGGCCGATTGAAGGATCTGGACGACCGGCGCAGCGCCGTCCTCCGTTCACTGGAGGAACGGTCTCTCCTTACGGAGGAACTCAAACTCCGGATTCTCGGCGCGGAAACGTTGCATGCGCTTGAAGACCTCTACCTGCCGTTTCGTCCCAAGAAACGGAGCCGGGCCGCCGCGGCGCGTGAAAAAGGTCTCGAACCGCTGGCTCTGCGGCTCCTCGATCAGGATCCGGCATGGGATCCGGAGGCGGCGGGCCGCGCTTTCCTGGATCCGGAAAAGGGCGTCGAAACGGTTGCGGAAGCATTGGCCGGGGCTCGGGACATTGTCGCCGAGTGGGTCAATGAGGATGCAGGCGCCCGGGAAGAGATCCGGGAGCTTTTTCGCGCCCGGGGAGTGTTTCGTACGCGGGTGATACCGGGCATGGAGGACAACGGAGACAAGTTCCGGGATTATTTCGACTGGGAAGAGCCGGTGCGGACGATTCCTTCCCATCGCATCCTGGCCATGCGCCGGGGGGCCGGGGAAGGGTTTCTGACCCTGCGAATCACGGTTCCCGACGAACAGGCTTTGGGACTGCTGGAACGACGCTTTCTCCGCGGGGATAGTGATGCCTCCCGCCAGGTGCAGGCGGCCGTTCAGGACGGGTATAAGAGATTGCTCGCTCCGGCCATGGAGACGGAAATCCGCCTGGAGACCAAGAAGCGGGCCGACGATGCGGCGATCAGGGTGTTCGCGGAAAATCTGCGCGGGCTCCTTATGGCTCCGCCTTTGGGACGGAAGAATGTGCTTGCTCTGGATCCGGGCATTCGGACCGGGGCGAAACTGACCTGCCTGGACAGGCAGGGGCGGTTGCTCCACTGGACCACCGTTTTCCCCCTGCTGTCTTCGCGGGAGCGGGAACGAGCCGCGGCGGAGATCGGGTCCTTGTGCGGGCGGTACCAGGTGGAAGCCGTTGCCGTGGGGAACGGAACGGGAGGCCGTGAAACGGAAGAGTTCCTGAAGAGTCTGGCTCTCCCCGGAAGTCCTCCCGTTATCCTGGTGAGTGAAAGCGGAGCTTCGGTATACTCCACATCGGAAGCGGCCCGGGAGGAATTCCAGGACTTGGATGCCACCGTGCGAGGATCCGTTTCCATCGGGCGGAGGCTCATGGATCCTCTGGCGGAACTGGTGAAAATCGATCCCAAGTCCATTGGTGTCGGTCAATACCAGCATGACGTGGATCAAAAAAAGCTGAAGCGAAGCCTGGATGACACGGTGGTGAGCTGTGTGAATGCGGTGGGCGTGGAACTGAACACCTCCAGCGTAGAGCTGCTTACATACGTATCCGGGCTGGGGCCGCGATTGGCCCGGAACATTGTTGCTTTCCGGAACGAGTGGGGTCCTTTCCGGTCCAGGGGAGAATTGAAACGGGTCCCACAGTTGGGTCCCAAAGCCTTCGAACAGGCCGCCGGATTCCTGCGCATCCGAGATGGAGAGCATCCATTGGACGCCGGCGCCGTCCATCCGGAAAGCTATGGAATCGTGTACGCCATGGCGCGGGACGTGGGCGCTTCGGTAACGGACCTCATCCGGGACGAGCATGTGCGGTCCAGGATCGATGTGACCCGGTATGTAACGGATCGGGTGGGCATACCCACCCTTTCGGATATTCTCTCGGAACTGGCCCGCCCCGGCCGGGATCCCCGCCGGAGTTTCGACGGTATTTCCTTTTCCGATGAGGTCCGCACGCTGGAAGATCTGAAACGGGGAATGATTCTCCCCGGCGTGGTGACCAATGTCACGGCGTTCGGCGCCTTTGTGGATATCGGAGTGCATCAGGACGGCCTTGTCCACATCAGCCAGTTGGCGGACAAATACGTCCGGGAGCCTGGAGAAATCGTTCGAGTTCACCAACAGGTGAACGTTACGGTTCTGGACGTAGACCATGCCCGAAAGCGGATTGCCCTTTCCATGAAGAAGCGCCCCTTTGCCGAATCGGCGGCTTCCGGGCGGTTCGCGGGAAACCAGGAAGATGTGAAAGCGCGCTCCGAACAGACTCGAACCGGCGGAAATCGCAGTTCCGGGAAAGACTTCAACAAGCCGTTCGCCCACCTGTTGAAAGACCGGTGAAGGCCTCCCTCCGGCCGCGGGAAGGATGTTCCGTTGGGCGTATCTCCCTCCTCCCTGTTTCAGGCGATGTCGCGCTCGCCTCTCCTCCGTTCCCATGCACACCACGGGGGTCCGGGACTCCGGACGCCGAATGGCCTTGCCCTTGGACTTGAGTAAGCAGGGAAAGTGTCCTATGCTCCAAGTGGAACGCGCCTGAAGCAAGGAACCGGGTGCGGGGGACATAGACTACCGTGGGTGGGGGAGGTCGGGGTATGAAAACGAAGTCGGTTTTTCTGATTTTGGGCTGGTTGTTGATCTGTGGGACGAACGGCGTCGGGGCGGCGGAATCTTTTTCCGCACCGGCTCGTTTCGATTTCGGGGCCGGTGGCAGCAGCGTCTATGTGGACGTCACGGTGAAAGGCCCTTTCGGAATCAAGATTCCCGTGTCCATAACTCCCAATCCGGTTCCCCTCAACGGCTTCATGACCATCGACAGCCTGAATGAGGTCACGGGCTCCTTTGAGGGGAAACTTGAAAATCTCAGGGGGGAAACCGATATCAAAGTGATCGGCCTGTTCACCGTATCCGTGAAAGTCGTCTTGAACGGAGCAGTGGCCGGGGTATTTCAGTGGAGTCAGGACCGAGTGACCTTTTTCTCCACGGGGGTTTCCGCCGAGGCGGAGGTTTCGGGCGACACTCAACACATCCCCTTTGTGGAGTTTGTGCTGGATGGAAGTTACGGCGGCGACCAGTTGTCCGTGCAGCATCAGGGATCTTTTTCGGGCAGCTACGCGGGTCAGTCGTATGACCTGGGCCTGGGCGTGGACTTTCAGGCCGCCCTGGAACCGTTGGCCGGTCCCGCGGAGGCGTATGCGGGTTCCTGGACGGGAGTGTGGATCAGCGACTCCACGTCCGCTTCCACCCCTCTGCATCTCATGTTCTGCCCCTCCGGGACAACGGTGTCCGGGGAAGGCTACGTGGATCCGGATGGGAGCGGGTGGATCCGGGCCGCTGTAAGCGGCGCCGTGTCCGGGGATACCATCGATTTTACCATGGGATACGAGCATCAGGGCGCCCAGTACAGTCTCCACTTCTCCGATGGCGTACTCGCTCAAGGAAGCATCGTGGGTATGGTGGAGGCGGTGGTTCAGGGAGCGGTCCAGGATCAGGGCTCTTTTGTGCTTTCCAGGGTATTCGACGCCGCCCGGGAGACGAACGGAGTCTGGAAGGGTGGAGGAGGAAACTGGTTCATTCAGAAGTATACTCATGGAGGAGCCCTGGTGATCTTCAGCGTGGACTTGAGTTCGTTCACGGTGTATGGGATCGATTCCGCCTCCGGGCTTTCCTGGACTTCCGGGCCGGATCTGGGAGACGAACGATACCTGCTGGATATCGAGTTCACATCCTCAAGCCAGGCCACGGCTGTGGTCACGGATACCCTGAGCCAATCTCAGGAAACCCACTCGCTGACCAAATTCGCAGGGGCGCCTTTGACGGACGTTTTTATCATGAACGATGGGGTTTACAAGGGAGCGGAGGGGACATGGTTCGTTCAGAGATATGATCACTGCGGCGCGCTGGTGATCTTCACGCTGGATATGAGCAGTTACCGTGTTTACGGAGTGGACTCGGCCCTGGGCGGGACCTGGTTTTCCAATCCCGACATGAACAGCGGCTCGTACGCCGTGGACCTGACGTTCCCCTCGCCTACGGAAGCGAACGTGATCCTTCATGACCTGGTTGGATCCACCTCGATTCCGTATACGCTGTCCCTTTTCGCTGGAGCGGAATGAACGGAATGGATCCGTACCAGGCGGTTAACAGCCCGTTGATACACCGTATTGCGGGTAGGCCGGTGCAAAACGGTGAGATGCAAGGCGGGCGAATCCTGAGGAAAGAGGCGTACATTCAGTACGCCGCAACGACGCAGATCGCGTTTTTCACCGGCCTGTTGAGCCGGCAGGTATCCATGGAATGGGGAAGGCCGAGACGGAGACATGAGTGTTTCAGGAGGTCAGGTCCTCTTCCGCAATGGGGATTCTCAGGATTTCATTGGGCGGAGGCGAGGGCGGCAACGAAGAGCTGATGGACACACCGTAACGCTCTTGGATCCGGGCGAGGGCCTGTTCGAGTTCCCGGTGGCGGCCCAGCAGCGTCAACTGCTGATGGAGTCGCCGAAACCATTCCACCGCCCAAAGAGAACGAAGGGGTGCATGTTCCTCATGGGACAGCCAGGAATGAAAGGTGAGCATCTCCACATAGCGGCCTTCGCTGGTACGCCCTGAGATTCGCACCGTATTTGCGGCGTCCCCGCGGATTTTGCCGAGAATCACCAGAGGTGTCCGAGCCGTCAGCTGACTTACGGCCGGGGGAATGAGATCGTATGCTCCGGGGGGGGAAAACTCGGCGGTGAAGTCCGCCAGAAGCGGAGTATCCACGTACCTTCGGAACCTTTCGGCCGTCCAATGGGCCCGATCCGCCCGGTCCGCCGTATAAGGAATGCTGTACGCCGCTTGCGCCAGGTATTCGATGAGGGGGCGGTGCACGCGGTTTCCGACTCCGAACACGAAAAACCCCACGCGAGCCAGATGTTCATGGATACGTCGAAACACGCGTGCTTTCACCTCGATATATCCGTCCGTGATCAGAATCACGCTTCGGGCGGCGCCGACTTCCGGAACCGGAAGATCAAGGGCTGAATGAAGCGCTTCCGACAGACCGAATTCCTTGTTTTTCCGAAAGGATCCTCGTAAAGAACCGAGAGCGTTCCGAATATTTTCCTCGGATGCCTTCATGGAAGTCCCCGAAATCGGTACTCCTGAACCGCCTTCAAACAGGATCAGATTGAAGTGATCGGACGGACTCAAGTTCCGGACAAGTCGCTCCAACAACAGGGCGGCGGCATCCAAGGGGAATCCGCTCATGGATTCGGAAACGTCTACCAGAAAGATGAACTCCCGATTGGGAATCCACACTTCCAGCGGGTTTTCCGGCGGTTCCACGAGCAGGAGGAAGTACACATCGTCGTTGTCCCGATACAGAAGCGCTCCGCTCTGAATACGTTTGCCCGCAGTCTTGTATCGAATCACGATGTCCCGTTCCTCCGCCGGCTCCTCCGCCAGCCGGATATGGGCGCTTTCCCGCGAGCGATAATGCACGGAAAGGGTATGAGAAGGTGAAGTGAGTTCCCGGATGGGGATGGCCGCATTCAGGCGGGCCAGGAATTCGAAAGAAGGCGCAGGTTCTTCTTCATCCGTGACAGCCGGGAGGGGTGATTGGGGAAGCCGGGGATTCCATCGGAGGGGCCGATAGACGAACTGATAGAATCCTCCATCGCGCACCAGACGTTCCGAATAGGTGACCGTGACCGTGACCCGCCGGCCGGGAACGATCCAGGCCAGGTTGGATGTCAGGGTGGGCGATCCTTTAACATCCCGTACTCGTTTCCAGGCTTTGCCGGGTTCGGGGGAATTGTCGCCGACGGGATCGGGGAGGCTCTCCGAATGAATGCGGATGCCGTGCAGGGTGACGTCTTGCGGCTCGGGAAACACGTACACCAAGTCCGCGGGTTCCCTTCCCGTATACTTTAAAGTGTGAGTCACCTGCACCCATGCCAGCATCGCCGATAGGCTCACGTCCACCTGCGCCGAAATCAGGCTCAAGCGGGCCTGGTCCGGATCGGCGCCTACCAGGTGCAGGGTGGGGGGATCAACAGGGGCTTGCCGCGAAGCCGCGCCTTGCTCCAATTGGAAAGGCAGGGTCACGCTCTGTTCGCCCAGATACGCCATGCTGCCTTCCAGGAGACCGAGGTGCGATGAGTCCCGGCCCGTCGCTGAGGCCGGCGGGAGCGATGCGGGCGATTTGGAGAAACGGGCGGAGACCCTTTTCTCTCCCGCGGAGTTCGTCGAAAGGCCTCGCTCGGAGTGGATCGTGGCCGGATACCCCGCGAGAATACAGCTCAGGCTGAACCATAATACCGCGGTTTTGAACACGTAACTCCGACCGCCGAACCGATGACGCTCCGTAATGCTTCTGGTGCGTATCATAGGGATGCCTGCTCCGGTTCGTCGAAAATCGGGTAAACGCCTTCTGCACCCGAGAGGCTCTGCGGTGAATCCGCCTTCCTTGCGCCGCGCCGAAAGCCTCCGGCGCTTGGCAAGGTTGTGTTTTCATCCGAACACTGTGCCGACTTCCAGTGAGTTCTCAAGTGGAACGGGGCGCACCCCCGCATCCGGCGAAGCGGCCGGAAATCTCGGAAGATCGGTCTTGCGAGGAGAAAAACCGGTATGCCGCCGACCCTTGACCCCACCTTCTCCAACTTGAAACCGGCTCAGCGGGCTCCCGGATTGATGGTGATCACGGGGCAAGGAGAGTTGAGAACGATGTGTTGCGCCGTGCTTCCGAAGATGGCTTTACCCGTGGGACTTCTTTTGTGTATGCCCACCACCACCATATCGATGAGATCTTTTTCCTTCTCGATGAAATGGACGATGTCCGGGCCCGTGCCTTCCCCGATATTCAGAATGCGCACTTCCCACTCGAGACCGGCGCGGTCGATACGCCGTTCCGCTTCCTCGATCATCTCCCGCATCACCCCGCTTATAGCCTCCTTGTACCGCTCGGAAATGTCCGAGAAGCTCAAGGCGCGCAATACGCGGTTCTTTTCATTCAAAACCCGATCGGGAGGTAGGGCGTATACCAGCCAGATACTCGTTTCCTGGAAGGAGGCTTCGGATAAGGCGTAGTCAAGGGCCTTGCGGGCCGAATCCGAACCGTCGTAAGCGACAACAATGGCCATGATTCTTACCCCCGGCGGAAAAACCTTTTTCGCCCGCGGTGCCACGGAAGAGAAAATCCGCCTTCGAGTATGGAGAGACGCCCCATCTTCCGGGGTCCTCACGGAGCCCCAGTAAATGGTCGGTTTTCAGTCTCCCACGGCGCCCCTTACCGGAACTGTATACCACAGGGCCTTTCGAGGGCGAAGCGAAATGTTCATTCCTGAGCCGTGTTTTCCAAACACGGGAACCCGCTTTTGCGGGTTCCGTGACACAATGGGTCCTTAGGACTCATGGTCCATGGTGCTTCCTCCCTCGCCTCAGTGAACACCGTATGGGCACAACGGGCTGCTCTTCATATCGGAAGCACAAAAGTACTCTTCCACACCGGGATTTCTTCTGTGGCTGGAAACCCACGCGGCCCATTCGTCGCCGGGCCAGAATTCCATCATGGGTCGATTATAGTTTTCATAGGTTTCCCGGTCACGATCCGCCAGATACTGTCTCAGGGTTTTTTCCATATTAGACACCTCCTTCCGAGGTCTTCTTCTCTATCTGAGAAGTTATCCACGCGGGGATTTCTGTCAACGATCCGGATGCTTCAAAGGCGGCGTCACGACCGACGCGCCGGGAATCGGGGTTCCCGTCGTGAAAGACGAAAAAGGCGCCCACGAACTCTTCGTGCCCTTCGGGGCACGGAGACTCCGTTCCGGCCCAGCGGACCCGGAATTCACGGAGACTGGGACCCGTAAGCAGAACCAGCACATTGGCCGTGTTCCGGCCGCAGTAGTCCGCACCGGGTGTCATGGCATTCCAGTGGATACCGAATCGTTGCGCCACGTCTTCCATGGTTTGTTTCCGGGCCGCCAAATGCGGGGCGTTTATGTGAAAGGATCTGACGGACAACAGAATGAGCACGATCATGAAGGCGATACACACGGAACCGGCGTTGGGATGGGACAGGGTTGCGGCGGTGAGCCACGCCAGCACCAGCGGAATGAACAGATAGTATCTCAATTCATGGGATTGAGGCAGAACCAGGGTGATCCCAAAGAATGCCAGGAACAGAAAAGCTGCCGGAGGGGGCAGGATCCGCCGTTTGACCCCCCACACCAGGAGGACCAGGTGAAACAAGATGAGCGGTCTCCAGAACCCGCCCATTCGGAACCCCTCGGATTCGGGTCCCGCGCCCCATTGGTCGTGGGTATAGACGATCCCCGGCTTGGGGGATACGGCGCGCATGACTTCGAAAACCGAAGCCAGGGTCCGAAGCCATTGGGGTGAGTCCCTCATCGCGGCGGGGCGGTTCAAGCGAGAATCCTCGTCCGCGTCGTGGAGGTAGGGGAAGACGGATTGCAGTACGGGGGGCTTCATGGGAAAGACCGGGTTGTGGTGCAGCACCAGATTTCGAGCCAACCAGAACGGGGCGCCCGCCAGAAGCGCAACCACGAGCACGCCCCTGAACGCCATGGTCAGGCGCCGGTTTCGGATGACCAGGAAGGCGAGTATCCCGGCGCCCAGCAACGCCGGGGGGATGAGCTGGAACTTGGTGCATCCGGCCAGGACGTACCCCGCTGTACCCAGGGCGGACCACCGGCGTACGGATCCGGTCCCGCGGAGCAGTTGAATGGTGCTCACTATGCCGAAGGTCAGGAACAGATTCGCCGGCAGATCGATATAGCCGCTCCGGCAATGGATCAGCACCATGGGACAGGCCAGGCTTCCGAGCAGGAACCAGGACGCTCCCGTCCCCATAGCCCGAACAGCGGCCAGGACCATGAGCAGGAACAGAACCAATCCCAGCATGTGAAAGGCGTTGGGAGGAATGAGCGGAACCAAAAGCCATACCAGCCCGATGAAGGCGTGGATCAGGAGGGGGAATCCCTGAAAGCGTTCTTCCAGTAAAGGATGGAGCAGAATCCGATCCGGATCGAAGAGCTTGATCCCGAAGGGAAGGTGATAGCTCAGGAAATCGAAACCGTCGTCGAAATGAATCAGGTTCACCCGAAAGAGCAGCACAACGGCTGCGATTCCCAGCAACCCCGCCGCCCATGTCAGTAATCGAACAATCTGCGGGCTACGTTCGGGAGGTATCACCGCGACCTCTTGACCAGGCGCGCTTGAAACAGAACGATGAAGAGTTCTCCGAAAAACAGGGTCCCATAGAGGGTCATGGCGAATCCGCGAGATCGGAATTGCGGTGCTTCCCATGCCGCAAGAGATGCGGATACATAGAGAATCGCCGGCAAGGCCGCGGCGCAGGCCGTAACCAGCAGGATCCAAAACACGGGTCCTTCGTCCAGGGCGAGCCACAGTTCCGCCCAACTCCTCCGTTTTCCGGCTGAATCCCAGGGTAGAATCCAACCCGTTCCCAGCATGCGCATGGCCGTGAGGAGAAAAAACAGAGAGGCCGCAAACCATGCGGACGTCCAGGGAAAGCGCCCCGACAGGTTTGCGGGCCACAGGAGAAAGGCTCCCAGACACGCCGCGGAAGTCCATAGGAAGAAGCACCCGGCGGTGTAGAAGAACCGCGGCGCTCCCGCGAGGATGAGAAGCAGATGCCGCATGCCGTCGCGCCACGTCTTCAGGTGGGGTTCACGGTCCCGGGTGTCTTTCCGGAGACGAATGGGTTCTTCCACGATGCGGGCCCCATGTTTCAACGCGTTGGTCAGGAGTTCGGAGGCGAATTCCATGCCCGTCGCCCTAGGGTTCCAAAGGGGAAGCCGATCCTTGGGGAAAGCCCGGAATCCGCTGTTGCAGTCGGTGAGCCGGGCGGAATAGAGTCGATTGATGAGTCCGGTCAACACGGGAGTGCCCAGAAACCGGTGGAGCCAGGGCATGGCCCCGGGCTCGATGACGCCCCGGATTCGCGACCCCACCGCCATATCCGCCTGTTCCGTTTCCAGCCGGGACACCAGGGCGGGCGCTTCCGTGAGATCGTAGGTTTGATCCGCGTCCGCGAAGACCAGAATACGACCCGCGGCGGCTGAGAATCCTCCCTGGAGGGCCGCCCCATAGCCCCTGGTTTCCACATGAACCACGCGGGCCCCGGCCCGCCGGGCAATGTCCTGGGATCCATCGGATGACCCGTTGTCCGCTACGATCACTTCCGCGGAATAGTCGGATCGTGAAAAGGCCTCCCTGGCGTCGCGGATGACCGAATCGAGGGTGCGCGCTTCGTTCAAACAGGGAATGACGACGGATACCTCGGGGGGGGGTTCCGAAAGCGAAAAAGACCGTTCCATTCGCGTGGCTCCAGGCTGGAGAGAGGGAACTCCGGGTGTTGCCTTTCCGTCGACCTCCCTATCCTATCGGGGTGCGGCGGAGCTGTCAAATGATCGTGTCCGGGGAACCGTCTCGATTCAGGAAAAGCGTTTGCCCGTGGTCCAGGTGAACCAGGCGGTGGGACAAGTGTGCCGCGGACATCTCGCGGCGGATTTCTCCGGGCGGAAAATGGACCGGTTCGTCTCCAAGGCGAAAGGTGCCCCAGTGGACCACCATCAGGCGGCCGGCCCTCAATTCCTGAAAGGCGTGGACCGTTTCGGCGGGATTCATATGACTGGCGCCCATGAACCACCGGGGCTCGTAGGCGCCCAAATTGAACACGGCCAGATCCGACGGAAACTCGGCGCCCAGTTCCCGGTATCCATGGAAGTAGGCGGCGTCTCCGGAAAAGAACAGAGTGGGTCCCGCGGCGGTCTGGATCCAATAGGATCCCCAGAGAGAGCGATTCGGTCCCCGGAACGGATTGCGCATGGTCCAATGATTGCACGGCAGAAGCACGATGCGCCGCTTCGAATCTTCGAAGGAGTCGTACCAGTCCATGCGGGTGCGATGCGCCATGCCCAATTTGCGGAAGACATCCTCGTATCCGAGGGGACTCAGGACATGGACGTCCTGCGGAAGGACCGCGAGAGACCGCATGTCCAAATGATCCCTGTGGCCGTGGGTGATCAGGACGTGGTCCGGGACGGGCATTTCATGCAGGTCGAAAGTAAACGGCGTGTAATCCTTGATGAACCGAACGATCTGGAAGAATACGGGATCCAGGACCAGAACCTGACCCATGTCCTGGATGAGAACCCCCGCGTGTTTCAGGAATGTGATGGAAAGCCTTCCCTCTTTTCGAATCCGGCGCCATGGGATCGTGACGGGGCGGACGGGTTGCTCGGCATAGAAGGGCCGGAAGTTGTTCTCGCTGAAAAGCTTCCATCGGAGCAGCCGCCACATGTTGCCGAAATTCCTGGTGGAAAAAGGATTCAGGAAGCGGCCTCCGCCGTGGTGCAAGCGGGCCTCCGCGATTTCCCGGAGCCCCAGGGAGGTCTTCACCGCATGGGAGCCGATGCCGTCCTCCTCCGCGGCCGCGGACGGCGCGCCTCCGGGAATCATGCCGGTGAGGAGATGTTGGGCCCCAAGAAGGGACATGGTTTTCAGAAAGATTCGCCGGTTCATGAGACCGCTCACCTCTCGTTCCCCTTTTCCGACGGCGGGCGGGAAAAGCGTTTAGCAGCCCGTTGATAAACACCATTTCGGGCAGACTGTTCAAAACCGATGAGATGCAAGGCGCGCGAATCCTGAGGAATGAGGCGCACCCATAGCACGCCGCAATGACGAAGGATGAAGCCTCACGCCAAAGGCGTGAAAGCACATCGCGTTTTTCAATCACTGTTAGCGCATTTCCCATCCATGCTTGGTTTCTCAGGCGCTATACGCCCCGGCTCTCACGGGGTTGTTCTCCGGCTTCCCTCCCGTCGCCCTGTCCCGACGGACCACGCATTCAGGGTCCTTTTCTATTCAGTAAGGATTAACGGGATGAAAAGAAAGCCTTTTGCGGGTGAAAAAGGCACAGGGTTCGGACCCCGCGCCTTTCCGGTCTACGTGGTCTTCCGGAGCTTTCGAGCCGCGTGAAACCGCTGTTCCACCGCTTCCCAACGGATCACCTGAAAGAAATTGGATACGTATTCCTTGCGGCGATTCTGATACCGGAGGTAATAGGCGTGTTCCCAGACATCGCAGATAAGCAGGGGATACACTCCCCAAACCGTGAGATCCTGATGTTTTTCGGCCTGCATGACCATGAGGCGCCCCCTGAAGGGTTCGAACACCAGGATTCCCCACCCGCTGGCCTCGACGGCCGTGGCGGCCTCCAGGAATTGGGCCTTGAACTTGGAAAAATCTCCGAAGCTGCTCCGGATGGTTTCCATGAGGTCCCCTTCGGGTTCCTGCCTGCCCTTGGGACCCATATTCTCCCAGTACAAAGCATGCAATACGTGCCCCGATCCATGGAAGGCCAATTCCCTGGACCAGTGTTTGATCAAACCGTATTCTCCCGAAGCGCGGGCCTGCGCCAGGGCGGCCAGGGCGTCGTTGAACCCTTTAACATAGGCCGCGTGGTGTTTGGTGTGATGCAGGCTAAGGGTTTCCTGGTCGATGTAAGGTTCCAGGGCGTCATACGCATACGGCAACGGCGGAAGTTGACAGCCGCCGGAGATGCCGGCTCCTTCGCTTGCTTCAGGGGACGGGGTCCCCTGCCCGAGGGCGTCGCGGGATAGACCGGCCATCCCCAACGTCACGGCCGCCGCCCCGAATCCCGCCATCAGAGATCTCCTGGAGATCGGATAATCCATCGAAATACCTCCCGTGCCCGGCCCGTCCATTCGGGGAGCCCGCGGCACCCGTCCCTCCCGGGACTTTTGTGAAACCGGTTCCCTTTTCGGCATCCCTCGTGGGGTGTCGCCTGCCGGGACTCTCGCATGGAATCCATGCCGGATGACCGGCTGAGAACCCGGTTCCTGAAAACGGGTTACGCTCCGTCCCAGTGCAGGCGTTCTTTTTCCGAAAACCAGTGAACCGGATCCACGAAATATTGGTGCATATCCTCGAGAATGATCAGGTGACCGCGTTCTTCTTCCGCGAGCCGCTCATAAAAGAGCCGTTCCACGTCGCCTTGAGCTTTGGCCGCCAGATCTTTATAGAAACGAATGCCCTTTTCCTCGTAGGTTCGAGCCAGCTCTGTCGCCTTGACGTCATCCGTATCCCCCCGGACCCGGTCGGTCAGCTCGGCGCGGGCATGTTCGAAGGCGTTCCGGACGGGGCCCAGGGATTCGAAAACCGCGCATTGGTCGGGCCATTGTCCATTTCGAGTCAACTCCTCCTGTATTTCGCGGAGCTGTTCCATGTGTTTCAACTCGGAGTCCGCAATGGCCTCGAACATGATCTTGCCGAATGGATTACGGGTCTTGCCGGCGGCTTTGAGGAAAAAGGCTCTGCCCTCCTCCTCGAATCGCAGGGCTTCCTCGATGAGGTTTAAACAGGATGCGGTGTTCATGATAATCCTCCTGTGAGGTGAAAATCGATCTTCCATAAGTATAGAAGAGCCGTCTATCGGCGTCAAAAGTCATGGCGTCAGGAAATCCGGATTTCTTTCCATGCGCCGGCATGGAATCGGCGGGCCATCAGCAGCCCCTGCACCGTCATGGAAATCAGCATGGCAATCCAGACCCCTGTGGCGCCGTACCCCAATCCCAGTGCCAGGACGAAAGCCAGAGGAAGGCGGATCATCCACATGGCCGTCACGATGATCCACATGGCGCCCCTGGAATCACCCGCTCCCTGAAGTCCGCCGCCCAGAACGATGCTCAAGGCCATGAAGGGTTCCGAAATCAGGTTGATTCTCAGATACCGGACGGTTTCCGAAACGACGGCGGCGTCCTGCGAAAGGATTTGCGCCAGGGGTCTTGCGTAGATGAAGATCACCAGGGAAATGAGACTCAGAATGATCATTCCCATGAAAGCCACTTCCCACCCCGCCCGGGAGGCCCGACCCGGTTTCCTCGCACCCAGGTTCTGCCCCACCAGGACGGAGGCGCTCATGTGCAAAGCGAACGCGGGCAGGAAGATCACCGCTTCGATACGATACCCGTTGGTGATGGCGGCCATGGCCGAGACGCCGGCTTCCCCGAGTCTTCCCAGGATGTTGTACAAAACGATGCTGCCCGCGTTCCAGGCCAGTTGTAAAGCGGCTGCGGGCCAGGCGACGGAGGCTATGCGGCGAATCGCGACGGGGGAAAAGGTCCAGGGGAGAGCGAAAAATTTCTTCCAGCGCGCCCCGCGAAACAGGGCCAAACTCACAACCATGCCCACACAGGTGGAGCCTGCTGTGGCCATGGCGATTCCGGGATAGCCCAGGGGTGGAAAAGGGAACCATCCGAACACCAGGGCAAAATCCAGCACCGCGTTCAATACACTTACCAGGAACATCGTGAACAGGGGTTTTCGGACTTCGCCTCCGGCGCGGAACACCGCGTTGGAGATGATGAGGAGGTAGTTGGGTCCCAACGCTAGAGCAAAGATGCGAAGAAACGTGTCACCGATCTCCCGGATTTCGTCGGGGAAACCCGCCAGGGCGACAATGTGGCGGTGGAGCAGAAGCCCTGCCGCCGTGAGTATGGTTGCGATGGCCAGACCGAACAGCAGAGATTGGCGCGCCTGGTGGCGCGCCCCGTGGATATCTCCCGTGCCCATGGAGCGGGAAACCAGTGCTACGGCCCCTACGCTCACGGCGTTGGCCAGAACGATCAGCAGGAAATACAACTGGGAGATGAAGCCCACGGCCGCCTGAACATCGGGGCTGATTCTCCCGGCTACGTATACGTCGGTGAATCCCACGAAGAAATTAAACAACATGATGAGCAGCATGGGCCAGGAAATGGTCCAAATGTTGGACCAGATACGGCCCTCGGTGAGACTGGAGACGGCGGGCTGTTTTCCGGTGAGGAGCATAGGTCCCAAGGGTTTCGACAACGCGGGCCGGCCGGCGCCCAAGCCGCGATTCATGCAGTTCGTCGCATCGGATGCAGCCCGTTTCCGGTCCGAGCGCCGGCGTCGTCGGGGTCGGAGCTGCACTTACCGGATCCGAGAGAGGCCTGTCTCGGCCATGTTCCAACGGTCCTTTGGAGTCGGACAGGATTCCCGTGGGAAGGAATCGTCGCCGAATATAGGCGAGCGAGGGATCCACAGACAAGCGCAAAGCGCCCCGGGTACGGCCCGACGGATGTTTCGGGAAACGCAGAGTCCGACATGCGGGATGGAACGGCTCGTGCGGCCGGAACGAAGGGGAGCCCCGGCACCCGTGCCGGGGCTCCCCTCGGGACGAAACGTGCGCCTTCTTCAGGCCACTTGTTGAAAGCGTTTGGCGGGCGCTCCGCACACGGGGCACTTCTCCGGGGCTGATCGTTCATGGGTGTACCCGCACACCCCGCATACCCAGTAGTCGTAGCTTTCCCCCTCTTTTCCCAGTTGCTCCAGGGCCTTACGGTACAAGGCTTCATGAATCTTTTCCACTTCCCAGGCCCATTTGAATGTGCTCAAGGCCCGCTTGTTTCCTTCTGCTTCAGCGTCCTTGATGAAATCGGGATACATTTGAACCACTTCGAAGTTTTCTCCGGCCACGGCCGCCTTGAGGTTCTCCTCGGTGTTTTTTACGCCTTCCATGGCGCGGAGATGGTTGTGGGCATGAACGGTTTCCGCGGCGGCGGCCGCCCGGAACAACTTGGCGGCCTGCAGAAATCCTTCTTCCTCCGCCTTGATGGCGAAGGCCAGATAGCGACGGTTGGCCTGCGACTCGCCTGCAAATGCTTCCTGAAGGTGTTCGGGTGTCTTGCTCATGATGTCGGTCTCCTTCTAATCAACACGAGATGTATGGAGTTTCATGTCGTATGAACCCATCAAGGGGTTCCGTCCTAAATCCGCCACCACGTGACGGGTTACCAGCCCGTTGACGGCCGTCATTGCGGGCAGGCCGCTACACATTCGGTCGGGTGGATTCGAGCCTGGCCCAGGACTCGTCCCTCTTTTCAGTGATATTCAGCGCATGGGAGCATTCCAAGAGCATTTCGTCCACGTAGCCTTCCCTGCGCATGCCCACGAGCACGGAGGAAATCCCCGGCGTGGAACGCAACGACCGAACCGCCAGGCGGCTCAACGATTCCGCGCCGTTCCACTCGGGATCCGCCCGCCCGGCCCATTCTCGGATGCGCCGTGTTATTCGGGCCGCCTCGGCCTGGTACATGGAACCAATGGCGTGCAACGCCTCCTGGATTTGAAGGATGTGGGCCTCCACCTGTTCCATCTGATGCGGGGTGAGTTCCTGGTCCGCCAGAAACTGGATGACGCGCTGAACCCGGGGCAGCAGATACGTGGTTTGAGTCTCCTGCCACTGGATATAGGAACCGAAGGTCTTCCAACGGTTTCGGAGCATTTCTCCGATGCGCAGGGTACCCAGAAGTTGTTGCTTCAAGGAGTCCTTGAAGGGAAGATTCTCGAGCACGGAGGAAGCCAACGCTTCCTCCGATTGAATCAGGTTCCGCAACCGCGTGTCCACGACCAACGCTCCCGCGGGGGTAATCATGTCCACATCCGCCAGGCGGATGAGTCGGTCTTCCGCGAGCGCGTTGAGAGGTCGGTTCACCAGTACGCCCAGGCGGCGGCTCCGGGCGAATTCCAGTACGCCGCCCCCGGAAGGTTGATTGGGTCGGGTCAGGGCCTCCGGTTCCAGAAGATTCATGGGGAATTCAACCACCTTGAAACGGGATCCCGGCGATACGGAAGCGGCGAGGTCCCAAAGGGTTTCCAACGCGGTGAACTCGGGGTGATCCGGTGAATAGGGGAACGCATTGGAGCTGACGCCGTACCAGGAGATGCGGCCTCGATCCGCTTCCTGTTCCAGGTGGCGGAAAGCCTTCTCGATCCGCCGGTAATACGCGTCCCTGGCTTCCGGCAGGGGAATGTTCGAGCGGTGGGCCCAGCCCAAGTAATATTCGGGGTTGTGCAGGAGATAGACGTCCACCGTCTCCAAACCCAGTCGATCCAGACTCCCGGTGATCTGATCTTCCAGAAATTCCGGATGGATACAGTGTGCCAAGCCGGTGGCGTACGGAACAATTTCGGGAAAAGGCCTTCCGGAATCCCGGCGCTTCCGGCTTGCAGCCAGAACGTTCCCCTGAAGATATCCTCCTTTGGACACTACGGCCACGGCCCGCCGATCCATGGCGCCCGAATCCAGGGTTTCCTTCAGGACCTTTCCCACAAGCCGTTCGGAGCCGCCATCGGAATAGTTCGAGCTGGTGTCCAGAACATTGATTCCGCCGTGGAGCGCTCGGGTCAGGGCGGCACGGTGCTCTTCCACGGATATGTCCACCCGATAACACCCGAATCCCACCTCGCTGACGCGAAGCCCGCTGTCACCGAGATCGTGAAACGACAAGAGCGCATGGCTTTCGGCATGTTTTCGAGTGATTTCGGGATCGGCTGCTCCTGAAGTCACGATATCTCCTCCTTTGCAGGGTATCCACGGAGTTCCCGCACCGTGGGCTCTGAACAGCGATGCGGAATCCAAGGGGTTCCAGACGCACTAGACCGGAGCCCCGAGACGATGTCAAGGGACGGAGGCGTTCGATGGACGTACGGAGTGTTAAGGAAGCCGTGTGAAACCGTCGAAAGCCCCATCCGGGGCCGGCTTGCGGCACACCAGCTCCGCCACGGCCCGTTCCGGATCCGAACGAAGCCCTTCAAAGTAATGAAAGATGCGCCAATCCCGGAACCAGTGGCGGAGTTCTCCCGGCTTCAGGAGATAGGCGGGGTTTTTCGGTTTGGAAAACCGGGCGTGATGCACGGTGAAGGTCTCGTACAGCAGGAACCCTCCGGGGCGAAGCGCCTCGCGGATGGACGGGAACAGTGGCCGGTGCAGATAGCGGAACACCAGGATGATCCCGAAGGCGCATGGTTCAAGGCTCGGAGAATCCCCCAGCTCCAAGTCGCTCCGCACCAAATCCACCCGCACTCCGCTTCGATCCGCCAGGGCGCGGGCCCGGTCCAGAGCTTGGTTGGAAACATCCAGACACACGACTGGATGGCCCAGACCCGCCAGGTAGACGCCGTTGGCGCAGTTTCCGCAGGCCAGGTCCAGGACGGGGCCGGGTATAGGTTCTTCCAGGAGCATGGAGGCGTATCGTTTCAGCAGGGCCGCCGGTTCCCCTTCATCTTTCGCGGAAATGACAGGATCGGCATCGTTCATGGGGCGCCTGGCGCAAACCCTTTTTCGGGGGCGTTTTCGCGCGGAAGAGAAAGTCTCGGTGGGGCTTGCAGTCCTGTCCCGTCCACGGTCAGGAGATTTCCTTCCAGGTTGGAGGAAGCGCCCAGCAGTTCTTCCACAAGCCACAGGTTGGATCGGATGTGGTCCGTAACCTCGGGAATCCGGTATCGGGTCCGGCCGGCGGCCAACGCGGCGAACAGGATGAGTTGATCCGCCAGATGGCGGTCCGTGGCGGCGCCGCTGTCCAGGTCCTCGATCAGGGAAGCGGCCACGGTTTCTCCGATGGATTCGGAACTCCTCCCGCGGGCGCCGACCTGATCCGCGCCCAGCAACGCCCCGGTGTCGCTTTCCGTCCAGACGCACAGGGCGGCGCCTTTCTGCACAGCGTTTCGGTCGTCCATGCGCTCGATTCCAACCCGGAATCCCC
This sequence comes from uncultured Thermodesulfobacteriota bacterium, assembly GCA_964597345.1. Taxonomy (GTDB): domain Bacteria; phylum Desulfobacterota; class Desulfarculia; order JACQYL01; family JACQYL01; genus CAZQXK01. Next base: position 23,166 of record CAZQXK010000006.1, on the reverse strand, counting down.
GGCGTTCCAGAATTTCGGTACAGCGTCGGGCCATGCGGTCGCTGACCCGCTGGTCCTCCAGATGCGAGGACAAAGCAATGCCGGAGATGCGCTGGAAGCCGCCCGGTTCGGTCGCCTGCACGGGAAGGAGGGGGGCGGGAAGCGGAGTTACGCGCACTTCCAATCTTCCTCCACCCTTGGGGACATAACCGGGTCGGATCATGCGCAGCCGCACATCGGCTCCCATACGACGGATCCACGGAACCAGCACGTGGTCCATATGGAAAAACGTCGGGGCGAAGTCCTGGAACAATCCTCCCGTGATGTGAAAGGTGCAGGGACCGCGGGCGAACAGCGCCGGGGGGATCAGGGTGAACGCCAGCATGACGGCGGAACCCGCCGTTCCGATATCCCATTGGAAAAAGCCTTGGCGTATGGCGTTTCCGGGTTCGTACAGGATTTCATCGGATCCCACGGTGTCTCCCTGAACCCTGCCCCCGGACAATGCGGCGCATACCCGCACGGCTTGGACATGCTGGGCTCGGAGTCCCGGCTTGGGACGCCGCTTTCGGATGTTCGTCACATGGAGCGGGGTCCCCGTCACGGTCGCCAAGGCGACGGAATAGCGGAGGACGGTTCCGCTTCCCGAATGGGCGGATCCATCGATATGGATCATACACGGGTTCTCCCAGGCCCTGTGGTCACAAGCAATGCGCCGGCGGAAAGGGTAATCAATTTTGAGTATAGGACGCCCGGGGAAAAGGGACAAGCCTCTTCTTTACCGGGTTTCCTCCAGATGCTGGAGCCGCTGTTGAATACGATGGACCGTGCCTTTGCCGATACGAAGCATGCGGCCGATTTCTCGATGGGTGAATCCTTTGGCCAAGAGTTCCGAAACGACCGCCTCCCGTTGGGAGTAAGGCCGGTGATATTTCCGGTCGTAGGCCCAGATAAGAAGGTTCTCCAGGTGTTCCTTGCGCCCCAGATAGTTCGGCGCGGGGCGTTGGACGGCGGAGCCGGATTGGGATTCGGTAGACGCCCCCCGGTAACGGGAGCGCAGGGGGATGCGGGATGCCTCGATGAATCCCGAGATGGATTGGAGTTGCATGTCCACGACAAGCTGGAACGGGTCTGTGATGGGTCCAGGCTTCAATGCGTCCTCCTGTGGCGGGCCGTTGAAAAACGCGATCTGCGGTCACGCCTTCGGCGTGAGGCTTCATCCCTCGTCATGGCGGCTACGGTACGCCTCATTCTTCAGGATTCGCCCGCCTTGCATCTCATCGTTTTCCACCGGCCTGCCCGCAATACGGTTTATCAACGGGGTCGTAACAATGGGGTTTTGACGGGTGAACGCCGGAATCGCGGAAGAGCCTCAGCGGTTTCGGAGGATCTGTTTTCCGGCGGCACGGGACTTCGCCTGCAAGATAAACTCATTCGGTTGAATCCCCTTCCAGTCCCTTTCGGAGGGTGTACAGGATCTGGGCTTCCAGCGTGCGGTACTCGCTTCGGGCCCGGCGCCGCAGCTGCTCCAGCAGATCGGGCTCCTCCAGAAAACGAATCCGGACGGCCGAATTCAGGATCCGGCTCTTACCCGCGCGCAGCAGTCGGCCCATGCACGCGTTGCATCTTCCATTGACCACCCGGCCGTCCCCTCGAAGCATGGCCGGTTCCTTTCCGCATTCCCGGCAGACGGGCGCCGTAGGATTCATGGGATCCTCCTCCTGCAAGACGGTTCGATTCAGGTTCGCGCCGGCATGACGGCGCCAGGTTCCAAAGCCCTCGGGAACCGCATCCGACTGCCCGCGCCACGGGAGCGTCAGGCCCGAAGGGCTTTCGGAATGGAATCGTTTCGGTGAAGCAGGTACCAGAAGGTCGCCTGATGCGTCCGGCGAACTCCGACACGGTTCAACTCCTCGTCGCTCCATTTTCGTAAGGCGGCGCGATCCACGTCCTCACGGATTCTCAAGCCATGGTGCATTCCCAGGTTTTTGATGCGATCCCGGATGTCGGACCAGGTTGTCTTCGGACCCGGCTGAAGGCGGGCGGAATTCCGCCATCCGAACGTTCCGAAAATGAGTTCCACGCGTTTGCGCCCGTGAAACAGTTCCTCCCGGTGGGACCAGGCGAAGTGTTTCAACCCGGCCTCCAGGTCGTTGAGACGCTCCTGGATCGGCGCCATGCGTGTGGCCGCTTCGGACCGTACCCGGTTGATGTGGTGTTGCACCTGTTCTTCAAGGGTCTCGATGTCCGAACGTAATCGAGCGATTTCCTCCAAAACGCCGTCGGCTTGTTGGAGGTCGCGGATGGTGGTGGAACGCGCTGTGCGGATGGGGCTCATGGTTTCTTCTCCTCGAAAAGGCCGGTGCGGCGGCCCTAAGCATTTAGAGGTTGACGGTAATACTTAAGAATCGTATACTTTTGAAAACTGAACTGGGTTCTATGGTATTCGTTTGAATACCTATTGTCAAGAAAAATTATTCATACGTATACCGGTGGGTCATATGGCTGATCAAACGGATAGTTCGAATGCACTTGGGCGCGCCGGAAGCCCCGCTGGGGACGCCTCGGGAGCAGAACCGGGGGAGGGGCTGGGGGGTCGGCTGCGGGAGGTCTGGAAGCGGTCCGGTTTAATCCAGAAGGAATTCGCCTCCCGCGTGGGCGTGGAGGTGCCCACCTTCATCAATTACCTGTCCGGAAAGCGTATTCCTCGGGCCGATATAGTTATACGTTTGTGTAGTATCTTCCACGTGGATCCGACGTGGCTCCTGCTCGGCGAAGGGGAGCCGGTTTCCCCGCCGGCGGACGACGACCGGTTCGTGTTTGTCCCTTTGTTGGAGTCCCGAGTTACGGCGGGACCCGAGGGAGAGCTTCTCTACGAGGAGGTGGCGGATCGATATCCGTTTCAGAAGTGGTGGATTCAGCGGTTGGTGGGCCGGGACCCCCGTCGAAAGGACGTCCTGTATTTAGTCCGGATCCGGGGGGATTCCATGACCCCCACCATCAACCCCAACGAGATCGTTCTCGTGGATGCGGGGGATCCGGAACGGAGCCGCATTCTTCCGGGCAAGATGTATTTTGTCCGCCAACCGGACGGAGGCGCTTCGGTCAAGCGGCTCGTGTTGAACGAAAAACCGGAGCGGCCCGCCCTGGTGTGCATGTCGGACAATCCTTCGTATCAGCCGTTTGAAATCGAGTTGGAGCCCGGCAGGGATCTCAAGTATTTCGTTCTGGGAAGAATCCGCTGGGTGGGCAAGGAGGTGGACTGACGGAGGGAGGACGGGGGACGGGTGTGGGCCCCGGCCCCGGCGGTCCTTTATCAACGGGCTGGTAGGGTCCGGCACGGTGTGGGACCCGGGAAAATTGGGTGGGTGCGGCGCCGTGAAGCCTTTAACGCCCGGAACGGAAGACACGCTATGCGGCGCGACACGGCCAATCCACCCCTCGGGTTTTCATGTTGCGCCGTCCTCAAGTCGACGCGCCTGTTTCGTCCTCCACCGTCTTTTCCCCTCGCAGAAGCCAGGCGGCCAGGACGCCGGTCAGAAGACCCGACGCGTGGCCCAGCCAACTCACTTCCGGAGCGTCGCTCAGAATGGACAGGAGCGCCGTTCCGTAGAGAAACAGTACCAGCAGGGAAAGAAGCAACGTATACCAGCGGCGTTTCAGAATGCCCATTAGGACGAGGAATCCCAGAAGGCCGAAGATCAAACCCCCGGCCCCGATGTATACGGTTTGGGCTTTGCCGAAGACCCACACCAGGCTTCCTCCCAGGAGCATGACCACCAGGATCGCGGCCACGGTGAGCTTCCGGCTGAAACACAGCGACACCGCCAGCAGGAACGGTAGGGCTAGCGCATGGGTGAGGAGATGGGTGAAATCCGCATGGAGAAACGGCGCCAGCGCGATCCCCCAGAGACCCTCGAGGCGCCTGGGCCGAATCCCGTGGGCGCACAAGTCCAGAGGAAGCACCCAATCCAGCAGGAACACCAACAGTAGGATTCCCGCCGTGATGAGACCTATTTGAACATTTCGACGTATATCCATGGACGATCCCGAAACACGCACCGAAACAGCGTGTGAAGATAGACGTTGGATACCCCTTTGGAGGGTGTTTGAACAGGTTCCTTGAAAAGAAGATTTCGGTTAACAGGCTGTTGAAAAACGCGATTTGCTTTCACGCCTTTGGCGTGACGCTTCATCCTTCGTCATTGCGGCGTACTGGATGTACGCCTCATTCCTCAGGATTCGCGCGCCTTGCATCTCATCGTTTTTGAACAGCCTGCCCGAAATGCTGTTTTTCAACGGGCTATTAACCGCTGGCCGGGACGCCGGAGACCCCGGCGCCGGCTTCCGGGTCAGGAGTCCGGCCCTCGAAGAAGGGTGGACTTCGATGGACGGAGGCGGGTCCTTCCCCGTATCCCGTTCAGCGGTGCGTTCCTCCTGCGGCATGGCGTTCTCCGTGATGAATGGGGAGCGGATCCCGGCGGAAAACCCGCCCGGGAATGGTTGCGCCGGGAGCGGCGCCAACGCCGCCGCACTCCGAGAGCGTTACATTACCGTGGATCGCGGATCTCCCGAGGCGTTGCGCAACGCATCCGCCAGAAGCCAACCCGCAATGGCCAAACATTCCATGTCCAGGTACCGTTCCGCCCGACGTTCGAACAGCAAAACACACTGGGCCGGAAATTCGTCGTCTTCGTCATTGAACAGGAGAAGCATGGGGAGCTTCGGCAGCACCTCGAATCGGAAACGGACCTCGTAATTCCAGTCCAGTTTCGGATCGCTTCCGCCCAGTTCCTTGCCGGCCCTCATCAGCTCGTTTCCGCGACCCGTGAAATGTCGGGCCAGGGCCTGTTCGGAGTTGGCGCGAAATCCCCCCGCAAAAGGGGCCGCGTCCGGGAAGTCCTTGTAGCTGATCCAATCCGCTTCCTGCGGCTCCCGATCCGGATACAGGAGCAGATACTTGCATAAGACCACTTTCAAAGCGTGTCCCGGCTCCCGATCCAGGGAATCCCGGATGCCTTCGGGAGAGACGGAATACCGTTGATTCAGGAAGGGGACCCACAAGCGTTCTCCATGGCGCTCCAATCCCGTTCTGGATGCCAGGTCTTCCCACTTCAATCGGCTCAACCGAAGCAAATAGTCCCGGTAGATCTCCTGAAAAATCATCGACGGTTGGTCGGCCGTCATGCTCAATGCCTCCTCATTCCGCTGAACCTGGACGGCAAACCTCGGACGGAATCCCTCCTTTCGATACGTCGGCGGGGGCACCGTTCGGAAGGTCTGCGGTCCGGACGGCGTCATTTGGGTTTGGGAAAGCGGGCCTCGAAAATATCCCACGCCTCCAGCAGAATGTCGTGGGGAGGGGCCGCCATCCAGTTCCCGAGGACCTTGGAAGCGGGGGGGAACCCGGTTCCGGACATCACTTCGCCTACGGCCACCGCCATAACCATCTGGTGCTCGTCGCTGCGGATATAGGAGGTGAACCCTGGAGGGTCCCAAGGACAGGGAACACTCGTTTGCTCCAGAACCCGCACCAGGTTCCGGCTATCGACGGGCCATCCGGATTCTTGGAACGCCCTGGCCAGCAAATGCACTCCCGCGTATCCGGCCGCCGCGGATTGGGAAGGATAACGTCCCGTCCTGCCTTTAAACTTGTGGATGAAGTCCCGGTTTCCGGGAGTTTCGGGCCAATTCAGATGATGATAGGCAGCCAGGACCATGCCGTCGGGCAAGCGGTCCCCCATCTCACGCAGAAAGGCATAGTCGCCGGTGTTCAAGGGGCAGATAAGCCGCGTATTCGGAAAAAGTCCGAGCAGGGCGCCTTGGCGAATGAATTCCTTGATACATCCCGGTTCGTAGAGGCAGAGCACCGCGTCCGCGCCGGAGGTTTTCAGAGATCGTATGAGCGGGGCGAAATCGTAGTCATAGGTATGGGTCCACCATGTTCCCACCCATTGAACTTCTTCCCGATGCCGGAGCAGGACGGTCTTAAAAGATTCCAAAGCCCTTCTGCTGGAAGGAACATCCGGTCCGATCACGGCAAAGCGCTGCCAGGGCTGTTGGGCCGCATACAGGGCCGTCGCGGCGGTCAGTTGGTGATTGGATGCGTTCACCCGGAAATAGAAGGGGTGAAAGCGTTCCAGCAGAAGCCGGTCGTCCCCGTGCCCGGCGCCGATGAACGGGACCTGTTGCTGCCCGGCCAACTCGGACACCAGGAATGCGGCCTCGTCGTCAAGAATTCCCAGGAGAGCGGTCACGCGTTCCAGGTGAACCAGACGCCTGGCTTCTGAAAGAGCCGTCTCCGGATCCCCCGCGGTGTCCCCCACCACGGCCGCCAGGGGCCGTCCTTTCACCCCTCCGCCCAGGTTCACTTCCGAGATGGCCAATCGAGCCCCCTCCAAGGCGTCTTCGCCCCGGGAAGAGGCCGCGCCGGACAGGGGGTACAAGACGCCGATGGGAACGGGTTGCTTCTCCGTCCGGGTTTCCCCGTAGGCCGTCCCCAGAAAGGCCAGAAGAACGAGCCACCACCACAGCGGGCCGATTCCGTGTCTGACGATCCGCCGGACCTCTTGATTCATGTGAATATCCTCCAACACCCCAATGCGCTCATCCAACCTCCATTCCGAAAACGGGGCTGTTGTGTCCGCCAAACATACGTCACTTTTGCAGACTCTGTCCAGCACAGCCGTGTATCCTTCTCGTCGCCGTTCGGGAGCTTAGACGGGCGGTTCATGGGCGCGAACCGCTTCAATCGGTGAATCAGCTCTTGGCAAATGTTCGCAAAGGAGGTAAAGAGAATGAAGTTCTGAATCACCATTCAGCAAGATCGAATCCCCGCCGGTTGCCCGCGTGGATTCCGCACGCGCTGGCTGTGCTGCAACGTCCAACACGGCGGCATTGGAGAGAAAAAGGAAAGCGCTATGGAATCATTCGAACAGAGTCCCTTGTACCAGGTGATGCATCCCGGCTCCGTGGCGGTGGTGGGAGCTTCCAACAGTATGCTCACTATGGGAACGCTGCTGCTGAACAACCTGCTGAATTTAGGCTTTGAAGGAAAAGTGTATCCGGTGCATCCCACGTTGAATCAGGTGCTGGATTTGCAGGCGTATTCCAGCGTGAGCCGGATCCCGGAGGTCCCGGACCTGGCGCTCATCGTGGTTCCCACCCGTGTGGTGACCCAGGTGTTGCGGGACTGCGGGGAGAAAGGCATCCGCAGAGCCATCATTGTTTCAGCGGGATTCAGGGAACTGGGGGACGAAGGCTCCCTCCTGGAACAGGAACTGCTGGACACGGCTCGGAAGTACGGCATTCGATTTGTCGGACCCAATTGTATCGGCGTGATTCATCCCGCGCACCGATTCAATACCACCTTTTTCCATTATGATGCCTCCATGGAAGGCTTTATCGGGATGGCTTCTCAGAGTGGAAGCTTCATCACACAGATGTTCTACCATCTGAACAAGTTCGGACTGGGGTTCAGCCAGGGCTTCAGCGTAGGCAACCAGGCGGACATCAGCATCACGGACTGTGTGGAATATCTGGGTGCGTGCCCCCGTACCAAGGTCATCGGCCTGTACATCGAAGGATTGGCTCATCCGGACCGCTTGGTGCGCGTTGCCCGGGAGGTTTCCAAGAAAAAGCCCATTGTGGCCATGTACGTGGGAGGCACGGAGGGCGGCCGTCGCGCCGCCCGGTCCCACACCGGAGCCCTGGCGGGGATGGACGCGGTATACGAAGGGGCCTTCCGCCAGTGCGGCATCGTACGCGCCTATTCCATTGAAGAGCTCTTCGATTACTGCTGGGTGTTGGGCTCCCAGCCCCTGCCGCAAGGAAACCGCACCATGGTGCTCACGCATTCCGGGGGACCCGGGGCGGCGGCGGCGGATGCCGCGGAGCGCAGCGGGCTTCGGATCCCGCCCCTGTCCAGGCGGACCCGCAACCGCCTTCGGGATGCCGTACCCCACACGGGTTCCCTGAACAACCCCGTGGATTTAACGTTTACGCGCAATTTCGAGGAACTCTATGAGTTGATTCCGCGGGTGCTTCTGGAAGATGAGGATTCCGACGCCCTCCTGGTATATGTTCTCATGTCCACGGATAATTTCCAGCGCATCATGGATCGGGCGGAGTCATCCATGTTCGATTCGCTGGAGGCGTTTGAGAAGTACATGGTCGGTCTGTGCCGCCGGTTTGGGGCGTTGATCAAATCCCAGCCCAAACCCGTGATCTGTTCTTCCTTTCAAAGGAGAAGCGAACTCTTTATCCGCGAATTGGAGGATCAGGGTATACCCGTTCTTCCCAGCCCGGAGCGGTCCGCTCGAGCTTTGGGCGCCTTGTTTCGATATGCAGGAATGCGCGCGCGATTACTGGCCGGGGAATCCAGCCGGGAAGCGTAGCCAGGACGCTCGTGGGGTTTTGTGAAATCGGGGTGTCCGGAAACGGCGAACGCTGCACAGGATCTGAGGGTTTTGGCCGGTGTCCGGAGGGTGGGGCCTGGGATCTCCGGATTTCTGCACTCCTGGGCTGTGGACTCGGAAGAGGCCGTGCGGATCCAGACCGCCTTGAAACCCCGGCTGTTTTCGGAGCCGTATGACGGACGGCCCTCAAGGGTGGTCGGAGCCGGTGCGGCCTACGAGCCCCCAACAGGCTGTTGAAGAACGCGATCTGCTTTCACGCCTTTGGCGTGACGCTTGATCCTTCGTCCTTGCGGCGTACTGGTTGTACGCTTCATTCCTCAGGATTCGCGCGCCTTGCATCTCATCGTTTTTGAACAGCCTGTCCGAGATGCTGTTTTTCAACGGGCTGCCAAGGACTCCGGGCATGGGCCGCTGTGGTGGTCTATTACCCGGATACGGACCGGCGCTCACGCATGGCCGCCCTTGATCAAGCGGTCCTTGAGCTCCAGAAACTCGTCTTCCGTTACCACCCCCCGGTCCCGCAGGCGAGAGAGCCGCTCCAGTTCATCCGAAAGCGTTCCGCCGCCGCTTTCTTCCGGATGCGGAACGGAGTCGATGTCTATGGGACGGTCGGAAGGATCCGAAGAAGGTACAGGCAATGCCTTGAACGCGCCGCTGCCGGGCGCCTCGATGAGTCGCCCCTCACGGGTGTCTCCCTGGTAGTCGATACGGACCAGTCCGTGCATAAACGAGATGTTCACATTGTGGCCTTCCCTGGCGGCCGCGCGAACCACTTCCATCACATCCTGTTTTCCCCGTTCGTATCCTTGGGCCAGGCGCCTTCGTCTCCGGATAGCCAGAATCGCGCCTCCGATCGCCAGGACCAGAAACCCCATAAGGATCCAGAAACGGTAATCGATGACGGTGCGGACGGCGAATACCACCAGTACCGCGATCAACGGGATCGTGATCATGAGGAGAAGCACGGCGTAAAAGACGGCCAAGGTGCCCGCCCAGGAGAACAATCCCATTTTGGAGGCCCCCGGTGAGCCGGAGCCCGTGGTCTTTTTTCTCGAAGTCATGGTATTCCGGAGGCATGGGGATCACAGGGCCCCGCCAAGGGTTTCCAGTTTGGATTCAAGGGTTCTCAGGATGCGTATGGTTTCGGTCCCGGATGGGATTCCCAGTGGATCGAATTCACCGGTGCCCTGGATTCCCGCTTCCATAATACCCCACAGGGCCATCAGCGTGACGGCGTTGTGACTGGGATCGTCTTTGGGCACGTCCGGAAAGCGGGGTTCGTATTCGGCGAACAGGTAGGCCAGGGAAGGCCGTTCCACGGCCTGGATCACGACGCTTTGAAGTATGAGGGCCAACTGGGCCCGGGTGACCGGGTCGTCCGGGCGGAACGTTCGATCCGGATACGGGGATAGGCCACGGATGCCCCATCGGGCGATGCGCTCGATGTCCTCCGCTTCCGGAAGATTCTTGATATCCGAAATGGTGACGGAGGCGCCCAGACCGCGACGCCGCTCGGAATCTCGAAGCATCTTAAGGTTCATTTCATGAGTCAATAAGCTCGCCAATCGGGCCCGACTGATGCGATCCTCCAGAACCGCTTCTTTTCCCACCTGGGTTCGAATCTCCAGCCGGCGTATGGCGCCCATGCGCCGGGCATGTTCCGCAGCGACGGAGGAGAAGTATCCGGTGTGTCGAGCCGCCGTCAGGAATCGCTCTTCCGCTTCCCGAAAGCGGTATGCGGCTCGATAGGCCAGGCCCATGAAGTAGTGGGCGTCTCCGGATTCGGGGACGTGACGCACTGCGGCCTCGAAAGCCTGTTCGGATTGGGTCAGCCAGTCCTTGGTCCGTTGCTCGATATACAAATGAATATACGCGCATTGGACGAATGCTTTTTCCTCCGGCTTTCCGGCAAGGGTAGCCGCCTGGGAAAGGCTCAGTCGCGCCCGGAAGAAATGCCGGTTTTGGGCCTCGATGATCCCTATGGCGGCAAAGGCTTTCGCATGCAGTGGATCCAGCCGGAGACACGCCGTGAACTCCCGTTCCGCTTCCGTCGGTTTGCCCCAGACCAGGAACCGCATTCCATTCTCGAACCGCAGTTCCGGCGATTCCTGGATCCGGAGCGTCATGGGCTTTGAGCAGGCCGCCGTCGCCAGCAGGATCGCCGCAAGCAGGGCATGGAACGTGTGGGTGCGCAGGATCAAGTCATTCCCCAAAATCGTTCAACACAACAAACCGCAAGTCAGAATTCTATCAGATGAAATTCGATTCTGTCAAAACACGCGAAGGGCGGGAATTCTTCGGTTCCCGGCCCTCGAAGAAAGCGCTCAGTTGTCTCTCCAGATCCTCGCGTTGTTCGGGCGTCGCCCACACCGCTTCCGGGACGGAGCGGAACCAGGTGAACTGGCGCTTGGCGAATTTCCGGGTGTCCCGTTTCATGGCGGCCACGGCCTCCTCCCTGGACAGGACTCCCTGGAGATGCAATCCCACGTGTCGATATCCGATGGACTGCATGGGCTTCAGGCGCCATCCGTATCCCATGCGGCGCAACCGCCGTACTTCCTGTTCCAGTCCTTCCTCCATCATGCGGTCCACCCGAAAATCAACGGCCTGGTAGAGCTCTTCCCGGGGTCGGTACAGTACCACATACAAACTCCGGAACCGTGTTTCTCCGAAAGCGTGTCGAGCCTGGAGACGGCTGATGGGAGTTCCCGTCAGGTGGTAGACTTCCAGCGCCCGGAGAATACGGACTCGGTCGTTTTTGTGTATTGCGGCGGCCGCCGGGGGATCCACCCGGACCAGTTCGTCGTGCAGGGCGCCTGTATCCGTCCATGAGCGGGAGGCCTTCCAGGCTCGACGCGTTTCCGTGGAGGAAGCCGGGGCGGGAAACAATCCATGCACCAGAGCCTTGATGTATAGGCCCGTTCCGCCCACCAGAAGGATGCGCCGACCTCTCGCGTGGATTTCCGCCGCCGCCTCCGCCGCCAACTCCCGGTATCTTGCCGCATCAAAAGGTTCGGACGGATCCGCCATGTCCAGCATGTGGTGCGGCGCGCGCAGCCGCTCCTCGGATGTGGCTTTGGCGGTGCCGATGTCCATGTGGCGATACACCTGCATGGAGTCCGCATTCACGATTTCGGCCCCCAATCGCCCGGCCAGGTACAAGGACAAACGGGTTTTTCCCACGCCCGTAGGACCCGCCAGAACGCCTATGCGAATGGGAGGCGGATTCATCGGCGTTTCAGCTCCCGTTCGAGATATTCGTAGGAGATGTGTTTCCAGATCGGCCGGCCGTGGGGACAATGAAAAGGTCCCGGAAGATTCGTCAGGTCGCGTACGAGTCGGCTCATTTCCTCCTGCATGAGCGCCTGGCCCGAACGGATGGAGGCGTGACAGGCCATGACGGCCAACACCCGATCCAAAGGCTCGTGCACGATCTCCCGGCGGGAGTCGTCCTCGAGAGTGTCCAGAAGTTCCTCCACCAGTGCGCCCACATCCACGTGCTCGAGAAGGACCGGCACGTCTCGTACCATCAACGTCCGCTCTCCGAAGGGGTGCAATTCCAAACCGGCCGCTTCCAGGATCGGTTGAACCAAGGTCCATTGCTGAAACTCCGAGGGACCCAGTTCCAGCACGCGGGGTATCGCCAGCAGCTGACGCGGGGCTGGAACGGCCTCTAAACCTTTCTTGAGGGCTTCGAACAGGATCCGTTCGTGGGCCGCATGCTGGTCCACGATCAAAAGCCCTTCGGCGGCTTCACACAGAATGTACCGGTTAGCCAGTTGTCCCAGCACCCGGGGTTCCTGCAACGCTGCGGCGGCCGGCGGGTGGAGATCGTTCTCGTGGAACCGACGGCTGACGGAGAGCGCTTCCGGCGCAACCTCCGGAAACGGTTGCTCCACCTGGGAAAGCGCCGTGCTTGAACCGGATTCGGATACGTTCCACCGCCGGGGGAATCCACGTGTTCCATCCGATAGTTCCCGTGAGGAACGGTTCCTGGGAAACGGTGCAGGGCGGGTTTCGGATCTCGGCTCGAACGCGCCTTCCCAGGGATCCTGCCGATAAGCCAGAGAAGCCCGGCCACGGCGGGTGAGCGCGCCCCGGACGGCGGAAACCAGAAGCTCCCGAATATCCCGGGGGGAACGGAACCGTACCTCCGCCTTGGAGGGATGCACATTCACGTCCACCGCTTGGGGATCCACCTCCAGAAAAAGCGCGGCCAGCGGATACCGCCCCTTGGTCAGAAAGGGACGGTAGGCCTCCAGCACGGCCCCGTGCAGCCATCGGTCACGAACCCACCGACCGTTCACGTAGGTGAACAAATACCGGGGAGCGGTCCTGGAGATTTCCGGGGGAACCAGATAACCGTGGAGGCGGGGTGTTTCGGGACCCGAAGAAAGCTCCAGCAGCCGTTCCGTGATCTCACGGCCCCACAGGAGATGCAGTCTTTCCTTTACGGAGGAGCAGGGGGGGAAGTCCATATTGCCGCGTCCGTCCACATCCATGCGGAAATGCACGTTGGGCAGGGAAAGCGCCGTTCGCGTAAATGCGTCCAGCACGTGTGCGGTCTCCGTCTCCACGCTTTTCAGGAACTTGCGTCGGGCGGGCGTATTGTGGAAGAGGTTGGAAACGGTGACACGGGTGCCGGGTTGCATGGAAATCTCTTCGACCTTTCGGACCACCCCGCCATCCACCCGGATTCGTCGGCCCACTTCCCGTTCCCTGACGCGGCTTTCGAGTTCCATGAGACTCACCGCCGCGATGCTGGGCAGCGCTTCGCCCCGAAATCCCAGGGAGCGAACACTGTAGAGGTCCTCCTCTCTGGAAATCTTGCTGGTGGCGTGCCGCTCCAGCGCCAGGAAGAGATCGTCCGGTTCCATGCCCGCGCCGTCGTCCACGACGCGGATTCGTTTCCGTCCCCCGGCTTCCAGCTGCACGAAAATACTCCGGGCCTCGGCGTCCACGGCGTTTTCCAAAAGTTCCTTGGCGATGGAAGCGGGTCGTTCCACCACTTCGCCCGCGGCGATCTTGTTGGCCAGTGCTTCCGGAAGAACACGAATTCGAGTCACGATGGAATGCTCCCTTGTCGGTATGGCGGGCATTTTGATTCATGATAGCATGAAACCGGCGTTATGAGAACTTCGGGACCCATACATTGTCAAATCCGTACGGGTTGTGATAGGGTCTGTCTTCAAGGAGGGCTCATGCGGGTTCTTCTTAAGGAACGGCCCCCGCCGGTACCGGCTTCCCGCCTTCTTCCACTACCGGCGGGGGTCCTTCGACAATCGGGGTGTACGGTATGGATCGACAAGAGGAAGCCATCCTGAAGGTTACCAAGGAAATCGTGGTGAAGTTCATCGAGACCGGGCGGTTGAGCCTGGGCACCTTGGAAAATACGTACAAGCTGGTAAACCGCGTGGTCCGGGAAAACATTCGGCCCATTCCCGGGAAGGATTCGGACTCGAAGGAACACGAGGAGGAATAGCGCTGTTCCGGGGCGTGAGCCCATTTTCCGCCGGGTTTCCCTTTGTGGGCATCCTACTGAGACACGTCTTCGTCGTAGTTCACCCGTAAGAGCGTAAGCCCCTGGGGAGGAGCCTTGGGGCCCGCCAGGGTCCGGTCGCCGAACGCCAGTATTTTCAGGAATCCCTCCAGGCCTATTCGGCCGCGACCCGCTTCCACCAGTGTTCCCACCAGATTTCGAACCATGTGCCGCAGGAACCCGTCCGCGCATACCCGTATACGCACCAGATCGTCCCGGTCTCGTTGTACGGACTGCCGCAGGACGGTCCGCACCGGATTTCGGGAGTCCGTCTTCCCGGATTGGAACGCCGAGAAGTCGTGTGCGCCCTGAATAGCCGCCAGGCATGCGCTCACAACATCCAGATCCAGGGGCCTGCGCAGATGCCAGACCCTGTGACGCAGCAGGGGGGAACGGAACGGAGCGGTTCGGATGAGATATTCGTATTCCTTGGAGCGGGCGGAGAAACGCGCGTGGAATCCGGCCGGGACATACGACGCCGCCCGCACCGCGATGTCGTGAGGAAGCAGTGCATTGAGGGCGTTCCGAAAGGTCTCGGGGGCGTATCCGGTGGAGGTCACGAAGTGGGCCGTTTGTCCGAGAGCATGGACCCCGGCGTCCGTACGCCCCGAGCCATGAACCGTCACGCGGGTTCCCAGTATGCGCTCCAACCCCCGTTCCACGGTCTCCTGGATGGTGGTCCTGTCCGGTTGGCGCTGCCACCCGGCGTAGTTCGTCCCGTCGTATTCCAGCACCAGCTTAACGGTGAAGGATGCCGGTTCCACCGCAGGCTCCGCTCCGTTACGGAAACAGGGGCGCGTGGTCCAGGCCCAGAGTTTCCGGCAGATCGAACATGAGGTTCATGTTCTGAACGGCCTGCCCCGAGGCCCCCTTGACCAGATTGTCGATGGCGGATACCACGATGACTCTGCCGGTGCGTGGGTCCACCTTGAGGCCGATGTCGCAGTAATTGGATCCGGTCACCTGGGACGTGCCGGGGAATTGATCCGCGGGGGCCACCCGCACGAAGGGGGCGTTCCGGTAGAAGGCGCGATACTCCGAAAGCAGGACTTCGTCTTCCGCCGCCGAAAGGAGGCGGGCGTAGATGGTGCTCAACATGCCTCGGGTCATGGGAACCAGGTGCGGCGTAAAGCTGATGACAATGGGATTCCCGTGGATTCGGGACAGTTCCTGTTCCATCTCGGGGGTGTGCCGGTGCGCGGCGACCTTGTAGGCCTTGAACGCTTCGTTCACCTCGCAAAAGAGCATGGGCAGGACAAGACCGCGTCCGGCTCCGCTGGCGCCGCTCTTGGCGTCCACAATGATGGTGGCGGGGTCGATGCGGCGGTGATGCAGCAGGGGGGCCAGTCCCAGAATGACACTGGTGGGGTAGCATCCGGGATTTCCCACCAGCCGGGCGCGACGGATGGATTCGGCGTAGAGTTCCGGAAGGCCGTAGACGGCCTCGGCCAGGAGATCGGGGCGGGTGTGCGGATGGTACCATTCCGCGTATGCCTTGGCATCCCGAAACCGAAAATCGGCGCTCAGATCCACCACTTTGAGCCCCTCATCCAGGAGACGGGGAACGAGTTCCATGGAGGTTACGTGGGGCAGGGCCGAAAAGGCCACGTGGGCGTTCCGGCGAATTTCACGCGGGTCGGGTTCGGAGAACCGGAGATCCGTGATTCCCTGCAGGGAGGGAAACACCTCGGAAAGTCCGCGCCCCGTATACTGGCGGCTGGTGGCGCACACAAGCCGGACTCGGGGATGACGGCCGAGCAGTCGCACCAGTTCCACCCCGGTATACCCGGATCCGCCTACCACTGCGGCATGAATCATGGTTCCCTGTTCCGTCATGTCTGGACCTCCGTTTGATCCCGGTGCGGGAAGGATGGCGGAACCTCTTCAAAACGCAACGAAAAAAGGAGGGACGGAAGCCCTCCTTCTGAAAAACACGCGAGACGTCCAGCCTTACGACCTAACGTTTGGAGTACTGATACCGGGCCCGGGCTCCTCGTTGACCGTATTTCTTCCGTTCCTTCTTCCGGGGATCCCGGGTGAGAAAACCGGCTTTTTTCAAAACGGGACGCAAATCGGGGTTGTATTCGAGCAGGGCCTTGCTGATGCCGTGCTTGATGGCTCCCGCCTGTCCGCTGGATCCTCCCCCCTGGACATTCACGAACACGTCGAACTGGCCCTGGGTATTCGTCACCTGGAAAGGTTGATTGATGACCATTCGTGCGGTTTCGCGTCCGAAATACATTTCGAGGGGCCGCAGGTTGACCAAAATCATTCCACTGCCGGGTTTGAGCCAAGTCCGGGCGATGGAGGTTTTCCGTTTTCCGGTGGCATAGTAGCTTTCCGAGGCCAAGTCGTACTCCTTAATCCAAATTCAAGAGTTTCGGTTGTTGCGCCTGGTGCGGATGATCCGGGCCGCTGTAGACTTTCAGTTTACGGAGCAGCTTTCGTCCCAAACGGTTCTTGGGAAGCATGCCCTTGACGGCGCGGACGATCATGAGTTCCGGCTTCTTCTGTTGCAGGTCTTTGGCGCTGATGGACTTGATCCCTCCCACGTAACCGGAGTGATGGTGGTACATCTTTTGATCCCACTTCCGGCCGGTGAGATGGACTTTTTCGGCATTCACCACCACGACGAAATCACCGGTGTCCATGTGGGGCGTGTAGATGGGTTTATGTTTGCCTCTCAGCCGAAGCGCGATCTGGCTTGCCATGCGCCCCAGGACTTTGTCCTGCGCATTCACCAGGTGCCATTCGGGCTGATTATCTCCCGGCTTAGCCGTGTAGGTCTTCATACCAGATCCACTCCCTCGGATAAAAAAATGAATTTCATCTAGTAAGCGGATCGAGCTGTCTTGTCAAGGACAAAAAACGACCGCTGTCTTTCAAAAAAACTCCCGGGAGCATTGCCGTCGCCTCCGCCGGGTCATGGTCTCCGTCGCGGTCCCGGCGACGGCGTCCTTCGAGTCGAACACGTGAATCGGGACGAACTCCGGAAGCATCACAGCCATTTCTTTTTCTTGAAAAGATACGCCATTCCTCCCCCTGCGGCGAGAACCACCAGCCAGAACAGGGGATAGGCGTATACCAGATCCAACTCCGGCATGTATTCGAAATTCATCCCGTACACTCCGGCCAGAAACGTCAGGGGAATGAACAGGGTGGCGAAGATGGTGAGCACTTTCATGACTTCGTTCATCCGGTTGCTCAGACTGGACAAATACATGTCCTGCATACCCGATCCCATATCCCGGAAAATTTCGATGGTGTCGATGGCCTGAACGATGTGGTCGTACACGTCCCGCAGAAAGACATGGGTGGAGTCACGGATGATGGGATTATCCGATCGCTGGATGGCTGTGGCGACCTCCCGTAACGGCCATATGGATTTTCTCAGGAGAAGGATCTCCCGCTTCAGCTGATGAATCTCGTGGTGCCGGACCCGGGAGGGATCTTCCATCAAACGTTCCTCCACGGATTCGATCCGTTCGCCCAGCACTTCCAGTACCCCGAAGTAGTGGTCGATGACCGTATCCAGGAGAGCGTACGCCAGGTAATCCGCTCCCTGGACCCGGATGCGGCCCCCGGCGTTCCGGAGCCGTTTCCGCACGGGCTCGAAGATGCCACGGTCGCTTTCCTGAAACGAGACGACGAAACCGTTTCCCAGAATCAGGCTCACCTGTTCCATGGAAATACGGCCTTCCTCCGGGTTTTCGAGATAAAACACCTTGAGCACCAGGAAGATGCTGTCTTCGTGGTCTTCCATCTTGGGCCGGTGCCCGGTGTTCAGGATATCTTCCATGACCAGGGAGTGCAGTCCGAAGGAGTTCCCGATCTGCTCGATGATGGAAACTTCGTGAAGACCGCTTACGTGCACCCAGGTCACCGTGTCCTTGTGATTCAGGAACGGCAGGCACTCCTCCACCGTGTTCGCGGCGGTTTCTTCAAAGGTCTTCGGGTTGAAATCCGTCACCGTGATGCGCACCCGATCCGTCTTGGGCGCCCCCACATACACCAGGGAACCCGGAGACAACCCGAATTTCGAGGCATGTCCTTTGGCCGGCAGCGTCATGCGTCCTCCTAAGGATGAACACGTCGGTTCAGGTCGTGGCGGATGTAGGGCCTTTGGGGGCCTTTTTTCGGTTCCAAGTCCATGCGCACCTCTTCTTCCGCGGTTTTCCGATGATACGGCCTTACAAGAAACCGGCGAAGGCCCAAGTAGACCAGCGGACAGGACGCCCATTGAACAAATCGATTATGTCACAAGCGTCGGAAATGTTCCAGCGGGAACACACGAATCGGCCGTTCCGTTTCCGATGGAATCCGAAGATCCGGGCTGACGGCGGATTCTTTCCGTTGAGTTTGGGGGCGCCTTCAAGATATATTCGTTTTACCCGATATGAATAAAGACAAGGGGAGTATGAGACGCTTCTTTAATAAAAGGCGCCTGACGGTCACCGGAGGGGAGTGGTTTCCCATACCCTCATGCGAAGCACGGGTTTTCAGCCGCAGGCCGGATCGAATTCCGCCGGGGGACGCGGGGATACGACGCCGCCGGAAGCGTTCCGGCGATACTGAACACGTGGTGGACTCCGTATGAACAAGGACAACAGGTTTCGACTCATGGGTTCCGCCCGCCGAGTCCTGGCGGCGCTCTTTGCCTTGGTCGCCCTGGCGCTCCTGGCGGGGGGATACGGCTATTATCGATTCGAGACGGAGCGCATCCGCCGGCACAAACACCATGAAATCGCCGCCGTCGCCGAGCTCAAGGCCGGCCAAATCCAGCAATGGCGAAAGGAACGTTTCGGCGACCTCCTGAGGTCCGCCGGGAGTCCCTTTTTTCGGAACCGTTTGGCGGCCTGGCTCCGAGAACCGGGGACCGGGTCGTTTCGGGAAGACTGGGAAGAACGCTTCCGGATCGAGGGGGAAGCCTTCGGGTATACGGATGTCCTGCTTCTGGATCCTCAGGGGAACATCCTTCTCTCCGTCCAGGACGACCCGCATCCGGTGCAGGCGGCTACGGCGCGCACCGTGGAGGCGGCCCTGATTTCGGGGAAGCCCGCCCTGTCCGATTTCTATCGCTGTCCCACGGGCGTGGTGCACTTGGACGCCGCCGCGCCGGTGCGGGACTCCGAGGACCGGGTCCTGGCCGTGTTGGTTCTGCGAAGCAACGCGGAGCGCTTTCTCTATCCCCTCATCCAGTCCTGGCCCACGCCCGGCCGCAGCGGCGAAACGCTTCTGGTGCAACGGGAAGGGGAGGAGGTCGTTTTTCTGAACGACTTGCGCCACCGAGCCGGCGCCGCCCTGTCCCTGCGCTATCCGCTTTCTCGGAGGGACGTGCCCGCCGTGCAGGCGGTGCTCGGAAAAGAAGGCCTGTTCCAGGGACGGGATTACCGGGGAGTGGAGGTGCTGGCGGACCTGCGGCCCATACCCGGATCGCCGTGGTTCCTGGTGGCCAAGGTGGACGCCCGCGAAATCCTGGCGGAAGCGCGGTACCGCGGCGGCATGATCGCCGCGTTCGTGGGTTTGGGCATTTTGCTGGCCGGGGCCGTCACCGCGTTCACCTACCGTCGCCGGCAGGCGGGCCTGTATGAGGATCTGTACCGGTCTGAACGCCGGCAGCGGGAAGCCCGGGAGGAATTTCGAATCACGCTCCGCAGCATCGGCGATGCGGTGATCAGCACGGACCGGGAAGGCCGGGTGCGGCACATGAACGCGGTGGCCGAGGAACTCACCGGTTGGCCGGAAGACGAAGCCATGGGCAGGCCCTTGGGGGAGGTGTTCCGCATCATCAACGAGTGGACCCGCGCCGTAGTGGAGAATCCCGTCAAGCGGGTGCTGCGCGAGGGACTGGTGGTGGGACTCGCCAACCACACGGTGCTTATCCACCGCAACGGAGCCGAGCGACCCATCGCCGACAGCGGGGCTCCCATCCGGGACGACGACGGGGCCATCCTGGGCGTGGTGCTGGTCTTCCGGGATCAAAGCGAGGAGCGCGCCGCCCAAAAAGCCCTTTTGGACAGTGAAGACCGGTACCGCGATCTGGTGGAAAGCTGCCGGGAATTGTTCTGCACGCACGATCTCGACGGGAAGCTTCTTTCCGTGAACGAGGCGGCCGTCCGGTTCACGGGGTATCCGCGCGAGGAACTGCTCCGCATGAATTTGTCCGATCTGCTGGATCCGGAAGTGCGACACTTGTTCGGTTCGTACTTGGCCGAGATACGCGCCACGGGCCGGGCGGGGGGCGTCATGCGGGTGCGGGCCGCTTCCGGTGAAATTCGCTATTGGGAATACGACAACACCCTGCGCACCGATGACGTGGCCGTTCCCGTGGTGTGCGCCATAGCGCAGGACATTACCGAGCGCAGGAAAGCGGAATCGCTCCGCAAAGCATCCGAAGAGAGGTACGGGGCTCTGGCCGAAGGTTCTTCCGACGGCATCGTGCTGATGGATGCGGAGCGGAATGTTGTGGACTGCAACCAGGCGTTCGTCCGGCTCTTCGGGTATGAGAAAGAGCAGCTCAAGGGACAATCGATCAGGATCATCCACGGTTCCGAGGAGAGCTTCCATTCTTTTGGCCGATTGGTCTACCCGGAGGTCCGAAGGACCGGTTTGGGCAGGGTGGAATGGAACCTCGTCTCCCGTGAGGGATCCGTCATCCCGACGGAAATCGGTTTGTCCGCCTTGACATCATCCGACGGATCCATAACCGGATACGTGGCGGTCATCCACGACATCACGGAGCGCAGGAAGGCGGAAGACGCCGTGCGCGAGAGTGAACGGCGATATCGGACCCTGGCGGAAAACACGTTGGACGCCATCTGGACCATGGACCTGGAAGCCCGGTTCACCTACGTCAATCCCGCCGTCCAAAGGATGTTCGGATATTCGCCGGAAGAATGGATCGGAACCCGGTTGGCCGAGCACTGCGACGAGGTGCATCTGAAACGGATGACGGACCTTATGGCCCGCGAATTGGAGCACCCCGACGAAAGCAGGGGGGTCATCTTCGAAACGGTGATGCGGCGTCGGGACGGAAGTCCCATCTGGGTGGAAGTCCACGCCGCGTTCCTGTTCGATGAACAGGGGCGTATCGCGGGGTTTCAGGGTACGACCCGGGACATCACGGAGCGCAAACGGGCCGAAGAAGAACACGAAAACCTGGAAGCCCAACTCCGGCAGGCCCAGAAAATGGAAGCCGTGGGGCGGCTGGCGGGCGGCGTGGCCCACGATTTCAACAACATGCTGAGCGTGATCATGGGACATGCGGAGCTGGCGCTGATGGGCCTCCAGCCTTCCGATCCTCTCCATGGGGACATCCGGGAGATCCTGAAGGCCGGACGGCGTTCCGCGGACCTGGTCCGGCAGCTTCTGGCCTTTGCACGGAAACAGACCATCGTTCCGATTGTACTCGACCTCAACGAAACCGTAGGGAGCATGCTCAAGATGTTGGGGCGGCTCATCGGCGAGGATATCGAACTGGCATGGCTGCCGGGTCATGGCCTCGCCAAGGTGAAGATGGATCCCGCCCAGCTCGATCAGATTCTGGCCAACCTGGCGGTCAACGCCCGGGACGCCGTTGTCGGCGTGGGGAAAGTGACCATCGAGACGACCAACGTGGAATTGGA
The DNA here is from genome assembly GCA_964597345.1 of uncultured Thermodesulfobacteriota bacterium. Lineage (GTDB taxonomy): Bacteria > Desulfobacterota > Desulfarculia > JACQYL01 > JACQYL01 > CAZQXK01. Next base: position 1,606 of record CAZQXK010000006.1, on the reverse strand, counting down.
CGAAGTCTACTGTGAAACCCACGCCGGGTTTACGCCGGGACGGTATGTAATGCTCGCGGTGAGCGACACTGGGTGCGGCATGGACCGGGAGACCCTGGCGAACGCTTTCGATCCCTTCTTCACCACCAAGCCGCACGGCCAGGGCACGGGACTCGGTCTGGCTACGGTGTACGGCATCGTGAAACAGAACGGCGGGTTCATCAACGTGTACAGCGAACCCGGCCGGGGGTCGACCTTCAAGATTTGCCTGCCCCGTTTCGAGTCGGAAGAAGCGGCGACGGAAGCGGTCCGGAAGCGCGTTGCACCGCCCGAGGGTAAGGAAACCGTGCTGCTGGTGGAGGACGAGAAGCCGCTGCTGGAACTGAGCCGGAGGCTGCTGGAAGGTCTGGGGTATACGGTGATGGCCGCCGGCGATCCCAGGGAAGCGATCCGGCGGGCGCGGGAGTGCCAAGACGGCGTCGATGTGCTGGTGACGGACGTAATCATGCCCGAAATGAGCGGGCGTGACCTCTGGCGTCGACTCCGAGCCGAAAGACCCCATCTGAAGTGCCTCTTTATGTCCGGCTATACCGCCAATGTGATTTCCCATCACGGCGTTCTCGACGAAGGCGTCCACTTCCTGCAAAAGCCTTTTTCCAGGGAGACGCTCGCCGTGAAACTACGCGAAGTGCTTTCCGCTGAGGTTGGGTCGCAGACTTCGAGTGCGTAGCAGGCCGTTGAAAAACACGATCTGCTGTGCCGCGCTTCATCCTTCGTCCTTGCGGCGTACTGAACGTACGCGTCATTCCTCAGGATTCGCCTGCCTTGCATGTCATCGTTTTTTTCCGGCCTGTCTAGAGTATTTTTCAAAATAACGTTCCGATTGCGGCGGTTTGTTTGGTCTGATGGGGATGGTTGATGACGTCGACAGGAGTTTAAGAGTTACAGAGCCGGAATCCTTTATAAATGTTGTAATAGCAATAGGTTGCGGTCAAACAGTTTGTAAGGCCCCTCCGTCGTTGACCTGGAAACGGAAAGGGGTCAGGAGTTGGGCCTGGATGGCGTTCGGTTGTTCGATCATGCGGAGGGGTTTTCGTTTTGTTGGACTGAAGCGAAGCATAGGCAGGAATGGAGTTTTTGCATTTGCTGCATGACGGTTGAGGCGGAGAAGGAGAGGCCGGCGCGTCGCACTCGGAGTTCGATGATTCGGAGATAAGTGAGGGCGACGATACAGGTCAGGATACGACACCGTATTTTCCCGTCCGTCCAATGGCGGATGGGGAAGAGGGAAACCGGATCGTGGTCCTTGGTTTGCCGGAAGGCTTTCTCCACCATGTACCGATCCAGGCCGACCCGGACAATCTCATCCGTGCTCCAATCCATGTGATCCGTCACGAGGATGTTCTTGCCGAATCGATTTATGTGCCTTCCGATCCGATAGAAGTTCTTGCGGAATCCCATGCGGATCCATCCCTGGTCCCTGTCAAAAGACTTACCACACTGGGGGCGAACGCCGGGATTCTTTCGCTAAATCTAACCCAAGGATGGGGGGTGTCTTCACCGCGAGCGACCACGAATCAGGTTTTTACTTCGGGAACAAGCGGGGGCCGTCCCGCTTTTTCTGTCC
>CAZQXK010000005.1:0-86119 GCA_964597345.1 uncultured Thermodesulfobacteriota bacterium | reverse complement strand
AACCCGCGACACCGAGCTTGGGAAGCTCGTACTCTACCAACTGAGCTATACCCGCCTCCCGCCTTAATAACAACTGCGAGGGCGAAAGTCAATATTTTTTATATCCAAGCACTTACGCCGCAATAGCCCTTCCCCCTACGTCGCCGTGTGACCTTTCGGGCAACCGAGTATTACCTCGTTTCCCCCCGGAAACGCACAGGAATTCCTCTCCGATTGATCCCCGCCGTCCCGACTCGTCGTTCACTGCTGACCATCCCGGATCTGGGCCAGGCGGAGACGCGCAAAAGAGTCTCCTGCATCCCGGTACCCCTCATCGATCTGGATAACCCGCTCATAGTGTTCCAACGCTTCTTCGGGCAACCCGAGAGCCTCGTAAAGCTTCGCCAACTGATAAAGGATGGACAGATCTCCCGATTTCAGTTTTTGGGCCGCCTCGAACTGCTCGAGCGCAAAAGGCAGATTCTGCTCCCGCAAATAAACGGTGCCCAGATATTCTCGCAGTTTCGGCTCCGTGGGCAACGCCTGAATGCCTTCCTGCAAGAAGACCTTCAGATCTTCGCCTTTTCGATCCCTGAGCTGTGCGTACAGGTACTCATACAGAGAAGAATCTCTGGGATCGTTTTCGAGTTGCCTTTCCGCCGCTTCCACGGCCTGATCCGTCCTTCCCGTCAACCTGTAAATGCGGAACAGGTACCGATACGCCTCGGCGTCTTCCGGGTCCAAGGCCAGCACACGTTTAAACGCATTCTCACTCTTGATGAAATCTCTGCGATGAAAATACAGAGAACCCAGTTTGAGCAAGGGCTCCTTGTTCATAGGATCCAGCTTCACGATGGCCGAGTACACCCCCATCAACTCGTGAAACCGGTTCTCGTGCTCGTAGGCCCGGGCCAGACTCACTTGCCTCGACAGGTCCTTCGGATTCTCCTTCGCCATGCGCTCCAGATAAGGCAACAGCCGGGCGTAATCCTTCTTCTTTTCGAGCTGGGCCACCAAGAGCAATACGGAGTCCAGATCGTCGGGCTGCAAGGATACGGCTTTTTCCAGGGACTCGATGGACTTGTCCGTTTCACCCAATCTCTGGTACAGTTCGCCCAAATTGAAATGCACATTCGGGTCCGATTCGTCCAGACGGCCCGCCTCCTCGAACGCCTTGACGGCCCGCGTCAACTCACCTTTCACAAAATAGAGATATCCGACCTTTTTCAGGACCGCCGCTCTTTCAATACCTCTCAGATCTCCGACCACCCGCTCATAGTAGGAGATGGTTCGATCCATATCTCCGGCCTTTTCATAAGTCTGAGCGGCCAGGATCACGTGCTCCACCGAAGGATCCTTACTGATGAGTCGGTCGTATACGCCGGCCAAGTCCCGGATGCGCCCTTTCTGGCGGTACAGACGCTCCAGCTTGATCAACCAGAGGGTGTCGGGACTCGCGGCATATACGCGTTCATATTCCCGTATAGCTTTATCCGCCAAACCCATTTGATCGTAAAGCTCGGCCAACTGAGTCCGGATATCCGTCGATTCGGGAGAAAGAACCAGTTCATTTTCAAGAAACTCGGCCTTTCTCGCAGGATCCTCCACAATCAAAGCTCTGGCGGCCCAATAGTTTCGACTTGCCTGGACCTGCAGCCGTACTTCCCCCACGGGTTCACCACGGTACAGGATCTGGATGGTCTTCGGCACATCCAGAACATCCGGTTGATGTCCCAAAGCCTCGTCCACGCGGGTCCCGTTCAGCAACGCATCCCGGTAAATGCCTTCGGATCGAAAATCCAGGCCCCACTCGAACATGACATTGGTGTTGATCTTCTGCAATCGAATGGTATCCGAAGTCATAATCTCCAGCACCTCGTCCGGCCCCACAGGACGGAGTTCCCCATTCACCTCGAATACAATCGTTCGGAGGGAGACATGATTGACTCGGTTCCAGGGATGGAGACCGTAGAGGTACACACCCGCAACGGCCATAGTCAGCAACGTCAAGATCGTCAGGCCTACTGCCGCCCGAACCTTCCGTTTCCGGGATTTGAGTTTATCGACCACCCAACTCTCCTGAGTCCGGCGAACGCCGCCGGCGTGGAGTTTAGGATTGCTTCCAGGTCCTCCGTGTTTCCTGTATTGCATAATCGGCGGCCCATCCCCCAAGACATGAATACCAACAATGATACGCGGCGGCCCCTATCTCCTGTTCATTCAGTTTACAGGATCCTCCGCGAAAAACAAACTCCTACCTGAAAGACGCTTGCCTGAAAGACATCCCCGCGCGGTCCGGGAGTCGCTCCTGCACGGCGTGGGATGGTTTTCCCCGGACGAACCGGCTTCGTTGGGGGCTTTGATTTCGTCTTCCAGACAGATGCATCAATCGGAGGACCCCTCGGTACTCTTGCACCCACTCCGCTCCACGGAAGCAATCCTACGGAAGCACCAGTCTCCGAAAAAGTTTACACCAATCCGGCAAACAGCATCCTCCCACCGCCGGTGCTTTTGTTTCTCCCCCTTTGTCTTCGACCCGCAGCATCCATGCAGTTGCCGGAAAGTAACCGGCGATCCGGCATTTCATCCACCTTCCTTGCAACTTCGGACGGGGAACATTATAGTGTCCACCTGATGATATCATACCCGCAGCCGTTTGTTTAGCAACAGGCCGGCAGGATTGATTTCGAGTCTTGCCTGCGAAAGAATCCGGTTCGGAGTGCGCTGAATGAAAGACCGTCTTGTGGAGGTGTTGATCTGCCCTTTGTGCGTCCCCGATGAACATCGGCTCAGGCTGAGCACCGAGGAAAGGGAAGGGAAGGAAGTCCTTCAAGGAACCCTCCAATGCCCCGCATGCGGTATACGGTTCACCATCCGAGAAGGAGTGGCCCGACTTATTCCGGAATCCCCAACCCCACCGGGCGGTTTGCCGGACAGGTATGAAACTCCTGCACTGCTGGCGGTTTATCTATGGGGACATTATGCGGACCTGTTGGAGCCGGAGTCACGGCCGTCCGTTTACACCCGATGGTGTCGGCTTCTCGATGGTGCGTCCGGACATGGACTTGATACGGGCTGCTCCGTGGGACGTTTTACATTCGAACTCGCATCCAAGTGCAACATGGCCATCGGCTTGGATTATTCGGAAAGATTCATCCGAGCCGCCAGAACCCTGCTCTTGGAAGGTGGTCTGACCTTCGAACTCCCCATGGAAGGGCATCTGACGGAGACACGAACCATTCGGGCTCCCGATGCATGGGACAGATCCCGAGTCGAGTTTATCGTAGCGGATGCTCATACCCTGCCGTTTCCTTCCGACTTTTTCGGTATCACCGCATCCTTGAACCTCGCGGACAAGCTACGGCATCCCATGGTTCACCTGGAAGAGCTGAATCGTGTTTCCAGGAAGAAAGGCTCCCAGTTCCTGTTTTCCGATCCGTTTTCCTGGTCTTCTGAAACGGCCTCCGAGGACGACTGGCTGGGAGGCAAATGGAAGGGCGCGTACTCGGGAAGAGGGAGCACCAACGTACAACGGATCGTTTCCGGAGCGGACGGGGTTCTGAATCCTGGATGGACCATTACCGGACATGGTTACGAATGGTGGAAACTTCGTACTCATGAAAACCATTATGAATCGATTCGGAGTTGGTTTCTGAAGGCGGAGCGTTGACATGAGCGTCCCAAAAATCTCCGTTCCCGTGATTGACGGGCATGTGGACCTTGTTTACGACTTGATGCGGAGAGGTTCGGATGCGCCCTTCGAGCAGGTGAGGGAAGGCGCCGTTACTTTGGCCGGTGCCGGAAAGGCAGGAATTCGAGTCTTGGTTATTGCACTGTTCTGCCCCGATCACTGCAACGGCCCGGCCTCGTCCGGATCGTATCTGAACGGCCTCCTGCAATGGTCTAAGCGCCACCTCGAAATCCTCACCACCATCCATGAAGTCTCCACGCTGAAATCGTGCTTTTCGGGGCAAGAAGCCTTGGGCAGGATTTCACTCTTGGAGAATTCCGATGCCCTTCTGGACTGCGGGGTGGATGTACTCAGAAAATGGGGCATCCCTGTGGTGGGACTCACTCACGCGGGTGGAAACCGAATCGGAGACGGCAATGCTGTTGCCCATCCCACCGGCTTCACGAAGGAGGGACGTCTCCTGCTCTCGGAACTCCAGGACGGGGGGTTCGCGGTGGACACAGCCCATCTGTCGGATCCTTGTCTCGACGAACTGTTGGACCGTTATGAAGGACCCGTCTGTTCCAGCCATACGGGCTTCAAACGGTTCTGCCCTAAACCGAGGAATCTTTCGAACAAACATATCCGGAGTTTGGTGCGCCGTGGGGGAGTGGTGGGTCTGACCGTAAATCCCGAAATGCTGTCCCCGGACGGGGTCTCTTCCATTCAGGAGGTGTTTCGGCAATTGGATTGGTTTGTCGAAACGTACGGATACGAATCCCTGGCTCTGGGTTCCGACTTCGGTGGATTCGACCATCCCGCGCATGGGCTGGAAGATGTGTCCAAACTCGTGGATCTGGCCTGCCGGATGGAAACCCAAGGGTATCCTGAACCGGCCGTCCGGAGTATCATGGGAGAGAACTGGTATGCCTTCTACAGCCGGCTGCTGGCATCGCGCAACTCTTTGCGGAGTTGATCCGCGCACAGACCCCACCCGCCGGCGAATTGCGAGTTCCTTGCCGGCCTTTCGCCAAAAAGCGTTGCCGCTAAGCCCCCAAGAGGGAATACTCTGGAACACACGGAAATCCTGAGAAATGAGCCTCACATGCGCTACGGCGGACACCGAAGAACAAGGCCCCATCATCCGGGTGGGGCCGCGGATCGAGGTTTCCGCGGGTCCGATAAAGGGCCGCCAGGCTGTGAGCTTGACACTGGCTTGTCTGAGACATAGACAGTAGATATGAACGGCGACCCACAACAGATTCCGGATTCGCTTGTTGGCGGGTGTCGGGCGCTCCAAAAACGGCATGTGAAGTGGCTGCCGTTAAGAGGGTATTGTAATGTTTAGTTTCATACTGAACATTTTTTCCCAAGCGTGGGGATTGTTGCTGGATGCTTCGGTGTACATGATCTTCGGCATCGTGATGGGCGGGTTGTTGAAGGTATTCCTGAATCCGGGAAGCGTGGCGCGTCACTTGGGGGAAAGCCGGTTTGCTTCCGTATTCAAGGCGGCTCTTCTCGGCGTGCCCGTTCCTCTGTGCTCGTGCGGAGTGTTGCCGGCCGCCGCTTCCTTGAAGCGTCAGGGCGCCAATAACGGCGCCTTGACGGCTTTTTTGATTTCCACCCCGGAATCTGGGGTGGATTCCATCGCCATAACGTACGCCCTCATGGACCCTGTCATGACGGCGGCCAGGCCCTTATCGGCCTTCGCTACCGCAGTCACCGCCGGCGTAGTGGAAAACGTTCTGGCCTCCCCGGATCACGATCGGCGTTTGGCGCCCGATCTGAGTTGTCCGGTGGACAACTGTTGCCCGGGCATCGAATGCCCCCCTGAAATTCATTCAAGACATCATACTCTGCCCGACAAGCTGCGTGCGGGAATGAAGTTCGCATTCGGAGAAGTATGGTCGGACTTGGCTCCCTGGTTTCTTGTGGGATTGCTCCTTGCGGGGCTGATCACAACCCTGTTGCCCCCCGATCTGATCGGACGGCGTCTGGGCGGAGGATTGCCGGCCATGCTGGTGATGCTCGCCGTAGGAATTCCCTTGTACATATGCGCTACTGCGTCCACTCCCATCGCCGCCGCATTGGTTCTTAAAGGTTTGAGTCCCGGCGCCGCCCTGGTTTTTCTCCTGGTGGGACCAGCCACGAACATCACGTCATTGACCATGCTCATTCGCATTCTGGGTAAACGGGCCACGGCGGTGTACCTCATATCGCTGTCGGTTTGCGCCGTGGCTTTCGGACTGGTCTTGGATCTGGTATACCAGGGATTGGGTTTGTCGGCCAAGGTCCTGGCGGGGCAGGCCGGCGAATGGATCCCTGGATGGATTGAATTGAGCGCGGGAATGTTCCTCCTGGCCATTTCCATTCGCCCAGTCTGGCGAAAGCTGGTTCCGAGCCGGGGACATGCCGATCATTCCGATCACTCCGATGCCTGCTGCACAGGACGGCACTCTCCGGAGATTGGAGGGCGGGAGACAGCGCATTCCACCTGCACCACGAAATCGAGTGGAGGCTGCTCACAAGGATCTATATGACTCTTCGATGGGTCGCCGGCATCCGGAAAAGAGGGATTCTTGGTCGGCTCTCGCCTGCTGTTGCAGGGAACACTCCAGGGACCGGGTATTCAAAAGGACGCCGCGGCAGACGGGCCATGTTCCCGGAGCACAAGGACGCTGCCAGGAAAACCCGCGGCGATCCGCAGACGTAAGCCCCCGCACTCGGACGGACAATCCACGTCCGGAAAGGAAGTGTTTCCATGATAAATCCGGTGTTTTCCGTTCGGCCGGCGAGCACACGAAAGAAATTTCGGCGCAATTCGCATCCCGGGACTTCCCACGCAATCTTCCGCCGAGGGATTCGGTTGATGCTTTTCCTCACGGTTGCCGGATTGGCGGGTTTTCTCCCTATTCTCGTTAAGGCCGAGGAACCGCGACTGAAAGTGGCCACGGTTAAGTTTGCCGTTCAGGGAAGACTCGACATCCCAGACGCGGGTTCCATAGTGGCCAACTGGCTGACCGCGGCATTGGTTCAGGGAGGGGTATATGACGTGAAGGAGAGACTGTCCCTGGATCAGATACTGGCGGAGCAAACCATTGGACAAACCGGTTTGATCGACGCGGAAACCGCTGCACGGGTTGGGCACCTGTATGGCGTTAAGGCCATCATAACCGGCAGCGTCACCCGCCTGGATCCTTCTCTCCCGATCTATGTTTCTGTCCGTATGATCGATACGGAGACCGGGACCATCCTGAAATATCTTCAGGCGACTTCAGAAAACTTGCGGAACCTTGAACCCACGGTTCGAGGACTCGCCGATCAGCTTGCCGCCGATACCCGACCACCGGGTGTCGTTCCCCCGACCCCGTTGGTTTCTCCCCCTTCCCACGCGGAGGAAAGTGTTGCCGAGGCTCAGGACCGAAAGTCCTGGTCCCTGAGGGACCTGTTTCGTCCCCAGCCGGCCCCGGAGCCCGCTCCGTCCCTGCGGGAAACAGAACCCGTTGTTTCCGATCCCATCGCAGAATCCCTTCATACCGGAGTCCTGCTGGTGACATCGAGTCCGTCGGACGCTCGGGTTTACGTAATGGACCGGTCCAAGAGATGGCTTGCACCCTATGGAGATCACCCGGATTGGCTTCTGCTGGGTTCTACCCCGTACCATAATCCCTCCATGCCGGTCGGCAACTATTGGATTCGGGTAGCCTTGGGAAACAAGCAGGACATTCATGCCGTCCGAATCGAACCGGGTAAGACCGTGCAGAAACGGATCAGTTTTCAACGCATCGGTGAAGGGGGATTGGGAGACGTCGGAGGCCCCTGACCCCTCGGCGAAGAACGCAGTTCCCCAACAAGGCGAAATGCGATGACCTGCGAAATACCCGAATTCCCAACAATAGCGGATAGATAGGTTCCGGCCCGCCGTCCCTGTGGCCCTGTCTGGTCATACCAGGACACAAACGGGTACCATGCGCAGACGGAAAAGGTTCGGTTTACAGGAGGAATTGTTGGAGCGGAACGGTATCATCCATCCGCCGCCCCCCAGCAGGGATCCATTGGAAGCATTGAGTCTCCCCATTCGCGCCTCGGACACCCGCAGTGCGGTGTGCTTTTCCACAGGCTTTGCCTTCCGGGGCGTATTCGGCCTAATCTTTCAAACGTGAAATAGGTTCAGTATGTTTCAAGATAAGCCGTTGGGGCGGCGCAGCGTCCCGTGCTCCCTTCCACCCGAACTAAGCCGGATCGTTCAGGATCCCCTAATTCACGTGATGAAGCGCTTTTCGAAGACCGTTTTCAGGGGTTTTTCATGACAGCGACAAACTGCTCCAAACGTGCGGGAAGCGGCTTTAAGCCCGGATCCCTTCTTGCTCCGATGTTCCAATATACTTACGGGATATTCCATTACACCGCCTGCTCAAGCCAACGCCTCTTGGTAAGAAATCCGTTCATTCTCCCACTGTTATTGCTCTTTTTGTTTCCGGCCTTTGGAACTTATTCCCATGCGGATTTAGACTTCTCCAACGCTCTGAGCGTCTTTCAGAAACAACATGATACATGGGAGGCTTTGGACGCCGCGGATATTGACGGGGATGGGGACATGGACCTGGTATCCGGAACGGCTTGGGGGCATCTTTACTGGCACAGGAATCTTCATTCAGACGGCTCCAAATGGGAAACATTCGAGATTCATGCGGGTGTAGGACGAATCACCCAGGTGAAGATCGCGGACATGGACGGGGACGGGCATCCGGATATCTTGATAGCGGCCCCGGAAGACGAAACCATTTCCTGGTTTCGAAACAAGGGACAAGGGGTTTCCTGGGAACGTGTTTTCGTCGCTGAAACAGGAGGAAAGGCTCTGGCCGTGTTCGTCGTCGATATGGACGGCGACGGCGATTTGGACATTCTGGCGTCTTCGGCGGCCGACAATTCACTGGTCTGGTATGAGAAGCTGAACACCTCGCTTCTCTCATACGAGCGCCACGTCATCCACACGTTCCCTTCGCCGGCGGACAGCCTGCATGCCGCAGACATGGACGGAAACGGCCAAGTGGACGTCATCGCCGCCGCCTATGACGATGATCAAATCGCCTGGTTCAAGAACGTGGACGGGAAAGGACGATCCTGGCGCTTCCATCCGGTGGACTCTACAGGGGCCCGCGGAGGACCCAAAAGCATCCTTGCGGCGGACATGAACGGGAGTGGGAAAACGGATATCGTTGCAGCCCTCTTCAAAGAGAACAAAGTGGTCTGGTATGAACATCCGGAGGAAGCGGGCGCACCATGGAAAACCCATGTCGTAGCCTCCGGAGCGGCCGGCCGGGGACCGAAGTTCATTCATGTGGGTGATCTCGACAACGATGGGGATCCGGATATCCTCTCCGCTAATTGGTCCAGCGACGACATCTGGTGGCATGAAAACGTTTCGGGCGATGCCGCTGTGTGGAGAAACCATATAGTCTACGACGGTGGAAGCGCACAGGGAGCCGCCTGCGTGCTTATGGCGGATTTGAACGGCAACGGAGTCCGAGACATTATTGCAGCTCATGAATGGGCTTGGGGGTTTTCGCCGATTCACTGGTTTGAAAATCGTACTCCCCGATCCGATTTGAAGTTGGCCAAGACGGTTTCCAAAGATCCCGTGATTGCAGGTGGTTCCGAGGCCGTTCAGTACGAGCTGACAATCTACAATGCCGGTCCGGCGGCTGCGGATCAGGTCATCGTTAAGACGGAGTTTTCCAAAGGAACTGAACAACCCGAATTCTCCCTTGAAGGTGAGAGCCGTTGGCTTTCCTGGAAATCGGAACTCGACATCGGAACGTTGTCCCAGGGGGAATCCCGCCGGATTCGGCTGCGTGCCCGCGTTCTCGCTTCGGCCTTGGGCCCCATCTCGGCACGGACCCGGGTTTTCCCCACGGGAAGTATTGATCCCGATCCCTCCAGTAATTCCGTTCGAACCGAAACCGGCGTGCAAGCCGTGGCCGACTTAAGAATCGCTCGATTCGACTATCCGGGCGCGGCGACCGCCGGAGAACTGCTTGATTATCACATAGCCGTCCACAATACCGGGCCTTCCGACGCTCCCGAACTGACACTAGACCAGAAGCTTCCTTCCGAATTCCGAAAACCCGAAATTTCGTTGGACGGGGGCAAGACCTGGAGTTCCTGGCCGGGAACGATGAACTTGGGTACTCTGGCCGCCGGGCAATCCAAAGAGGTGGCAATTCGGGCCCGCCTGGCTTCATCGGCAAGGGGTCGAGTCTCGAGCCAGGCCCGCGTGCACTCGCGAGCCGTGGATCCGATTCCCGCCGACAACATCAGCAAGATGTTCCAAGTTCCAATCCGGAACCTGGCGCACCTGGCCGTACACGTACCTTCCACCGTTCCTCATGCGGTGGCGGGAACGGAGATCACGTGCGCCGTAGTGGTGGAAAATCGAGGCCCCTCGGATGCGCAGAAGGTCTCCGTGACGATTCAAACGGAACCCGACATCGGGAATCCCAGAATCTCTCTGGATGGGGGCCGCTCCTGGAAACCATGGAAACCGCCTTTCGAATTCGCTTCCTTGCCCGCGGATTCCGCGGAAAACATCCTGTTTCAGGGCCGATTGTCCTCCGACGCCAAGGGATCTCTTGAAATCACGGTGCAGGCGGAGAGCCGGACGGAGGATACATCGAAAGGAGAAAACCGCGCCTCATCAATTATCCCCTTGGTATCTGAATCCGATCTGACCCTGTTGTTTGAGGAGTCCGAACCTTCGGTGGTAGCCGGAAAATCCATGGCGCACACCCTGACCGTATCCAACGCGGGGCCTTCCGATGCCGCCGAGACGCTTTTGTTCCCCCTGCTTTCCCCGGAACTTCGGGCCGTGGAGGTATCCGTTGACGGCGGGAAGACCTGGATACCGGCGGTCGATTCCATTCCGCTGGGCGCCATCCCTTCTCAAAGCCGGATCCAGGCCCTGCTACGGGGAAATGTAGCGAGTTCCGCCACAGGGGAACTGGTGGTTGAAGCCCGCGTCGCTTCTGCGAGCGAGGACCCGGATCCTGGAAACAACCGGGCGGTTCGATCCGTGAAGATCGATGTTCTATCGGACTTGAAAATGACCCTGGAAAGCGAGTCCGACCCCGTTAAGGCCGGAGGGGTCTTATCATACCGGTTGCACACTTCGAACCGCGGTCCTTCCGACGCCCCGGACGTCCTGCTGGAAATGCAGATTCCCGAGACACTCAAGAATCCCGAATATTCTTTGGACGACGGGCGAACATGGCTCCCGTGGAAGGTACCGGTACATCTGGAAATGCTGCGGGCCGGCGCCGAACAGGAGGTTCGATTCAGAGGTGTGGTGAAGCCCTCCGCCGCGGGAGTGCTATCCGCCGCGGGCAGGGTCTCTTCGAACGCACTTGACCCGGACCCTTCCAACAACGAATCCGCCGTAATCCAGGTTCAGGTAAAGGCTGTGGCGGACTTGGCCATCGGAAAAACGGATGACCCGAACCCGGTTATAGCCGGGGAAATCCTGACCTACCACTTAACGGTAACCAATGCGGGACCGTCGGATGCCGCGGGAGTTGTGCTTAAAGACCACCCACCCTCCGAAGTGGAACACCCGCAGGTTTCGCTGGACGGAGGAAGAGACTGGAAAGCTTGGGAAGGTTCGCTCCATCTCGGAACCGTACCGGCTGGAGAGAAGACCCACGTCCTCCTCCGCGGAAAAGTGAGCAGCCATGCGTCCGGGATCATCACGAACACGGCGGGTGTGGATTCCGAATCCAGCGATCCGAATCGATCCGACAACATTTCGGGAATCACGGCCACTACGGTGGATACCAGGAGCGATCTTTCCCTGACCCTGTCTCGTTCCCCGGACTTGGTGCGGGCGGGTGAACAGCTCACGTATACCGTCCGGGTTTACAATGCGGGGCCTTCCGACGCCGCGGCCGTGATCATCCGAGACCTGGCTCCCGCTCCACTGGAAAGACCCAAGTTTTCCGTGGATGAAGGATCCACGTGGCAGGACTGGACGGGAACGGCGGAGATGGGTCACATCAGCGCCGGGCGTTCCAAACAGGTGTGGATCCTGGGCAAAGTGGCGGCCGCTTATTCCGGGATCCTTGTGAACCAAGCGTTTGTCGAATCCGGGACCCATGACCCGGATACCAGGAACAATCGAAGCGAAGAACTTCGCACCCCTGTGAAGGCGGCGGCGGATCTTCAAGCCGCTTTTCGGGAGCAACCCGAATCTCCGGTTGCGGGAACGCCGTTGTCTTTGGAAATGTCCGTTGTAAACCACGGGCCTTCAGACGCCGAAGATGTGGTCCTTCGTCTGTCCCCCCCTCCGGATCTCAGAGATACCAAGTACTCTTTGGACGACACGGGCGTTTTTCTCGAGTGGAAGGAAACCATTCCTTTGGGAGACCTTCAGGCCAGGCAATCCCGGACCGTTCATTTGTACGGTGATGTGGACGCCTCCGCCACTGAATCCCTGCGCTTCCGGGCTCGGGTTGAGTCGCCCACCGACGATCCGGATACCGAAAACAACACGGCCGCTTTGAACCTGGATGTCCGGGTCCAGGCGGATCTCACGCTCACACTGGAAGCCGCCGAGAAGGAACCTACGGCGGGAACCCAACTCCTGTACGAACTTCGAGCACACAACGGGGGACCCTCCGACGCGGACACGGTCCGATTATCGGGGGAACTTCCGGGAATGCTGCTTCACCCTGAATTTTCCCGCGACGGTGGAAAAACGTGGAGACCCTGGCCCGGCAATCTCACTTTGGTGAACCTCCCCGCAAACCGAAGCCAACTCTTTCATGTCCGAGGCTCCCTGTCATCCTCAGCCCGAGGTGACTTTGCGGCGCAATTCGAACTGTTTTCATCCGTGACGGAAGACCCTCAAACCCGGAACAACATTATCCGGATCACGTCTCCCATACAGTTACGGGCCAACCTCATCATCGAAGAGAAAGGGCTTCCCAAGAGCATCGAAGCAGGCATGATCCTGGAATACGCGGCCCACGTGTCCAATGCCGGGCCTTCCGATGCCGTTCAGGTTTCGCTTGAACATTTCCATCCGGAAGATATCTCCGACCCGGAATATTCGGAAGACCGTGGAGTCAATTGGAAACCCTGGGAAGGCTTCCTTCGCTGGGACATCTTGCCGGCGAATCGCTCGATGGAGTTACGCTTCCGAGGTACGGTGGCTGCTTCGGCTGATGGGGCCCTTGACTTGCGTATCAGGGTGAACTCGGAAACACTGGACGCCAAGCCGGCCGACAGCCAGAAGGAACGACGGATTCTCGTACAGCCAAAAGCGGATCTGGTGATTTCCAAAATTGAGTTCGAGGAATCCGTGACAGCCGGGGGCGTTCTTGAAGGACGCTTCACCTTGCATAACGCCGGACCTTCCGACGCTTCCGACATCCAGCTCTCAGGGATCTTTTCCGAAGGCATCCTGGATCCCAAGTTCATTATGGGGATCGAAGAAACACCGAGCGAGTCGCTCGCATGGTCCCCCCTTCAATTGGGTCCCATGAAAGCGGGTTCCACCAAACACGTCCAAGTGGTCGGCCGTGCGGCTCCCTCCGCCCGCGACCGACTGGACCTTGTTTTCAAGGTTCGATCATCCACCGAGGATCCCGTCGCAGGCAACAACGAAGCCTCAACGACGCTGTCCGTGGTGCTCGAATCGGACCTCCGTCTGGAACTGACTTCCCTCAGCGATCCCGCAATTGCCGGCGACTACGTGGAATACCGCGCGACGGTTTACAACGACGGGCCTTCCGACACCGACAGAGTGGCACTGCACGAATCGCGTCCTGAGGCCCTTTCCAACGTTCGACTCTCGGAAGACGACGGCCGATCCTGGCTGGATTGGGAAGCGGAAAGGATTATCGGGCGGATCGAGGCGGGGGGAAAAAGACATTTAATGGTTCGCGGTCTCGTATCTTCCTCTGCGGTGGATCCCATTGATTACGGGATACGGGTCATGACGGAAGGACCGGATCCGAATCCGGCCAACAACAAAGCCGCCGTCGTGACCCCGCTGAGAGGGCGGTCCCGAGTGACGGTTTCCGTGGATACGCCCGCGGGACCCGTTACGGCGGGAAGACCAACCGGGTATACCCTTCATATGACCAACCACGGCCCTTCCGATGCCCGACAAGTAGCCCTGAAGCTGGATCCCACCCATGCCCTTCAAGACCTGCATTACCGGGAGAACGGGGCGCCGGAGAAGAAGTCCTGGACCGGTTCCCTGTCCATGGAAACTCTCGAAGCAGGGCAATCGGCGGCCGTTCATCTGGAAGGTCTTGTGCCTTCATCCGCGTTGGGGATGTTGGAACTCAAACCGGTTTTGCGATGGATCACCCTGGATCCCTCCCGTTACGAGGAAACAAGCGTCAAATCCATTGCTTCCATACAGACCCGTTCCGATCTTTCCATCGAACCCGGAGACATCCCGGAAGTCATCACAGCGGGGGAATCGAGCCTATTCCAGATTCACGTCTGGAATCGAGGACCGTCGGACGCCCGGCAGGTGGTCCTTAAGGAAATGAGAACGGAACACCTTAAGAATCTGGAGGTTTCCATAACATCGCCCACGGACGGGTGGAACCCTTGGAAAGAAGGATCTCTTCTAGGCGATCTCCCTGTACATACCCCGAGGACGGTGTGGCTTCGCGGAACCGTGGCCGCTTCCTCCAAAGCGGATGCAACCTCCCTTTCCCTTTCCGTATCTTCTCAAACTCCGGACCCGGAACCGGGCAACAACCGCAGCGGACGGACTGAATCCCGGATTGAAAGAAGGGCGGATTTGGTTCTGAGAAAAGAATCGGCGTCGGATACCGTCACCGTACTGGAATCCTTGATCTACTCGATTCACGCGGAGAATTTGGGTCCGTCGGACGCACAAAACGTACGTATCATGGAGGACATGCCGCCGGGGGCGTCTCGGCCTGAATTCCGGTTGAAGGAAGATTCCGGAGCATGGAGGCCTTGGAAGGGCGCGCTGCCCCTGGGAAAGATTCCGGCAGGTCAATCCCGTACGATGGAACTTCGTATTCATGTGGAGGCGTCGGCTGAAGATTTCCTAGTGAATCGGGCTCGTGTGACATCTGAAACCGACGACAGGAATTCCGGCAACAACGAGGCTTCCGTCACGACCCGGGTGGAACGAGTCGCCGACCTTTCCGCCGTCTGGACGGGAGTCCCGTCCGCCGTTCCTGCGGGGGGGCAGGGTTTCTACACCATCACCATACACAACCAGGGACCTTCGAGAGCGGAAGACGTCACCCTGAACGTTCAGGTGACCGAGGTGGTGAAGGATCTCCAATGTTCCCTGGACGGAGGCCGCTCATGGAGTTCCGCGGGAGCCATGATCCAATTGGGATCCATTGAAGCCGCTCAATCCAGACACCTGTTGATCCGGGCAAGCATTCACTCAGGTGCGGCTGGAACCTTGGACCTGGATGCCGAAGTCCGCTCCCCCACGCGGGACCCTGACCCTTCCAACAACCGAATGAAACCGGAATCGTCCGAGATCACCGGCCGTGCGGATCTTTCGGTCACCATGTCCGGACCCGAGGGCCCCGTCGACGCGGGTCGACCGGTATTATACAGTGTCACCGTCACCAACCACGGCCCCTCTAACGCCCGTAACGTCGAGCTGAGAAGCTTCCCCCCCAGCCAGGTTCATGAAATCGAAATGTCCGTGGACGGCGGCAGCCGTTGGGAATCCTTTAAAGAACAATGGACTCTTGGGGACCTGTCCCCTGAAAGATCCCAGCTCATCCTGATTCGAGGCGCGGTCCGGAAGTCGGCGCCCAGTGGAATAATCGCCGCCCAGGTGGAAATAATTTCAGAAACCCCCGACCCCGACTCTTTGAATAATAAGGCCCGCTCACGGGAAACCCGAGTCAGGGGAATTGTGGGTATGGAACCGTGAACCCGGGGAAAAGACAGGCCCGAGGAGAAGATCCGTGGTTCGGCAGGCGGCTCCAAGACAACGCGATGAAGAGCTTACGATGCATACCCGTCTCGGTCGCGCCTGCACTTCAGGTTTCGGTGCAGGCACGACCGGCTCGGACAGGCCGATCACAGATACGGCAAGGAAGAAAATGTACGCCACAGACGGTACGTCAGATCGCGTTTTTTCGACAGCCTGTTAGAACTTGTAAAACACGTCGGCAGTCACCTGTCGAATTCGGGAGGAGAGCATCACCGTGGAGATTTCACTGGTGTAGTTATGCTTGATCTCGTCCACCACTCCTCTGGTAAGGACCCGGCGATCTTTGATATGATACAAAAATGACTGAATTCGGTCGTTTCCACGACCCAAGATCTGCACCGAATAGAGAAGCACTCCATCGACTCCCAGCCTCTCCCCGATCTCGAACACGAGAGCGTCATTGGGCTCCCAGGGAGCGAAGAAACTCTTCCGCTTCCAAAGCCTTGATATCTCGCCGGGCTGTAATTGACCTGCGGGAATGGCTTCAGGCGAGTATCTTCCATCCCCGGGGTAATAGGAATACGCAGGCACGAAGAGTTCCATGTCTTCCACCACGTCGTAAAGCGATTTCATGATCACGTGCACATAGTCTTTCGCTTCACCCGGCATAAAGAACGGTAGTACCGCGAAAGTGGGTTCAGCCGTAGACTGGGCCGACGTTTCCGCGTAATCCCCAGCTGAAAAACCTAACATCGCACTCAAGAGTAATACGTTCAAGCAATAGTTCCGTTTCATCCTTGTATTCCTCCAGAAGACCCTTGCATGCCGCTTGGGAATCCGCATATCTGCGGAAGGCTTCCGAGTTATTTTTCCCGATCCCTATATTTCCTTATACTTCCGCGGGAAGACGAGGTCAAACACCGCACTCCGTCATAGTGACCCAGCAGCCCGAAGGTAGTTTCTTGAACGCTCCGACTCATGATGGGACCATGTCGCATCCCTTCATGCGGCGAGTTCGTTGACAAGGGGGCTCAGCCTTGGGTACAGTTCGGCCTGGGAGTTATCGCCGGCAGGGACGCGTTGGAGCTTTGCGCTCACATATGGCGGCGTTCCGTGCAGGGTTGAAAACGATAGTTCACTTCAAGGCTCGACGGCGGTACATTCCGCCATGACGTGAAATTGAAACAGGAGGTGCTTTATGCCCGAATTCACCACGGCCTTTTCCGGTTTGGCCAAGGACCGAAAACTGACGCACGAGGAGTTGATTCGAGCCGTGCGATACATGATCGCCGCCGAGTATGAAGCCGTCCAACTCTATGTGCAGTTGGCGGAGTCTATTGACCACGAATTGGCCAAAGAGGTTCTCTACGACATCGCCGAGGAAGAGATCGTGCACGCCGGGGAATTTCTCAGGCTTCTGAAAGAGCTTGCCCCGGATGAGCCCAGACTGTACGAAAAAGGCGCCCGCGAAGTCGAAGAAATGATCGACAAACTCAAGAAGCCGTGATTTCCATCGAACCTCTGTTGGGACGTCATGATCCTTCCTGTGGCCGGGTCCGATTCGGAACCGATTAAGCCGGCGGCTCCCGCGACCCGGAAACAGGAGGTCGTTGCCCGGGGGACGGCAATTCCTGCCTGGGGCTTGGAAGTTGAAATTACCCCGGCGGTCCCAAGTCCGAGACTGGGGCAAGGCGATAAACCCCCACTCCGGCGACGGGCCGCCGCCGTCCAAGGGCGCTCATCGAACGTCTTTTCCGGCAGGAGCGCGCCGCACGCAGGCGCCATTGACGCGATGTTCCACCGGAATGCTTTAGGGCTCCGGGGCTTGTGTCTCGACCGTTTCAGCGATACCCTCTCAGGGTGCACCTCATGGAACTGGTTCATTCTTTTCTGAAAATTCTGATCCCACTGCTCATCATCATGGACCCGTTGGGTAATTTGGGGCCCTTTCTGGCCCTTACCGAAAGAGACCGCCATGCGGAGCGCAACCGGATCGCCCGCACGGCGGCGGTGACAGCGGGTCTGATTCTCGTATTTTTCTGCCTCACCGGAGACTATGTGCTCCTGTTTTTCGCCATCAGCCTCCCCGCCTTTCAACTCGCCGGAGGCTTTGTCTTTTTCGTGCATGCATTGCAGATGCTGAACCTCATCGGCGCGGGATTCAAGACCTCTTCGGAAGAGGAAGAGGAACGAATGACCCGACAAAACGTTGCGTTGGTTCCTTTGGCCACCCCCCTGCTCGCCGGTCCGGGAGCCATTACGGCGGTTCTGGTCTGGAGAGATCAATCGGGACAGTCCGTTCACCTGGCTTTGCTCCTGCTTTCCATTCTGATCTCCTGCACGGTTGTTTACGGTGTTTTCCGTTTTGGAGCACGGATTTTCGATGCCATCGGTATCAGCGGTATTCGCGTGGTGACCCGGCTTTTGGGGCTGCTCCTTGCCGTAATAGCCGTCCAGTTCATGGTAACGGGTTTTCAGCAGATTCAGAGCGCGGTTCCCGGCTGAGCACCGACAATGACCCACTTCTCCACCGTGAATCGACCTAATGATATGAAGTCTGCGGGCGGACCGGCAAAGAACGATGAGATACAAGGCCCACGAATCCTTAGGCATGCGGCGTACATACAGTATGCCGCAATGACGGAGGATGAGCCGTCACGCTGTTGGCGTGACAGCAGGTCGCGTCTTTCACCAGTCGGATAAGGATGAAAGAGACAAGGATCGATCCTGAATACATCAAAAGGCGGCTTTCAGTTTGACGGATCCGTAACCGTAGAATAGATTCACCCCGGCTGAAACGGCTTTTCCCGGCTTACCGTGGTCTTTCGTCCGTACAGGAGGTTAGCGCAGTGGGAACATTCCTGATCCGGTTCCCGCTGTTGGCGGCATGATCCGAGTTCAACTCAAACATGACCGGGATCGATCGGTTCATCGCCGTCATCCATGGGTTTTTTCCGGAGCTGTGGATCGGGTCTTGGGAAATCCGGAGCCGGGCGACATCGTTCGTGTCGTGGACGCCCGAAATCAATTCCTGGCCTGGGGATACTACAACCCTTGTTCCCAAATCCGGGTGAGGCTGCTGGAATCGAGCGAAAGCCTCCGTGTGGATGCCGATTGGTGGGAGCAACACCTGCAACGCGCCATCCAGGCGCGCATGGATTCGCCCGATTACGGTTCCACCAGCGCCTTAAGGCTGGTATACGGAGAAGCGGACCTTTTACCGGGCCTGATCGTGGACCGGTATGAGGATTTTGTAGTGGTCCAGAGCCTGACCGCGGGCATCGAAAAGGTCAAGCATCTTTTGGTCGATCTATTGATGAGTCTGGTTCATCCCTCCGGAATTTACGAACGAAGCGACGTCCGGGCTAGATCCCTGGAGGGTCTGGAACCCGTGGCCGGAGCACTGAGAGGCCGAGAGCCTTCCGGTGTACTAGAGATCCGCGAGAACGGGTACACATTTCTGGTGGATGTGAAGGGCGGGCATAAAACGGGGTTCTATCTGGACCAACGCCGAAACCGGCCTTCGGTGGCCCGATACGCAACAGGAAGGGACGTCTTGGATTGCTTCACGTACACCGGCGCATTCTCGGTGTACGCAATAGGCGCCGGAGCCCGTTCTGTCATCCGGATGGACGTCTCCCCCCAAGCCTTGTCACTATCGGACCGAAATATGGAGCGAAACGGATACCCTTCTCCACCCGGGCATGCGGTGGAAGGCGATGCATTCCATCTGTTGCGGCGTTACCGGGACGAGAACCGTTCTTTCGGTATGGTAATCCTGGATCCCCCGAAGTTCGCTCATTCGAGAGCCCACCTGGACCGTGCGGCTCGAGGATACAAGGACATCAATCTCCTGGCCGTCAAACTGCTTCACCCGGGAGGAATCCTGGCCACCTTTTCTTGTTCCGGAAACATGCCCGCCGAGTTTTTTCGAAAGACGGTGTCGGCCGCCTCCATGGACGCGGGTCGCCACCTTCAGATACTCGAACCGTTGAGCCAATCCAACGACCATCCCGTCTTGATTTCATTCCCGGAGTCGGAATACCTCAAAGGAATGATCTGCAGAGTCCTGTAGCAGGCCGTTGAAAGACTCGATCTGCGTCGTTAGGCTTCATCCTTTCTGCCTGTGCGTCCACCTGTCTGCGGGCGGACGCGCACAGGCAGGCGCAGACAGGCGTCATTGCGACGTACTGTATGCACGCCTCATTCCTCAGAAGTCGCCCGCCTTGCATCTCATCGTTTTGCATTGGCCCGCACTCACACGGTTTAATAACGCGCTGGTGGAAGAACCTGGGCATTCCCACCGCATACGGCTGCCTCAAACCACCGCGGGTCATGACGGCGCCTCCCACAGGACCCGCGCTCCGAATACCGGCCGGTGTGATCCGTCCGACCCCCCAAACCCAAATGGAGAACCTTTCTTCGTCCGCTGGCATTCTCCGGACTCACGCTTCCATGGCGGAGATCACGGCCCGCATGAAGGCAGGCAAATCGTCCGGCTTTCGGCTCGTGATCAAGTTTCCATCGACTACCACTTCCCGGTCTATGAAAACCGCTCCCGCATTCACCAGATCGTCTTTGATCGAAAAGAACGCCGTCACGGTACGACCCCTTACGATATCGGCGGAAGCAAGCATCCAGCCGGCGTGACAAATTGAAGCCACCACCTTGTTCCGGTCGAAGAACTCTCTCACCAGCTTCACCATGGCCGGATATCGCCGCATGTGGTCGGGGGCGTACCCCCCAGGAATGATGACGGCATGATAATCCGATACGGCCACCTGATCCGCATCGGCCTGAACCTCGACAGGGAGCCCCGCTTTGCTGTGAAATATCTTGGATCGTCCCGATCCAACCAACGTCACATCACATCCCGCTTCCCTGAGCCGATAATAAGGATACCAAAGCTCCATTTCATTGTAGAGATCCTCGGCCAAAATCACGGCCCTCTTGTCGCTAAGCTCCATGATCGGATCCTCCCCCCGGGAATCTCCCGGCCCGGTTGCACCGTTCGTCTTTGTTTCGTTCGTCCGGCGCGAGATGGGTCTATATCATCCGGCGCCGCCACGGCATGAGAACCAGAATATGCGGGCACAGACCCGGAGTCAACGGAATCCCGAACGGGTACAAGAACCCCGCGCCGACGCAGATGGACGGCCCCTCTCGAATCCTCGGCTCATGCCTTGTAGAGAACTCCATTTAATGGTATGAAGGAATCAGCCCTGCGCCCCGGATTCCCGGGTTCACATCCAACAACATGCCGCCGGCTTACACGACGTTTGTGTCGGTGGCCTTTGGAGTTTTGACAAACCAAGAACGGAATCACTGTCAGACTTATGACCGATCCCCCCTTTACACGGCCCGGCGGAAGTCCGCCCTACAGAACCCAAGTCGATCGACGAAAAAAAACCACCAATCCGTTCCGTCTGGGCGCCCATCGAGGACGAAGGAAGAGCATCCGGAGACGCGAAGACGCCTATCGGAAACCCTGGGTGGACCAGTACGGGATACGGCCGTTGCTGATCGCACTGTCCGTCATGCTCCTGTGCGCGGCGGACGGGTTGTACACACTCATCCATATCTCCCGGGGAGCCCGGGAACTGAATCCCTTTATGGATGGTCTGATCCAAATTGGACCTTACGTCTTTTTTCTTCTCAAGTATGCGCTCACATCCCTGTGTGTCGTTCTGCTCGTAACGTATTACCATCACCCGGTTGCGAAGACGGCCCTGTGCTCCATTGGAGTTCTATATGGAGTTCTCCTCGTATACCATCTATTTCTGTGGGGTTGGAATTGACCAATCGATGGAGTTTCGGGGGATGTCCGGATTGCCCCAGGCGGATTGCGTACACTGATCCGGTGACCCGCTTTCACGCCGCTTCAGGCAGCTCCGGAAAAGCTCCTATCACGCCGTTGATAAACTGTATTACGGGAAGGCCGGTGAAAAACGATGAAATGCAAAGCGGGCGAATCCTGAGGAATGAGGCGTACTTGCAGTACGCCGCAATGACGAAGGATGAAGCACAAAGCCGCAGATCGTGTATTTCACCGACTTGCTAAGCGGAGAACCGAACAGGCCCGTTCGATTTCGTTCTGTCCCGTCCCAAGCTCCCAATCCTTTGAAATTGACTTTTGCTCTACCGGCTGAATATACTTATACGTTCAGATGCTTATGGTAAACCGATTTCAAAAAGACCCCTTTTCCCGAAAAGCGAAGGAAAGGGGGTACGTTGCCCGGTCGGTCTTCAAATTGGAGACGGTGGACCGGAAAGTCCATTTAATTCGACCCGGAAACGCCGTACTGGATTTGGGTTGCCATCCAGGCTCATGGGTTCAATATTGCGCGGAACGCATAGGAAAGACAGGGACTCTGGTGGCCGTAGATCGCAGACGGCCCGCGTTGGACTTTCCCGCAGTCCATTTCATCCAAGCCGACGTTCTGACGATGGACCCGAAAACAATCCAGGCCGTATGCTCCCGGTTTGACGTGGTGTTGAGCGATCTTGCCCCGGATACGAGCGGAGACCGGTTCGTGGACGGAGTCCGTTCGTACGAACTGTCCAAACGGGCCATGGAAATCGCCTTGGCGGTGTTGAAGCCCAACGGTGTGTTTTTCTGCAAAATTTTCCAGAGTCAGGAGTTCAACGTGTTCCTCACCGAAGCGCGAAGAGCGTTCAAGTCGGCCCGCGTGTTTAAACCTCCCTCGAGTCGAAAAGAAAGTCGGGAGGTATTCGTCCTGGGAATGGATGTCAAAATCTGAAGGAGTACGCACATGTCGGGTCATTCGAAATGGAGCACGATCAAACACAAGAAAGGCGCCGCCGATGCAAAACGCGGCAGGATCTTCACCAAGCTGATCCGGGAAATCACGGTTGCCGCCCGCATAGGCGGTGGCGATACAGAATCCAATCCCCGCCTCAGAACCGCCGTGCTGGCGGCTAAGACCGCCAACATGCCTAAAGATAACATCGAAAGAGCCATCAAGAAGGGTACCGGGGAACTGGAAGGGACGAGTTATGAGGAAGCCGTATTGGAGGGATATGGTCCCAACGGCGTAGCCATTCTGGTGGAGAGTCTTACCGATAACAGGAATCGTACCGTCGCGGAAGTCCGTCATATTTTCAGCAAATACGGCCGCAGCATGGCCGAGGCCGGCGCCGTATCCTGGATCTTTCAGAAAAAGGGGCTCATCGTCGTCAAACCGGAAAGCGTGGATGAAGACACCCTGATGGAAACCGTCCTGGAAGCCGGAGCGGAGGATGTCCGGAATGAAGGAACAGAGTACGATGTGGTCACGGCCCTGGAGGATTTTGAATCGGTAAGACGGGCCATTGAGGAAAAAGCGATTCCCGTGGAACTGGCGGAAGTCACCATGATTCCCCAATCCACGGTGCCTTTGAACCGGGAACAGGCGGAGAAGATGCTGAAGTTGATGGACGTATTGGAGGAAAACGAAGATGTCCAGAACGTGTATGCCAATTTCGACATACCCGACGACATACTCGAGGCCTTGAACAAATAGCCCATGCGGATTCTCGGCGTAGATCCGGGCTCCAACGCCACGGGCTTTGGAATCGTGGAAAAGAAAGGAAACCGGCTGATCCTCATTGCCGACGGCACGATTCGTCAGCCTCGGAATTCCTCGTTTCCATCCAGGCTGAAACGCATTTATGACCAACTGACCCACGCCATTGAAGAGACGGGCCCCCACGAAATGGCCGTGGAAGCCTTGTTCCTCGCCCGCAATCCGCAGAGTGCGCTGAAGCTGGGACAAGCCCGTGGAGCGGTGCTCCTGGCCGCGGTAAATGCAGGGCTTACGGTTTATGAATACAGTCCTTTGGAGATCAAGAAGTCCGTCGTGGGCTACGGACATGCGGCCAAAGCCCAGGTGCAGAGAATGGTGGGAATCTTACTGGGAAACACCGGAAAGCGTTCTCTGGATGCCGCCGACGCCTTGGCCGCGGCCATCTGCCATCTCCAGGTTTCACGCTCGTTTCTTGACCAACTCCACAAAGGGCTCTAGGATGATCGCCTCTCTACAGGGCATCGTCGCCTTAAAGGCGCCGGATCACGTAATTGTCCTGGTGAATGGGGTCGGATACCGGGTTTGGGTCTCCCTGGAAACACTGTGCCGGTTACCGGAATTGCACTCGGAAGTGTCTCTCCACATCCATACGCACGTGAGAGAAGACGCTATCCATCTGTATGGATTCCGTTCACTTCTGGAAAAGGAACTGTTCCTCAGGTTGATCGGTATTTCGGGTATAGGGCCGAAAGTAGCCATGAACATCCTCTCCCGAATACCCCCTGAAGACCTGCGGGGAGCTATTCAAAGACGCGATGTGAGTCGCCTCAACGCTATACCGGGCGTGGGAAAGAAAACGGCGGAGCGTTTGGTGGTGGAGCTTTCTGAAAAGCTGGGACGTCTGGACGTCCTCTCCTTCAAACCGGGCATGGAGGCTTCCCGTCCTCGGATTCTGGAGGATGCCGTGTCCGCGCTGGTCAACCTGGGATTCAGACGCAAGGAAGTGGAGGAGATCGTTCACGGACTCGCCCAGCCCGAGAGCGAGTCTCCCAAATTGGAAGCGCTTATTCGGCAGGCCCTGCGCCGTCTTAACGAGACCGACTGATGTCCGATGACCCGCGAGATGTTCTGAATCCCGTCCAGGAACTCGGAGAGGAGCGGGTAGAGGTCAGCCTGAGACCGAATTCACTGGACGAATACATCGGTCAGGGCCCAGTAAAAGAACACCTTCGTATCTGTATCCAGGCCGCCCGGCAGCGGGGCGAAGCCATGGACCACGTACTCTGCCATGGACACCCCGGCCTGGGAAAAACCTCCCTGGCTCACATCATTTCCCGGGAGCTGAACGTCAACCTCAAGGCCACAAGCGGCCCCGTCCTGGACCGCCCCGGAGATCTGGCGGCCATCCTGACGAACCTGGATCCGTACGACGTGTTGTTCATCGATGAGATACATCGCTTAAGCCACGTAGTGGAAGAAATCCTGTATCCGGCGATGGAAGATTTCCAGCTGGACATCGTCATCGGTCAGGGTCCCGGGGCGCGTTCCATCAAGTTGGACCTTCCTCCATTCACGCTGGTGGGCGCCACCACCCGAGCGGGGCTGCTCACGCCTCCGTTGAGAGATCGATTCGGCGTGGTATTGCACCTGGAGTTTTATGGGACGGAAGAGTTGACCTACATCGTCAATCGTACCGCCCAGATTCTCAAGGTTCCCATACAACCGGACGGGGCTTTCGAGATCGCCCGCCGAAGTCGTGGCACACCCAGGGTGGCCAACAGGCTCCTGCGAAGGGTACGGGATTACGCCCAGGTCCGGGCAGACGGGATCATCACCTTGGAAGTGGCCCGACACGCCCTGTGTATGCTGGACGTGGACGAACGCGGTTTCGACCGTATGGATCGAAAGATTCTGTTGACCATCATCGAAAAATTCGACGGGGGCCCCCTGGGATTGGAAACATTGGCCGCAGCCATCGGAGAGGAGAAGGACACAATCGAAGACGTGTATGAGCCCTTTCTGATACAGCTGGGGTTCTTGAAAAGAACGCCTCGGGGCAGGGTGGCGACCCGGCTGGCCTTCGAATACTTCGGTCATAAGGGGCCCGCCATCCAAGACTCGATATACTAGCAGCCCGTTGGTAAACACCATTTCGAACAGGCTGCTCAAAGACGATGCGATGAAAGTCGCGCGAAGGTGAGCAATGAGGCGTACAACCCGTACGCCGCAATGACGAAGGATGAAGCATCACGCCTTAGCGTGACAGCAGGTCGCGTTTTTCACCAGCCTGTTAAATGAGGGCCTTGCATGAATCCCGTCTTGAAACTGTTGATCCGTTGCGCCCTGAGCCTCGGCGCCGCACTTTTTCTCACCCGATTCTTCCTGGATACCCAGTCCTGGCAGCCTGTTTTTTGGCTGACTTTTTTGTTGGTCTTCATGTCTTATGTCTTGGAATATTCCAGGGACCGGAAGCGATAGGCGTTGGACCCTATCCTCCCCTGCCGAAACAAGGGCCCCTGACAGCCCGTTGACGCACAAGTATTGCGGGCGGGCCGGTGTAAGACGATGAGATGCAGGCCGCGCCTTCGGCGTGGCGAAATGAGGCGTACATACGGTACGGCGCAATGACGCCTGTCTGCGTGGGACGCACAGGCAGAAAAGATGAAACGTCACGCCTTGGCGTTACAGCAGATCGAGTTTTTCAACGGCCTGCAAATCAGGGAAACTCGGAGAACGTGAGAACGGATGATAGGGAACGTTTTTGCCGGGAAACGGATATGAACGAGGAACGGGAACGATCGGCCAAATTCCTCAACAATCCCTGGATGTACCTTGCCGCCGTTCTTGTCGGACTGGGCCTTTGCGCCGTTCTGTTGGTGCGCTTTCACTCCCAGATCTACGACTTGGTGGATCCGGCGATGAAACGACCCAAGGAGTTCAAGGCATACGTGCTTTCTTGGGGACAGTGGGCTCCACTGGTCTTCATGGGTCTCCAGATTCTCCAGGTGGTGCTCGCTCCGATCCCTGGAGAAGCCACCGGATTCCTGGGTGGATTCATTTTCGGCTTCGCCCCCGGCTTTCTGTACTCCACCGCGGGTCTCACCATCGGATCCTTTGTAAACCTGATCATCGGACGGTACTTGGGACGACGGATCGTGGAACGTTTCCTGCCTCCCGCCTTACTTCAACGCTTTGATTTCCTCCTCCGTGTCAAAGCGATTTTCCTGATTTTTCTGCTCTTCGTCATTCCCGGTTTTCCCAAGGATTACCTGTGCCTGGTACTGGGGATGAGCCGGCTTCCCCTGCGCCTGCTGCTCATCACCGCCGCGGTGGGACGCATTCCGGGCACCCTGATTCTTTCCCTGCAAGGGGCCAATCTCTATTCGGAAAAATACCTCCAGGTCATTCTGATCACGGTGCTGTCACTGGCTTTCATGGGACCTGCCTATCTCATAAGAGATCACATTTACAGGTGGTCCAAGCGTTGGGAACGCAAACCGCGTGGACCGTTCGACGGGGCTTCGCGGGCCGACAGTTCCCCCCTCTATTCGGAGGAGGATACGCAAGGCGGGGTACACGCAGGTCCGGCCCACAAACAGCCCATCACAGGCCGAGATAGGCTTTGCGGACCTGGGGATCGGCCAGGAGGTCGTCACCGGTGCCGCTGAGGACGATTTTCCCCAATTCCATGACCAGTCCCCGGGCGGCCAGGGACAGTGCGAGATGTGTGTTCTGCTCCACCAGCAATACGGTGACTCCCATGCGGTTGATTTCCGCTACCACACGGAACATTTCCTCCACCACTAACGGGGCCAGGCCCAACGAAGGCTCGTCCAGCATCAGAAGACGGGGTTCGGACATGAGTCCCCGGCCGATGGCCACCATCTGCTGCTCACCTCCGGAAAGAGTACCCCCCTCTTGTTTTGCCCGTTCCCTGAGACGTGGGAAAACGGAGAAGACCTTTTCCAGCTTGGCTTCATGTTCCGCAGACGGCCTAGTAAACGCTCCCAACAGCAGATTCTCTCGAACCGTCATTTCGGGAAAGAGCTTACGACCCTCTGGAACCTGCACGATGCCACGCATCACGATCTCTCGGGGGGTGGCCGTTTCCATATGTCGATTTTCAAAGACGATGGAGCCGGTCCTGGGGCGAAGCAACCCTGAAATGGTTTTGAGCAGCGTGGTTTTACCCGCGCCGTTGGCGCCCACCAAGGCCACCAACTCGCCTTGGACCACATCAAAGGCAACCCCCCACAAGGCCTGCACATTGCCGTAAAACACCTGGAGATCGTCAATCCGCAACATAGCTTTCGGCTTTGCTCCCAAGATAGGCCGCCACCACCTCCGGATTCTTAACAACTTCCGCCGGCGGCGCATCGGCGATCTTCACGCCATGATGAATAACCACCACCCGGTGAGACGAGTTCATGATGGCTTTGAGAACGTGTTCCACCCAGATGATGGTCACGCCTTCCCGGCAGATGTCCCGTACCATGGCGGCGGCTTGGTCGATTTCGGTAGGATTGAGCCCCCCCATCGGCTCGTCCAGAAGGAGCAGCTCCGGCTTTGTAGCCAGCGCTCGTGCAATTTCGAGCCGTTTCTGCTCACCCAGAGTGAGGTCCTCCGCCAGGGAGGTCCGCTTACCGTCGAGGCGCACTTGCTCCAAAACCCCCTGGCCCTCCGCCTCGGCATCCTTACGCTTGCGGTGGCGCAGAAAGGCGGCAAGAGTCACGTTCTCCAAAACGCTCAGTTTACGAAAGGGCTTCACAATCTGAAAGGTGCGGGCCACCCCTCGGCGCGTTACCGCGTAAGGCTTTAGTCCCACCAAGTCCTGTCCTTTGAACAGCACCTTCCCTCGGTTAGGATTGAGGAAGCCCGCGATCAGATTGAACACGGTCGTCTTCCCGGCGCCGTTGGGGCCGATAAGTCCCAGGATCTCGCCGGCTTCCAGTACAAAGGAAAGATCGTTGACAGCCCGCAGGCCACCGAAGTCCTTCGTGAGTTCTCTCACCTCCAGCAAAGCCATCCTCCGGACCCCCTCATCACAGACCGGCAAGCCCGCATCTGAATTCCCGGAACCGCCAAGGGAAGAGCTCGGCGCGTACCGCGAAAAACCCCCTCACCCGCCTCCGAATTCAGCTTCCGATTCTCCGTTTCAAACGCAGCCGCCCCCAGATGCCTTCCGGCATGAAACGGATAGCGATCATCATGAACAATCCATAAAAGATCAAGTGCCCCACCAGGAAGTGCTCGCGGAACGTTTCGGCTACGGATACCAGGAACACCGCTCCCACCAGAGGACCCGCCACCGTGGTCAAACCACCCACCACCGCGATGAAGACCATTTCCACCGAAAGGGCGATGGAAAACACGGAGTCCGGGTCTATGTAACGAAGGTACCAGGCGTAAAAGCCCCCTGCCACTCCGGCGAGGAAAGCCGACAGGAACAGCCCCGCCACTCGGGCTTGCACCGTGTTGATACCGATGGCTTCAGCGCTGTCGATATCGTCACGAAGAGCCAAGAGATAGGCCCCCAGCCTGGATCGAGCCAGAAATTGGGTGGCGCCCAAAGCGCCCATCGCAATCACCAGCACAATATAGAAGAAGGGGATCTTGCTTTCCCAATTCAGCGATTCCCCACGGAACGTGACGGGCGGCAGCGTGGTGATGAGGAGTCCCACCGGCCCGGCGGTAAGGCTCTCCCAATTGAGGGCCACCAAACGGATGATCTCGGCCACGGCCAAGGTAGAGAGCGCGAAATAGGGTCCTCGAAGCCGGAAGCAAATGAAGCCTATAGGCAGAGAGATCAGAGACGCCGCCAGCCCCCCCAAAAGGATTCCATACCAGGGAGGCACACCCAGATCCAAGTAGAGGATCATGGTGGTGTAAGCTCCGGTTCCCATGAACGCCGCATGCCCGAAGGAAACCTGACCCGCAAATCCGCCCAATATATTCCAGGAAGCACCGAGCACCGTCCATACGAGCACTTCGATCATCAAATGAATAAAAAAAGGATCCCGGACCATCCAGGGGGCCAGGGCCAAGACGAAGAAAGCGGCAACCACTAGAAACTTCTTCATGATTTGCCCACCCCAAAGAGGCCGGACGGTTTGAATAACAGCACCAGAAGAAAGATTATAAACCCGATGGCGTCCTTGTACGGTACGGACACATAAACCGCCCCAAAGGATTCCACCACTCCCAGCAGAATCCCTCCTGCGATGGCCCCCGGCACCGACCCCAGGCCTCCAAGTACGACGATTACGAAGCACTTAGCCACCAGGATTTGGCCCACGGTGGGATAGAGATACAACGAAGGGGCAAGCAGCACACCCGCTCCGCAGGCAAGAGCCGTACCCAAACCGAAGGTAAGGACGTTCATGTAGCCGACATTAATGCCCATCAAAGCCGCCGCCTCCGGTTCCTGAGCCGTGGCCCTGAGGGCCCTGCCGGTGGGGGTGCGCGACAGGAACCAATACAACAACGCCGTAATCAAAATGGCCATTCCAAAAGCCACCGCCAGAGGAATAGGTACCGCGATACCCATGGGTCTAAGGGGCATGAGGGCATAGGGTAGTTTGATAGTGCGGTAGTCCCCGCTCCAGGTGAGCAGCGCCAGGTTGGCCAGAAAGAGGGAAAGCCCGGCGGTATAGAGCAGCGTGTTCAACTCACCGGCGGGCACGATCTTCTTGAGCAGAAAACGAAAAACAATCATTCCCCCCAGAAAAGCCGCCGGCACCCAGACAACGATGGACAGGAAAGGATCGATCCGCCAAAGCGTGAAAGCCCAGAAGGCGCCGTACATACCCAGCATAACCATATCTCCGTGAGCCATGTTGATAATGCGCATGACCCCGAAGATGATAGTGAGCCCCACACCGATCATGGCATAGAGTGAACCCGTGAGCACTCCATTAACCAGACTCTGAACAAAAGTTTCCATCCCGAACCTCTTTCCGCTTCCTAATCGGTGTGGCGGCACGAAGTCCCGTCGGCTTTCCGTCTCCCGTTCCCTGCGAAGTACTCTACCGGGTCATACCGGGATCGGGAAACACGTAATCAACCTCGGCGTTATCTTTGGGCCAAACGTTGAGCAGCTTTCCGCCCAGCCACTGGGCCAGTACGGAATGCTCCGGCGAGTAGATATTCTGATTGGTGTATTTGTCCCCCAGAGGACCCTCCCAGTTTCCAAACTTCACCTTGCCGAAAACGGTAACCATATCAGTACCCAGCAAGGCCTCCCGCACCGCGTTTCGGTCCTCCTCCAGGTTACCGGTAAGGTTAGCCCGCTTGAGCGCATCGGCGATGATGTAAATGGCCGCGTATCCCTCCACCTCATGCTCTTTGGGATAGAAACCGTACGTCTTATAGAACTTGTCGTAAAAAGCTCGGGTATCGGGATCGTTGGGATTACCGGACCAAGCCGCTGAGGAAAAAACATGCTGCGAAAGAGGACCCAACTCCGTGGTGAAATCCGCAACCCCAAAGCCCCCACCGAATCCCACAAAAGCCCGTGGAGTAATTCCGATTTCTTTGGCATGGCGGGTCATCAGGATGGCGTCCGTGGTCGAAACCGCCACCATGAGTAGAAAATCGGGTTTGTTCGCTTTGACCTTGGTCATGATGGGCTTGAAATCCAGTGTATTCACCGAATACGCCTCGTCATTCACGATAGGTACATTCTTGGATTTGAGAAAGGACATGGCCGAATTGGCAATACTCTTGCCGAACACGGTATTATCATAAACGACCGCCGCCGACTTGGGCATGGCGCCGGGAATTTCAGTGATGAACCTGTTGAAAGCCTGTGGATAGATGGTGCCGGTGGGATTGTTCCGGAAGATCCACTCGAAGCCCTTCGCGGTAATGATGTCTGCGGATGGATGATCCACCAGGTACGGGCATTTGAGCCGCTGGGCCACGGAAGCAATCTCCACCGCTTGCCCGGAGGCTCGACCACCGGTGAGTATCAGCACTTTATATTGATTAATGAGTTTTTCCGTTACCGTCGCCGCCAGGTGATTTTTGGCCTGGTGGTCTTCGATCACGACCTCGATCATTTTGCCGTGAATCCCACCGGCGGCGTTGATCTCCTCCACTGCAAGGGCGTATGCTTTTTTGAACTTGTCACCGAAGGGCGCATCCGGCCCCGTCATGGGCTGAGGAGCGCCGATCTTCCAGGTGTCTTGAGCGGCGGCTGGAATCGCCAGCGCCAAAAGACAAGCCACAGCCATAGTCAACCAAAAACGACTACGCATACCTGCTCCTTTCTGTTGGATCAAGACGTGAAATACCACCGCAGTATGTTAGTGCGGCCCCTCTGCCCCTGTGACCCTACCCCATCGGGATGAAAAAACGTATTTCATCAATCCGACAGGGTAACCTTATAGTGCCAAAACACAATACTGAACGCAACCCATAAATGAAGGCCGCTAAAATTCGGCGGCCCCCTGGAAAACGTTCATGTGTTCGGGCGGGCCATAAGCACGATCATCTACCGGATACGCGAATCGTAGGCAAGTGCGGTACGGATAGCGGCATCAGAGTGGGGAAAAAAGATAAGACCTCGGATCAAGATTCGTAATTTTCGACAGCCCGGTGAGGGGACTCTCGACGAAAAAGCCTTATTCCTCATCCCGAACGTGTCGCTACGGCATTACGAATGGTTCATCTATGCCCTCTCTTGAGAATCATTCGGGCATCCACGATGGTAATCCCGTGTTTGTGGGCGATGACCGGGTTTAAATCCATTTCGTGAACCTGGGGGTAGGCCTCCACAAGTTCGGAAACCGTAAGAAGGAGGTTCACTATGGCTCTCTTGTCAACCGGAGGCATGCCTCGAACGCCGTTCAGAATGGGCGCCGACTTGATCTCGGCGATCATCTTGGCGGCTGCGTTTCTCGACAAGGGAAGGACACGGAAGGAAACGTCTTTCACCACTTCCACCAGGATGCCTCCCAACCCGAACATAACCACGGGCCCGAACTGCTCATCGATCTTGGTCCCGATAATGATCTCGGTACCTTCACCCGTCATGGGCGACACGATACATCCTCTCAGATCCGCTTTGGCGTTGTACCTGCGGGCGTTTTCCACAATCTCCTCGAAAGCGCTGCGGATTTCCTCTTCGGTCCCCAATCCCAGCTTCACGCCTCCCGCATCGCTCTTGTGAAGGATCTGCGGGGAAACGATCTTCAACGCAACAGGCCCCCCCGCCTCCTTTGCAAATCCTACGGCCTCGTCCGCCGTGACGGCCAGTCGGTCCGCCGTCACCGGAGCCCCGTGCATTCTTAACAGCTCTTTGGCTTCGTGCTCGAACAAAGCCGTGCGCTTTTCCGCCAGCGCCTGTTTGATTATAGTTTCGCATTCCTTATGAGCCTTGGCGCCCCAATTGAAGACAAAATTGGTTTTCTTGGGATAGGCGTGCAGGTAGTGCCCGTATTGATACAGCACGGCTATACATTTGCACGCAATATCCAGGGAATCATATACCGGGATATTGTAATACCTGAGCAGTTCCAGGGAATGGGGCTTGGCGTAATTGTACAGGCTGTGCACCAGGATGGGTTTCCCGGTCGCCTTAACAAGTTTTCCCATCTGGTGTGCCGCATCCTCCTCATTGAACCGGAGCATCTCCGCAAACCGAATACCATAACCACCGAACAACCCCACGATGAGCAATCCGTCGATGTGTTCATCTTCCAAAAGAATGCGCGCACAATCCGCAAACACCGCCGGGTTTGCGTCCGTACCCCCGGCCACGTCGATGGGATTTGTCAACGCCGCATTCCAGGGCAGGACGGTTCGAAGTCTGTTCCTTGTGGCGCGCCCCAACTTGGGGATTTCGAGATCGTAATCCGTGAGCAAATCCGCCGCGATGGTGGCATGCCCCCCTCCATCCGCCAGAATGGCCACCCTGCGATTCTTCAGCGGTGGCAGGCTTGAAAGCGTTTCCGCAGCCGGAAACAACTCGTCCGAGTTCTCTACGCCGATGATTCCCGCGCGCATGAACGCTGTCTTGGCTACTTCGGAAATACCGGCCAATGCTCCGGTGTGGGAGCCCGCACTGGCTTTCCCCTTGGAGGTTCGACCGCTCTTCAGCAGAACCACCGGCTTTTCCTTGGTGGTATTGTAGGCCTGCTGGAGAAACCTTCTCCCGTCCTTCATCCCCTCCACATACATCACGATGGCCTTCGTTCCGGGATCATTCCGGAAAAACTCCAGGTATTCATGAAACTTGACGTCGGCTTCGTTCCCGACGCCCACATAGTAACTGAATCCCTTCCGGCTTTTCAGCTTGGCTTCGGTGATGACATGAAGCGCCATGTTCCCGCTCTGCGAAATCAGGGCTATATCTCCCTTCGGAACATCACCCAGCCCCACCAGATTCAGGTTTTTGTTCAAATTGATCATTCCGTTGGTGTTGGGTCCGATGATCCGAATGTGATGTCGCATGGCCGTCTGGACAATTTCACTCTGGAGTTTCCTACCCTTTTCCCCGATCTCTCCGAAACCGCCGGCGATGACAACGACACCCGCCACTTCGATCTTACCGCAGTCTTCCAGTATGGCCGGAACCGTTTGAGCGGGCGTGGTGATCAAAGCCAGATCCACGGATTCTTTGATATCCAGAACGCTCTTATAACATTTCAATCCCAGGATGCTTTCTTCCTTGGGATTTACAGGAAAAATCCTGCCTTCGTACTTTTCCTGCAGGAGTGTTTTGATGGCCTGATACCCTCGTTTCTTTTCGTCTCTTGACGCGCCGATAATGGCCACGGAATCGGCGTTCAGTACCCGTTGAAGATCCATCGGTATTCCCCGTTCTATTTGCCTGTGAAAATGGGTTTGCGTTTTTCGGAAAAACTTCGGTTCCCTTCGAGCCAGTCCTCAGTTCGCATGCAGGACAGGATGTCTTCCGCTTCCAGGAGCAGTACGGTCTCCAGATCCAGACGGGACGAGCCCTGCAACCGCTTCTTGGCCAATCGGAGGGAGAGGGGCGCTTTCTCCGCGAGTTCTCCGGCAAACGCCAGACATTCCTCGAGGAGACGCTCCAACGGCGTACATCTCAATGCCAAGCCCATACGAGCTGCGGCTTTCCCGTCCACCACGCGGCCCGTATAAATGAGCTCTTTGGCCACGGTGATTCCTACGATGGCGGGAAGAATGGAAGTCACACCTCCCCCCACGAAGGTGCCCAATCCCGTTTCGGGAAACGCCAGGGTAGCCGTTTCCGCCATAAAGATGAAGTCGCAGCTGAGAGCCATTTCTGCTCCCGCCCCCCGAGCGGGACCGTTGACGGCCGCGATGACAGGCTTGGGAAACTCGTACAACCTGCGAGTGGTTTCATGGGCCAACAATATATAGGATCTCTGCTCGGCAGGACTTCGTTGGCCGCTGGAATGCTTTTTGAGATCCGCGCCCGCACAGAACGCCTGTTTGACCACATCCCCCCGTTTGAATTCGGAACCCGTCAAAATCATGGAGCGCACCTCCGTATCCTCGGCGGCTCGGCTCACGATATCCTGAATTTCCAGGTACATCTTTTCGATTACCGCGTTCATGCGCTCCGGCCGGTTCAGCTTCAGAATGCCCACTCGATGGGTTATCGAGTATTCCACAGTTGAATATGTCATCTCCTGTCTCCTGCTTTCTATCCGCCTCATCAAAAAATCGCCGCCGCCCACTCTGGCAGCCCGTTGATAAACCTTATTAAGGGCAGGGCGGTGCGAAACGATGAGATGCAAGGCGGGCGAATCCTGAGGAATGAGGCGTACCTACAGTACGCCGCAATGACGAAGGATAAAGCCCAATGCCGCATATCGCGTTTTTCAAAAGCCTGATAGACCCGACTTGCCGGCGCGTTGTCCAGGTCGATGCTTCTTGAAATGCGTCAATCACGGGACGACACCTCCACGGAATACGCAGCTGAAACCAAGCGAAAAGTCAACACCGCAGATCGCGCCTTTCTCCGGCCTTCCGGGTGCATCCCATGGCCCCGCGGGCGCAACAGCCGGAACATACTCCAGGTCCAACCCATCCGGGATTCCGTGACATGCAACGGACTTGCGGACGATCCTCCGAGGAAGTATGTCCGGCGCAGACATCGGAACCTTTGTAGTTGGGAGGCTTCCGGCTGTACCAGGATTGAACGCGTGGAATAGTCTGAACAAACAACCGCCGGGATAGAAATACCGCAGATAATCCCGCTTGGCAAGCCTTACAGGCTGCGGCCATATTCCACTTGACAAGTTCGGCGATAGTCCCGTAGAACCTTCCCACTTCACGGCGCAGGACAGCGGTGCGGCGTGCGCGGCACGTTTAACAGCCCGTTGATACACAGTATTACGGAAAGGCCGGTGTAAAACGATGAGATCCAAGGCGGGCGAATCCTGAGGAATGAGGCGTACATACTGTACGCCGGGAGCGCAACACAGCAGATCGCGTTTTTCCACAGCCTGTTAGACCCTGCGTATCCCCGGGAAACACTCCGGGACGAGGCTTACCCCGCAATCGTTGCCACCGTGAAAGGACCTTTCAATATGCCTTGGAATTCTTCGAGGCCGTCCGTGAGATGGGTTTTGTTCATCGTGCCCGGCTCATCCCGGTCTCAAGGTTTCGAGACGCTCCTCCTTCCCGCCGATCCAACCGGATATAGAGGATGATATTTGCCTATGGAAGCGTATCAGAAGAAATTCGCCGAACTCCTTGCCGAGTGTGGAGCGCTGTTCTTTTTTGAAGGGTTGGTCCTGAAAGACGGTCGCCCCACACCGTACTTCGTGAACATGGGCCGTTTTCGGACGGGAAAACTCAGCTATCTGCTCGGAACCTATTTCGCCGACAAGATCGTTCATTTGAACCTGAAGGCGGATGTGATTCTCGGCCCTTCCTATAAAGGAAGCGCCATCGCCTGCGCAACGGCCTGCGCCCTTTGGTTGAACCACCAGCGAGAAGCTCTTTTCGAATACGATCGCAAGGAGCTGAAACACCACGGAGAAGCCACCGCTTCCCGGAGTTTGTTTGTAAACGGTTGCCTGAACCGTGACCGGGAAATCATCATAGTGGATGATGTGGGAACATCCATGGCCACCAAGTATGAGCTTTTGGAAAAGATAAATCAGGAAGCTGTGAGGAACGGGGTCGAGCTGAAGGTTCAAGGGGTTGTTCTGGGTATAGATCGGGAACAGACCCGCGCCGTTTATGACGAGGAAGGGAACGTTGTTCTTGGCGTCAAGGGCACGGATGCCATAACGGATTTCCAGGCCAAGACGGAACTCAAGGTCTACAGGATCTGCGGTATCCAAGAAGTAGTCAACTACTTGTTCCAAACGAAGGTACCCATATCCATAGACGGCGAGTTGAAACCTCTGGATCAAAGACGCATGGACACGTTCAATGCCTACCTCGATATGTATGGAACAACCCGAAGCGAATAGCGGTCCGGCGCCTACAGGTACGCTCGAATGTCGATAAGAGGAACGAGGCGTACATACAGTACGCCGCAAGAACGAAAGACGAAGCGTCACGCCAAAGGCATGACGGTAGCTCTTGTTTTTCAACGGCCTGGTAAGGCTGGATGAGGTTCGACGTTGGGGGGATCGCGCCTTCCCCCCCCGAAAACCCTTACATGGAGATCGTCTTCCAACACCATGGCTTTGCTAAAAGGGACCGTCACATTCGTTAAGTACCGCATTGAAGGAGAAGAGCCGTCTTCTTTCCGGGAGTTTGTCCACCAACGTCTCAAGAAGTTCGCCTTTCAGGAGTTGGAGGGAGTTGTCGAAGAAAAGACCACGGGTTGGGTCGGCCTTGGAAGTATCGTCGATACGGACTTTGAGCAGGCGCCCTATGCGGTAGGTGAGTTCTTGGCCTTTTCGCTCCGTATCGACCGCCGAGCCGTTCCTCCGGCGCTCCTCAAGAAACAGATCCTGGAAGCGGAGGCGCGGATCCGACTTGCCTCGGAACGGAAGTTTCTTTCCAGGGAAGAAAGAGCTGAAATCAAGGATCGGGTTCGGGAAATCCTGTTATCGAAAATGATGCCGGTTCCCACGTTGATCGATGTATGCTGGTCCGTTTCAGGTCGATGGCTCCTGTTCTGCTCCGTGTCGGAATCGGTTCGAAAAGACTTCGAGAAGCTGTTCAAGCGCTCCTTCGACATGGATGTCGTTCCCTTTGTCCCCTGGGATCCGGCGCTTCTCCCCGAAAAGATACGCGGTCCTCTGGAAAGGCTGGTCCCCGAATCCTTAGTCTGACCACCCGATCCAAACCGGGCGTGTCGGCGGTCATAAAAGAGGCGACCGGATGCAAGACGCACGAATCGCACGCAATGCGGCATGTAACGACCCGTTGAAAAACAGCATTTCGGGCAGGCTGTTCAAAAACGATGAGATGCAAGGCGCGCGAATCCTGAGGAATGAGGCGCACAACCAGTACGCCGCAAGAACGAAGGATGAAGCGTCACGCCAAAGGCGTGAAAGCAGATCGCGTTTTTCAACAGCTTGGTAAGCTGCGGCGGAGAGGGTTCGAGCGCCACGGTGTCTGCGCCGACACAGAAGGGTCTTTGCTCGGGCCCATGGAGATACGGACGTGACCGAGTTCTCAATCCAATCCAGAACCCTTAGTCGAGAATTCCTCACTTGGCTGTGGTACAAGAGCGAAGAACGGGGGGGCAGTGTATTCGTTCCCGGACAAGGGGATGTGACCGTAGTGTTTCACAAGCGGGTGATTCTTGAAGCCGGTGACGGCGAATATACCGAAACGGTCCTCTGCCAGGGGCTCCATGCGGATCTCAAGGAAGGAAAGGCGGCGTTGCGGGAAGGAAAGAAGGTCCGGGAGGCTCGGCTGCTTCTGGGCAAAGGCCATCAGGAGTGGGAGTTCACCTTCAAAGGGGACGGTTTCGTGTTTCAATCCATGAGGCTTCCCCGCATCATGTCTCAAGAAGAGGAGGAATCCGGCATCGAAGGTCGTCTTCTGGAACGCCTGTACCTGATGGAAGTACCTCTTCAAATCATGGAAAGCCTGTTCACCGTATTCATCGAGCGGAGGCTCGGCGCAGAATGGATTTCCGAGGATCTTCCCTCCCTGCGGAGCTGGATCGGCGTCTCCTGACAAGACCCCGGTTCCCTCGTTTCCACGAAACCCACCGTTGCAGCAGGACCGGGCGGACGGCCCGTTCCCGAACCTTGTCAATCATACCGCCGCTCGCCCGGGGCCTCCTATGGATCTTGTGTGTTTTGACTCCATGCGTATTTCCTGCGAACATGGGTCTTACCGGAGAATTTCTACGATTCCGCGAAGAATTCAACACGCTGGATCAGTGGCGACCCGTCCATTTCCGGGGTATCGAACGGCACACACGGTACAGCATAGAGACCTTCGGGGAACACACACACCTCAAGGCCGAATCGCACCAGTCGGCATCCGGACTGGTTTGGAATGAGACATACTCGGTGTTCCAATACCCGAGACTTCGATGGAGATGGAAAATCGATAACGTATACAAAGGAGGCGACACGGGAACCAAGGCAGGGGACGACTACCCACTCCGGATCTACGTGTTGTTCCAATATGATCCAAGCCGGATAGGTTTTCTTGACAGAGCGAAGTATGAGCTGGCGAGAATCTTTTTCGGAGAATATCCCCCGGACAGCACACTGAATTACGTATGGGCCAATCGTTCGCACGAAGCCGGAATTCTCACGAACCCCTACTCGGATCGAGCCCGAATGATCCCGTTGCGGCAAGGAGACGGAGAGGTCGGCCGTTGGCTTATCGAAGAAGTCGATGTTTTGTCGGATTATCGTAGAGCCTTTGGTGCGGATCCTCCGGAAATCGCCACCATAGGTATCATGAGCGACTCGGACGATACAGGGGAACGGGCGCTCGCGTGGTTGGACTTCATTGAAGTGTTTCGTTGACTTATAAACCCGGATATCCAACTTCGCGTTCGTCGCCGGCCGAGACACATGTCGGAACGGCAAAACCGAGAGTCGCGGCGAGAGGTTTCTTCCGGGAATCGACCCAAGGAGGTCTCAGGTGCGTATCGGAATGGTAGGATTGGGACGTATGGGCATGAACATGGCTCGGCGTCTGCTGCGGGGAAATCACGAGGTGGTGGCCTACAATCGTTCGTTTGCCAAGACGGAAGAAATCATGCGGGAAGGAGCATCCGGGGCGCCTTCCCTCGAAGCCGTTGTGGAACAGCTGACTCCTCCCAGGGTGGTTTGGCTGATGCTGCCCGCCGGTACGGTTGTAGATGAGCACCTGGCAGACCTGAAACGCTTGTTGACCTCCGGGGATCTGGTGGTGGAAGGTGGAAATACGCACTACCGAGACGACCTGAGGAGGTTCCACGATCTTGCGACCGTGGGAATCCGTTACGTGGACGCGGGAGTCAGTGGAGGTGTATGGGGCCTGGAAAACGGTTATTGCATCATGCTTGGGGGGGATCCCGATGATGTGCGGTTTCTGGGACCTGTTTTGGACACGCTGGCCTCTCCCACGGGCCATCTTTACTGCGGATTCGCCGGAGCCGGACACTTCGTGAAGATGATCCACAATGGAATCGAATACGGCATGATGCAGGCCTATGGCGAAGGGTTCGCCCTGCTCGAATCCTCCCAATACAAGGATTCACTGAACTACGCATCCGTTGCGCGCCTGTGGAACCGGGGAAGCGTCATCCGTTCGTGGCTTCTGGAACTCCTGGAGTCCGCGTTTGCCGACGACGGACGATTGCAGCGAATTCGGGGTTACGTGGAAGATTCAGGGGAAGGAAGGTGGACGGTGGAAGAGGCGATGGAAACGGGGGTCGCCGCTCCGGTCATCACCCTGTCCCTGATGCAGCGTTTCTTGTCCCGTCAGCAAGATCGATTCTCGGACAAAGTGGTCGCGGCCCTGCGCAGGGAGTTTGGAGGCCATTCCGTACTAGTCTCCGGTTTAGCGGATGAATCCTGAAAGAGGTATCCTGATGGCGCCCAATCACGACGGTCAGACGGCACCCATACCTCCTCAAGACGGAAGTCATCCGTCCCGACCCGAGGAATCGTGCGGTCCGGACTCGACCCTGCCGAAACTGGAACCTTGCGCCTTTATCATTCTGGGGGCATCCGGAGACTTAACCCGGCAAAAACTCATTCCATCCCTGTATCGGCTCTTCACACAAGAAAGACTTCCGAAACCGTTCTTCGTGCTCGGCTGCGGCAGGACCGTTATGACCGACGACCACTTCCGAACCGTCATGAAGGAAGCTCTTTCCGGGCAAGGACACGAGTTGGGCTCCACCTGGGAATCTTTTGCATCCATCCTGTTTTACCGACCAATCCAATACGACAACACGGATGCCTTTCGGGAATTGGACACCCTGCTGGGGAAAATGGAACGAGCGCATCATCTCCACGGAAACCGCGTCTTCTATTTCGCTACGCCTCCAACGCTTTATAAAGACATGGGACAAGCCGTCGGAGAGGCCGGCATGGCTTCGGAAAACCGGGAAGAAGCAGGATGGGTCCGAATCGTCGTCGAAAAACCTTTCGGACACGACTACGACTCCGCTGTGGAACTGAACGCAAGCCTGCTGAGACATTTCCGTGAAGACCAGATTTTCCGAATGGACCATTTCCTCGCCAAGGAAACAGTCCAAAACATCCTGATGTTCCGATTCGCCAATTCCGTCTTCGAACCGCTCTGGAATCGCCAACACATTAATCATGTGCATATCACGGCAGCCGAAGAAACCGGCGTGGGCGAACGTGCGGGTTACTACGATCAGGCAGGCGTTCTCAGGGACATGTTCCAAAACCACATGATGCAACTGCTGGCTTTGACGGCCATGGAAGCTCCGTCACGTTTCGAAGCCAGCTATGTACAAGACGAGAAAGTCAAGGTGTTTCGATCGTTGAAACCCTTTCCCACCGGGGACTTGAGGGGCAACATCCTTTTGGGGCAATATGGACCCGGCCACGTTCGCGGACTACCGGTACTTGGATACAGACAGGAAAAGCACATACCTCCGAATTCGACCACTCCCACCTATGCCATGACAAAGGTGTTTATCGACAACTGGCGTTGGCAGGGCGTTCCCTTCTATATTTCAACAGGCAAGCGCTTGGCTCGGAAAACAACCCATATTGTCGTCCATTTCAAAGCGGTGCCGCATTCCATGTTTCGAAACGTTCTGGGGGAACACATTTCAGAAAACATTCTCACCTTTTGCATCCAGCCCTCGGAGCGAATCGAGCTTTCTTTCCAGGCCAAGGTACCCGGACCACGACTTTGCCTGAGATCCGTCAGCATGGATTTCCAGTACAACACCCACTATCCCGGAACCCGTCTGGATGCATACGAAAAAGCGGTCCTCGACTGCATCGCCGGAGACCGTATGCTCTTCTGGAGACAGGATGGTGTGGAAGTCTGTTGGGCTTACGTCAGTCCCATTCTCCAGCAATGCGAAGCCTGCTCCGATCCGGGTTCGCTCTTGGGGTTCTACCCTGCCGGAAGCTGGGGGCCTCCTTCCACAGACCCCAGAATGGAGTTGAGAGAGCACGTTGAAAACGACTGAGGACCAAACGGCCCATGCACGTTGAACTACGCGTCCATACTCCGGCGGGGGAGCTGGGGCGCGCGGCGGCCGATCTGATTCTGGCACACGCCAAGGAAAGCGTACGCCTTCGAGGTGTGTTCACACTGGTTCTATCAGGAGGCTCCACCCCCATACCGCTCTACAGGCGCTTGGCAACTCCTTCCATGACCCGGGAGTTTCCATGGGAGTCATCACACGTCTTCTGGGGGGATGAACGGATCGCATCTCCCGAAAGCTCTTTCAGCAACTACGCCTCGGCCTTCGATACGCTCCTTTCGAAGGTGCCCATACCCAGCGAGAACATCCATCCCGTTCCCGTCGGACTCAGTGCCCCGGAAGAGGCGGCCAAGACCTACGAACGGGAACTCCGCGCATTTTTCGGTTGCTTGGATGAGGGAGAGCAAGGAGTTCACTCCCGCGACGAAGCACCCACCTTCGATGTGACCTTGCTGGGCGTAGGATCGGACGGCCACACGGCATCGCTTTTCCCGGAATCACCGTTGCTGAAAGAACGCGCGCGCTGGGTACTGCATGAACCGCACCCGCTTCTGCCTCCCCTCCTGCCGCGCATCACACTGACTCTTCCCGCCATCAATCGAGCCCGCTGCGTCCTGATTCTGGCTTCGGGAGCCCGCAAAGCCCGTGTGATCCATTCCATATGGGATCGGCCCGAGAAAGCCGCCCGCACGTTTCCGGTGGCCGGCGTTCGTCCCCGCGGAACCCTCGTTTGGCTCCTCGACACGGAGGAAGAATAACTTAGGGAACGAGACGCCGGTACATCCGGTTTTGCGGCCGGGCCGGTCGGATGTCACAAAGGACGGACTTACCCATGCGCATTTCCATCGTCATCCCGGCCCTCGATGAAGAATTCACACTGCCGCCGGTCCTGGAGCGGGCCCGGGCCGCTTCGGATGTGGAGATCCTCGTCGTGGACGGCGGAAGTATGGACGGCACGGTACAAACGGCGTTGGGATCGGGGGCGCGCGTGCTGGTCGCAAAGCGGGGCAGGGCCGCACAGATGAACGAAGGCGCTCGGGCCGCTTCCGGCGGCGCCCTGCTCTTTCTGCACGCGGACACACTTCTTCCCGTGGGATTCGATGAGCATGTCCGACGGGTGCTTTCTCGCCCCGACGTGGCCGCAGGGGCGTTTCTATTGGGTATAGATCTGGAATGCCGCGGAATACGCTGCATCGAGCGCCTGGCCGATTG
This sequence comes from uncultured Thermodesulfobacteriota bacterium, assembly GCA_964597345.1. Taxonomy (GTDB): domain Bacteria; phylum Desulfobacterota; class Desulfarculia; order JACQYL01; family JACQYL01; genus CAZQXK01. The sequence goes on along the minus strand of CAZQXK010000005.1, from coordinate 43,208 downwards.
GCGTTCGAGACTTTTTAAGCTGCCTTACGGGGATCAGGCCGTGTTTGTGCGCGCCGAGGTCTTTCGGCGGCTGGGAGGCTTTCCTGAACTTCCCATTATGGAAGACTTCGCGTTCATGAGACGCGTCCGCCGTTTCGGTCGAATCGCCATCGTCCGGAAACGCGTGCTTACCTCGGGCCGGCGATGGGCCGCCTGGGGACTTTGGAAAACCACGATGAAAAATCAAGTTGTCATCCTATCCTACCTGTTGAGGGTTTCTCCGAATCGTATCGCTGCGCGGTACAGAAAGACAGGCGGCCCCCGGCCCCCTGCAAGCCGTTCGTCTTAGATCCTTAACAGCCGTGGATAAACAGCATTACGGGCAGGCCGGTCAAAAACGACGAGATGCAAGGCGGGCGAATCCTGAGGAATGAGGCGTACAACCAGTACGCCGCAATGCCGAAAGATGAAGCCCAACGAAGCAGATCGCGTTTTTCAGCGGCCTGTTAACTCCCCCTCCCGGGGCGATTCCAAGCACGCTTTCCCTCCCGAACATGCTTCCCCGGCTTCATCTCCCTGAGTCGGCGGAGCCCATTCCAAACTGCCGCATAGCATTGACACTACCGGCGGTTCATTGCTATGTTCATCTTCCGATACGCACCCGGAAACGGGTTGAGGAGCAGGAAGACGTTTTTTCTCCGTTTCCCGTTCGGAGGTTTTTGCGTCCGGATGAATCGTCACGCCGAAGGCGTGACGGGAGATCGCCTTTTTCAACAGCCCGCCGGGATTCGGCAGGCTCCCCGGAACCATTGAGGAAAACACATTGGTTTTCAGCGGCACTGGGCATGTGCGAAACAATCTGTACGTGTTGGGCGAAGCGTCGGTGCCGGTCTATCTCCTGGACGGCGAACGGCCCGTGTTGTTTGAAGCCGGATTCACCTGTCTGGGAGAAGTATACCGAAAGGCCGTTCAGGATATCTTGGGATCCCGCCGGCCGGAAATTCTTTTTATCACGCACGTACATTATGACCACTGTGGCTCCGCCGCCTACTTGAAAGAATCGTTCCCAGGCTTGACCATTGCCGCCTCGCGCAAGGCCGGCGATATTCTCCAGCGCCCCAATGCCCAGGCGCTGATTGGAACCTTGAACCGTAATATATTGTCTCTACCATGGATCGAGAATCAAGGACACGTCCTCCAAGATCCTTTCCGCCCTTTTGACTTGGATATGATCGTATCAGACAATCAACGGATCTCTCTGGGACCCGAATTGACCGTGGAAGTTATTCATACTCCCGGTCATACCTGGGATCTGATGAGCTATTACATACCTGAACAGAGAATTCTCATTGCTTCCGAAGCCGCTGGAGTTATGGATACGACGGGAGACATTGTAACGGAATTTCTGGTGGATTTTGAAGCATACGTGAATTCCATTCGGCGCCTGGCGACCCTGGACGTCGAGGTATTGTGTCAAGGGCACTTGTTCGTACACACGGACAAAGACGCCCCAACCTTTCTCCGGCGGTCTTTGAAAAGGGCCTGCGAGTATAGGAAATGGGTAGATAACCTGCTGGAATCGGAACAAGGAAACATTGAACATGTCATCCACCGAATCAAGGCTTTCGAGTATGATACCAAACCTGCGCCGAAACAACCGGAAGCGGCGTATCTTTTGAATCTCGAAGCACGGGTGCGTCATCTCGCCGACTTGCGGTCCTCCATTGGACAGTAAGGGTTCCATTTCTGGAACCTCGCCGGGCAGGAAGCCGATGGGGCGGAAACCTTCTTATCCCCACCCAGGCTGAGCCTCATCGGTTCCACATGTAACTGTCTTTTCAACATTCAACCACTTGTGAAATACGTTAGATAAAACGGCTGCACAGCATGGAGGAAAACATGAACGAGTTAATGGAAGGCGGACCTAAGAATCCATTAAGGATTCAAGACAATACTTTTAGAGACGGACACCAGTCTCTGCTCGCCACTCGAATGAGAACCGAAGACATGATTCCCATCGCTGAAAAGATGGACAGCGTGGGGTTTTGGGCGATGGAAGTTTGGGGTGGCGCTACCTTTGATACCATGCATAGGTTTCTTGCAGAAGATCCCTTCGAACGGGTTCGAACTTTGAAGAAATATATCAAGAAAACCCCGTTCTCTATGTTACTTCGAGGGCAGAACTTGGTTGGATACCGCAACTACGCGGACGACGTAGTTCGTCTATTTGTGGATAAGGCATCGGAGGTGGGAATCGATATTTTCCGAACTTTCGACGCACTCAACGACTTTCGTAACTTTGAAACATGTGTGGAACGCATCAAGGCAAACGGCAAAATATTTGAAGCGACCATATGCTACTCGTTGACTGGGCGCCACATGGGCGGAGAGGTGTTCAACCTGGATTACTACGTGTCCAAGGCCAAAGAACTTCAGGACATGGGAGCCGATACCTTATGCATCAAGGACATGGCCGGCATCATGGCTCCGCTGGACATACGAAAGCTGATCACTGAGCTGAAGAAACACATCACGATCCCTATTCATCTTCATACGCATTACACGAGCGGCATGGGTTCCATGGTGTACCTCGAGGCCGCTCAAGCCGGCGTGGACATCGTGGACACCTGCCTCGCTCCTTTCGCGCTTCGGACCTCCCAGCCTGCCGTGGAACCCATTGTCGCGGCGTTGAGCGGCACGGACCGGGATACGGGCTTCGACCTGGGCTTATTGCTGGAAATGGGAAACCACATCGAGCAGATAGCCCCCAAGTATCGGGATTACCTGGCCAAGCACAAGATGTCCGTCATCGACACGGGCGTGTTGGTGCATCAGGTGCCCGGAGGTATGATTTCCAACTTGGTGAGTCAGCTCAAAGAGAACAATGCCCTGAACCGGCTGGATGAGGTATACGCCGAGGTGCCCGTTACCCGAAAAGAACTGGGAACTCCGCCGCTGGTAACACCCACTTCCCAGATCGTGGGCGTCCAGGCCGTGTTGAACGTGCTCTTCGGCAAATATAATATTGTAACCAATCAGGTCAAAGATCTGGTATACGGACTCTACGGCCGGACGCCCACACCCATATCCGCCGAGATCCAGAAGAAGATCCTCAAAGGATACAAGCGGGGCGAAACTCCGGTCACAGGAAGAGCCGCGGATCATCTCGAACCCGAACTGAACGAAGTCCGAAAGCGGGTGGGAGATCTTGCCAAAGACGACTATGATCTCCTGATCACGGCCATCTATCCTGCAACCGGAATCCAGTTCCTCAAGTGGAAATACGGCCTGGAGGAAAGACCCCCCGAGGTACAGGCCAAGACACTGGAAGACATCCGCCGCGAAGATGAGGCCATGGCCAAGGCCATTGAACAGGTGTGTGCAACCATAGGTTAGAATCGGCTCCCGGTAACACAGGGAAGGAATCCGGGTTCCGGCCTCCGCAGGGCCGGAACCTTTGTGATTCATTCCACGCGCGGAGCGTTCTCAGTTCCCTGAAGTCTTCTCTTCATCCCTGCGCAAGCCTCCATCCGGGGCATCTTCTATGATTTACCTGAACAACGCTGCATTGGGTTGGCCTTCGGCGCCGGGGGTTTCCCGTTCAATTTTGCGCGTGATGGGCGCGCCTCCGCATTTCTGGGGCCGCTCCGGCACCCGTAAAGGCGATCCTGTGGAAGAGTGCCGGAAAACACTCGCCGACCTGTTGGAAGTGACGGATCCCAGCCGTATCGTCCTTACCCACGACGCCACCTTGGCCTTGAACACGGCCATCCTGGGACTGGGAATCGAGAACGACTGTCGTATCGTGACCACCGTAGCGGAGCACAACTCCGTTCTCCGCCCCATCCACCTCTTGAGACAACGCTATCCCGGCATCGAGGTCACCCGTATCGGACTGACCCCGGACGGCGGCCTGGATGTGATGCAGGCGGCCGACGCCATGAGACGTCATCCCCGCCTGGTGGCCTTGACCCATGCATCCAACGTGACCGGCCGGCTGATGGACGTGGCCCCGATCTTCGAAATGGCCAAACGCGTCGGAGCCATCACCCTTCTGGACGCCGCCCAGACCCTGGGATGCATTCCTCTCCTTCCGGAGGCGATGCATGCGGACCTCGTGGCATTCACAGGACACAAATGGCTTCACGGTCCTCCCGGTACCGCCGGCCTGTATGTGCATCCCGACGTGGAACTGAATCCAATCTGGGTGGGAGGAACGGGATACCGCGGCGATCTACCCGGTCAGCCCCGAGAGATGCCCATGCGCCTCGAGGCAGGGAGTCTCAGTGCACCCGCCTTCACCGGCCTGGTCACCGCCCTCCGTCATCACCGGGAAATGGGTGAAGAATTCATGAAGCGCGCCATCGACCTGTCGCAGCGATTGCGATCGGAACTCGGGAACATACCGGGGGTGACCCTGGCGGACCCCTCGCTCCGGGGGCATCGGGTCCCCATCGTTTCCTTATGCATGGCCAGCCTGAGTCCGGAGTCCTTGGAGGGATACCTGTTCAAACAGTATGGCATTCTGGGCAGGGCCGGACTCCATTGCGCGCCCCTCATGCACCAATCTTTGGGAACCTTTCCCAACGGCGCTTTCCGGCTGAGCCCCTCGGGATTCAATACGCCCTCCGAGATAGACACGGTCATCCGCGCCTTCCATGAACTATCTCAGAATCCGGCATCCGAGGAGTCAGCAGGCGGTGGAACACTGCCGGCGCGATTCCCTCCGGAGGCCGAAGGCAAGTAGACAATCGCTTCCACGCCGCCTTGGGGCCGCCGATACAGACGCACCCAACCGCCATGCAGGCCCATCACGGAGCGCACCACCGTGAGTCCCATCCCGGCGCCCACCTGATCCTGAAGCTTCGGATCCCTGGAGCGATAAAAGGCTTCAAATACCCGGGATAATTCATGCTCCGGAATTCCGCAACCTCGATCGGCAATCGTTATGCTGGTTCCCTCACCGACCTGCCGCATTTCCACCTGCACATCCAATCCCGGCGCACTGAAACGAATCGCATTTCGCAGCAAGTACCGCAAAGCCTTCCCCAACAACTCCTCGTTTCCCCGAACCACCGCTGCAGGAACCGGTTCCCTCAAGGTGATTTCGACGCTTCTCGCAGCCGCTTCTTTCGCTTCCTCCTCCAGGCTCCGTCTCAGCAGCATAGCCACATTCACCGGGCGAACTTCTTGCGGATACAGGCCAGCGTCGATCCGCGCGGCAATAAGCCAGTCGTCCAGGAGGTCCAAGGTCGCCCGCGCACGTAGTGACGCCTTCCGGACAATGCCTTCCTGGAGCTGGGACATGCCCCCTGCAATCCCTTGTTCCAATATCATCAGATACTGACGCACAGCTGCAACCGGCGCCTTCAACTCGTGAACGCAGAAAACCATCTGCTTCTGCAAGGCGGCGAGTGACCGCTCATCCCCTTGAAAGACTGGAAGGGATCCGCCACCCGACTGCGATGCGATCCCTTCCGCCACAAGGGAGAGCAACATTACCGCCAGTTTCCGTTCCTCCTCGGCAAGTGACCGACAACGATCGGCCACGATGAGAGCTCCTACGGTTCCCTCGCGGCCACGCACCGGAAGATAATCAAGGAATGGATAACGCTCCAGCCGGACCCAAAGCGGAAACCCCCCCTTCAACAGATCTTCGCGAGTCATCAACCCATCCTGGGCCAGCAGGAATCGGAGAATTGCCTCCTGGTCGGATTCCGTCAGATCGAGCGGTTTGTCGGTCTCCGTTTCCCAAGAAATGCACCGCCCCAGTTTGACATTGCCCATCAGGACCCAGATGCAATCGAGGTGAAAAAGGTCCCTATACCCGTTGGATAGTTCCTCCAGCACGGATTCCGGCTTCTGATCGGAGACCATGCGCCCTCCCAGCCGGAGACAAAGCTTCGTGTATTCGTGGATCATGGAGTCCGGAAGGCTCGCTCGCCACACAGCGAAACTCCTTTAGAACGCTTCTCCAACTTGTCGCTGTAGACAATGAAATTCGTCGAATTCCGGGACCCGATCCGCGGAAGAGGATCTCTCCAGGAATCCGGAGGAAAAAGCCGCGGGGACATCTCACCTGCATTCCCAGTGAACAGATACGGCTTTCGGAATCGGGGCCTATGGATATCCGCCGAAGTGGATCGTCGCAACACCGTCAAGCCGATGGACCGGATTACAGTCGGGATACGGGAAGCAACGCATCCAGCAACGCATTGAGTTCATCAAAATCCACAGGTTTTACCACAAAGGCATCCACGCGTTGAGACCCCATGCCCGAATAGGATCGCGCCTCGCTGACGGTGCCCATGGCGGTCATCAGTATTACCGGGATAGCTGCGCAACCCGGAAGTTCGCGTATCCGCTCCACGAGGTTGAACCCATCGGTGTCCGGGAGAACAAGGTCCAGCAAACACAGATCCGGGACCGAGTTCCGCACGCAATCCAACGCCGCCTCGCCCGTATAGGCGCATTCCACTTGAAGCCCCCGCACCTCCAGGAAAAGTCTCAGGGATTCGACCATGTCGTAGTCGTCGTCCACGAGCAAAATTCTGGCGGAATTGGGCATGGGAAACACACCTCGATTTACGATGGATCCTTTTCCGGTTGCCTCCTCACGCAGAGAACCGAGCAATCCGCTTTTCGAACCACCTTTTCCGCGGTGCTTCCGAAGAACACGTGGGCCAACCCTGTAAGGCCCTGAGAGCCCATGACAATGAGATCGACCTGATTCTTTTCGGCGAATTCTACAATGCGATTGGAGGGATATCCATTTTCGATCCGTACCTCATAGTTCGGGTAATCCTGCAGGCGGGGGACATACCATTCGCTGATTTTTTCCTGGGAGGCTTTCATGACTTCCTCGGTAATCTCCATGGAAGTATAGCTGGGCACAAATTCCTCAAAGGCCGGGGAAGGGGCCACGATGGGAGGAATGACATGAACAAAGTACAACCGGGCCCCATTGCTCCTGGCCAACTCCGCGGCGCCCTCAACACCCCGATCCGCTCCTTCCGCGAAATCCGTACACTACGCAACTCGCTCGAACACCTTCCCGAATTAGCCCTCCTCTCTTCTGAACTTTAACGACCCAACATCGACCTTCGGCTGCACCGGCGAAAAGTCCTTCAACGGCCCGACGCCTCACTCCCTGCCCGTCGGCGTATGTACGGGTCTGAGAGGCAGTGGCCGACGCAAGGCGACCAGGCACACGGGTCCACATCAATGAATCGTACGTAAAGACCCGGAGGTGCAGGCTGTCCGCACCCCTACACGCCGGGATCTCCGCGGCTCAGGCAGGCCGCAACGCCCGGACCAACGAGGACGCCCTATCCATTCATGTATCGGCGGCCGCGCTGTTCGCGGTCCTTTGGGCGGACCCTCGGATGCCTTTTCGACAGGATTCCTTGGCTTGATTCTAAGGGGTCGGGGGGGGCAGCGTCAACGATTTGTATTCCGGATCCGTTTCAGGAGGCGGCGGGAACGGCTGGAATGAACACCCGAAAGATTGTGCCCCGTTCCGGAACGCTTTCCACTTCGATGGAGCCGAGGTGGGCATCCACCACGCCTTTCACGATGGGCAACCCCAAACCGGTCCCAACGACTTTCCGGGTTTCTCGGCTGCGGACCCGGTAGAATCGATCGAAAATCCGTGGAAGATCTTCCTTCGCAATGCCGATGCCGGTGTCCGAGACTTCGAGAAGGAACATGTCCCCCTTGGATCCGGCCTGGACATGGACCGAACCGCCGTTCCGATTGTATCGAACGGCATTGGAGACCAGATTCATCACAACGCCTTCCAGATACATGGGGTCCCCGAGCACGGGAGGGAGGGAATCCGGGAGCTCCAGTTCCACCCGAATGTTCCGTTCCTCGGCATGCGGCCGGATCAACTCCACAACTGCGGTGATTACCGGCTTCATATCCAGGCGTTCCTTGTTCAAAACCAGCTTCCCCGCTTCGATCTTGGAAAGATCCAGAAGGTTATTGATCATTCGCAACAGCCCGGTGCTTCTTTCCGCCACACGATCCAGAGTCTCACGCTGCGTAGGATTCAAGGGCCCCATTACTTGGGAACGGAGCAAGTCCACATGCTGGCGCATCGCCGCGAGAGGTGACCGCAACTCGTGAACCACCATGGACACGAAATCCGATTTCATTCGTTCAAGCCGCTTCACGTGTCCAATGTCCTGGAGCACCGTCACCGTACCCATGGGCGTGCCTTCCTCATCCCTCACCACACCCGAAGTGGCTCGCACCAGTGCATCGTCGCTTACTTCCAATTCCTGGGTTATGGTGGACACGTTGGGCGCATCCGCGTTCAGAATCTGGCTGATGGCCCGGGTCATGGCGGCATTGGCGACAACCTCCGTAATACTCCGACCCCGCAGCACCGTGGGCGATAGCCCCAATAGCCGTGAGGCGGCGGCATTGTTCAGTACGATTTCCGCGTTTTGATCCGTGATGATCACCCCATCGGCCATGGCCTGAATGATGTTCGAAATACGGCTTTTCTCTGTGGCGATGTCTCTGAGACTTTTGGCCCGCTCTTCTCGAAGGAACGCCGCTTCCCTTTCCAGGCGTTTCATTTCCCAGGCTCGGCGCACTACCATGCGAACCTGATCCGGAGCAAACGGCTTCGTAATGAAATCGTACGCCCCGCGTTTCATGGATTGAACGGCCGTCTCGATGGTTCCATGACCCGTGATCACAATCACCACCGTATCCAATTGACGCTCACGGATTTCGTCCAGAACGGCCATCCCGTCCATAACGGGCATTTTCAGGTCCAACAGTGCGATATCCGCATGCCGGCGGATGATGAGGTCCAACCCCTCACGGCCGTTCTCGGCGGTGTACACCCGGTAGTCCGCTTTGGATAGAACCCGGGCGCATCCTTCCCGGATGAGTTTCTCATCATCCACTACAACCACCGTGAGTTCGGGATCCGTCATCCCCTCCACCTCCGTGAATTCAGATTCTTGGAATCAGGATTATCGTAGCGAGGAAGACTCATCAGGAGGAATCGGAAGTTCGACACGAAAAATGGACCCCATACCTTCGACGCTTTTCACCATAAGCCGACCTCCGTGGCGCTTGACGATTCCGTACGAAGTTGCCAGCCCCAGTCCCGTGCCTTTACCCACTTTCTTGGTGGTAAAGAACGGGTCGAACACTCGGGAAAGCAATTCTTCGGGAATCCCGCACCCGGTATCCTCCACCTCGACCACCAGCACACCCTGGGGATAATCCGCCCTGGAACGAAACGTCAGAACCCCTTCCCCCTCCATGGCGTCGACGGCATTCACCAGTAAGTTGGTAAGGACCTGATTCATTAGACCCGGATTGCCCAATACTCGCGGCAGTTCCGGATCCAGTTCGAGAACTATTCGTATATCGTGCAGCATGGACTGATCCTTGAATAAGGAAACCACCTTCTGCACGCATTCATTCACGCTGAAATAGATCTGTTCGGTTCCGCTTTGACGACTGAAATCCAACAGGTTCTGGACAATATCCTTGCATCGGAGCGTCTGCTCCACGATGTGCTCCAGATCTTTCCAGCCTGGGCTATCGGGGCTCATGTCTTCCATCAGGATGTTGGCATACATGAGAATCCCTCCGAGGGGATTGTTGATTTCGTGGGCTACACCGGCGGCCAGCTTTCCCAGGGAAGCCATCTTCTCGGACTGCACCAGCTGAAGATGGGTTTCCTCCAACTCCCGTTCCATCCGGATCCGCTCTCTCAAGTCGGTAAAAATTCCCACCGTGGCTTTTTCCTGTCCGTCCTCATAAATCATGGCTGCCGAGAGATTGCAGGGAATGATCCGACCCTCACGATCCTTCAAGTTCACTTGCGTAGTGGTGAGTTTGCCCACACCGCCGCATTCCTCGCTCCGGATCTTGGCCATAATCTCACGCGCTTCGGCCGGATCCGAGTAAATCGTGCTGATGTGCATCTTCCCGACCACATCCTCCGAACGGTAGCCGAGCATACGCTCGGCATACTCGTTGAAAAAGGTCACATTGCCTTTTATGTCGCTGGCCATGATGCCGTCCACGGAACTGCGGATGATGTTGGATAGGAACACATTGGTTCTGCGGAGGGTATCCATGATTTCGTCTTTGAGAGTCTGTTCCCGGAGATATACAAAGGTCTTACGCCCCACATCGGTTCTGGCGACGCTGACACAAGCCTCCACGGTACACTGAGAGCCGTCGGGCCTCTTGATGAGGAATTCCGTGAGAAACCGGCGGCTGTCTTCTTTGCGGCTTACCAACTCACTGTGAATCTGTAGCCAGGGAAGCCGGGCCACGTCGTTCAAAAGAATATCGAACTTGGTGCCCAGGAGTCGGTCCTTCTTGATTCCCGTCAGCTCCTCCGCCTTGCGATTTGCGTATTCAACACATACCTCTTCGTCCAGAATGAGAATTCCGTCGGTGCCCATCTCCAGCACCATTTGGCAAAGAGAACGCATGCGCGAGAGCCTCTTTCGAATCTCTTCCCGGGATAGATCTTTTTTCTGATCCAGCCAGTCCATGTCCAGATCGTATTGAAACACCCAGGCCCCCTCTTATGGAATATTTCTTATGGAATCGTTGAAAACCGTGCAAGAACTCCGCCTGCACAGAATGAAGGCCGCAACCGGAACCCCGCACCATCGGAGAGTTCATGGCAAGGAGATGTTCGTACCGCCTAAGAGAAACTTAAGATCATCGTCTTTGAACTGGAGACCCGCACCGACAAAAAAGGATTTGCGTCCCCGGTCACTGAAGGCGTCGTCGTACCCCGCAGTAACATAGAAGTGATCAAAGAGATTGGCATCCGCGTAAAACTTGACATGGGGCTTACGGCTGGAGTCGAAATCAAAAACCTCTGCGGAAAGCTTCAGATTGTCGTCGAACAGGTAATGATCCACGCCGAACCCGCCTGTCGATTCAATAATACCTCCTCGAATCGCGGTATCAAAGTAGCGTTTGGCAATCTGCGCGGAAAACTTGAGTTCGTCTTCGTCGATCTGCTGCTCGCTCACGCGCTCGAACGTGGTGCTCCCGTCGGGATGCGTCACCGTACGATCCGTGACTTTGCTTCGCATTCGTCCCCGAGGATCATCCACAACGCTCAGCAGGTAATACTTATCCAACGAGGGCTGGATTCGAAGGTTCACATAAGATTTCACGTCATCCCCTCGAACCAGATACTCACCCCGATAGCCCAAGTAGACTCTTAAGCGTTCCGCCCTGGCCGTCAGAGAACTCACATGGGTCAATGTTTCATCCAACTTCTCCCCGATGGACGGATCCGTCACCAGCTTTCCCAGAGTACCTTCGCCCCTCCTGATTCTGTCGGAAACATCCCGGACCGACGCCAGTGCCGCATTCAATTCCTCTATGGTTTCATCCTCCACCAACAAACGTCCCAGTGTACCCTCGCCCTGCTCCACTCTCCGGACGATCGACTGAAGGCCGGTCAGGGTTTCCTCCAGGGATTCGGAGGCACCACGTACATTGGCGATCAGGACATGCACGTTTTCTTTGTTTACACCGCTCAATTCTTTGAGATCTGCGGAAAAGCTCCTGAAATTAGACAAAATTTGCTCGAAGATCTCGGTATTGCGAGTGACCATGGCGTCCAGAGATCCCGTGACGCGTCTCGTGTTTTCGACGATTTCGCGGAGAGTTTCTTCCCCTTCCACGCCTCCGACGGCTCCCTTCAAAGAGGCGGTCACCGATTTCACATCCTCGGCGATGGCCGTGAGTTGCACCAGCAGCTCATCCACATCCACCTGGGATTGCGTCTGATCGATTTCCGAGCCGGGGGTCAAGGCCGGTTCCTGAGGGGAACCGGGCACAATCTGAACGAAGCGGTCTCCCAAGACGCCGCGGGTCCGAATGACGGCCTGTGCGTCATGGGCAATCAGCACGTCCGGTCGTATACGCAGGACCACTTCGGCCCTTCCCTCATGGAGGCCGATACCCTCCACGGATCCGATCCGGATACCCGCCATCTCCACGGGGGTTCCCGGTTTGAGCCCCGAGACCGTATCGAAGAAGGCCACCAGTTCGTATCCATCCCGTTCGGTGGGATCGGGTCGTCCCACCTGGAAGGACATGTAGACCACGGCGATCAGCCCCGCCAACACCAGGAGCCCCACCTTGATTTCCGCCGTGAAACCGCCCATAAGGATTCCCCCCGGGTCTTGCGGAGCCTTTACTCCGAACGCCCCTGAAGGAAGCGTTGAACCACAGGAATAGGAGATTGTTTCATGGCCTCCGGACTTCCTTCAGCCACAATGGTTCCCTCCGCCAGCATGGCCACCCGGTCTGCAATTCGAAACGTGCTCTGAACATCGTGACTGATCACGACGGCCGTGACATGGAGACGGCTCTGGGTTCTCACGATCAACCGATCGATGGAATCCGCCAGCACCGGATCCAACCCGCTCGTAGGCTCGTCAAACAACAAGATCTCGGGATCCATGGCAATGGCCCTCGCCAATCCCACACGTTTTCGCATTCCTCCGCTCAAGTGGGAGGGCATCTTCTGTTCAATCCCGCTGAGTCCAACGAGTTCAAGCTTTTCCGCTACGATCCGCCGGACCTCCCGCGGTTTCAGTCGAGTATGTTGTAACAGTGGAAATGCCACGTTTTGCGCCACATTCATGGAGTCGAACAGGGCGGCATCCTGGAATAAAATACCCATACGTTTTCGGATGGGCGCCATATCCCATTCCGACATGGCCGCAAGATTGCCGCCATACACGTTTACTTCACCACGGTCCGGGCGAATGAGGCCGATCATGTGTTTCAGAAGAACGCTCTTGCCTCCGCCGCTTGCGCCCATGATCACGGTAATTCTTCCCCGCTCCACGCGAAGGTTCACTCCCCGCAATACATGCTGGACGCCGAAAGACTTGTGTACATCGTTCAGCTCGATCACCGCCGTTCTTCCCATCCGGAAACGGCATCAGAACACCAAAGCCGTAAAGAGATAATCGGACACCAGGATCAAGATAGAGGCAATCACCACGGCTTGCGTGGTGGAGCGGCCCACCCCTTGAGCCCCACCATCCGTGGTCATCCCCTTGTAGCAACCCACAAGACTCAAGATCAAACCGAAGACCACGGCTTTGGACAGGCCGTGCATGATGTCCGCCGGCTCCACGTAATCCTCGATGCGACCCAAGAAGGTAACCCGATCCATACCCAGGAGATACACTCCCACGAAGTAGCCCCCGGCGATGCCGATGAAATCAGTCACTCCCGTGAGTACCGGCGTCATCAGCGTGCCGGCGAGTATTCGGGGCGCCACCAGGTGATTTACCGGATTGACCGCCATGGCCCTGAGGGCGTCAATTTGTTCCGTCACCCGCATGGTTCCGATCTCGGCCGCCATAGCAGAACCGGCCCGCCCGGTCACCATGAGCGAGGTCAGGACGGGACTGAGCTCACGGGTTATGGAAAGTGTAACCACCGGCCCCACCAAACTTTCCGCGCCGAACAAGTGAAACCCCTTGTAACTCTGAAGAGCGAAAACCATCCCCGTGAAGCCCCCCGTCAGGCTGACCACGAAAATGGATTTCACACCCACGAATTCCATCTGGGTGAATACATTTCGAATATTGAAAGGGGGGCGGAACGTCCAGTAGACCGCTTCGGCCAACAGGATCAAGATGCGACCCATCTCTTCCACAAAACGAATCGTCAGACGCCCCAAAGCTGCTATGGGCCTCAGCATGAACACCCCGGAGTGGCTTGTAGTGAACCTCAAACAGTTCTCAAGCCATATCAAGCTATAGAAGTATACTGGACTAGTCAAGGCTTGATGGAAGACCGGAGCCCGGAAGGGACCGGGATAGGCCCTTATCAGCCGTTGATAACCCGAGCACTTGATTGTTGATTCACGGGGCGGTACTGAACCCCGGCGAAGCCGCCACCCGTCCCTCCCACACAAGTATCCGGAGTATCTCAGCGCGATTCCGCCCCCCACGGACTCAATCCGTCCATTTCCACGGCGGCCACAAATACTACTAAGCTTCCTCCGGACTCCAGGCTTGATTCCGCGAGGAGCCAAACCGGATCAGGAAGCCCTTGCATTCGGCTTCCGGTGATCGTTTTCGTCGATCTCGTCGTTACCGGCAATCTTATTGCACCATTCCTTAACCAAGATCAAGGCCGCGTGCCGGTCGAGCGATTGATAATTCTTCATGATCACTTTAGAAAAGCGGATCGGTTTTCGCAGATGTAGACTGAAAACGAAAGAAGGCGCCATCCGGGGACGGAACCTGCTTGTATCCCACGAAATCGTTGCACAGAGCCGCATTCAACGTCCGGTAAGCTGCTGGAGCGCGGCTCTTTTTCGCGTTTCCAGGTTGGCCGTGTTCCGAACGGCAAGAATATCGGAGTCGGGATCCCCGTTCCGGAACGGCTCCCGAGGTCCGAACGAATTCCCGGTGGCATAACAATAAACGCAACCATGCAAACACGTGTCGTAGGCGCCGATGTCCCGGCTGTCCCGGCATCCGCACTCGCTGCGGGTAGGATTCCGCTTCACTCCTCTCCATGAACCGATCTCGGGGGCCTCTCCCGAATCCCAATCCACGCAATGCGCCTTTCGGATTGTTTCTCCTATCAGGTAATCACCGCAACAGGAGTGCAGGGTTATGCCGAATTCCCGGGCAATGGATGCCAGTTCCCGTGCAAGATGCAGCCTCCGATCCTCGGTGGGCGTCAGTACACGGATGTTCTTAATCTTCTCTAACTGTGCGAACCGTCTTTCCACCTTTCCGTACCGGGTAGGAAAACTCATGACACAGCTTGCCGTCTTGTTCTCCAACTGTCTGCACAGACGCCGAAAGGTTCGAAGATGGAAATCCGCATCGGTCACATTGGAAATCAGCACGGGATCGTATCGCCATGTGACACGCTTGCTGCCGGCTCTTTCCACCAGAGCATCGAAGGTTTGGAGAGCCTGTTGCGTCTCCGGTACCCGGGGCTCCAGAGATCGGGGCAGCCCGGTAATGGTAAAGTGAAATCGGCAGGAGTCCCCGCGACGTTCCAGCACTGGGAAGTGGGGAATCAGCGGAGCGAAATTCTTGGACCAGAAAACAAACCCCCGAACATCGGAAGGAATCAGAGAAACCGCAAAAAGACGACCCCCGAAAGGATTCTCCACCAAGGCGTATCCCGCCTTCAAACGGTTTAGAAACCACGGCATGTAGAACGCCGGGATATCGGTTCGCCGACTTACGGACACGATGTGCACGGGACGATTCCTCAGAGAACTGGGTACATTGCCGGATGTACCGGATGGCTCAAACCCATGTTCAGGCTTCCTGCGAAAAGACCCAAAGCCGGGTTGTTCCCGCTTTCTACCGGACTCGAGGGTCTTGGCGCCTGCGCTCTATTTCATTGGGATAGGTTGATTACGGCGTTGGCGATGCCGAATTCCTCCAGTGCTCAGGGGGCAGGATTGGCACGAGGTGGATGATCTGCTATAGTGATTGGAATCGTCTACTTGGTAACTCATCGGCGCCATGCCGTGCAGAAACATCCAACAAAAGTGACTGTGCATTCCTCGGCGGCATAATCCGTAATCCGGAATTTCCATGACCCGACGTCGAAACCGAAGCAAACGAACGGGAGCGGCCCTCCTGAGCCTGAAAGAAATATTCCTCGGACAATCGGATGTTTCTTCCGGAATCGAGATTTGGACACACTGGAAAGCCGAGGCGGGTGTCGTTGTGGCCGATCGGGCCCAACCCCTTTCCTTCCGGAACGGAACGCTCTGGGTGGTTGTCCCGAGCGCCGCGTGGTTGCAGGAACTCCAGTTTCAGGCGGAACTCATCCGGAACAACCTGAACCGCGCCTGCGGCAGACCCATCATCAAGGAAATCCGCTTTCAGCAAGGAGATTTTCCGTTGCAGGAGACGGTTTCGACGCATTCTTCGGCCCCGCCGGAATCCTGCCCGCTTCCGGACCCGGAAACCACGGAGCAAATCCATGCGCAGGTGCGGCGGATTCGTGATCCGGAAATGCGTGAACAGGTGCGGCGTCTTTGGATGCTCAGCGCTTCCAGGAAGCTGGAGTAACCCTTCGCTGTTCCCGGCCGCCGGGGACACTTGAAAGGGGTCCGTCCCTCATTCCTCACAACCGGTAAATCTCCTCGAACTCCTTCGTATATGCGCCGTCGCCATGGTACAAAATCAGAGGAGGATCCACCGCAAGCCCCTCTCCTCCCCCTTTCGACGCCGACACCAAGACCAGCCTGGCCGGAGAGTCCTCTTTCCCATGTACCATCCGCAGGCGTTTAGGAGCAAAGCCTTCCCCCTGCAGACACCGGAACAGATACGGGAGATTGGAAGGACGATAGATGAGGTCCAAACGGCCTGCAAATCGGAGCAAGTAGGCCGCGGCCTGAACAAAATCTCCCAGGGTTCCCAGGATCTCATGACGGGCTTGAGCCTTCTCCATGCGGGGGTTGACGCGACCCGATCCCGGTCTTCCATACGGTGGGTTGAGCACCGCCAAATCAAAAGCTCCGGGAGGCAGATGCTCCGATACCTGAGTAACCCGGCTTTCACATACCAGGATCCGATCCGCCAATCCGTTAAGGCAAGCGTTCTTTCGAGCCAAACCCGCCAACCCCGATTGCGCCTCGACCCCTACGATGCCATCAATCCGGGCATCCAACCCCAGAATGACCGCGATTATCCCACAGCCGGTTCCCAGATCGACGACTCGGTCACCGGGTTGCACGGCCGCAAACCGCGCCAGAAGAATCGCATCCAGGGAGAAGCGGTACCCGTCCTTGTGCTGCACCAGCAGCAATCGACCTCCGAAAAGCGTGTCCAGCGTCTCGCCCGGACCCAACGCTTTCTGAATCGCGTTGACATCGGCACGGTTCATCATAACCTGTTTATCACCAAGCCGGAGATCACCTTGGGATAAAAGTAAGTGGACTTGCGCGGCATGATCAGGCCTTCCTCGGCGACCTCCATCACCTGGTCGATGCGGGTGGGGTTCATCAGAAAGCACGCCGCGGATTTTCCCACTTCCACCGCTTGCAGAGCTTCCGCCATGCGGCTCGAATACCGCAACGCATGCTCGTTATCCAGGTCTTCATCCCGTATGCCGAGTATCCTCTTGAGCACCAACTCCGTCAGCACCACGACGTCCAAACCCTGCAGGGGTTTCGGGATGCTTTCCCCAAAGATCTCTTCCATAATATGGGGCTTCAATCCGAGCAGGCTCACACTCCGGTCATGTTGAAAACAGAACCCGAAAGTGTGCGTACGCCTTCCGCCCTCGTTCATGGCCGAAGCGAGACGGCCCAGCGTCTCTGGACACAAATCACCCCCGAACTCGAACCGTTCCACATCCATAACCTCGGCCGCTTCCTTCAGGAATCCCTCTTTGGAAAGATGCGCAGGCCAGGCGGTGAGCAGGCGATGCACCGGGAGGATAGTCAGAGGTTCACTCGCGTTGCACAGGTACATCATCACGTATTGCACCGGATGCCCTTCTCCGGATATGTCTTCCGTCGCCTGGACGTGTTGCCAGAAAGCCACCGCCGTCTCATACCGGTGATGCCCGTCGGCAATGAACAGCTCGCGCCCCCGGAACCACTCCTGGACCAGGCGAATCGCATCCGTATCCGTAACGCGCCATAATCGGTGCCGGATGCCGTCTCGATCCCGAAACTCCGCGTCGGGGGACGGCCCGCGCGTCTCCTCCAACAGCTTCGTCACTCTTGCCTCGGGATCGGAGTATACCGAGAAAATAGGACACAAATTGGCCCGACAGGCCTGCATGAGCTTGAAACGATCGGACTTGGTTTCGGAAAACGTCTTCTCATGACGGCGGATACTCCCTTCCGTCAGATCCTCCAACCGGACCAGAGCAATCAACCCCATGCGTCGGCACGGCGCACATCCCTCCACCTCGTAATCGATGACGTATGAGTAGAGACCGGGCTCCGAATCCGGAACCAGAATACCACCTTCCTGCCATTCCCTGAAGCAAGTCGCGGATCGGGTATAGCGATTCTCTGTGTCGGTATCCTCCGGGTACTGCCTACCAAGAATAAGACGAATGATATTGTATGGATGCATTTGATAGTATCTCTCCTGTCCCTCGGGAGAGATTACGTCATAAGGAGGAGCAACCACAAGTGACAAGTCGTCCACATACCTCATGTTATAGCGAAGACCTCTAAACTCCTTAATATCCGCCACAAGAATACCTCAATATCTGTCCTGCTCTGAGCAATCGGAGCATCTGAACGGTACAGGAGCGAGTCTCCGAAACCCCTCCGCCGTCCTATGAGAATAGGGATTCCGAAAGGCTGGTGATAACCGATGCCCTTCAGGAGCGCGAACCCGAACGAAAAAGACGGTCGCCGGATACGCCGTAGTCCCACCCGATCCTAACAAACCGTTGGTAAACACCATTGTGGACAAGCCGGTGAAAAACGATGAGATGCAAGGCGCGCGAATCCTGAGGATTGAGGCGCACACACGGTACGCCGCAACGACGAAGGATGAAGTGTCACGCCGTTGGCGTGACCCGCGTTTTCCAACGGCATGCCAAGCGCCCTGCGCAACCGGGCGCCGCACCAAAAACAGAATTGACGGCAGCCGATACTGCGGCCGGCATGTTTCCACATCCGTGTATTCGCCCGTTATCGTGAGCACCGTTGTTCGCCGATATTCCTCCCGATTTCTTCCACACGAGAAAACACTTCTTTCTCATCCAGGGTGGTGAACCGGCCCTCCAGCAACACGGGCCGTCCATTGATGACTACGGAGGTCACTTCGCTACCGTTGGCGCAATACACCAGATGGGAAAAGGGATTGAACAACGGTATCATATGAGGCCGTCTGCAATCCAGCACCACCAGATCGGCCTTTTTCCCTATTTCAAGGCTGCCGATGGCATGCTCCATGCCAAGGACGGCGGCGCCTCCCCGTGTTGCCATGGAAACCACGGTCCGGGCATCCATGATCGTGGGGTCCTTGCGAATCACCTTGTGGAGCTTGGCCACCGTATCCATTTCCCCGAACATGTTCAGATCGTTGTTGCTGGCACAGCCATCCGTTCCCAGCCCCACTTGAACGCCGCGGCTTATCAGGTCCGGTACCGGACTTACGCCGGAAGCAAGCTTCATGTTGCTTTCCGCGTTGTGGCAGACTCGGACTCCCCGAGTCGCCAGCAGATCCATCTCCTTGTCGTTCAACACGACGCAATGGTCTGCAATCAGGCGCGCCGTCAAGACACCCAGCTCATCCAGAAATTCCACGGGCCGCATTCCATGCCGTTTTACCACCGCAGCCACTTCCGAATCGGATTCGCTCAAATGGGTGATCAGCGGAACATCCGTCTCTTCCGCCAAGTCGCGGGCTCGAATCAGAAGTTCCGGGGAACACGTGTAAGCACTGTGCGGTTCAACCGCCACCGAAATCAAGGGGTGTCCCTTCCAACGTTCCACAAGTTCTCTCGTGAACCGCAATCCGTTTTCGATACGACCGTAGCTCGGAGAATCAAAATCATAGAGCACCTCTCCAACCACGGCGCGCATACCCGCACACGCGGCGGCCTCCGCGACCCGGTCTTCAAACAGATACATGTCACAAAAAGTGGTCGTGCCCGAGCGAATCATCTCCGCCGCCGCCAGCATGGCGCCCCAATACACCCACTCTCCCGTCAGCTTTCGCTCCGCCGGAAATATGTAGTGATCCAGCCAGTCCATCAGCGGCAAGTCATCGGCCAAGCCTCGGAACAAGGACATAGCCGCATGCGTGTGTGCGTTGACCAGACCGGGCAATACCAAGCCTCCACGGGCGTCGATACTGCATCGGGCATTGTCGGCGGATTCCGCCCCGCCCGGTCCTATCTCTGAAATAGTATCTCCGGTCACGGCTATGAACCCGTTCTCAATGATCTCACAGGAGGAATTGATAGTGACAATTCGGCCGTTGCGCACCACAAGGTCGTACGGGGCCGGCGATTCCCCACCCGATCTTTCCCGGCTCTCCGAAGTGTGGTGCGATGTTCGGGCTTTTCCGGATCTCATGGAGAATCCTCCGAGCGCTCAACACACATAATACGGGTAATATGAGATAGTTAGACCCATATGGGCACCCATCCGGACCGTCTCTTTTCGTATCCCCATCTCTTGTAAGCGGGAAAAAACAATTGACACCCCGGACTCAGAAACCTAAATTAGGACCCATCAGGTATTATAGAGTCAAGGAGATTTTGCTCCAATGGTCAAAGCAGCACTGTATAGCTTACCGATACTTCTTGTATTTGTCGTCGGAATGGTCTTGCCTCACCAACCGGAACGCGTCTTCTCCTCCGTGAAAACACGGCCGTCGGGTATCCTCCACCCGGATCTCCTGGCATTACTGAAAAGGGACCGGACAACAACCGTCGTCCACGGGAGCGAGGTTCTCCTCCTGGCCTGTTCGGATGAAAGTAGCTCGGCTGGTCCGGACCAGGAAGGCGCAACAGAGGAAAACAAAAGCCCGTTCCACCGATACGATCCCATTATCGAAGCGGCATCCAGCGAATACGACGTGGATTTTTTCTTGGTCAAAGCCATCATCCAGGCGGAATCCAGTTTCAATCCTTCCGCCGTGTCACCGGTGGGTGCTTCGGGCCTGATGCAAATCATGCCCGGAACCGCCGATATGTTGGGTGTGAGAAATGCCTTCGACCCGGAAGAAAACATCCATGCAGGAGTCCGATATTTCAGATTACTGCTGGAAATGCTGGACGGGGACGTTGAGTTGGCCCTTGCGGCGTACAATGCCGGCCCCACACGCGTGCTTAGGCACGGAGGCATACCTCCGTACCGGGATACTCTGAAGTACGTATCTGCGGTTATTGAATACGCCCAGCAATTTCGATCCCTCTGAGGGAAAAACCGATCGGCGGTTTCACATCCCGGAAACACCGCGACCGTTCCACTCGGAAAATCGCTTCAGGACGCCTAGTCCCGCCGGACCGCTTTTCTCGGGGTGGAATTGCACCGCCAAGAGATTCCTCCACCCCAGGACGGATGCAAACCGGACGCCGTATTCCGTCACCCCCAATTTGACATTCGCGTCCTCAGGATCCGGATAGTACGAATGGACGAAATAGAAGTCGCTTTCCTCCGGCAGCCCCGCAAACACCGCATGGTCAGCCGCCATGCTTACTTGGTTCCAACCCATATGCGGGATCTTCAGCTCCGGACGCGAGTATGACAAGCGACGGGCAAAACTCCGGGTGCGACCTTTGAGTAGTCCCAGACATCGGGTATCGTTTTCTTCACTGTGTTCCAGAACAATCTGAGTTCCCAGGCAAATCCCCAACAAAGGGGTTCCCTTTTCAAACACATCCCGAATGACACGATCCAGCCCCGCTGCCTTCAAATTCAACATGGCCTGCCCGGCCGCTCCCACGCCGGGGAAGATAACCCGTTCAGCGGCGCGGATGCGGACCGGATCGGAGGTAATCTCCCAAGGGATCCCCAACCGTTCCAGCGCCCGCGCCACGCTGGTCAGATTTCCGGCTCCGTAATCGATAATAGCTACCATAAGCGGCTCTTCCGACTCCTGAAAGTCCCCGGCGGCCATTTGATAAACAGTACTGCGGGCAGGCCGGCGAAGAACGATGAGATGCAAGGCGCGCGAATCCTGCGGAATGAGGCGTACAGTACACCGCAAGAACGAAGGATGAAGCGCAACTCAGCAGATCGCGTTTTTCAACGGCCTGTTAGGGGACTCCATTATTCCGACGCGGGTGTGACATACACCGAAGTTGGATTAGATAGCACCCGCCGGCGGTGAAGTCAATTTCCAAATCCCGACCGGCGCAACGCTTCCTACCGCCTGAGCAAATCTCAAAAGCCCGTTCATCAACCGTATTGCGGACAGATCGGTGCAAAACGATGCGATGCAAGGCGCGCCTCTGGCGTGGTGAGTCCTAAGGAATGAGGCGTACATGCAGTAGCCGCAATAATGAAGGATGAAGCCTCACGCCGAAGGCGTGACTGCGGATCGCGCTTTTCACTGTAAAAGCGGAACCGGGCCGGGCAAGATCGGCGAAAAACGACAAGATACGGGACGCACAGATTCGGAGGAGTGACACATAGAGGGAGTAGTCCGCAGTCAAAGAAGACACTACAGGCGCCCCCCTGTCGGCGCCTGTTTCTGCAAGGCGCCGGGGAGATGGGGCAACTGGGACACACGGGATTTGTTTACCGGATGCCGGAAACGAATATCGAACCTTCAGAGGCACGGTATAACCGTTCCTCCTCCACCTCCATCCAACGGAGGATTTACCAAGCGATCTCCGAAACGGTAACGATACCATGTACCCTTTTTCCGGCTCACGGGAGTATGGCCGGCGGCTTACCTGCCCGCGGCTTCCACCCGCCGGAAAGACTTGGCGGTTTGGTTGCAGGAAGCAGGCAAAATGCGGTTCTCCGAATCCACCATAAAGGTCTTGGGGCGGCACTCGCGTGCTTCCGCTTCGGTGACCTGGACAAAGGTCGTAATGATGATCAAATCCCCGGGCTCCCCTTTACGGGCCGCGGCGCCATTGAGGCAGATCTCTCCCGAACCCCTCTCTCCGCTGATGGCATACGTCTCGAACCGTTCC
The DNA here is from genome assembly GCA_964597345.1 of uncultured Thermodesulfobacteriota bacterium. Taxonomy (GTDB): domain Bacteria; phylum Desulfobacterota; class Desulfarculia; order JACQYL01; family JACQYL01; genus CAZQXK01. The sequence goes on along the minus strand of CAZQXK010000005.1, from coordinate 20,579 downwards.
CCGTTATTGATATTGTAGATGTACACCATCTCGAAAGGAAGAATATCCGCCGCTTCCATGAGATTTTCATCAATGGCGATGCTGCCCTGATAATGCAGGTTGGCTTCCGTGATAGTCGCCCTGTGGATTTTCGACTTCAGCATCATCCGCTGCATGTATTTCCTCCTATTCCAACAAAAAAGCGTTGTCGATCAGTCGCGCCTTTTCGATCCAAACAGCCAGCAACAGAACGGCCTTTCTTTCGACACGGTCTATGGGTTCCAATGTATCCGCATCACGGATCTCCACGTAATCTTCGCGGGCGAGCGGCTCTTTCCCGATGCCATCCCGAACTTCCTGAATAATCTCACGGGATCCGCGCATTCCCTCGCTCACCAGCCTCCGCGCCAGTTCCATGGAGCGGGACAGGCACAGGGCGGCCTTGCGCCCCTCGGGACTCAAGTACACGTTCCTGGAACTCATGGCCAGGCCATCCGACTCCCGGTGAATCGGACAGGGCGCAATCTCCACGGTCAGGTCCAGATCCCTCGCCATGCGCCGGATCACAGCCACCTGCTGGTAATCTTTCAGCCCGAAAAACGCCTTATGAGGAAGCACCTGGTTGAAGAGCTTGAGGACGACCGTCGCCACGCCCTGGAAATGCCCCGGCCTGCTGGATCCACACAGCCCCTGACTCAACCGCTCCACTCTGACAACCGTTTGAAATCCGGGGGGGTACATTTGAGAGGCATCCGGATGGTACACGATGTCCACACCCGCCTCCCGGGCCATTTGCAGATCCCGGTCCAGGTCCCTGGGATAGCCGGCATAATCCTCGTTGGGTCCGAATTGGGCGGGATTTACAAAGATGCTGGCCACGGTGACATTACAGCGGCTCTTGGAGGCCCGCACGAGGCTCAAATGACCCTCATGCAGATATCCCATGGTGGGAACGAAACCAATGATGCGGCCGCCGCTCCTGAGAGCCTCGGAGAGCGCCTGCATATCCGATACGGTCTCGATGACATCCATAAAAAAACCTCCTCGGCAGACCGGGAGGTTCCTCCAATGCGCATCCGGATGCGGTCAACAGGGTACGAGTCCGTAAAGATCCCGTCCGCCTTGCTCCGGGCTGTCATGGCTACCCGGTCTCGGCCCACCATTGTGGATCCAAGCCGTTTTTTGAATGCCGCTTGTTTACCCGATTTAGAGGGGACTGTCAACCCCTTGACAACACCCCTTGACTCCATGCCTTGACAGGAACCGTTTTCCTCCTCGCATCGAGGCGCCTTCCACGGGTATTCCAATCCGGAACGCTGCACCGCGCTTTTCCGGACGACTAGGCCTCCACAACGTCGAGACCCTGGATCCGGGATGCCAGCACCTCCGTCAACTTCAGGAAGTCATCCAACTCCAGGTTTTCGGCTCGCGCCTTCGGATTCAAAGAACATGCCGATAACGCATCCAGCACCATTCCCGTATCGACGGGCACGGATGCGCTGTTCCCCAACGCGTTCTTGAGCATCTTGCGGCGGTTCCCGAAACCCGCCTTGACCATGCCCCTGAACAGATGCGGATACGGAGTTCTTCTCGGATGGGGTTGTTCGAAATCCAGGCGGATCACCGTGGAATCCACCTTGGGTTTCGGCCTGAACGCCGAGGGAGGGAGAGAAAACAGGCGCTTTGCCCGGGCTTCATAAGGAATCAATAGGCTGAGCACCCCATAGGCTTTGCTGCCGGGCCGAGCCAGAATCCGATCCGCCACTTCTTTCTGCAGCATCAAGGTCGCCGAGCGGATGGAAGAACGGGAATCCAACAGTCGGAAGAGAATGGGCGCCGAAATATTGTATGGAATGTTTCCCACCACCACGAGAGCGCCCCCCTGGTCTCGGGCCAACGCGGCCAAGTCGAAATTCAGGAAATCCCCGCACACCACGCTGAGGTTCGGGAAATCCCGGAAACGCTCCCGTAAGAAACCCACCAGCTCCGGATCAATCTCCACCGCCGTCACGGAACGCGCCGCACCGCACAGAGGGCCGGTAAGAGATCCCCGGCCGGGGCCGATTTCCAGAACAGAGTCTCCCCCCTCGAGCCTGGATGACTCCACGATATTTCGGATCTGGTTCGGATCCAGTAGAAAATGCTGTCCCCAACGTTTGCGGGGTCGAGAAGGAAACGTCCGGGGTTGACGGCTCATGAAACCGCCGACGAAGGATAGGACAAAGACTTGGGAACGCGGGAGTAGGCATCCAGGTCCAGAGAATCCGTACGACCCGCGCACAAGCGATGATACCCCAACACCGCCACACCCACGGCGTTGTCCGTACATAAGGAAAGACTCGGTACGAAAAGCTTCACCCCTTCCGTTCGGGACCCTTCCCCCAGTTTCAGGCGCAGGCGGCTGTTCGCAGCCACGCCTCCGGCAAGGACCAGTCGGCGGGTGTCGTTCCCCTTTGCGGCGCGCAACGCCTTGACCGTCAGTACATCCACCACGGCTTCCTGAAAACCGGCGACGATGTCGCACACGCGCCGTTCATCCCGGGCCCCGTTCAGAGGATGCTTCTTTATGTAAGCGATGACGGCGGTCTTGAGACCGCTGAAGCTGAAATCCAGGGAGTCCGAATCCATCATGGCCCTGGGGAACCTCACGGCTTCCATATCCCCTTCGCGGGCCATTCGGTCGATCACCACCCCGCCCGGGTATCCGAGTCCCAAAAACTTGGCGGTTTTGTCAAAAGCTTCCCCCGCCGCATCGTCCCGGGTCCGGCCGAGCAACTCGAAGTCGAAGAAACTCGTCACGTGGTACAGATTCGTGTGCCCCCCCGAGACCACCAGTGCGGTAAATGGGAAATCGGGAGGAGCCGCCCCCAGGAAGTTCACGGCCACATGGGCTTCAAGGTGGTCCACCCCCACGAGGGGAAGATTACGAACCGTGGCCAGGGATTTGGCGGCGCATAAACCGATCAACAAAGACCCCAGCAGCCCGGGCCCCTGAGTCACCGCGATTCCTTCCACTTGTTGCAGGGTAATTCCCGCCTGCCGGAGAGATCGGTCGATGACCGGCAGAACGGCCCGCATATGCTCTCTCGAGGCCAGTTCCGGGACCACGCCCCCGTAATCCTTGTGGATGGCGTCCTGGCTCGCCACCACGTTGGAGCGTATCACCCGCCCGTCTTCCACCACCGCCGCCGCTGTCTCATCACAGGATGTCTCGATACCCAGAACCAGCATGATCCAAAGTCCCGCTTCCTCTACTCAGCGTTCTCCACGCAAAAACTCTTCCGCCTCCATCACGTCCAGACGACTGCCTATATACAGAGGACAACGCTGGTGAATTGATTGAGGAACGAAATCCATGATGGGGCCCTCTCCGGTACTGGCATACCCTCCCGCCTGTTCCACCACGAAAGCGAGAGGTGCGCACTCGTACAAATAACGCAGCTTTCCGAAGGGCTTGTTGGGATCCTTGGCATCCGCGGGGTACATGAAGATTCCGCCCTTCAGGAGATTTCGGTGAAAATCCGCCACCAGAGATCCCACGTACCTCGTGGAATAGGGTTTACCCATCTTGTTGTCCGAACTCTTCAAATAGTCCACGTAGTTCCGGATAGTTTCGGGCCAGAATCGGTAATTCCCCTCATTGACGCTGTAGATCTTTCCCCGCTCGGGAATCCGGATGTCCGGATGGGAAAGAAAGAACTCCCCTACGCTCGGATCCAGGGTGAAGCCGTGCACCCCCTTGCCCGTCGTGTACACGAGCATGGTGCTCGACCCATACAGGAAATAGCCCGCCGCCACCTGCTCGTTGCCGGGACGCAGGAAGTCGCTGACCAGCATGTGCGGACCCGGGGACTTCCGTCTTAAAATGGAGAAAATTGTTCCAATACTTACGTTCACATCGATATTGGTGGAACCGTCCAGGGGATCGAAGAGAAGAAGATAATCCCCGGATTCGAACCGATCGGGAATTTCAATGACATCCGCCACTTCCTCGGAAGCCATGCCGCACAGCATGCCCGACTTCCGCATCCTCCGAATAAACAGGTGGTTTGCGAACTCGTCCAGTTTCTGCACCTGCTCACCCTGAATGTTCACTTCCCCTGTAAACCCCATGGACTCGGCCAATCCCGATTGGTTCACTTCCCGGGATATGATCTTGGCCGCCACCACCAACTCCGTAAGCAGTCTCGAGAAAGCCCCCCGAGCATCCGGGTTCGCTTTCTCCTGGTCCAGGATGTGCTCCACCAGGGTGACTCCCTTTTGAACCGTCATAACCACCTCCCTCGAAGTGAAAACCCATTGCATTCTCGGAACCCATCGCTCAACTAATTATCATATCATCTTAAGAGCCCGTTGATAAACCGTATTTCGGGTACCGTATTTCGCGCAGGCTGGTGAAAAACGATGAGATGCAAGGCGCGCGAATCCTGAGGAATGCGGCGTACATACAGTACGCCGCAGGATGAAGCGCAACGCCGTTGGAGCGACCGCAGATCGCCTTTTTCAAGGGCCTGTTAAATCCCATCAAGGAACGTTCCCGTGCACATTCACCGCTGCGCGGAAACCCGGACCGGGATTTACCCCGTTTTTGCTTGACTGTCCGGGCAACCTATACTAATTCTTAAATAAACTGACGATGCTGGCTTCGCCTCCCACACCCGCGAACCAGCGCAAAGGAGAAATTCTTGTTCGGAAGCCTCGTCTCTAATTTCCTTCTGGCCACCGCCAAGGTCCTGGACACCGTGCTCTATGTGTATATGATCATCATTATTGCCCGTGCCGTCATCTCATGGGTCAACCCGGATCCGTACAATCCCTTGGTCCGATTTCTCTATTCGGTGACGGAGCCTGTATTGTCGCGAATCCGCAGGATCCTTCCCCTGAATGTGGGGATGATCGACCTTTCGCCGATCATCGTGTTTTTGTTGATCATTTTTCTTCAAAATTTCGTGGTGGCTTCGCTGATGGAGTTGGCCCTGAGAGGGGCGCGCTGAGGAGATATCCCTGTCCGCGAGCCGCATGGCGGAACGTTCCTCCGGCGTATCTCGTGCGCGCCTCATTCTTCGGAAATACAGCGCCGGGCGTCCCATCACGCGTCAACAGCCTGCCGGCAATCGGCTTTTTCAGCAGGCTGATAAGGAGCATGCCATGTCCGAACTCTCTCCCGAAATCATTCGTGGGCAGCGGTTCAGAAAGCGATTCCGGGGACTCGATCCGAAAGCGGTGGAGTCTTTCCTGGATGAGCTGGCCGATGAGTTCGACCGCCTCCTGGCGGAGAACCGGAGTCTGAGGTTCGAACTCAAAGACACGTCCGGAAAGCTGAACGAGGTTTCAAGGGAAAAGATCCGACTGGAGGGGCTTCTGCCCGAGGCCAGGGAACAGGCCAGACGCATCGAGGAACAGGCGCAGAAACAGGCGGATTTCCTCATTTCCAAGGCCGAGCTTACCGCTGAAAAGATGCTCAACAACACCCACAAACGCCTCGCGCAGCTCCACGAAGACTTGGCGGAGCTGAAGCGGCAACGGACTCATCTCGAAATAAAGCTCCGTTCGTTCATCGAAGCCCATTTGAAGCTTTTGGACCTGGAACAGGAAAACCAGCGGGAAGCCGAGGAGCTGGAGGGAAAGATCCGATTTCTCAACAAGACCTGATCATCCTGCGGAAACCATGAAGGCATAGGCAGGATAGTTGGTTCCGGCATGGGGGAGTCGCCTGAAGTTCAAAAGGACCGGCAACGGGGTCGGTGACCGGAGTGTATCGTATACCGGACCGCAGGGGTCGGCTTTGGACCCGCGGGAATACTCAGACTCCTTTTCCCGGCCGTGGATACGGCCCGCCATGAATCCGCTCTTCCCTTGCATCACGGCATTCGAACGGGGCACGAGGCTGCGGGTCCTTGTACAGCCCAACAGCTCACGCAGCGGCTTCAACGGCATGCGGGAGGATACGCTCAGGATCCGTTTAACGGCGCCTCCCGTGGACGGCGCCGCCAACAAGGCGTTGGTCGCCTTCCTGTCCAAAGCCTGGAACCTGTCCAAAAAGGATGTGCTCCTCATCCGGGGGGAGAGGTCTCGGAGAAAGACGGTTCAACTGTCCCTGCCGCCGGAGCAGGTGATGAGTCTGATCCGGAAATCGTTGGACTCCTGACCGTCTACCCGTTTCACGGGGTTTCCAATCGTCTTCAGAATTCCCCTGAATCTTGGCGGCCCGTTGATAAACATTATCGCGGCCTGACAGGAGGAAGATCCCAAAACCGTCATGCTGATGGCTCTCACGTTCATGTCCCTGGCCTTCGCCGTGGAACCCCCTTGGCGCCGGATCGAAACGCTGCATTTCCTCCTGGAATATACGAACCCGGACGCCGGAATCGCCCGGACTTTGGCCGACAGGGTCGATGGCGTGGCGGCGGAGGTGGAAACGGAGACCGGATGGAAGCCCGACAAGAGGATTCGAGTGATCCTATCCCCGGACACGGCCCGGTTCCGGCAGGCGATCCCCGGCTATCCTCCGGCTCCCTATTGGGCGCAGGGTCTGGCATACCCGAGAGAATACACCATCGTGCTTAAGTCGCCCAGGATCGTCCCCGGTATGAACCTGCTGAGTGTGTTCATCCATGAGTACACCCATATCCTGCTGGGTACGCGGTACCATTCCGGACGCATCCCCGTGTGGCTGAACGAGGGACTGGCCATGCACCTGGCCGGGGAGTGGAGCTGGTCCAGAAACGCGCACATGATGCACGCCGTACTCGGCAACAGGCTCATACCCCTCCGGGAGCTGGAACAGGGCTTTCCTTCAGACAAGGAACGAGCCCGTATTGCCTACGCCCAAAGCTACTATGTAATCGTATTTCTTCGAACCGAATACGGAACCGAGGCCCTGCGGGATTTTTTGAAGTACTATGTCAGAGGATTCACGTTCGAGGAGTCCCTCTATAGGGCGACGGGCATGCGGTACGACAAGCTGGAGAAGGAATGGAAGTCCTTCATCCGCTTTCGCTTTTCCTGGTTCCCCCTGCTCACCAGCGCCGGGACCCTGTGGTTTCTCATGGTGGTGCTTTTCCTGGTCGCGTACGTACGGCACAAAAGAAGAACACTCCGTAAACTGGAAGCCTGGAAACAGGAGGAAACAGAGAACGTTCCTCCGGACGATCCGGCCCTCCGGCCTACGGAACGGGACCTATCCTGACGCCGGCCCGCCCGGCGCCGGAACGCACCATCATTCGTACATCGTGCGATAGCTCGGGTAGAATTCGTCCTCGGGAAAGTTGATATTCGCATAGTTGGACTTGGCGATGGCACAGCCGATATTCAGGGCGCATCGTTTCAGACAAATGGAATCCTTCTGATCAAAGTCCCCGAAACAGTTCAGCCTTCCTTCCACCTCGTCTTCCAAAAGCAGACCTTTCATTTAGTGTGGTTCTCCTTCCACCCTCAGTTGAGCGATCATTTGATCGTGAATGAGGCCGTTTGTGGCCATAATCTCGCCTCTGTGTAAATCAACCCGCCCTCCTCTGAAATCCGTTACAACTCCACCCGCTTCGCGCACCAGAAGGATTCCGGCGGCGATGTCCCAAGGTTTCAGATCCTGTTCCCAGAATCCGTCAAAGACCCCGCGCGCCACATACGCCAAATCCAGAGCCGCGGAACCCGGTCGTCGCACGCCTAAACTGGACAAAGCCATCAGCCGGAACTTCGTCATAACTTCTTCCTGAACGGACCATAGATCGTAGGGAAACCCCGTGGCCACCAGCGAAGTGCTCAAGGAACCTTCCGTACTGACTCTCATGGGTGCGTTCCGGAAATGGGCGCCCCGACCTCGTTCCGCCCAGAAAAGCTCCTCCATGATCGGATTATACACCACGCCCACGAGGATCTCATCCCCTTTCTTGTAAGCTATGGAAACACCTACAAAAGGGAAACCGTGCGCAAAGTTCACCGTTCCATCCAGCGGATCCACGATCCATTCGTGCTCCGTGCGCCGCACATGAAAATCCTCTTCTTCCGCCAGAATGGAATGATCCGGAAACGCGCTCTCGATTTCGTTCACAATGATCCGCTGAGCCTCGTAGTCCGTTTCCGTAACCAATTCGCGTGACTTCTTGAACGACACACGGTGATTCCGCTCCCAGGCTTCCCGGATGCACCTGCCCCCTTTGCGTGCGGCCCGCACGGCCGCATCCAGGATGGTGGTGTCGTCATGAAGAGATGCAATTCTCTGAGCCGTCATAACCCATGGGAAAAGATCCGAAAAGGTATCCCCCGCCGCAGGGGGCGCCGGAGAACATTCTCCACACGGCGGCGCGGGGAACGCGGATCACCGGTACGTTTCCACGAACTTCCGGAACGATCGGTCGTAGGTGCGTTCCACATCCGCCGGAAAGGCGCAGGCCGGTAACTGCTTCTGCGCCAGATGATAGTGCAGGCACTGGCAGCACAATCCGTGCCTGGGGCATCCAGAATACGTGCACGTGCACTTCCGGTCGTTCTCGGTCCGGCTCGGACATTGTTCGCTGAGGCGCTTCAGATCCGCCATAACATCTCCTTGGATGGGTTCCTCCCTACTTATCCATTCCTTAGACCCATGTCAACCGGTGGAAGGGATGAGATCGCCCTTCGCGCATGGGCGTCATGCCGTCGACCTTCACGTTTCGCCGCTCAGGCAAGTCGGTGGGCGCTCTGCGCCGTCCTTTGGCTTTCCAACTCATCGCACCGCTCCCGCCATGGAACGTTCGGACTTTCTCCCTCCTACTCACGGCAGGCACGCCCGTCTATTCAAACAATCGAGAAGGACCGCCTTGACTTCCCCCCGCCTCTTGGATAGGCTTCGGATTCGGTTCCCCGGCCGCCCGTTTCAAACCGCGTCGCGGGCGGGCACGGATCCTGAAACCGACAACCGTCGCATCCCATCCAGGCGGGGCCGCCATGGTCTTACAGCCCGTTTTTCTTCAGGCCAGAGATATTCCCGATCTGTGGTTCCAACTGCTCCGCGCCACCGTACAACAGGGGCGGGAGTATCCGGTGACCAAGGGAAGCACCCCCACCAAGCGATGGGAACTGGACTTTGTTTCCGCACACGTCCTGTATCCCGGCGCCCGTCCGCTGGAACCCGAGATACCCGCCTCCCTGGGAATTCCGAATCCCGTGGAGCCCGGCTACATCGAACGGTACCTCCCCTATTACATGACGGACCAGGCCCAGGCCGGCGAGCATTACACCTACGGCCAGGACCTGAGCTGGCAGATCGAGTGGGTCATCCGTTACTACCGGGAACACGGCCCCGGAACGAAACACTGCTACATGACCGTGGGACGGGGCGAAAGCCTGTATTACTACGACACCTCCGTGGACGCCTCGGAAACCATCGAGGTCCGAGACCGGGCCACAGGGGCTTTGCTCCGCAACCGCGTCATCGGCAACGCCTTCAACGCCGTCGAACCGGGGACCACCCAGTGCCTCCGCGGCGTCGACACGGCCATCAAGTTCGGGAAGCTCCATTTCAGCATCCACTTCCGGAGCTGGAACCTCTGGAACGGCCTACCCGCCAACCTGGGATGCCTGCAGATGGTCAAGGAATACATGGCGTCCGAAATCGGCGTGGAAGACGGAGAAATGTTCATCACCTGTCTCAAGCTGGGTCTGGCGGAGTCCTACTTCGATCTGGCCCGGTTGAGAACCTATCTCGACGAGATCCACCCGAGGAAAGACGGAGGAAAGAACGAGACGTGCGCCCCGACTGGGATGAATATTTCATGATCATCGCCAAAATCGTGAGCACCCGATCCACCTGCAACTCCAGGCCGACGGGAGCCGTCATCGTACGGGACAAGCATATTCTGGCCACGGGCTACAACGGCTCCATGCCGGGAGCCCCCCATTGCAGCGACCAGCCTCCCGTTAACGGGGAACCTTACTGCCACCGCCGTCACATGAACATCGGCGAATACGACAAGTACAACTTCTGCCGATCCTCCCACGCCGAAGCCAATGCCATCGCCCAAGCGGCGCGCTTCGGAATCTCCGTGGAGGGAAGCACGCTGTACACGACGCTGGCTCCCTGCTACGTCTGCCTGAAGCTCATCGCAGGGGCGCGGATCCGGGCCGTTTTCTACGAGCACGTGTACGAGTCCGCCGAGCCCCAACGGGATGCGTTCTGGAAAACCGCCGTGCAGGAAGCGCGCCTGGTCCGGTTCGAGTGCCTCCGGGTCAGCGACGAAACCCTGGAGACGGTCCTGGGAAGCTTGGCGTTTCCCACATCCGGACGAAGACTGCCTTCCACTCCCTTCTGAAATTCTCGGGCCGCGCCGGCCTGTTCCACCGCACGCATTTCCGGCACAGGGTTTCAGGATTCCTCGAAAGGCTCTCCCCGCTTCGCAGCCCGTTCCGCAAGCGCCAACCGCCGGCCCAGATACAGGGCATGATTCACGTCGGATACCGCTTCATCCACCGCCAATTGATGCTGAAGCGATTCCGCGTGCCTGGAGCGGTACTCCTTGAGTAGGAAGGTATTGGAATAGTGCCGGACCACGACACACCCATCCTCCACCGTAATCCGAAAATACCCATAAGGGTCCGTCCGGAGACGGTGCTTTCGGGTTCCGGCCACGGCCAGTGCCTTCCGGTATTTCATGGCATTGCCCGGGTCCAGGCTAATGGAATGACTGATCACCGACAACGCACCCTTCGGCAGGGAGGACCGGGCGCATACGAAATCCAGTATTCGAATCAGGCCGTACACATTGGTGAGCCAGGCGTCGATGGCATTGTGCGTCCGGTACGTGGCCGTAAGATTGAGCCGGCCTTCCGAGCATCGAAAGAACACGGTGACCAGGCACGGGTTCGCGGTCCGGTCCCGGAAATCCCCCACGGTGTCCCACAACGAAATGAACTGATGCCGGCTCTCGGGATCCTCGCGGAGCCGTTCCGCCGCCTTTTGAAGCGCATCGACCCCGAAATAGGTTCGCAATCGGTGACCGTAGGTGTATTCCAGCAGGGGGGGGAGATCCGAATCCATGATGTCGTCCTGATATCGGGACAGCTCCTCCGGGGAAAACCCGAATTTCCGCAAGACGTCTTCCGGATCTGGGCTCGGATCCAGGATCACCGCCTTCAGATTCTGCAGCTCCTTGCGGACGCCCTTCCTGAGTTCCACCCGCACGCCGAAGCGGACCAATTTGAAGACGACTTCCTTCCACGCGTCCAGTGGTCTGTTCTCCAGGATCGAGTGCTGCAGCACGCAACTGGGATAGTGAGAGATGGGCGGTTCCTGAATGGGGATTCTTTGCCGGTCCGACTCGACGAACCTTTCGGATCCCGCCGGGAGGAGATCCCGGAAATAGGCTTTCAACTTAGGCAGGCATTCGGGACTGCTCGTCGGACCCATCCACTGGATCTCGGGGGGACTCGAAAACAACGCAGGGTGCAGCAAGTCATCCAGCAACGCCTGCGTACCTCGTATCCGGTGTGCCTTGACTCCCAGAAATTCCGTCGGCTCTACGCCGTGGGTGAAAAAGCGCACCAGTTCCTTGAGGGAAGCGGACCGGTTCCGCCCGTACACCAGAAGACGGCGGATTTGGGGGTTATACAGGAGGTTGCGAAGCAAATGGGGAAGACCGTTCCCATAAAGAGTTCCCAGCACCGCTACGGGAGAATCCGAGAATTCGCGGATGAGCCCCTGTTCCCTGAAAACCTCCAGCACCTTGCGGGGCCGGGACCATAGCGTCACCACACCCACGAACCCTTCCGGGTTGACGGTCAACAGTTTGTCTGCGTAATGCAGCGGAATGAACTTCATGAAACCCGCGATTTCTCGAAATGCCCGCGGGGGCCGCCCACATTGCGGAAGGCCGAGTTGAAGTCCCGGTACAATCGCTTGTTATGCCTCACCCGGTGCCATTTCTTCAGATACCCTTTGGGGATGTCGTGCCGGATCTCCAGTCTGTCCCATCCCGAAGGAATGGGATAGGCGTAATAGGGAAGGTTCTTGGGAATCCCCCGAACATAGACCACTTGAGGCACCTGCCACTCGAGATACGCCAGATACACCCGGTGCATGCCGTCATTGACCAAAAGGTGCACCGACCCGTCCGCTTCGATGGACTCCTCCACCACCGGAGGCAACAGATCGATGGGCTCCTCCTCGCCTTCCAGGCTGATACGAAGAAACCCGTTCAACCGGAACAAGTCGAACCCATGTTCCCGAAGAGTCCACTTGAGTTCCCGGACTTTTTCCAGTTCCGATTGCAGGAGGTAGTATTGCGGAGGAGAAAGGTACCGGGTCTGAATGCACTCCAGACTGATGACGGCATCCCGATACACCAACGTATCCGGATCCTCCATCATCCGTACCCGCCGGAGTCTCGTTAACAGCTCCGTTTCATCGAAATGTTCCAGGTTGCTTATCTTCATGACAGAATTCCTTCTTCGAAAGGCGCGCGAATCCTGAAAAAATGAGGCTTACCTACGGCATACCGCAACTACGAAGGATAAAGCGTCGAGCCAAAGGCGTGACAGCGGATCGCGTTTTTCAACAGCCTGTTAGCCCGGGGATGGGGATGCAGAGCGTCTCACGATCTCCACCGTATCTTCCCCCCTGCGGTCCGTTTTCGCACGGGCCGCAGGGTACGCCGGAAGCGGTTCCTAACAGCCCGTTGATAAACGTTATTGTGGCAGGCTGTTCAAAAACGATGAGATGCAAGGCGCGCGAATCCTGAGGAATGAGGAGTACATATAGTACGCCGCAATGACGAAGGATGAAGCGCAACACAGCAGATCGCGTTTTTCAGCAGCCTGCTAATGGGCGTTCATGCTTTCCCTAGCCTCACGATAATAGCACCGATCGCATCGCCATCCCGTCCATTTCATCGCAATAGCGTGATCCAGGCATTCCGAATAATGAGGACAATCAAAGTTGCGTGTGACATCCCCATTGGAGGCCACGGGATTTCTCTCTTTGATGCCCAAAAGATTCACCGTGCTGTCCATGCCTTCTCCCACTTCTCCCTACCTGGAACGGTTAATAGCTCACCGAAAAGCACCGTCTTCGACCGGGGCGGGAAACGCCCGGCGCGCGGAACGCACATCCCCTTCGTCGGATTTCCTTCCGCAGATCCCGAGGAAACCCCTTTCTTCGCAGCGCGAAACAACTTGGATCCCTTGTGGTTGGAAACATTCTATTCGGTAGAACGGCCAAGCCCCACGCCGCAGTGTTCCGTATCCCTATTCGAAGTCCCAAAGGCGCTGCGTCTTCCGCTTCCGGATCGGATCCCTCGGGACAACTTGGCGCCGCGGATGGCGCCTCGACACCGTTGACAGGATTACTCCGGGCCGCTCCCAAAGACACCCCCGCACGCCGATCTGGAAAGGCGAGGGCGCCGTTGCCGGGCCGCAATAACCAAGGACAACGCGCAACGGCTCTGACCCTGTTTCCCCTCGGCCGTCGGGCAATCCCGGATACGGCTATCATAAACCAGGAATGCCCGGTCCGCAAGATTCAGGGCTTCAAACACAAGCACGGCAACGGTTCGCCGCAGAAACCCATATCCCGTGAGAAAAGAGTTCATTCTCACCGCCGATGCGCACCGATTTCGACCAAATTGTCACGATTTGGAGGGACAGGCTTGCTCCGCGCATTTCCTATTAAACTCCCCGATGTTGAAAATGTCATTTATTATGAATTCCACTTCACCAAGGAGTTGTCTTCATGCCTACAGCGCAGAAAATACCCAGGCCCATTAAACGAGTAGGCTACAGAAACGTGTTCTGCCGGCTCTACAATGACTGTTTGGACTATGCCGTGGAAAAGAAGTGGCTCAATTTCGCCTGTCCGGACGGCTGCCCGCATCTTCATGAACAGGAAGAAGTAGCCATTCATCCTGCATTATCTTCTTCGGTGCGGCTGCACAAGAACTTCAAGTGGGAGATGGACGTTTAGCGCCATGCGCCCGGCCGAGATTCTCTTTACAACATTGGGTTCAGCCAAGGCAAGCGGTACCGGCACGAAGAGCGCTTCCGGCAGCACCGCTGCATCCGCCTTTTTGACACGAGCGGTTCTCCACACCTGACGCGGGCTTCTGGAAAGTCGTTCCTGAAACTACCCGCCGGTTTCTCTCATCCAATAAGACAACAGGGCGATAGTAACCCTCCCGGTCACCGGTTCTCCGAGCAGCGGAAGCATTCTTGTCGGATCCTTCTCATCCGACTGTCGAGGCGCCGGGTTTGGAGGCGCCGGAGTCCTGCTTTGCTCTGGGTTACCATTCAGGCGCTCTGGAGCGCCTTGGCCTGATCAAGCGGGTGCAACAAACGACTCATACCTCTCCGACGGAGAACGCTTCACGGATTCCTTTTCAGGTTGAAGGCGCCTCTCACCTGTAGTATTCAGGCAGATAACTCCTTTTACCCGTTCCTCCCGAAAGGTAAACCATGGACTTGCGCAAGCTGGCCGTTTTCTGCAAGGTATATGAATTGAGAAGTTTTTCCAGGGCCGGGGAGGAAATCTATCTTTCCCAGCCAACGGTGAGCGGCCATATCAAGTACTTGGAAGATCTCCTGGAGGTGCGCCTATTCGATCGTATCGGGCGGGAAGTGATACCCACCCAGGCCGCCGAGCTGCTCTACGGATTCGCGGGCAGGATGATCGAGCTCCGGGATGAAGCCCTTGAGGCCTTGAGGGCTTATTACGGCCGCATTCAAGGGGACCTGACGTTGGGCGCCAGCACCATCCCGGGAGGCTACATTCTTCCCAGGATCATCGGCGCGTTCACGCGGAAGTACCCCGAGGTCAGGGTACGAATGCGTGTTCAGGACACCCGGGAAATCCTCCGACGCATCCAGGAAATGCAGGTAGAGATCGGGATGGTGGGAGCCCGGGTGGACGAGGAGGGCATCGTCTATCATCCTTTTATGGACGATGAACTGATCCTCGTCGCTCCTCCGGAGCTGGTTCCGGATCGGAACGAACCGCTGCCTTTGGAAGCCTTGAAAGACCTTCCGCTCATCATGAGGGAACCTGGGTCAGGCACCCGCCTGAGCCTCCAGAACATCCTGCAGTCCATGGACATGGATCCCGGAGTTCTGAACGTGGTGGCGGAATTCGGAAGCACCGAGGCCGTCCGGCAGGGTGTCAAGGCCCGTCTAGGCGCCTCCATTCTTTCTTCCAGGGCCGTTGAGGAAGACATCAGGCAAGGCCGGCTCAAGACGATCCCCATTGAAGGGCTTCCCGTTCGAAGGGATTTCTTTCTGGCCGTCCACCGGCATCGGACTCAGTCTCCGGCTTCCCGGGCCTTTCTTGAATTCTGTCTGCGGCCCGAATCCTCGGAGGAATCATCTTCCGAGTAACTGCCGGGTATGCCTGTCCAACAAGCCGGTGGCTTCCGGACCGATGTAGGTACGCTGAATGATCCCCTGCGGGTCGACGAGGTACGTAATGGGCAAGGCTCGAACCCGCCAGGCCCGCGTGGTATTTCTATCCGCCTGGAGAATGGGATAGCGGATGTTCCATCTGTCGGCGAATTTCCGGATGTCGTCGACGGGACAGTTGTCCATGGAAAGACCGAGCAGAACCGCTTCCTTGTTTTCATATTTCTGGTAAAACCGGTTCAGGTGGGGGATCTCCGCTTTGCATCCCATGCAGTATGTGGCCCAGAACGACACCACAACCACCTTGCCCCGGAATTCCTTGAGGGACACTTCGTTCCCGTCCAGGTCCCGGAGTTTGAAATCGGGGGCCTCGGCGCCCCGATGCAGTGAAGCCCTCGCCTCCGCCGCCGGGAAGAAGACGGCCAACGCCAAGCTCAAACCCATTAGAAATCTTAGCGTATCCCGCAATGCCATAATAACGGAACTTTACCACAAGCCCGTATGTAAGGCAAATCCGCCTCTCCAATTCCCGCTTCCTTCCGGGAATCCGTCATGGGAAAAACCGTCCGGCAACGTGATGGATCCAAAGGAAACGCACGGCTGGAGCATCCCGAATTCACCCCATTCCGAGAACCTCCGACTCCTTTGGACGGTCTCACCCACATAGGTGTCGTATGCCCCATATATTCATCCGGGATCTCCAACCGGCTACCGAAGTCTCCCAGTTCTTCATCGTACGGAGATTTGAACAACGGACCACCAACCGGGGCCGGCCTTACTGGAACCTGCTGCTTTCGGATCGGACCGGGACCATACCCGCCAAAGTATGGTCCGATGCGCTTTCCCAATGCGATCCCGATATCCGTGCGGGTTCCACGGCGGGGGTACGGGGCCGGGTGGAACACTTCCAGAACGAACTCCAAATCAACGTCAAGTTCATCGGATCCGTCGAATATCTCCACGAACGGGGCAGCAACCGGCTGCAAGAATTGGATTTGGATCTGTTGACCCAAGCCACTCCTTATGACGTGGATCAGTTGTGGGGGGACCTCCGGTCTCTTTGCGAAGATCGTATACAGGATCCCAACCTGAAACACCTGACCTGCTCCTTGTTGGAGCAGCATGAAGGCCTGTTCAAGCAGGCGCCCGCGGCCCTGGAATACCATCATGCCTACCGGGGAGGATTGCTGGAACATACGTGGAAAGTGCTCCGATATTGCCTGACACTGGCCGAAGAAGAACCCGATCTGGATAAGGACCTGCTCATTTCGGGCGCTGTCTTGCACGACATCGGTAAGATCCTGGAGATTTGCGGCGCCACGGGGTTCCGGCACTCGATTCAAGGCCGGCTTCTGGGACACGTGGTCCTGGGCAGAGACCTGGTACGGGATACGGCCCGGCAACTGGGCATGAACCTCGAAGATCTGAAACTGCTTCACCTGGAACATATCCTCTTGAGCCACCACGGTGAGCCGGAATTCGGCTCACCGATACCCTCCAAGAGCCGGGAAGCTTACGTGGTGCACACCATGGATGACCTGAACGCCAAGCTCTTTATGATCACGGAACACGCCCGCGGCGATAAACGAGACGATCTGTTCACGGAATTCCACCGGGTACTCAAACGTTCCTTTTTCATCCCCCCCTTGGAGAAGGAAAGGGACGCCACCGAAGGGGAAACGGACGCGGACTGAACCCGCTCTGCGGGAAAGTCCCGGCGTTTAGTCCTTCTTCTTTGCCTCCAGAATGGCGGTCAGGCGGTCCCGTTCCTTCCGCGCCTTCCACAGTTCCGCCTCCAGCCGGGGCTGTTCCCGCAAGGGAGCTGTCCCGAGTTCCTTCTCCAGGCGGTCCACGTTTCGGATCGCTTCGTACACTTGAAGAGCCAGATATCGTATGGACATGCAATCTCCGGGGGAACCTCCAACAACCCGCCGTTACTCGACACTATGGATCTGGACGAGCACCGTCCTCCAAACGGGGTCTTCGTCCCATAAACGGATCACCTCCACAGGCATTTCCCCCACGGCCTCCAGAATCGTTTGGCATTGGGAACGAAGGAGTCCACTCAAGACGGCCCATTTCTTCAGGCGAAACGCAGGATGAGATACCAGCGCCCGGAGAACCTCAAAATGGATGTTCGCCA
Source organism: uncultured Thermodesulfobacteriota bacterium (assembly GCA_964597345.1). Lineage (GTDB taxonomy): Bacteria > Desulfobacterota > Desulfarculia > JACQYL01 > JACQYL01 > CAZQXK01. The sequence goes on along the minus strand of CAZQXK010000005.1, from coordinate 3,100 downwards.
GAATCACCTCCGCGGGAACGGAAATGAATGCTTCGGCGGAACCTTCGACCACACGGATTCGTTTCTCCCATCCGTTTCGTCTCACATTCCTCCCGGCGGTTTCCACGCACAAGGGATTCTTGTCCACGGCGATGATCGAGCGGGGGCGCAAGGGATCAAGCGCCGCCCAAGCCAGGGATAAGACGCCCGTGCCGCATCCCAGATCCAGGACGTGATCGGGTTGCGTTCGCTCCCATAGCAGGGAAACGGCCTCCAGACAGTCCCGGGTCGTGGGATGAAAACCCGTCCCGAAGACCAGACCCGGGTCCAACGGAATGGGAATGCCTTCCTTGGAAACCTCCACGGGAGCCCAATAGGGGTGCACCACAAACGGACCTGCTCGCACGGGAGACAAGGCGACCTGTCCCTGCCAGTCCTCGTAGGACATATGATACCGATCCAGCAGCACAAGCCGGGGCTGACGAGCCAAAAGATCTTCCACCCGGTCATCCGACGGCTTGGAAAAGAACAGAAACGCGGTGTCCCCTTCTTCCCAGCAGCCCAGGAAAAAAGGCTCATCGCGCAAGGAATCCCTGGACGGGAGACCTTGCAGATAGTAAATATGTAGGTCTTGATAAGGGGCTTGGCGCGTATTCATGATCGCCCGCCTCAGCAGCTGATGAAAAACGCGACCGGCTGTCACGCCTTTGGCGTGAGCATACTGCATGTACGCCGTATTCCGCAGGATTCGCGAGCCTTGCATCTCATCGTTTTACACCAGCCTGCCCGCTATACGGTTGATCAACGGGCTGTTGGAGTGTCATTTCGTCGTGAAACGGAAACGAGCAGCGCCGACCCCGCCGGGAACCGGACACACGGCTCGTATTTTCTTCACTCTGTTGCCATCAAGTCTGACGAATGGACGGGCCCTCCCGTGAATGAATCGCCCGCCTCAGGTTCACCGGCCGTGTTCCTCGACCGGGACGGCGTCATCAATGAGGAAGGAGCGGGATACGTGACCCGCTGGTCCGAGTTCTTCTTCCTGCCGGGCGCCTTGGAAGGCATACGTCTCCTTCATCGCCGGGGATTCCGGATCTTCGTGGTCACCAACCAGAGTTGCGTGGGCCGGGGACTCATACGGGCCTCGGATCTGGAGACCATCCACTCCCTCATGAGGGACCGGATTCAGAATGCCGGAGGCTGGATCGAGCGGGTCTACATGTGCCCTTGCCTGCCGGATTCGGGCTGTTTATGCCGGAAACCCCTGCCCGGCATGATCCTCCAGGCGGCTCGGGATTACGGCCTCAACCTCAAACACGCCGTTCTGGTAGGAGACGCGTTGACGGATATCCAGGCCGGCAAGGCAGCCGGCTGCCGAACCTTCCTGGTGCGCACGGGCAAGGGAGTAGAGACACTGGAGCAATTGCGGCGCGGAGCCTTGCCCGAGCCGGACTGCGTGTCCGAGAACCTTCTCGAAGCGGCCCACATCATCACCCGGCTTCCCGAACCGACTCCGTAGCAGCCCGTTGATACCCCGTATTACGGGCAGGCCAGTGCGATGACGAAGGATGAAGCGTGACGCTTACGACGTAACGGCGGATCGCGTTTTTCGACGGCATGGTATACGCTTTCGGGCCCCCCGCGTAGCGTTGACCCGGCGGCCCCCCCCCAACAGGCCGGACCATCGAAAAGAATTGGAGCCCATCCGGCAAAGCGGATTCATGCGGACACCGACTCCATGCCGGAATCGCCGTAACCTGCACCGGCGGTCCGGGATCATCGGTCTTCGGCGATCCTTCGATCCACCGCCTTCCGGAAGGCCTCCGCGAGCATCTCCACGGCCGAATCCACATCTTCCTCCGTGGTCCGCCGTCCCACAGTAAGCCTGACCGCTCCCTTTCCGGCTTCCGGAGTGACACCCATAGCGGCCAGCACATGGCTCAGTTTCACCTGGTCCGAGTGACATGCCGCACCGGTGGAGGCATACAGGTTCTCGGCCAGCGACAGGACATCAGATCCGGAAACTCCCGGAAAACTTCCGAAGAGGGTATTCGGCAGGCGATATTCGGGATGCCCGAACACTCGGAATCCCGGAACACGTTCGAACAACCCGACTTCCAGACGATCTCTCAACCCTTTCAACCTCGGGCCCAGGAATTCCAGGTCCCGCCCGGCAAGGGTGCAGGCTTTTCCCAATGCCACGTCATAGGCCACGTTTTCCGTCCCGGCCCGTCTGCCCTGTTCCTGTCCCGCCCCGAACAGATACCGGGGAGTTTGCACTCCTTTACGCACATAAAGGGCGCCGATTCCCTTCGGCGCGTAAAGTTTGTGACCCGCCACCGTCAGTAGATCCACCATCAGATCGTCCACGTCCACGGGGACCTTGCCGAGACTCTGGGCTGCATCGGTGTGGAACAGTACTCCCCGCTCCCGGCAGGCCTTCCCGATCTCGCGAAGCGGCATGATGGTGCCGGTCTCGTTGTTGGCATGCATCACCGTCACCAGGAAGGTATCCGGCCGGATCGCCTCCAAGACCGTGTCCGGCGACACCCGGCCCGAAGCATCCACCTGGACGAAAGTCGCATCCCCTCCCCTTTGAAGCCATTCGACACAAGGCTCCAGGATGGAAGGATGTTCCACCGCAGTGGTCACGATGTGGTTCCCTATCCCCTGAAACGCCGCCCCCAGGCCGAATACGACGCTGTTGTTGGATTCGGTTCCCCCGGAGGTGAACACGATTTCCGCAGGCAGAGCCCCGATCAACGCGGCCACTTGCTCCCGGGCTCCCTCAATCGCCTCCCGGGCGCGTCTTCCCAGCGAAGTTCCGCTGGAAGGATTCCCGAATTCGGGTCCCCAATAGGGTTCCATTGCGACGCGCACCTCGTCCAGCAAGGGCGTGGTTCCATTGTAGTCCATGTAGATCATGAGATTACTCCTGCGTGTGGAGGGATAATGCGTATTCGACGGCCTGTCGGGAAGCCCGTTTTTACGGGGGCCCTTCTCAGCCCTTTGATAAACGCCATTTCGAGCAGGCTGGTGTCAAACGATGAGATGCAAGGCGCGCGAATCTTGAGAAATGAGGCGTACATACGGTACGCCGCAAGGACGAAGGATGACGCGC
>CAZQXK010000004.1:0-89223 GCA_964597345.1 uncultured Thermodesulfobacteriota bacterium | reverse complement strand
CCTTGCATCTCATCGTTTTTCATCAGCCTGCCCGCAATACGGTTTATCAACGGGCTGAAAAGCACCGTTCCGGTACGATCCGGGGGGCCGGAAGCCGGATGGCGCGGGGTGTCGGGTTGGGAGGAGGTGGGAAACAGGAAGGACACGGTCTCCTCGCAGATCCGGGTGAACCCCGGACTCGTGACGGGAAGGGTCTTTCCGGTTCTTTGCAACGGCGCCCTGGGGATCTTCAAGGTCTTTCAGCACCGGAGAAGACCGCATCGCCTCTCCCGTCCGTGTCGGTTCCCCCCAATTCTTCCTCCGCACGGGCGTACCCGAGATTCCTCCCTGGAAGTCGTCTTCAGTCCAGGCGGACGATCTTGACGCGACATCCCACCCAGCTTCTGGGCAGATAGATCCGGCCGCTGACCCCGCTCGGCATGACCTCCCTCTCCACCATCTCCTCGCCATAGGCCTCCAGCTTGATCTTTCCCCGCTTCCGGGCGGCGGAAGCACGTTTGCCTGTGCCGAGCGGTTTCCTTTGGTCCGGCATGGCTCCCGTCCCCGATGACTCCCGAATTCTCCTTTATAATTAATAGATTACCTAGTATTTAGTTACAATATAGCCATAATATAACTACCTGTCAAGGATAAAGAGGGGGCTCCGGGTACACGGGAAGCGACTCTTAGCGGGGGAAAGTGCGAAGCGGCCCGCGTGGAGGACAGGGGGACAAGCCCTCCCCTTACCAGGCCGTTGATACGCCGGCCTGCGGGCAATAAAGCTTATCAAGGGGCTGCTATGGGATTCTCAGGCATGGATCGTCAACTGCCGCCACAGGGGTTCCGGCTCGGAAAGATAGGAAACCCGAAACAGATCCTCGCCGGAGCGCTCGGCGCGGGCAGGCGGATAGAACACCAGTTGCCGTTCCTGGTTGGTCATCACTGGAAATCCATAGGGGATGTTGACGTAGCGGAATCGATGCCCGTTGTCCTGGTACCGTTGTACGAACTCCAGATGGTTTTCCAGGCGTTTCTGATTGGCGCCGCTTCCCAGGGCGGGGATCCGATCGAGCAGGCCCTGGATGGCGGTTTTGAACGCCGGATCGATCTCCCATCCCACGGAGTTCCTCCCGCAAGCCATGGCCGCGGCCATGGTGGTCCCCGTTCCCAGAAAGGGATCCAGCACGGTGTCCCCCCGCACGGAGTACATGTTCACCAGCCGGTAGGCCAATTCGAAGGGAAACGCCCCGCTACGGGAACGGGTTTCCTTGCCGGAAAGGTTTTGGGATGCGCCTCTCAGATCCATCCAGACATCCGAAAACCAGAGGTTCCGCTCTTCCCAGAAATAGGCGCTCCGCTGCCGGTTGCCCCGTTCCTCCGCGGTGGCGAAAATGCGTTTCGAGCCCTTCCTCGCAATGAGGATGTATTCGTGTTCCAGAGTTACGTAGGCCCCTCCCGGCAACATGCCCGAACCCATGAACTTGTTGGGCGCGTTGGTGGGTTTTCGCCAGAGGATGTTGGGCAGTCCGGTAAAGCCCGCTTGAAACAGACCGAGCAGAGCCCGGCTGTGGTTCGAAAACAGTCTGAAGTCCCCGTTTATGGTGCGGACGGCGTCCCCGATATTCAGGCAGAGAATCCCCCCCGGTTTCAGTACCCGGTATGTTTCGAGCCACACCGCGTCCAGACGCGCGTGCATGCACTCAAAAGCGCGGCCCCCCTCCCCTTTCTCCAAGGCGCCGGGAACTTGTGGATCCCATTGGGAAAACACCGAATCCCACATTTCGATCATGGGATACGGCGGAGACGTGACCACCAGGTGAATGCTTTCCGGCGCCAGGGGTTCGAGAGAGGAAGCGTCCCCGAAAAACACGCGGTGCTCCGTCTGCAACTCCATGGAAACCTCCGGTTGTCTCTGGCTTTGAGGGACCAACCAAGCATATTTTCGAGTTCTCCGCAAGACGAAACCGGAATCCGGGCCGACCCCGGCAGGACGCGGATCCGTACCTCGCCGTTTCGAGCCTGCCTCGGCGGTTCATTTGATGCCTCTTTTTTGATATGATACCGTTCCGTGCCGACGGCGCAGCCGTTGAGGAGCCGGAACCCGGATTCCGCCTTGAAGAGGAGATGCCGGGCGCGGGAGTCCCGAAGAACGCGGGATGAGGCTCCGGGTATTCGGCGCGGCGACGCGACTCGTGTCTTTCGGAGGTCTTTCCGGTCAGGAGGTTTCCTTTGATGAAGTTTATCGTGGCCCAACTCGCTTTTCTGTTCAAGGGAAAACTGAGTCAAACCAACATAAAGCTTCTCTCGAAGTTTTTCTTGATATTGCTGGCTTTCTTCATAATCTACAGCGTACTATTTCATTTTCTGATGAAGTTCGAGAACCGTGAGTATTCCTGGATCACGGGCTTATACTGGACACTTACGGTAATGTCGACTCTGGGATTTGGAGATATAACGTTCAACAGCGATATAGGGAGAATATTCAGCATTATAGTGCTGCTCAATGGCATAGTATTCTTGCTTGTTATATTGCCTTTTACATTTATCCAGTTCTTCTATGCTCCCTGGTTGGATGCCCATAACAAAGCCCGCGCACCAAAAAGTGTTCAAGATGACGTTTCCGAACACGTTATATTTACCAATTTTGATTCAACCACCGCGTACATGATCGATAGATGCAGACAGTATACCATACCCTATGTGCTCCTTGTCCCGGAACTTACTCGAGCCCTGGAACTGTACGATCTCGGTTACAAGGTGGTGCTCGGCCAGTTGGATAATCCGGACACATACGCGCGGCTCCGAGTTTCTCAGGCGGCCTTGGTGGTCGTAATGAACGACGATATGGCGGCCACCAACATCATTTCCACCATTCGGGAAACCTCCGATACGGTGTCTACGGTAACCAACGCGGACCTGGACGATTCCCTGGACATTCTTCGCCTCGCAGGAAGCACCCACGTATTCCAGTTCACGAAGATGCTGGGAAAAGCCCTTGCCCGCAGGGTTCTCGGCATCAGCATGCAGGCCAATGTCATCGGCCGCTTCGACGAGCTGATGATCGCCGAGGCGCCGGCCATGCAAACCGTACTGCAGGGAAAAACCTTGGCGGAAAGCCGTCTCCGGCAGATCGCCGGAGTAACCGTGGTGGGTATATGGGAAAAGGGTCGATTTGAAATTCCGGGCCCCGAAACCCGGATCAATGCATCCACGGTGCTGGTGCTTGCCGGTTCGGAGGAACAGTTGGGCCGCTACGATGAAGTGATCCGGCTCGACAGGTCTCGGGATATTCAGCAGGGACCCGTTTTGGTGCTCGGTGGAGGCCGCGTGGGCCGATCGGTGGCCGAGACTCTGGAAGCGCGGGGAATCGACTACCGGGTGGTGGAAAAGCGCCCGGTCATCGCTTCGAAGAGCGAGAAATTCGTTCTGGGAAGCGCAGGGGATTTGGACGTCCTGATTCAGGCGGGGATTTACCGAACCCCCTCCATTATCGTGACCACCCACGACGACGACCTGAATATCTATCTTACCATCTACTGCAGGAAACTGAGGCCGGACGCTCAAATCATCAGCCGGGCCAGCCTGGACCGAAACATCAACACGTTGCATCGTGCCGGAGCCAATCTGGTCATGTCATTCACCTCCCTGTGCGCCAACACCATCATGAATCTGCTCAAGCCCGGAAAGCTCCTGATGCTTTCCGAGGGCCTGCATATATTTCGGGCCGTACTGGAATCTTCCCTCGTGGGGCGGTCCCTGGCGGAAAACCGCATCCGCGAAACCACCGGCTGCACCATCATCGCCGTAAAACGGGCGGAGCGCACGATCATTAATCCCGATCCCGAGATGGTTTTGCAGACCAAAGATGAGTTGATTCTTGTGGGTGCTGCGGACGCGGAAAAGGAGTTTATTCAGAAATACCCGGTTTCCTGACAACCCGTTGATAAACCGTATTGCGGGAGGACCGGTGCAAAATGATAAGATGCAAGTCACACCGCGGTGAGGATGATTGCTTTCCCGGTTTCTCGGCGGGCGTTGCGGAATATTGCGGCTGAAGGGGTCCTTTCATGTCCGGACTAGGTATGCGGAAGCGCGCCGGATCACTCGTGGAACCGGATTCATGTATCCGGTTTCCGGCTTCCACAAAATCTACTGAGGAGATTCGATCATGTGGTTAGTCTGGGTGGTCCTGGCGCTTCTGGTCTTCCTGGTTCTCGCGATGATCTATCGCTCGCAGGTTGAGACCACCCGGCAGAAAATGGAAGCGCTGAGGGAGGAGATCCTGTCCGGCGGGGACCGGTATATCATCGAGCCTCAGGAGGTTTCCTATCGCGGCTCGGAGCAAAAGTACGGCAGGATCAAGTGCGACGGAGTGGGCGGTGTAACACACACCCGGTTGGTTTTCGTACCGCTGGTGGGTAAGAGTCTCGACATCCCCCTGGAGCATATCCGTTCCGTCACGGAAACGCGGTGGTTTCTGGGAAGCGCCCGGTGGGGTTTCGAGCATCTGATCGTCGAGACACGCGACGGCAATCGCATCGGATTCTTTACACGAAACAACGCCCTTTGGAAACAAAGACTGGCGGGAGCGGGAGTCCGAGTGGAAGAATGAGTTTGGTGCGGCGGATCTCTAATCATACGGCAACGTATCCGTTTTCAGGCATAATTCTTTTCATACGGTGAGATGGTATGATGTTTCTGGATCCTATGAAGACTGCGGTTCCAGGGCCCGCCTCATAAGCCCAGTACGGCCCGGGCCACGAGAAAATAGATGACGAGGCCTGTGGCGTCCACAAAAGTGGTGATGATGGGAGCGCTCACGACCGCGGGATCCACCCCCACACGCTGCGCCGTCATGGGAAGGACGACCCCCGCTATTGCGGCCATAGTGCATATGGCTAGCAGGGATAAGGAAAGGACCAGCGCCAGCTGAAAACCAAACAGATAGGCCACGGGCGCCAAGGCCATGAGCCCCAGCATCACTCCCAAGAATACGCCCACCACCGATTCCTTCCGAAGCACGCGCACCATATCCCTAAACCGTACATCACCGACCGCCATTGCCCTCACCACCAAAGTCGCTGATTGGGATCCCACGTTACCTCCCGTATCGATCAACAAGGGAATAAACAGAGCCAAGGTCACCACGGTTTCGAGGGCATGCTCAAAATAGCTCAATACATTTACGGAAAGCGTGGCCGCCACCGCTAGAACCATCAGCCAAACCGCCCGATTGCGGGCGAGTCTGGTCACGGAAGCGGACATGTAGGGCATGTCGAGAGGTTTGGAAGCACCCCCCAACATAATGTCTTCCGTGCTTTCCTGTTCCAGTATTTCCATGGCGTCATCCACGGTGAGAACCCCCACCAAACGGCCTTCCCTATCTAATACCGGAAGGGCCAGTAGATCCGCTTCCTGTATGAGTCGGGCCGGCTTTTCGCGGTCCTCATCCGCGCGGGCTGAGTATACTTTCGTGGTCATCAGCTGCCCGACAGTCTGTTGCGGTTCCGCCAGCACCAGATCCCGCAGGCTCACTATGCCTACCAAACGTAAGGTTTCGTCCGTAACCGGAATGGTATACAACGTCTCGGCGCGGCGGCCTATTTGCCGGATCTTGTCCATTGCTTCCGAAACGGTCGTTGTCGTCCTCAAGTCGACGAACTTGGGACTCATGATCCGGCCCACCGAGTCCTCTGGGTACCCCAGCAGCACGGAAGTCATCCGGCGTTCTTCCGGGCTCAGGCCGTCCAAGAGGTCCTTGGCCACCGTGGCGGGCAACTCGTCCAGCAAACGGACTCGATCGTCGGGATCCATGTGCGTAAAAAGCTCCATGACGTGTGAATCCCGCAGGGAACTCAACAATGTTCGTTGTTCGGGCGGATCCATGAGTTCGAAGACGTGCAGCGCCCGCTCCTTCGGAAGCATGCGGAACGCCACGGCCCGATCCTCCGGGTCGAGACGCGTCAATTCATCGGCGATTTCAACCACCCCATGACGTACAAACCAGTCGCGCAACTCATTCCAATTCCGCTCCTTAATCCACTTGGAGAGATCACTGATCATGCGTTCACCTTGCCGGGATTCGCATCCCTGTCTCGGGAGTCATAGTACCCAAGCCGCTTTCCAGGATATCTGAGTCAATCGGGAATGGTATGTCCGTCTCCTGCAGGCGCCTTCAAGAGGACATCCAATCGGTACCATGCTCCGGCGGGTTCCGTTCATATCCCCGGGATCGAACCACCGCCTGGATGGATTCATCGTTCCCGGCCAGCACCAGGAGGTCGCCGTTTTCGAGGGCTTCCTTCCCCGAGGGGGCAAGAATTCGTTGACCCTTTCGCTCGATTCCAATAACCGTCACACCGTATTTCTGCCGGAAATCCAAACCCGCCAAGGTTTGTCCAATCCACGGGGATCCCTCTCCGATGGTCAATTCCGCCACGGAGAACAACTTACCCCATTCATCCACCTCACCGATCTCCCGGCGACTGAGGTATTGACACGCCTCATCCAGTTGGTCCGGCTCGCCGATAAGCGTAACGCGGTCACCCGGATACAACTTGAATTCGGGGCCGGGATCGTAAGAAGTCCTGCCCGCCCGACTGACGGCCAGGACCGAGACTCCGAGTTCCGTTCGGAGCGGGATCTGGGCCAGCGAATGACCGCTGAACACGGATCCCGAACCTAGTCGAACCTCCCTCAGGGCCATGGGCCATCGTACCTTTTCAGGCAGGACGCGCATGGCCGCGCTCAGCGAATCCACCGCCTGTTCCGCGGCGTCCTCAAAGGGAGCGAATACCAGGTCCGCTCCCGCTTCCCGCAGTACGTCCACTTCGTCTCTCTTTCGGGCGGTCAGCACGATCTTGCCTGTGTAGCCGCCGTGCCGGAGGAGGCTTGCCAGCGTAACGTTCGTATCCCGGTCGGGCAAGGTGCTGATCACCCACTTGGCCCGGTCCATAGGAACATGATGGAGAATCTCGGGATCGCCCGCATCTCCGTACATGGCGGGAATACCGCGCGCCCGCCAGAACCTCACCGCTTCCGGATCGAAATCCATTCCCACCAGCCGCATCTTACGCTGAATCAAGTTCCGTGCGATGCCGCCGCCATAGGTCCCCAATCCGAAGAGCACCACGTCCACCCCTTGTTCCGAATCGCTGCTCCCCGCCTCCTTTTCTCGAAAAGGGTTCTTGCGTTCAAATATGGATAACACCGGGGCGAGCATGCGATAGAGGGAGGCGGAATACAGGATCATATAGGTGGACAGGCCGATGGTGACCAAGCCCACCAAGGTGATCATTCCCAGAATGTCCCGGGTGATGTGACCCAACGCCAAGCCCAACGCCCCCAGGATCAACGAAAACTCGCTGATCTGGGCCACCGTCAGCCCGGCCAGAAAACCGGTTCGCTTACGGTATCCCATAAATCCCATGATGATCATGACGATGAGGGGATTGCCCAGAAGCACGAACCCGGAGAAGATCATGGCCTTATCAAAGTGAATCCACAAGCCGGCCAAGTCCATGCGGGCGCCCAGATCGATGAAGAAAAACAGCAACAGGAAGTCTCGCAACGTCACCAGGCGGGATCCGATGGCCTCCCGGTAATCCGTGGAAGCAAGGGACATTCCGGCCAGGAACGCTCCCACCTCCTTGCTGAACCCCATCAGGTCTCCCACGGCGGCCATGAAGACCGACCAGGAAACGGCGAACAACACCAACATCTCCTGGGAACGGGCCAGCTGTCGAAGCAGCCTCGGCAGAACGTACTTCATCAGAAGAAGCAACCCCCCGATGAGCGTGATCTTTTTGCCCACGACCCAAATGATCTCCAGGGGCAGGGAGCGTTGCACGGAATCTCCGGCTCCGAGAGCCGAAAGGGCGATCATGGCCACCACCACCACGATATCCTGAACAATGAGGAAACCCACGGCGATACGCCCGTGTAGAGCATCGATCTCCTTCTTGTCTGAAAGCAGCTTCACAATGATAATCGTGCTCGAAAAGGTCAGGGCCACCGCCACATACACGGCTTCCACAACGCCCAGACCCAGCGCCAGAGCGATCAGACACCCGAAAATGGAGGTGAACAGAACCTGCCCCAAACCCGTCGCCAAAGCTACGGGTCCCATGGTTCGAATGAGCTTGAGGTCCAGCTTGAGTCCCACAATGAAGAGGAGCAGGCCGATGCCGATCTCCGCAAGCAGTTCGATTTCCTCATGACCGGTGACCAGTCCGAATCCCGTGGGACCTACCAGAATTCCCACGCCGATAAAGGTCACGATCAGGGGCTGGCGGAGCCTGAGTCCCAGTGCACCCGCCGTGGCGGCCAAGACCAGGATGGCGGCGATTTCAAAATAGATGTTGCCCAAGATCATGTATCCACCTTATCAAGCCTTCGAGAAATGCGATCCGCCGAGCGGCAAGGTTTTCCGGAAGCCCATCGCCGGCAGCCTGTATCCGCCCGGAGAACCGCTAGGCGTATTCCAGAATTCCGGAATATCCACAAAGCTCTTCCCGCAAGCGGTATTCCCCGGTTGTCCTGAACGATATCAATATGTCAAGATCGTATTGGGATTACAAGCAGACAACGGGAGTTCACAACGCCCCGGATCGCCATAGGAATTCCTCTCACGCAAGAACATGTTGCATAATCACAACATTTGATTATACGATTTCAAGCAAAGGCGGTCTCATCTTCCAGCAGGCTGTTAAAAAACCCTATTGCGGCCAGGCTGATAGAAAGGCGGTCGGACATGCAGCATACCACTCGTAAGATCCCTGAACACGGACCGGCCGTGATCGAACAATGTGCGTTCATCCTGGAACATCTGGCCCATGGGGTGTTCACGGTGGACGAGAGAAGGCGGATCACCTTCTTTAATACAGCGGCCGAGGAAATCACGGGATACCGGCGGGGGGACGTTTTGGGGCGTCCCTGTCATGAGATATTCAAGAACCGCAATTGTCGCGATTTCTGCAAACTGGATGAAGCCGCCGAGGTGGGGCGCAAGGCACTCAATTTCGACCTGGAAATCGAGAATCCCGAAGGTCTGAAGATTCCGATCAACATCAGTGTGGTACCCATACTGGACGACCAGGGTCGGGTGGTCGGCGGCGTGGAATCCTTTGAAGACCGCTCCCTGATTCACGAGTTGTTGCGGAACATTCACAACAGCAACGAGCGCTTCAAGATGGTTCTGGATACCATGTCTTCCGCGGTGGTCACGGTGGACCGAAGCGGCCGCATTCAGAGCTTCAACAGGGCCTCGGAGCATTTGACCGGATACCGGCGGGAGGAAGCCATCGGCCATACCTGCCGGGAAATCTTCCAGGGGACTCTATGTGAGGGCAAGTGCCCATTTAAGAAGATGATGGATGAAGAAACGGATGCGGCCCGAAGATGGGAAATGGAAATCCGGGATCGTTCCGGACAGCGGATTCCCGTGCGGGTGTCCAGTTCGTTGTTGAAGAACGACTCGGGCCGTGTTGTGGGCGCGGTGGAAACTCTGGATAACCTGTCTCTGGTGTACGAACTGCAGAAGGAAATCAAAGGACGGTATCAACTGGGCGATATGGTAGGCCAGGGGCCCAAGATCCGCAAGATTTTTGAACTCCTGCCCATCTTCTCCAAGGGTACAACCACCGTGCTCATTACGGGTCCGACGGGGACAGGCAAAGACGTCCTCGCCCGGATCATCCACAGCTTGAGTGATCGCGCGGAAGAGGAATTCGTGAAAGTGAATTGCGCCTCTTTGCCGGAAAACCTGCTGGAATCGGAAATGTTCGGCTACAAAAAAGGAGCCTTTACGGGGGCCGTCGCGGACAAACCCGGTCTGTTTCAATCGGCTCATCTGGGTACGATTTTCCTGGATGAGATCGGAGACTTGCCCCTGTCTCTTCAAGCCAAACTGTTGCGCGTCCTCGAGGACCAGGAATTCTATCCCCTGGGGGCGCGAAAAACCGTGAAGGTGGATACCCGCATTATCGCAGCCACGAATCAAGACCTGAAACGTTTGGTGTCCGAGCAAAAGTTTCGGGCGGATTTATATTACCGGCTCAATGTAATCAACCTGGAGTTGCCTCCATTAGCGGAACGCCGAGAAGACATCCCGCTGTTGATTCGCTTCTTTCAGAGAAAGCTTAATTTAAGCAACAATAAGACTATAATAAATATACATCCTAATGCCATGCGTATTCTTCTGAACTATAACTATCCTGGGAATATACGAGAACTAAAGAATATCATAGAGCATGCACACATATTATGTCAGGGTACACAGATTGATATCAACCACCTCCCTTTGAATATAAGAGCACCCGAAAGTTATGAACCGGTTTTCACCGAATCGCGGAAGCAAGGGCCTACGGGGATAAGCGGAGCCGTAGCCGACGCCGAAAAGAAGCTCATCCTGAACGCGCTGGAACGTCACGGGGGAAGTCGTTCCAAAACCGCCCGTTTTCTCGAAATGGATCGTTCAACCCTTTGGCGGAAGATGCGGAAATACGGCATCGATGCATGACCCTGGCAGCCCGTGGATAGAAGACCGTATTGCGGGCAGGCTGGTGAAAGGCGATGAGATGCGGGTCACGCCGTGGCGTGGCGAGTCCTGAAAAATGAGGCGACTATAGTAGCCGCAATGACGGAGGAGGAAGCGTCACGCCGTTGACCTGAAAGCAGGTTGCGTCTTGAACGGCCCGATAAGGAATATTCATGGTTACGGATAAACGGAGCGGTTTGACAAGTAAGTTCTTTCAGGGCTTGGGGTTCCGTCTGAGCTTTTTCCTGGGCCTCATTTATCTGGGCTCCATCCTTGGGTTTTCGCTGATCTATGTCTCCTATCAGGAGAAACGGGCCATCTCGGATGTTCTTCTGGATGCAAACCGCTTCAGCGATACGTTGAAACACAGTATGGTTTCCGCCATGCGGACCGGCCATCGGGAAACCATCGAGACCACCGTCGATGCCCTGGCGGATCGGAACTGGATCGAGCTTGTCCGGATCATCAATAAAGACGGTCTGATTTCATACACAACGAAGCCTCAGGAGATCGGGGAACGCATCGAGCAGGACCATCCCGCTTGTATTCGGTGCCACAGCCTTACCCCACCGCCGCGGGAGCTTCCTCTCGCGGAACGAAGCCGCATATGGAAGAAGGCGGACGGATCCAGGCGGGTGGAGGTGGTTACTCCGATTCTCAATTCCGAGGGCTGTTCCGCTTCCCCCTGCCACCTTGAACCGGGAAAGCAGAAGGTGCTCGGCATACTGGACGTGGTCATGAGCCTCGACCCCGTGGACCGGGCCATTGCCCACCACAAAAGGAACTTCTTATTATTGGCCCTGGGACTGTTCCTTTTGGTCACCACCGTCAGTGGCTGGTTGATACGTTCCAGCGTGCTGAAACCTCTGTCCGAACTGGCCTCCAGCGCCCAAGAAACGGCCGCGGGCAAGCGTACCGAATTCACTCCCGGGAGGAGCAAGGATGAGATCGGCGCCTTGGCCGCCGCGTTGGATGAAATGAGGAAGAGGATCACCGAGAAGACGGCCCTCTTGGAAAAGAGCCGGAACGCGTACCAGACTCTGTTCGAACGGGTTCCCTGCTATATAACGGTTCAGGATCGGGATCTCAAGCTGGTAACCTATAACCGGCAGTTCGCCCGAGAGTTCGGACCCGTGGACGGGGAGTACTGCTACCAGGCGTATAAGCGCAGAGACGCTCCCTGCGAGAATTGCATGGTCGTTCAGACCATGGAGGACGGCCAGGTACACAGCAACGAAGAAGTGGGTATCGGCAAGGACGGGCAGCGGCGTTATTTTCTGGTTCATACGGCTCCCATTCGCAACGAACAAGGGGAAATCGTGTCCGTCATGGAAATGTCCACGGACATCACGGCGGTGCGACTCCTGCAGGAGGAACTCCGGAGATCGGAACTCAAGTACCGGATCATTTTTAACAATGTGCCCAACCCCATTTTCGTCCTGGATCCCGAAACCTTTAGGATATTGGATGTAAACGAACGAGCGGTTCAATCCTACGGCTATTCACGGGAAGCAATCCGCGGCATGTCCTTTCTGGAGCTAAGCAGTCCTGAAGATCGTTCCACCATGAGCCGGTGTCTGGAAAAAGGGGGGGATATCTCTCGGATAACCCACAAAAAGGAGGACGGAAGCATACTCTTTGTCAACGTACGGGTCTCGCCCTCGGAATACGGCGGACAAAGGGTGCTCATTGTGACCACCGATGATATTACGGAAGGCCTCCAAACCGAACAACAACTCATCCAGGCCGCCAAAATGGCCACACTGGGGGAAATGGCCACCGGCGTAGCGCACGAACTGAACCAGCCGTTGAGCGTCATCAAGACCGCGGCGAATGTATTGCTGAAGCGGGTGGCCCAAAACCGTGACATCGGACCGGATCTGCTTTCGGATCTTTCCAACGAGATCGATTCCCAGGTAGACCGAGCCTCGCTGATCATCAACCATATGAGGGAATTCGGAAGAAAACCTGAAATCAAGAAGCAACCGGTCAATCTCAACGAGGCCATTCGGGGTGCGTTTACACTGATCGCGCAGCAATTGAAACTGCGCGAAATAGAGGTGGCGTTGGACCTCACTGAAACACCCGCCATAGTCCTCGGTGACAAGCATCGCTTGGAACAGGTGTTCGTAAATTTGGTCTTGAACGCCCGGGACGCCATCGAAGCGAAGAAAGCCGATTTCCCCATGGCGCGCGAAGCGAACCGCATATCCATACGCTCATTTCCTGAACAGGAGCAGGTGGTGGTCGCCATCTCGGATACGGGCACGGGTATACCTGAGCATTTACGGCGCCGGGTGTTCGAACCGTTCTTTACCACCAAGGAGGTGGGGAAAGGCACCGGGCTGGGTTTGTCCATAAGCTATGGAATCATCCGGGACTACGAGGGAACCATTGATATTGAAAGCGAAGTGGGAACCGGAACCACGTTTATCATCCGTTTGCCTCTGTACGCGGGCTCAGCCTCCCAAGCCCAACCCTGATGCGGTCCTTTTCCCCGACCAAAAGGGTCTACCTTAGACCATAGGAGGGGCCACCGCCGTCGATTGGGATTCGTTGCCCGCAGTTTCATCAGGTTCCCAAGCAGGAGCTTCTTTTGAGAACAAGTTGTTGGGGCACAAAATTTGCATTTTCGTATTGAAGGATCGTCCGCATGTCCGGAAACCTGCTGCTGAGAATGACCGACATCAGAATCGTGAAGCAACCAAGGGGGGCACGAAGATCCACGCTCCGTGCGTGGGTATGCCATGCGTTATCGGCGGATGGTTACCAAGGGCGGAATCCGCTTGTGATGATCCCATCGTTACGAACAAGGGGAATTCCATGAAAAGACGCATCTTGGTTGTGGACGACGAGTTAGACATGCGGACCTTCATCAGTACCTTACTGGAGACCAGCGGGTATAAACCCTTTGTAGCGGAGAACGGGGAAAAGGGGTACGCTCTCGCCAAAGAAAGAAAGCCGGATCTCATAGTCTTGGATATCATGATGCCCAAGGAGAGTGGAATGAACTTGTATCGCCGGCTCAGGAGCGACTCCGAACTGAACTCGATCCCCATAGTGGTGGTTTCGGGTATTGCCAAGAAGACCTTCATGCACTCCCAGAAGATATTCAATGAATACTCGGGAGACACCACGACCGAACCCGAGGCATATCTCGAAAAACCCCCGTCCGCCGAAGAACTGCTGCACCACGTGACGCTCTTGACTCGGAAATAGAAAGCTGTAATAGATCCGATGGCAAGCTGTATTGCCCGAATCGTCCCGGTGGCGCTGGAGGTTGCCCCGGTGGTTAATTGAATCTCATCCTGATGCAATGTGTTATTCGGATTCCGAGTTCTCAGGATCACGGCGTTGAAAAGTCCGGGCAGAACTCGCGCCCTCGTGAGGTAAACAGTGTATCCTTCCGTGTTTCGAAACGGCCGATCATCTCGAACTGTCCGCGAATCCCGGAGCTATTGTTTTTGGCCGCGTGCATTCGCACCATACCTTCTTGTTCAAGAGACCGGCAGCCTTCCCCGAAACACCGCGTATACCCTGCTCCTTTCGGGAATGTTTCATTCTCCGTAGTCTTATTGCATCAGAGTTGTTGCTCCGTTGCAACGCCGTTGCACCCCTGCTGCGGCGTGGCCTGTATTACGCATCCGATTTAACCCATTCCGATTGGCACGTTCTGTGCTAACTGGGACCTGCAATCAGGAATGAACTCGGGAGCCCCCATGACACAGACATCGCGACTCACACCGGAAACCGGATTCATGGAACATATCGAAGCCTCGACAGGCATCCTGATTTCCGCCTGTTTTCAATGTAAGAAATGCACCAACGGATGTCCCGTGACCTTTGCCATGGATGTGTATCCGGATCAGGTGATTCGGCTGATCCACATGGGAATGCGGGATCAAGTACTGTCGTGCGGCACCATCTGGGTCTGCGCTGCCTGTGAAACGTGTACCACCCGGTGCCCCAATGATATCGACATAGCCGGAGTCATGGATTACTTGAAAGAACGAGCGGTTGCTTCCGGAGTGTCTATTCCACAACAACGAACCAAGTTGTTTCATGAAGCCTTTTTGAATGATGTACGCCGGCGAGGCCGCTTATCCGAAGGAAGAATGCTTCAAAGCTACATGCTGAAGAGCGGGGAACTTTGGCGAAAGATAAAGAATGGAGAAATAGGGGAAGAAATTTCTTTGGGAGTCAACATGTTCCGTAAGGGACGTATGTCCCTAATCCCAAAAGGAGTTCGATCGAAGTCGGAGATTCGAGCTATCCTGAAGTAACGCCGAAACACCACCACAAGGAAGACGCATGAAAGTGACCTATTATCCGGGCTGCTCATTGGAAGGGACCGCACGAGACTATGCGCAGTCCATCGAAGGGGTTTGCCGCCATCTGGGGATCGAACTCCAAGAGCTTTCCGACTGGAATTGCTGTGGGGCTACCGCTGCACATTCTCTAAATCACCGAGCCTCCATTCTGCTGCCGGGCCGTAATCTCGTTCTTGCGGAAGGATTGGGGAACGACCTGGTAGTCCCCTGCCCTCTATGTTTCAACCGCCTGAAAACGGCCGAGAAGGCGCTTCTGGAGGATGGAGGGGAAGACGACTTTGGAGTCGCCTACGAAGGGAAAATACGAATTCATGATCTGGCCAATTTTCTAGCACGGAACGAACTTCTGGATCTGATTCAACAAAAGGTTTCCCGTCCTCTGACCAATTTGACGGCCGTGTGTTATTACGGCTGCATGTCGAGCCGGCCTCCAAAGATCACGGATTCCTCCGAACACGAAAATCCCACCAGTATGGATCGCATCCTGGACAGACTCGGTGTCCAAGTGAAGCCATGGTCCCACAAAACGGACTGCTGCGGCGCAAGTCATGCCGTGGCGCGAAGGGATATCGTGTTCACCCTGGTGGAGGGACTGTACGACAAGGCCGTGGAAGCAGGCGCCGACTGCATTGTGGTCTCCTGCCAAATGTGCCAGGCAAACCTGGATATGTTCCAGGGCAAAATCGCATCGGAATTTGGAAAACCCTACTACCTGCCGGTCCTGTACTTCACCGAACTGATCGGTTTGGCCGCCGGTTTGGCCGAGACCGGAGAGTGGTTGAAGAAACATTTCACGGAACCGCAACCGCTTTTCAACCGTATCGGATTGAGCGCGTGAGCGTGTCGTCCACCGGAGTAGTGATGAATACCGATACACTCAAGTCCACGGAAACCAAAGATGAATGGGCGCCCGATAGGAATGTTGGGGCCGTTGCCGTGGTCGGTGCGGGCATCGCGGGAATGCAGTCCGCCCTGGATCTCGCCGAATCGGGATACCGGGTTTATCTGCTCGAGAAGAATACGACCATCGGCGGGGTCATGGCCCAACTGGACAAGACGTTTCCCACCAATGACTGCTCAACCTGCATGATTTCCCCCAAACTCATCGAGGTCGCGGGCAATCCAAATATCGAGATCATCACCGGGGCTTCCATCGAACAGTTCGAGGGAAGACCCGGCGATTTTACACTTGGCGTACTCCTGTCACCACGCTATGTGGACGAGTCCAGGTGCACCGCCTGTGGAGAGTGCGCCAAGGTGTGCCCAGTGGAGATCTCTTCCACGTTCAACGAAGATCTGAGCACTCGCAAAGCAGCCTACAAGCATTTTCCCCAGGCGATCCCCTCGGCGTTCGCCATCGAGAAGAAGGGAACCGCTCCCTGCAAGGCCGCGTGTCCGGCCCATATCAGCGTCCAGGGGTATGTGGCCCTCATCCGGCAGGGCAAGATTCAAGAGGCGTTGAACCTCATCCGCCGGGACAATCCCCTTCCCGCCATTTGCGGGCGGGTATGCACACATCCCTGTGAAGCAGCCTGCAGTCGGGGCGACGTGGATGAAGCCATAGCCATCAAGGACCTCAAGCGAGTGGCTGCCGACTACGAATTTCACTCGGGCGCCAAAGTGCTGCCTGCCATGAAGGAATCGCGCAAAGAGAAGGTGGCCGTTGTAGGATCGGGTCCCGCGGGTCTTTCCGCCGCATACTATCTTGCCTTGGAGGGATATGGAGTAACCATATTCGAAACCCTGCCGGCGGCCGGGGGAATGCTTCGCTACGGCATTCCGGAATATCGTTTACCCAGAGATATCCTGGACTATGAAATCGATTTCATCCGGGAGATGGGTGTGGAAATCCGGCTCAACACCCCGGTGGAAGATCATGAAACTCTTTCCGGCCTCCAAGCAGGCGGATACAGCGCCGCCTTTCTGGCGACAGGCGCCCACAAACCCCTCGAGCTGAACGTCGAAGGCGAGGATTTGGATGGGGTATACCAGGGTGTCGATTTTCTCCGGCGCATCGGCCTGGGTGATAATCCTCCCGTAGGCAAGCGGGTGGCGGTCATAGGCGGTGGAAACGTGGCGATGGATGCCGTGCGTTCCGCTCTTCGAATCGGCGCACGGGAAGCCTGCATCATATACCGGCGAAGCGAAGAAGAAATGCCCGCCTATGGCGAGGAAATCGAGGAAGCCCGTGAGGAAAACGTTCGCTTTCACCTTCTAACGACTCCCACCAAAATCCTTGGAGACCCGAACGGCCGCGTGCAGTCTCTGGAACTGATCCGGATGGAATTGGGAGAACCGGATGAAAGCGGCCGAAGGCGCCCTGTGCCGGTAGCCGGATCCGAATACCGTATGGAAGTGGACACCGTCATCACCGCCATCGGCCAGACGGTGGCCTCGGGGTTTGATCCCGCAAAGGCCGGCCTTAAGACTACCCGCCGAGCCACGTTCGCGGTGGATCCCATTACATTCCAGACCTCCGTTCCCTGGATTTTCGCCGGGGGAGACATGGTTTCGGGTCCGGCAACGGTGATCGAGGCCGTGGCGGCGGGCAAGGAAGCGGCTGTTTCCATAGACCGCATGATCCGGGGGGAAGATCTTCGAGCGGGCAGGGAACGTCCGGTAACCATCGCCTATCCTGAACCCGCGAGTCACGCACCCCATCCGCGCCAACGGTTCACCCGCATCGACGCACCAGAAAGGATCCATAGTTTTTCCGAGGTGCAGCGGGCATTGACGCTGGAACAGGCAAAGGATGAAGCCGGCCGATGTTTGAGCTGTGGCGTATGTTCGGAATGCTATCAGTGCATTGAGGCGTGCCAGGCAAATGCCATCCGGCACGATATGGAACCGGGAATTCGCAAGCTGAACGTGGGGGCCGTGGTTTTGGCGGGAGGGTATCGACCCTTTGAAGCCGAGAGGAAGCCGGAATACGGCTACGGAAGATATCCCAATGTGATTACCAGTCTGGAATTCGAGCGGATTCTTTCGGCTGCCGGGCCCTTTGCAGGCCACATCCGCCGTCTCTCGGACGGCAAGGATCCCGTCAGGATCGCCTGGATCCAATGTGTCGGATCCAGAGATTCCGCCGGAAACCAGGATTATTGCAGCTCCGTCTGCTGCATGTACGCCACCAAACAGGCTATCATTGCGAAAGAACACGATTCTCGTATACAGCCGACGATATTCTTCATGGACATCCGAGCCCACGGGAAGGGCTTCGATCGCTATTATGAACGCGCCAAAACGGATCATGGAATCCGTTACACGCGAAGCATGATCTCCCGGGTCACGGAAAATCCCGTCACCCACGATCTATATATCCACTACCTCGATGAGCAAGGCGCGTTCCAAGACGAAACGTTCGATCTAGTCATTCTGTCGGTGGGACTCAGACCGCATCCGGAAACCGCCGATACGGCGCGCAAACTGGGCGTGCGACTCAATGCCTGGGGTTTTGCGGAAGAACAACCATTTGACCTCGTAGCCACATCCCGGGAAGGGGTGTATTGCTGCGGAGTGCTCCAATCCCCCAAAGATATCCCTGAGACCGTGGCCCAGGCTTCCAGCGCCGCAGCCAAGGTCCAGGAGCTGTTGTGGAAAAGCCGTGGCAGCCTCATCGACTCCATGGATTACCCGGAAGAACGGGATGTGCTGGGCGAGGAACCACGGATCGGTGTGTTTGTATGTCATTGCGGCATCAACATAGCTGGAATCGTTGACGTGAAAGAATTGGCCGAATACGCCAAGAGTCTCCCACACGTCGAGGTTTCCTCCGACACCTTGTTTGCGTGTTCAACAGACTCGCAATCCACCATGCGGGAAGTGATCCGCCAACACAATCTGAACCGAGTGGTGGTCACCTCCTGTTCGCCACGAACCCACGAACCGCTCTTTCAGGACAATCTCCAGAAAGCGGGCCTCAACAAATACTTGTTTGAGATGGCCAACATCCGGGATCAATGTTCTTGGGTCCACCAGCAACATCCGAAAGAAGCCACCGAAAAGGCCAAAGACCTCCTGCGGATGTCCGTGGCGCGCGCGTCTCTGCTGGAACCCCTTCACGAAATCCCCTTTGAGGTGACCCGGAAAGGTTTGGTGGTCGGCGGAGGGGTCTCGGGAATGACCGCGGCGCTCTCGCTGGCGGATCAAGGGTTCGAAACGACACTGGTGGAGAAGAACGACATGTTGGGAGGTGAGGCGGTCAAACTGTTCTTTACGGCCCGAAACGACGACACTGCAGCCTACGTTCGGGACCTCGATCGACGCATCCGAGAGCATCCCAAAGTTACCCTCCTTACAGGGGCGGAAATCGTTGAAAGCAAAGGTCATGTGGGCAAATTTGCGACTACCGTCCGGAAAGACGGGGGCCTGCACACCGTGGAACACGGAGCCACAATCATCGCCACGGGGGGAAGCGAGTACGCGCCCCAGGAGTATCTATTCGGCTGGCATCCGGCCGTCCTTACCCAACGGGATTTTCACGGGATGATGGCCGCCGGTGACAAGCGGATCAAACTGCTCAAAAGCGTCGCAATGATCCAGTGCGTGGGCTCCCGGGAACCGGAGCACCCTTACTGCAGCCGAATCTGCTGCACTCAAGCCGTAACGAACGCCTTGAAACTCAAAGAAATCAACCCGAATTCCGACGTATATATTTTATATAGGGATATCCGGACGTTCGGCATGAATGAGCTTTATTACAAGAAAGCCCGGCAGAAGGGTGTGCGTTTTATTCGGTACGATCCGACCCGGAAGCCGGAGGTCGCCGACCGGGGAAATGAACTCACCGTAACGGTCTTTGATCAGAACATGCATACCGAATTGGAGCTTCCGGTTCAAGCGGTGATCCTGAGTGCAGCCATCCGCCCGAGGCCGGAGAGCAAGCCTTTGGCGTCCACGCTGAAACTTCCCATGGATGCGGACGGTTTCTTCCTGGAAGCCCACGTAAAACTGAGGCCCCTGGAGTTCTCCAATGCGGGACATTTCTTGTGTGGCTTGGCGCACAGCCCCAAATTCCTGGAAGAGTCCGTAGCGCAAGCCAAGGGAGCGGCCAGCCGCGCAGCCACTATCCTGTCCAAGGAACGCATGTTGGCGGGCGGTCAGGTGGCCGTGGTGGATCGGGAGCGCTGCGTCCTGTGCATGACCTGCGCACGCACGTGTCCCTTTGGGGTTCCCAAGGTGGCCGATGACGGATTCATCCATATCGACGCGGCCGAATGCCGCGGTTGCGGAAACTGCGCCAGTGCGTGCCCAAGGAAGCTCATCCAGGTTCAACATATGAAAGACGACCAAACCATCGCCAAAGAAACGGGGATTTACCCATTGGATGATCTGATCCGGGAGTTACAACATTTCATGGGCGGGACGAGGTAAACCTGATGGACGGTTCGGAATTGAAAATCATAGCCATGGTATGCACCTATTGCACCTATACGGCGGCGGACATGGCCGGCTCCATGCGATTACAGTATCCTCACAACGTCCGCATCGTGAAGCTGCCTTGCACGGGAAAGGTGGATACGATCCATATTCTGAAGAGTTTTCAGGCCGGTGCCGACGCCATATTGGTGGGCGGTTGAGAAATCGGCGACTGTCATTTCCTGGAAGGAAATCTGAGAGCTAAAGAACGGGTGGAACACGCCAAAGACCTTCTGGATGAAACAGGGATCGGCGGGGAACGCCTTGAAATGGTTCATATCGGTGCTTCCGACGCCCCGTTATGGGTGGAGTGGGTGAACCGGATGGTGGACCGGGTCAAGAAACTTGGCCCCAACCCCCTGAGGGAAGTGCGGGCGAAGCGAGTCAAACAAGCGCAAACCGTTGTTCCCTGACGGAACCGCCTCAAGGAGTGGACCGATATGATCATTGCCAAACGAAAGCCCCTGGATGAAATTATGGACGGTGTGGCCGGATATTCCAGGGTACTGCTGGCAGGTTGCGGAACCTGTGTGGCTGTGTGCCTGGCCGGGGGAGAAAAGGAAGTTGGATTGCTGTCTTCCCAACTGGCTATTGCTTCCGAGTTGAAGGGGAGACGAATCGATTTGGGCGAAGTTACGGTGGAACGGCAGTGCGACCGGGAGTTTTTGGACGAACTTCGCTATGTGATTCAAGACTACGATGCCGTCATCTCTTTGGCCTGTGGTGTGGGAATTCAGTTCCTCGCGGATCAGTATCCCAACAAGGTGATATTGCCCGGGGTGGACACCACCTTTATCGGCGCCAATGAGGAAGCCGGTTACTGGACGGAGCGGTGCCGGATGTGCAGCCGGTGTTACCTGGCTCAAACCGGAGGGATATGTCCGATCACCATTTGCCCCAAGAGTCTGCTCAATGGACCGTGTTCCGGTACCCGGGAAGGAATGTGTGAAGTGGATCCCTCCAAGCCCTGCGCCTGGGCCGCCATCTACGATCGGCTTGAAGGCACGGGACGTCTCGAACATATCCAGGAAATCCTGCCCCCTCGGAATCACGCATTGATCACCACTCCCCAGACGCTGATCCACAAAGCCTACAAGAGGAGATACTCGGTCCATGACTAGGTTCAAGGAAATTTTAACTTCAGGTAAGTTCGTCGTCACCGTGGAACTGGATCCCCCCAAGGGTGTAAATACACAACCCTTTGTGGAAACCGTAAATCTGCTTAAGGATCGAGTGGATGCGTTTAATGTTCCGGACAACCGATCCGCTTGCATCGGTATGAGTTCCGTAGCCGGAGCCGTATTGGCGCGGAATCAGGGGGCCGAATCCATCTGCACGTTTGCATGCCGGGATAGGAATCGCATGGCATTGTGTTCCGATCTCCTGGGGATGTATAGCTTAGGCATAGAAAATGTTCTGATGGTGACAGGTGATTATTTCAGTTTCGGAGACAGCCCTCAAAGCAAGCCCGTGTTCGACCTGGACTCCGTTCAAGCGGTACGGATGGCGCGGGAACTTGAACAAGGCAACGATGCCGGTGGAAACGCTTTGGATGGAGTTCCCTCCTTCTACATCGGAGGAGTGGCCAATCCTCAGGCGAATCCCATGGCCCCACATTTCAACAAGTTCCTGAAGAAAATCAGAGCCGGGGTCGAATTTATTCAGACCCTGGACGTCTACGACATGAAGCGTCTCGATACGTTCATGGGCCAAGCCAAGAAGGAAAACATACCTATTATCGTGGGGATAAGGGTGGTGGACAAGAGGGCGGTGGACCTTCAACTCCTGGGTAAACTTTCGGGAAACCCGATTCCTGATTCCTGGATTCACGAATTGGCGGATTTGGACGAACGTTCTCTTCTGGAGTCGGGAAAACGAAAAGCGTTGGAACTCATCAAATCCGTCCAAATTTCGGGGCTTGCCGCCGGCGTGCATCTGTCCGCCGGTGATCCGGCTGCATGTCTTCCAGAGATTCTTTCTGAAGCGGGAATATAGCCGGTGGATGTGGGTGTATACATGAACGATCGCAAACGAGTCTTGGTGGTAGGTGGAGGCATAGCCGGCATAACCGCCGCTTTGGACCTGTCGCGCGTCGGTCTGGACACGGTGCTGATTGACCGGGGTCCTTTTCTGGGCGGGCATGCGTCCCGGTTCGCATGCAAAGCCACAGACCGGTGTCTCAAGTGCAACAACTGTCTGGTGGAACAGAAACTCGAGGAAATCCAAAGCACGGATCGTGTGGATTGTTTCCTGCAGACCCGGCTCTCCAGAGTGGAAAGGAGCGGAGATGGATTCAGGGCCACGCTGACTACTTCCCCCCTGTATATCGATCCACAGAAATGCACCAACTGCGGTCTCTGTTTTGAGAAATGTCCGGAGGCTGCAAGAGGGGCGTTGATTCAAGCACCGTCGAGCAAGAATCATCCCTTCTACGCTTTGGATCCCTCCCAATGTCACTATTTCAAAGACGGCAAGGCCCGCATTTGCCAGGATGTCTGTCCCGAAGGAGCCATCGATCTGGATCGCGACCCCGCCGAGACCACCCTGGATGTAGAGGGGATCATTTTGGCTACGGGATATGTTCCCTTCGATCCACGAGAAAAGACACGCTTCAACTTCGACGGATTCGCCAACATGATTACCGGCATGGATCTGGAACACATGCTCCGGGAAAACGGTGTCGTAACCCGGCCCTCGGACGGCTCCCGGGCAAGACACATCGCCTTTGTTCAATGCGTGGGGAGCCGTGACGTCAGCCTCGGCCATACGTTCTGTTCCAGGGTCTGCTGCGGGTATGCGCTCAGGATGGGGATGCGAATCAAACACGATGATCCGGAATCTTCGGTGTCCGTCTTCTTCATGGATATTCAGAACTTCGGTAAGGACTTCACCCGATATATACAACAAGTCAGCGGAACACTCGATCTTATCCGATCCATGCCGGGGGACTATTATGCCGCTCCTCGAGACCGGATCCGAGTACATTACTTCGACCCTGAGCAACGGGTCACGTTAGGTCGCGAGTTCGACTTGGTGGTTCTCTCGGTGGGATTGATGCCGCGGCCCGAGAATGTGGAACTATCTCGTATCCTGGGACTCTCCACGGACGAATTTGGTTTTCTGCTGAACTCCGAGACTGAATCGGCACCCGGGATTTTCGTCGCGGGGTCCGCCGAAGGACCCATGGACATTGCGGAGTCCATCACCCATGCCTCCCGCGCCGCCGAACAGATGGCGCGGCACTTAGGAGTAATCCTATGAGTCCCGCACCTCGAGTCGGATTATTCTTGTGCAATGGGGGGCAATTACTGTCCGACAAATTGGATTTCGAATCCCTCAGGGAAACAGGGAAATCCTACCAACACGTGGCGGTGGTCAGGGAGGTGGGTAAGATATGCACCAAAGAGGGGCTCTCCGTTCTCCGCAAGACCCTTGCCGAACACCACCCGGAGGTCCTGGTTCTGGGAGCTTGTAACCTGACGCAGTCTCGGAAGTCTCTCGCTCAACTCCTTGCGGACGAAGGCCTTGATACCGAAGCCATTGAAACAGTGAACCTGAGGGAACTGGCATTCCGAACCGATCTATCGCGGGAATCGGCTGATCGGAAGGCCGAGCGATCCTTGAGAATGGCACTGGAGAAAACCTCCTGTCGGGATCCCATTCACTATTCGGAGTTACCGGTATACAAGACCGTCCTCATCGTGGGGCATGGTTGGGCCGCCTTGAACGCGGCGGAAGAGGTTACCGCTCTGGGCCATGAGGCTATTCTGGTATGTACGGAAAACAAACCGGGGGTTAAGGCGATTCGTGCCGGCTACAACGATTTCACGGCATCCATGCTGGACTCCCTTCTCGAACGATGCCGCATGAACCCCCGCATACGAATGCTGCTCCCAAGCCGTATCTCGCGAGTATCAGGCACCGCAGGTCGATATCGGGTCCTCATTCGGGACGAAAACGACGTGCACCATGAGTTTGAAGTGGGCGGTGTGATTTTGGCTCCGGAAGCCCGGTTTGAAGCAAACTTTCAAGCATGGAACCTGTCCCGGTCCGATCAGGTACTCCCGTTGAGCGATCTGGAGGCGCGCTTGCGTTCGCCGGAATACTATGGTAAACTGAAACATTCTCCCGGCTATAATACCACCCAGGTCGCCTTCCTTGTGGGCTTTACCCACACCTCTTCTCCCGTGACGCAACGGCGGGTAATGGAGGCTGCGTTAACGCTTAGCCGAAGCAAGCAATTCAAGTCCATAGTCATTCTAGATCATTTCCGCGTGGCCGACCGCGGATTGGAGTCCTTGGCCACGGAGGCCAGGCAGGCCGGGGTTCTCTTTTCCAAAGCCGTCCGGTCCCTACCGACGATTCAGCCTTCCGACTCAGGCTTTACCGTGACCCTGTATGACGACGCCCTGGGGGAACCGGTGCAGGTCCAAGCGGATCTCATTGTGATCGAAGAAGCCCTTCTGCCTCGCACTGACGCGATCCGTCTGAAAGACGTAATGCAATTAGAGACGGACGCCCTAGGGTTCTTTCAGGCGGATAATGTATACAGCCTCCCTATTTTCACCAACCGTACAGGGGTACTGGCCATAGGGCCGGCCAAAGGAGCTCTGTCTCTCGAAGAGAGTTTTGAGGAGGGTCGTGAGGCGGCGTTGATTCTTCATGAACTTTTGGGGGACGGTACCCGGAAGGCGGCGGAAGATCGCGTAAAACTGGACAAAAAGAAGTGTACCATATGTCTGACGTGTTACCGACTTTGTCCCCATCGGGCCATTTCGGTGGTAAATCGTCGGCCCGTGTTCTCGGATCTGGCGTGCCAAACTTGCGGCATATGCGCTTCCGAATGCCCGATGGATGCCATTCAGATTCACAACTTTAATGACCGACAGGTGCGCGCCCAGCTCAAGGCAGCCACGCGACGGACGACCAGAGCGGAATCGGACGAATCCACGCCCACCATTGTGGCGTTTTGTTGCCGGAATTCCGCCATGGAAGCCGCCAAACTCGCATCCCTGCGAAAATGGAACAGACCCGAAGGACTCGAGATCATTGAAATACCTTGCGCCGGCAAGCTGGACATGGATTATGTCCTGCGTGCCTTCCGTAACGGGGCCGACGGAGTGATGGTGCTGGGCTGTCATCCCGACAGCTGCAAATCCCTTCACGGCAACTCCCTGGCCCGATGGCGAGTGGAAGAATTGGAGGAACGACTCACGGAGACGGGCCTCTCGGCGGATCGATTGCTGTTCGCCGGACTCGCACCTGGTATGAGTCGGGAATTCGTCCGGATTGCGACAACTCTGGAAAGGCGCCTTCAGGAAATCGGCGAGAATCCCATACGAAGGGCCATTCCATTCAAATAGATCGCTTGCCCCATGAACTCCACTTCGTCGATGTCTGCGGCGAAGTGAGCAAAGCGATATGTCAGGAGTCTGTATGCTCAACGCCCAATTGGCTCGGGTTCTCCCGGAATTCATAGACATCCCCAACGCCTGTTACCTTTGCAGCACGTGTTCGTCTCGGTGCCCTGTTGCAGGAGTGGACGGCATGGATCCTCGGAAAGCGGTCCGCATGGTTTCTTACGGACTCGATGAGGAACTCGTGACATCACGTTTTCCCTGGATTTGCACTCTTTGCGGTCGTTGCGAAGAGGCCTGCCCCATGGGTGTGCCTATTCTGAAGATCCTTCGTGCCGCCAGAGGAATGCGGCCCCGGGACAACGTACCCGGCCCCATCCACAAGGGAGTGGTGATGGACCTCGAACGTGGAAACAACCTCGGCATTCCCCTCGACGACTTCTTGTTCCTCTTGGCCGATATGGGAAAAGAGATGGAAGAGGAGGGATTTCCCGGCTTCTATGTTCCCGTCGATAAGGAAGGGGCCCGCTTTCTTCTAACCATCAATTCCAAGGAGCCTTTCGGAGAGCCCGACGACATGAAGTTCTGGTGGAAGATTTTCTATGCCGCCAAGGAGAGCTGGACCGTTCCATCGGTAAACTGGGAGGGGGTCAACTGGGCGCTGTTCTCGGGCGATGACGCCGCCATGAAGGAGCTTACGGGCCGCATCGTGGAACACATGCGGAGACTCAAGATCCCCAACCTCATTCTTCCCGAGTGAGGCCATGCCTACTACGCGACCAGGTTGGGTCTCGAAACGTGGTTCAAGGAAGAAATGAAGGAATTCAAAGTCTGGAGCATCCATGACGTGCTGAAGATGTATTTGGAAACAGGCCGCATCAAGGTGGATAAGTCGAAGCATAAAGAACTGGCCACTTATCACGATCCATGCAACTATGGAAGAAAATCCTTGAAAGCCTTCGGTCACGGGTATTTTGATGAACCCCGATACGTTCTTTCAGAGTGCGTGGAGCACTGGGTGGAAATGTACCCAACCCGGGCGGAACAGTTCTGTTGTGGTGCGGGTGGAGGTGCGTGGGCCATGCCTTACTCGGAGGAGCGGATTTTTTACGGACGCATCAAGGCGGAACAGATTAAGAAAACGGGGGCTTCACTGGTTGTCACACCCTGCCATAATTGTCGCGATCAGATCATGAAAAGCCTCACTAAGGAATATGAGTTGGCCGTAGAGACCATGTACCTCTGGGAACTCGTCGCGGAGTCTCTGCTCCTGGAACCCTGGACGGACGAAGAGGTGGAAGCTTCACACAAAGAACGAGACGCCCAGTTCGAGGTTTCCGGCATCGAATTCGAGGAGGAAGAAATATGACAGGCGGGTTCACAGAGCCATCGGCGACAGTGTGATTCATGCTTCCCGCCTGTAAAGTCTTTTCGCTACCTGTGGAGGTACTAAGACCGGAACGGCCGCCATACGATGTAAGTATCTCCTGCATGACTCCCTGTCTCTGAACTCCCGAAGCTTGAATCTGATCGCCCTCGCTTCGGTCATAATTCATTCGCATCGCTATCGAACACGGTTGCTTTTCTGTCGGAGGGTCGGCTCCACTTCACCACGCTTTGCTGATCAGGATCTCACGGACCTCTTCCTCTACTTTGCGCTCCACAAGGATCATTTTGCGGGCTTGGGCTTTTCGGATCTTTTCAGTAAGCACCTCCAGATCCGCCGGTTTCTCAATGAAATCCATGGCGCCCTGGCGCATGGCCTCTACGCCTCTTTCGATGCTCCCGTGGCCGGTCAGCAAGATCACTTGCAGCTCGGGATGTTTGGCCTTCAGGGTTTTCAGAACTTGTATGCCATCCATCTCCGGCATCATCAGATCCAGCACGATGGCATCGAAGCTCTGATCTTCCGTGATCCTGAGAGCATCCGCGGCCGAGGTGGTGGTGTTCACCTCCATACCGCGGGCCGTCATACGTTCGCCCAGCAAATCTACAAACTCCTTCTCATCGTCGACCAATAGCACTTTGATGGACATTGCGTGGCTCCTTTCTGTTCCGTCCTACAGGTCTTTATCGTCACTTGGTGCAAGGCCGTCACCCATCGATACGCAAGGGCATGACCACAGCAACCGCCTGCCGATCCACAGTAATTTCCATACGGGCCTCGAGCAGACTCAGTAAATCGTTCCACTGGGACAGGGAGGCATCCGCGGAGAGCGTTTCAAGTCCTCGGCACAGCATGCGCACAAAGGAGGGCGGGAACGGTTCGATTTCCAGCACCAACTGTTTGCCGGAACCGGCATGCTCCATACCCCACTCCAACAGCAGCCATACCAGATGAAGCAAGAAAAAAGGACGAGTCACAATGGACACTTCCGCATGACACGGCGCGACGGAGACTGCAATCCCCCTTGCATCGGTCAACCTTCGGCAGATGGCGAGCAGCATCTCCAGATGGGCCGCTAGGCCGACCTCCTTCAACGGGTCGTCTACAGAATGAGCGAACCGGTTCATATTGCGCACCATGCCGTCGTTCCGTTGAATCTGCCGCTTTATGGTGGCGCCCAACTGGTGGACCCGCTGCGGATCCAGCGGGCGGCCCTTTTCAGTCAGTAGGGCCAGATCCTCGAGCAAGCCGGCGCTTTCGTTCATGATGCTCAACGTGTTTTTCAAATCGTGGGAGATGGCGGCCGACATCCGGCCGAAAAAACGCAATCCATCGATTGCCGCGCGGTTCATGGTATCGGTCATGACGTTTCGTCCTTACGTACATCGGAGGATGGATTTTCCGCCGTGAGTTCGCTGATCTTGGCTACCAGCAGATCAATATCCACCGGCTTCAGCAGATAGTAGGGCTGACCAGCTTCCGCCGAACCCTCCTGGAAACAGTTGTAGGAGCCATGCCCCGTGATGAAGATAAACTTCATGTGAGGAGCTGTCCGGACCATCTTCTTCTTGAGTTCAACGCCGCTCATGCGCGGCAGCTTCACGTCCAGGACGGCGACATCATACCGCTTATCCTGGAGCAGGGCCAAAGCCGCCTCGCAGGTACATACCCCGTCGACGGTGATGCCCCGCAACTCCAATCGTTCCACCAGGGCGGCGACCAGTTCCTCTTCATCATCGGCCAGCAACACCCGAACGGGTTTCATCGGTTTCGACCTCCGGTTCCAAAGGCAGGGTTATGGTAAATTGCGTGCCCTTGCCCGCCTGGCTTTCGACCGCAATGGCACCGCCTAACTCCTGAACCAGGCCGTAAGTGATGGAAAGGCCCAGCCCAGTACCGCCTTTTTGAGTACGGGTGGAAAAAAACGGTTCGAAAACCCGTTTTATGTCCTCGGGAGGGATGCCGCATCCGTCATCGATCACGGCAATGGATACCTGTTGCTTGGACGCCTTATGTCCCACGATCCGCAGATGTCCGCCGTCGCTTACGGCGGCAAACGCGTTGTTCATCAGATTGAGAAAGATCTGCTCGAGCTTTCCCCGGTCACTGGGAAACCGGGGAATATCGGGTTGAATATCGATATCGATGCCGATGCCCCGGTATTCGGCTTCCTTGCCCAGAAAACCGATGACGTTCTCGATCACCTCGCGGATGTCGATCTTCTGCAACGACACATTGCCCGGCCGGGCAAAGTTCAACAACCGCCGGGTAATGGTGGCGCATCGATGGACCGAATTGAGAATAGAATCGATCTGGACCGCCATCTTTTGCGTCACGGGCCCGATGTTTTCGCTCCTGAGCAGATCCTTCATCAAGCCCGCTCTCTCGTTAATAATTGCCAGAGGATTGTTGATCTCGTGCGCCACGCCGGCCGCCAGCCGGCCGATGGACGCCATCTTGTTTACATATTCCACGTTGTGCAGAGCGGCCAGGCGGGTCTTGTCCGCGGTGTAGATCTTGGAAACCAAGTAGGTGGAGACCACCAAGGCTACGAGGAGAATGGCCAGCACCCCGGCAACCATATAGGCGAGGATCTGTCGGCGCTCCTTTTGCCATGGGTGCATCAATATCGACTTGGACTTCGCCGCCATGAGGATAAACGGGGTCTTGTCAAGGTATGCGTATCCGATTACCAGCGGGTTGCCGTTGGCGTCCTGCGTTTCAAACACACGGGTGGAAGCCGAAAATTCGGGTACCGGCAGGGACATCTTTTCAAAAACGCGCCCAAATCGCTGCGAAGGGGTCTGCAGTATCCCTTGGTGATTGACAATAAACATGTCCCCGCCACTGCCCGCCTCGATCTGAATCAACTCACGGTGAAAGTGTTCGGCCTCAATGGTGGCGCGCAACAGAAACGGTTCCCCGTCGGAGGAGGCATGTCGCACGGCAACCACCAAGTGCGGGCTTTGGCGATAGCCCATGAAGACGTCGCTGATGTAGGTACCCTGCCCCAGCGCTTCTTCAAACCAATCCTGTTGACTGTAGTCAAAATCGGTCAATTCAAAGGGACCGCTGTAAGCGAGTTGAATACCTTGAGTGTCAATCAGACCCAAGTCGGTAAAGCCACCGAAGCTGTCCTGCAGATTGCCCAGGACCCGATCGAGCCGGTCCCCGCGGCGCAACAGTTCGAATGGGTTATCCCGTACTAAAAATTGGAGGGCGTATTGGCGTTCCAGGATCATGAATGACAAGGTGCGTCGTGCGTTGGAAACCAATCGAGAGGTGCGCAGGATGATTTCGGAGTCGATGGCTTTCTGCGTTACCTGGTAATCGATAGCCGCCAGGAAGAAGACCGGGATCACCGCTACACCGGTGGTCAGCAACACGCTCAGATACCACATGCGTCGAAAGTTGAACATGTGCTTGTGCAAACCGGAGGCAACGTCCCGGTGGCCCCAGAATTGGGGTTTTAAATAATGCCGAAAAGCCATGGTGACGCATCCTTGGAAGTTATGGTTTCTTGTTAGCCCGATTCTGACGCATGTGTTCGTTGGCCCGCTTAAGGGTATCGCTCAACACCTCGATATCCACCGGCTTTTCCAGATAGGCGAAGGCGCCTAACCGCATACACTCTGCCCGATGGGCGTCGGTCCCGTGGCCTGTAAGAATAACCACTTCGATCTCGGGATGGGTTGCTTTGACCCGCTTGAGCACTTCCATGCCGTCGATACCGGGCATTTGGAGGTCCAGCAATATCACCTCCGGGTGCTCTTCAGAGACCATCTCCAGGGCGCTTTCTCCGTCGAAGGCCACAGCGGAACCGATATCCCGCATGCCTAACCGTTCGGAAAGAGTCTGGACGAACTCCCGTTCGTCATCCACCAATAGCACCTTCGAAGGTTTTTCTTCCGTGTAACGGCGATACAGATCCCTGACATTCGTATTGGGCTGGATCGTAACGGTGATGGTGTCGGAAATATTCATGGCGTCCAGAGCTTGCCTGAGTTCCGATTCCAGCCGATCGATCATGAGCACCGGCCGATCGATTCGCAGCTGCAGCCCGTTTTTCATAACCTCAACCGTTACGACATGCCCCATGGCGGCCAATGCCGACTCGATGCGGGCGGCCTTAAGGAAATCCGCGGCTGCCCGACGAGACAGATCCGTTGGTAGGACCGCATCCGACGCCAAGCCCTGAGCAATCAAGTCAACCGCCCGCCGGGCATCGAGTGCGTGGGTGGGTAACACCATATCGTACAAGGATGCCTCCCAAGGATCTTCGCTATCCTTAAGCGCACGGACCCAAGCGGCGCGTTCCCGGTCGTCGGCGTTGATTCGTTGGGCCGCATGATAACGGCCCGAGTGCTGAGCCGCGTCAACCGCCCGGATGCGGTGTTCGGCATCGGCGATTAAGCAAACACGCAGCACATGCTTGATGGACGGAGGTAGCAGGTGAACGGCAAACCCGTGCAGCACCCATCGGGTCTCCCGACACTGCTCGGCCAGAGCCAGCTTCAGCCATGCCAGGCACCGTTCCCATTCCCGAGTGAATGGGTTAAAAACCGATGGTTTGGCGGAAAAACACCGGTTCAACTGCGCCGGGGGTAGGCCGGAGAGGGTGGCGGCACGAGTGATAATGGTTTCATCGGTGTACAGCATGTACCCCGTCTCGGCTACGAGACGGTCCGCGATCGCCTCCGCCCCGCAAAAGGTGCCACTGAACAGGGCAACAATCGACATCGGGAATTCTCCTCTGGGCGACCCAACTACAGTCCGTCCTCACCATAAGGTGTTAAACGGGACAATTTGATCTGGATACCGGTCACTTCAGGGAACTTCTGAACAATAGCGGTGATTTGCTCCTTGAGTTCCCCATGCGCCGTGGGAGGCGCCTCGGTTTGCACCAACACCGCGCCGCTATCAACTCGAACGTCGATATCGAAACGGATCTCCACCAGAGCCGCCTTGATCTTAGCCGCCAAAGCCAGGTCCGCCATAGCCTTCCGCGAATCCGGCGTAGGCGCGAACTGGGGCAGACGGGCGGTTTGACAGATCAAATCGGCGGCATCTTCCGTGGCGATATTGCGGACATGGATCACCAAATCGTACAGGCTGGGATCCCAAGTGTCGATGCCGTATAGATCCCGGCTCCAACGACGCCGGTGTTCGTCGTCCTTTTTGATGAGCGCCAGGGCCTCATCGCGGCTGATGCTATCACGCTGCATTTCTTCCTGCACGCGGTCTTCCAGATCGGCCAGGATTCTGACTTTGAGCACATGAGAAATGCCGCTGACGAAGAAGTGACCGGCCAGTCCATGGTAGACGACATTATCCTGGCTAAAGGACTTCATCAGAGCCGCTCGAATATAGGCGATATACTTCTCCCGGCTCAAACGGCCTTTAAAGATGGACGGTGCATCGTGAATGGCGTGCGTCAACTTGATCTCCGGAATGTTGTATTCCTTGGACGCCTCTAGCAACACATCGCGGGAAACGCATTGGTATCCCAGTTTAGCCGCCACACTTTCGGCAACCGCCTTCCCTTTGCTGTAGGATCCTCTCGAAATAGTAATGATCGCCATGTCAAACCTCCTTGCCATCACCCTTGGGGTTGATGGGGTATCATGTCCGACTCGTCTTTGTCTAGATGTCCCGGTTGTTTGAAGAGTTGCTGGATATCGTTCTTGATTTTTTGGCGATAGTGATCGACCATGGCCTCTCGGGACATTACCATGTCCAACTGGCGTGTATGCATGGTCAAGTAACCAATGATCTTCAGGCGGTTCTGCATGACTGCCATGGGGTAATCCTCGATACGTGCGCGCAAGGCATCTTCAGTCACCGATACGGCGAAGCCCGCCCACTCCAGAATGTCGGCGATCAAATGGATGCGCCGCAGCTTCCGGAAATCATCCGCAGCCCCGCCCTTGAAACGGAAAATGATGTAGTTTTCCGGAACCCGCTCGCTGACGTAACTTTCCACGGTCGAGAAATGAAAGCCAAAACGCGACATCAGGCTACAATAGTTTTTGGCGATCATGAAATAGTTGCGCTGGGCGTATTGGGATCGCATTCCCGGGACCAGGGCCGTGTTGCGGGTAGCCTCGAACATCACGGACAAAAAACCCTTGCCGTCGATGGGCGGCGGTCCTTGCCAAGGCACTTGAGTGATGCCCTGCCAGAGCGCGCGCATGGGAATGGAAGCAATGTTTTCCAAACGAACGGTAGGGCCTTCCACCTCCTCCGTGAATCCGTCGTCCAGATTCAAAATCCACCACTGCATGGGCACATCGACCACCAGTTGCTTGCTCGAACGAATGGGAAAAGCGTTCTTGCGGCCGAACTCAAACATCTCGTGTACCGCCTTTTCGTGGCAGTAACGAATGATATCATGCAGGCTCTTACAGTGCGCTGGCGAGAAGTTGGGTGCATCCGGATTGAGCAGGGTCAAAGGGGCGATGTGGGGCATGACCTGCTTCAGGGTGTTGTAGACCGGCGTGCCATCCATCACATGAGGCGCTTTGGGACGGTCTCGGAGCAGCTCTGCCACGGCGCCTTCGTACACCTTCAGGCCCTCGGCATCCACGGTCACCGTTTGCCCGTCGGACAAACGCGCCATGGCTCCCTCTACGCCGAACAGGGCGGGAACCCGATACTCACGGGCCACGTTGGCCAGGTGGCTGCTGATGCTGCCGTGTTCGGCGATCACGGCCGCCGCACGATTGAGGATAACGGCAAATCCCGGCAGGGACTGCTGGATCACCATTACCTCGCCATCTATGAACTGCAACGTGTCCGCCTCACGCTTCAGGACACGAACCGGTCCCGCCCCCACCCCGCCGGCGGCGGTCACCTCACCATGCAGAAGAACCAAATACGCCGTCATATCGGGACCTGACGGCGCATCCGTGGCCGGCGCCTCTCTCTCCTGCTCGGGAGAGGCGACACTCAGGGGACGGCACTGCAAGAGGATGATTTTGCCCCTGGTGTCAATGGCCCACTCGATATCCTGAGCTTGACCGTAAGACTCCTCGATGGCCACGCCTAGACGGGCTAGTGCCGCCGCCTGTTGGTCATCGATGGAAGGCATACGGCTCTGATCCCCCAAGAGTTCGTTGCGGCAGATACCCTCCTGCTCCAGGCACCGGTAAGCCACCGTCTTGGCGCCGATTTGACGGGCCCGCACGATGTGTGGCCGCTTCCGGGAAACCACGAATCGGTCTACGGCGGAGCGGCCGTCCACCACCATTTTGGGTAGCCCCCACACAGCGTTGATGATAATCGTATCGTCGCGAATATCCAGCGGATTGCGTGTATAAAGGACCCCTCCGCTGATCGCGTTTACCATCTGGAGACATCCCACGCACATGATGATGTCCTCGTCACGCAGACCGCGATGAAAGCGGTAGGTCATGGCGGTTACACCGAATTTTCCCGCGATCACTTCTTTGAATGCGTTGATGATGTGATCGGGGTGCACGTTGAGCAGAGAGCGATACTGTCCGGCAAAGGAAGCGCCGGGTAGATCTTCGTTAACCCCACTACTGCGCACCGCCAGCGTCAGCGGCGCCCCGACCGTCGATTGCAGGGCCGCCGTGGCCTCCAAAATGGCCGCCGCCACCTCCTGAGGCACTTCCGCCCCCATCACCAGCTGTTGCAGGACCGAACTGAGTTCATACAACCGGTCGAGATGCTCCCCCTCATGGCTTTGGATTCGTTGGTTGATTTCCTCCTGGAGCCGGTGATGGGTCATGAACCGATGATAGGCCTCCGCTGTGACCACAAACCCCTCGGGTACAGTCACGTTCAATTTCTTGGCGATATCCCCCAGACTCGCCATCTTGACGCCCACAGCCTCGGCATGAGTTCGGTCGATCTCCCTCAGATCGAGAACCAGCGCCCTGTCTCCGGTGTACGGCGCCGTGTCGAGAAAAGGGGTGATGCTCTTTTGAATTCGGACAAAAGTGTCGTACAATGCCCGATGCCGGCCGTCCGAAAGGCTGTCCAGATGCTGAATGATTTGATACACGTTGGCAAGGAGCAGAGCGCAGCGGGAACGGATAAAGCTCATCCCGAAGGGCTTGTCCCCCGATAGAACGCTCTCCATCTCCGAGATGGTCTTCAGAACCTTGTCGTTGGCATTGAGCAAACGCCGGAACTGCATATAGCGCAGCTTAAACGACCGGCGCAGGGCCTCATCGTCCCGCGCTTCGGCCGGCTCATCGGCGCCCCCCTTGAAGGCCCTGATTAGATTTCGAATAATCCGCAACATACACCCGGTCCGTGGGCTAATGCCCCAAATTCATGCCCCAGCCTTCGAACAGATACATGATGCCAAATCCATACCATAACGTGTAAATCACGTAGAAAGCTAGTGAAACCAATACAATACCGATCTTATCCACGATATTCTCGGCTTTGATGCCGTAATAGTTGTAAGAGGTTTCCACGGCCTTGGATTGCACCACAGCCACCAAGTTTGCCGCGTTGAACCTCTTTTGTTTGTTCAATTCGTACTCCAAGGCCTTGAGAGTGCTCCACCAGTCGAACAGTACCAAGCGTTCGTCATACCCGTATTTCGCCACGATACGCTCGGCGTCGTTGACATACATGATGTCCGAATCTTCCAGAATCTGCAGCAGTAAGGCTTTCAGATCGCCGTGGACCGCCACCTGCCTTCCCGATGAAGAGACCGTCATCTCCTGCACTGCCAAAAGCCTTTGAAGCCGTGCGGCCTGTTGGTCGTCCGCCAGAGCCAGGGTCACATCCACCGCATCGTCTTGGTAGGCGCGAACCGTGTCTTTAACTTTCGGTATGTAGTAGGCGGATCCTTTGGAAATCGAATTGTACAGATTGTCCATGTACTCCATAGGATTCTGGCCGTTAAGTATGGGAACGAACAGCATGACGAGAACGACGGTAAAACTGATCATCAATCCCAATCCCTTGTACAAGGATTTCTTTTGCGTGCTCATGGGTTATCTCTCCTGTGTCTTGAGGATAGCCAGATTGGCAAGAAAGGTCCCGATCACCCACACTCCGAATCCGCCGATAACGATGAAAAAAGCCCAAATGCCGAACACTTCCAGGGCATGCCCGGTGCTCTTGGATATGGGCAGGATCTCCATTTGTCCCAACTTGCCCGGCAAAGCAAAGATGCGGTTCACGAAACCCGCCAGCACCGCCATGGCATAGAACCCTCGAATGGTGATGCCCTTGACCACCTTGGTCACCATGGCCCCCACTTGGATGCCCACCAGCGACCCGATAAGCATGCCCATGGCCAGTGTGTAAAAGATAAATCCATAGATGGCATATTGGCTGATCGAAGCATACCCCGCGGTGAAGATGATCTGAAAGATATCGGTACCCACCGTAGTCATGGAGGAAACCCCCAGGACATAAACGAAAATGGGAAAGGTCAGAAATCCGCCGCCAACTCCCATGATACCGGCCGCAAGGCCGACCAGGGCGCCGCTGGCCACCAGAAATATCCAGGAGATAGCGCGGCCCCCGGGGGTGAAGTCGTAATCGAAACGGATCATCGGAGGAATCCTCACGGCCTGGATGCGATTAGGCAGGTCACCCAGTTCCGCACCTTCATCACGGCCACCATGTACCGCGCACACTTCTCCCGATCCGTCGTGCCTCTTCTGGGCCCTCCTACATTTAAGGTAGTCCAGCATGGCGTAGCTTCCCAAAAAACCTAGCATCAGCGAGTAGATCGTGGTAATGAAGGCGTCGCTCATCACCGGATTGATCTCGTAGAAGAAACGATTGATCATCCCCCCCACCGTGGCGCCGATAATGGCTCCAATGAGAAAGACCACGGCCAGACTGGCCGAGACGTTTCCCAGTCTCCGGTGGATGACGCTACCCATGATGGCTTTGGCAAAAATGTGGAACAGGTCCGTGCCCACCGCCAGAATGCCTTTGATGCCCGCACTCATTAAGGCGGGGGCGATGACAAAGCCGCCGCCGGCGCCGATACACCCCGTAATCAAGCCCGCCCCCAGGCCTATAAGGATGGACACTATAAAAATACCTAAAGAATAGAATGCCGGGCTGTAGGCCTTTTTACCGCCGAGTACATCGGGGAGCATATCGCCGATGGGCTCCGCGAAGGCGTAGCCTCCGATAATCACCGGGGCCATAAGGAGCCCCAGCAGCAAGAGACGCCTTCTGTCCCCGAGGATGGTTCTGGAAGTGTTCATTTCCCATTGAGCATGAGCCACGGCGCCAGCCATCATGAATCTTCCCAACTGCTTGAAAAAACCCATTGTGCACTCCTTTTCTATCGCTTATTTCTCTAACTTCGGGGTTCCTATCCGATCAGAGTGATCAACGCTTTTGAATCATCAACGCGCGCTTTTCACAGGCATCCTGAAGGCGGAATGAGAGTTCATCGATGTCCACCGGTTTCATTAGATAATCGAAAGCACCCGCCTGGATGCCTTCCAAAGCGCTCTGGCTGCGGGCATGTCCGGTAAGGAGTATGACCTCCACCGACCCATCGATTTTCTTAATCTCTTTAAGGGTTTCCAGACCATCCATTCCGGGCATCATTACATCCAGAACCACTCCATGGAATTGCTGAGTACGAATCAACTCCAGGGCGCGGGCGCCGTCGGGGGCGATATCGGTGTTGAACCCTCTAAGTCGAAGCCGTTCGGCCAGGCTTTCCACGAATTCGGCCTCATCGTCCACCAAAAGAATATTGAATGTTCCCATGGGGTTTTCTCCTCGATAGCACAATGCCATCCGCCGGCCTTGGAGCGCCGTTCTTTTTTATAGTGAGTACTCAGTACAATAAAGAGATTTCGCAAAAAAGTCAACACGAAAATCAACACACGAAATCGCCGCGCCGGCTTCCCGCAACCGGACCCGGTTCGAACTCATAAGCCGAAGCGTAACCAACCCATAGCCGGCCGCTGAAAAACGAGACCTGCTTTGTTACGCTTCACTCTTCGTCATTGCGGCGTACTGTATCTACGCCTCATTCCTCAGAATTCGTGCGCCTTACATCTCATCGTTTTTCACTAGTTTGCCCGAAATGGTGTTTATCAAAGGGCTGATAGCCGACACGTTTCGTGCCTGTCGCTTCCTGCACAAGAGATGGGGTGGGGTAGATAAGAAAAGGAGGATTATTCGGCGCGCTTCTGGAGCATGCGGCGACAATTGATTACCAGTTGCTCGTAGAGAGCGCTGGCATCGTATAAATTGAAGGTTTTCAGGCGGGCGATGCCATCGACCATGGCAAATACGATGAAAGCCGTCTTGCCGGCGGGCAGATCGGCGATGGAACCGTCCTCTTGGCCGCGGATAATGGCTTCCTGAAAGATGTCCAAAATGAAATTATAGATGCTTGAAAACTCCTTGCGGAACACGGGATTGGCCAACGCCATTTCGTAGGCGTCATAACGGTGCATAATCAGAAACAGCTCCTCACGTGTACCGACCAGATAGAGATAATAGAAGATGCTTCCCTCAATCATCTCCAACCCGTTGGAAAAGGTCTTCTCGGCGAGAAACGCCTCGAAGGCGCCGATCAAACTATGCCGAAGTTTTTCGAGGATGGCAAGAAACAGATCTTCTTTGGTCTTGAAATGATAAAATATGGTACCCTCTGCAACCCCAGTTACTTTGGCCAATTCCGCGATAGCGGTATTTCGATACCCTTTTTCCGAGAAAAGGCGGGTTGCGGTATGTAATATGTCTTCCCTCTTGGACATCGATAAACCCTGGTCTAATTTTATCAGGCCGTTAAAAAATGCGATCTGCGGCGTTGCGCCTCATCCTTCGTCATTACGGCGTACTGGTTGTACGCCTCATTCCTCAGGATTCGTCCGTCTTGCATCTCACAGTTATTGTACCGGTTTGCCCGCAATAGTGTCTGGGAACGGACTGTTATAATATTGATTAGATTGTCTCCAAAGGCTTTCTCGCGCCCAATATATCCATCGTTTCCACTTTTGATACCCTCCCCGCCTTGATCAGAGCTCGGAGTGCACTCGAAACCGGTTGACACCGTTATAGGACCGGTACTGAACTAGAGTGTACGGTCTTTTTCGTTTCCTCCAACGGTAACTCTCCTGCGTTAAATGTGCAATCCATTTCTCGGGGCGTGTCACGAGACTACGGTTTGGAAAACAACATCGATAGTCAGGCGGTAGGACAACCGGATGCTGCAGGAGGATCTTCGTTTTCTCGTTCCTTCACCCAAACTGCGAGAGAGATCGGCTCGGAGGCTTCACTGAAACCGCCCGTCATGGCAATCGAAACGAACTTTTCCATTTCTCGCTGAACTTGGGCCGAACGCCGGGTACGGAAACGACGCCCGAGGACGTCAATGATGGATTTCGAGCAGGGTTCGAACTCAACGGGTCTTCGAGGCCGTCGCATATCCGCATTGCGGTCTTGCCTTTGAGGATCCATCTGCTGTACATGTCGAAAAACAGGGAATGGATTATTACCTTTGATGGAATTCCTGAGGAAGGCGGTCCTTTCCGAAAAACATTCTCCCCGGCCGACCCTCACATGAATACCATGAATCAGGTTCTTGGGAGGAACAGCCCGTTGACAAACTGCATTTCGGGCAGGTTGATGAAAAACGATGAGATGCAAGGCGCGCGAATCCTGAGGAATGAGGCGTATAACCAGTACGCCGCAATGACGAAGGATGAAGCGTCACGATGCCGATCCCGTTTTTCAACAGCCTGATTAAGCATCCTCGTGCGAGAATCGGAATCTACTGTACGCCTTCGGCGACATCCCGGAGACTGGATCATGGACTCCTCGAATGAAGAAAAAGGGCTTGTGCTGGTATTTACGGGACATGGGAAAGGCAAGACCACCGCGGCATTGGGAGCCTCCCTGCGCGCCGCCGGCAACGGATACGTCGTCATCATCCTACAGTTCATCAAGGGTGCGTGGAAGTATGGCGAACTTCAGGCCCTCAGTCACGTTCCCAATATACAAATTGAACAGCTCGGTCTCGGTATGGTTCGAAAACGCGGGCAGACGGTCAAGGACCACCAGAAGGCCAGGGAGGCATGGACTAGGGCGTGCGAGATCGTCATGTCCGGCCGATACCAGATGGTTGTCCTGGATGAGATCCACGTGGCGATTCGCTACGGCTTCATTCACGTGGAAGAACTGCTGGATCTTCTCAGGAAGAGGCCTTCGAACCTCCATGTAATCCTGACGGGACGGGACGCGCCGGAACCTGTTTGCGAATTCGCCGATACGGTGACAGAGATGCGGATGATTAAACACCATTATCAACGTGGAATACCGGCGCAAAAAGGCGTTGAATGGTAATATACCGCCATTCCGCTGAATGAGATCGGACGATAGTGCTCCGGTTGTATCTTTGTGCAGCACGGTTTCATACGGGATCGCCCACAACCCGATCCTGGTGGAAATATGCAGCGGGCGCGAATGCCGAGGACCAAACGGCGGACGGGGGAGTTCGCGTTGATAAAGTCACATAGGCTTCTTCACAGGTCGTCGGTCCCCGCCTCTTGTCCGATCGCTCCACGCCTCATGGGTGGAGTGTTCCGGCGCCGCCTGCCGCGTTTTTGGCCTCCATGACGCAACGAGGCAAAGAGTGCTCGCAGACTCGATGAGCCGGTCCCTGTGGAAGCCTTCTCATCAACGCTTCCACAGAATCAAGAACATCCGCCGCTTTCCGCGGATCCGAACTGAGGGGGCAAAGCATGGGAGTAA
Organism: uncultured Thermodesulfobacteriota bacterium; assembly: GCA_964597345.1. Lineage (GTDB taxonomy): Bacteria > Desulfobacterota > Desulfarculia > JACQYL01 > JACQYL01 > CAZQXK01. The sequence goes on along the minus strand of CAZQXK010000004.1, from coordinate 48,486 downwards.
GCACATGGGTTTACGTGATGCTGGGGCTCTATATCATATTCTGTTTTTACTGGGGGCTCAAAGGGTACCTCATCGAAAGGACCGTCTCCGACCACCCCATCGGAGGCCGTCAGATCCCCATGATCGCTTTCCTCATGGCTGCAACCGCAGCTTCGTTCAGTGGATGGACCTTTATCGGGCATCCTGGATTGATTTGGCGGGATGGACTGGCGTATGCCTTCGCATCTTTTTACGTGGTCACCATTCCTATTACCGGGGCCTTCTTCGCCAAACGAACCTGGCTTCTGGGAAAGCGCTATGGTTTCATCACACCCGGTGATATGTACGCATACTACTACAACAACGAAGCCATGCGTTGGCTCGTCGTAATCGCATCGTTTCTGTATGGGATGTTTTACTCCGCCGTGCAGTTTATGGCTTCCGGCGCTCTCTTCCACTGGGTCACGGGATTGCCGGCGACCTACGGCGCCTTCTTTTTGGCATTCGTAGTATGGTTTTACGTGGTTACCGGCGGTCTTCGGATAAGCACCTGGCTCGGGATGATCCAGTTCCTCCTGATGGTCGGCGGAATTATCATCCTGGGTGCTTATGTGCTGTCTTACTCCGGCGGCTGGAGCAACCTCTCGGCCCAGATTGCGCAACTCGAAACCGAGTATCTCGAAGTTCCTTCGATCATGGAGTTCACCGTCGGGGAAGTGAAATGGACAGGGCTCATGATCCTGACCTACATGTTCGCGCTCATGGGAATCCACTCGTCTCCCGCATTCACCATGTGGCAATTGGGGGCCAGGAATCCTCGACCTTTCCCCTGGCAGCACGCTTTCATGTCCACGTTCGTGGTGGGCTTCGCATTGTTCTTCTTCACGGCGATTCAAGGGATGGGTGCTCGAATCCTGGTGGAACAAGGCGTCATTCAGCTCGCCAGAGACTCGGACGTGGTCCCTGTCCTTATGAAAACGTTTCTACCTCCCTTTATGTTGGGAATCGTCTTCATCGGAGCTATTGCCGCCATGCACTCCACTGCGGCGCCATACATCGGCACCGGGGGATCCATCCTGTTAAGGGACGTCTGGTGGCGGTATGTCCGAGGCAAGCAGGGAAGCCATGCGGAGCAGATTTGGATGCAGCGCCTGTTCACCACCCTCCTGACCGTTTGCGCACTCGCGGTAGGGGTATCGTCCCAGGCGGCGCTGGTTATGCTGGGCGCACTGGCCACCGCGTTCGGGCTCTTGATGTACATTCCACTGCTGGGCTGCCTGTGGGGCCGGCGTTTCCCCAGCGTGGGCGCCGTCACGGGACTCCTGGTAGGCATGGTTGCCGTTTCTGTAACGTACGGTATCCCTTCGCTCCAATATCCCCTTACCATCCATAGCGCTGTCTGGGGGTTGGGTTTGGGTCTCCTTGCAGCCTACGCCTGCGGGCGGCTGGGATTCAAGGACAAGCCGGAAACCGTGAGGCGACAACAGGAAATCCGTACCTGGCTGGATAGTATCGACCAACCGAGTCCGGCTGGGAAACGGTGGCGAAATGCCATGAAGATCGTAGTGCCTGTCTGGTATGTATTCGCCATCGGCCCGGCCTGTATTCTGGGAAACAGAGCGTTTTCCTTCGCCGGATTCCCTGCGCTGTGGTCATGGCAGATATTCTGGTGGATTCTGGGAATCATTATGATGTGGGGACTTTGCTTCAAAGCGGAGATGTCCACGACCACGGAAAGACAGATCCAGCGCATGGAACGGGAGTCACACGTCATAGATAGGCAAACTGCCTGACACGAGTGAGGGGGGATACCGCCCGACGCAAATCTTCCCGATACGACCGTCGGCTTTTCCGGTTTTTCAAATTCCAGGATTCAGGTGTACACCTTATAAAGGTCGTTCACCTTGACCCGTCCCAGAAAACGTCAAGCAAGGAGACGCACTGATGAAACCCGAGGATGTGACCCTGATCTGCTTGGTTGGATTCACCGTCCTTTGGGTCATTTTGTTCGGGATCGGAGCCTTCGGGTAAGCGCACCAAACAGGAAGAGGTTCCATCCCCTTACAACAGACATGTTTCCGCTGGAACCGTCGGTCATGCTCAAGCGGTTCCGACATGGAAGGGTACCCCCCATTGTGGGCGCCGTTATCAGGCCGTTGCGGGGGTCCCGAAGAATTCCACAACGGCTCCCTGTTGCTCCATTTCCGTGACGGCGGCTCGAGTCGTATCCTCAGCGACCCCCCGGCAGAGATCCAGCAGCAACCGTATCCGAAATCCGCGCTTCAGCGCATCCAGGACGGTGTGGCGAACGCAATAATCCGTGGCGATACCGTATACCAGAAGTTCCCGGACGCCATCATTCCTGAATATTGTTTCCAACTCGGTCTCCTGACCGCCGTCGTCGATGAATCCCGAATACGAATCATAACGTGAATCCGTGGAAGTCTTGACCAGCTTGTCGATCCACTCCTCGGGAATCAGAAATTCAGCACCGGGCGTATCCTGAACGCAATGGGGAGGCCAAAGGACCTGAGTCCGTCCATCGATCTCGATGACATCGAACGGCTTCTTCCCTGGATGTTGTGTATAAAAACTGACATGATCCGCGGGATGCCAATCCATCGTGGCATAAATGGTCAGCCCCCGTTCCTTGAACTTCCGGGTGGCTTTCCTCACGAACTCGACGTAGGCTGCATCCGAGGCGGGTACGGCCAATGTTCCCTGGTGCAGCTCGGTAAAATCCGCCTGGAGATGCACGACCAATACGCCGGTTCCGTTTAGGGTTGTTTCGGCTTTCATGGTGCCCCTCCTCATTGTTCTGAAATTCGCGTGGTTCACTCCGGGATCCATCCGCCCAGGAGGCCGGCAGCCTGCAGGGGGGCCGCACGTCTCATCCACGCCGATTATGGGGATACGGAGAGCCCTGCGATGTCGGTTCCATGACCGGCTTCGGAACCTCGTGGCGCCAGACCGGGCAAGTAGGTACAAGGAGTTCCGAGAATCCAACATGGATAGCGTGCGCCGCACCCCCCCTCTTCGAAGAGCCGTTCGGGCGAACCGATTCCCATGCATGCGCAGAGAAGATCCCCCGTCATCGATTATAGCATTCCGTAGTTGCGCCGGAACTGCTCCACGATCAACCAGAGATTCGACGGCAAGCACGTTTTCACCTTTTCAACAATCACCGGAGGAACAGGACCGTAATACGCTTCGGCAATGGCGCCCGCGATACACGCCAGGGTGTCGCTGTCGCCCCCAAGGGAAATCGCATTGCGGATGGCGTCTTCATAGGAATCCGACTCCAGAAAGGAAATAATGGCCTCCGGCACGGTTCTCTGGCATGAAATCTCAAATTGGTAGAAAGGTCGGACGGCGTCCACGGTCCGGTGGAGATCGTATCCGAATCTCTGTTCCACTTCATTCCTGACCAGCGCCTTGTCCCGGGAACTCCTGGCCAAGAACACGGCCAGCGCGGTCGCCTGGGCCCCCTTTATCCCTTCCGGATGATTATGCGATATCTCCGCCGTGCGTGCGGCCTCTCGGAGCACGAGATCCTCCGTGTCGAAGGCGAAGCCTGTAGGACTGACCCGCATGGCGGAACCGTTGCCCCAGCTGTTGTAAGGTTTGGGCTCGTTCGAGTGGAGCCAGAACCGGAAAGACATGCCATAGCCTGCATAAGGATAGCGCCGGCCGATCTCCCAAACCCATCTCAAATAATCCCTATCCTCCAAAATGGCTTTTGCCACCGCGATGGTAAGAACGGAATCATCGGTAAAACGACAGTCCGAACGGAAAAGCGGGAAGTCCTTGGTCTTGATGGGATCGTGCTCATAAACCGATCCGATTATGTCTCCCGCGATGGCTCCAATCATCTCTCACGTCCCTGGTTTCGGGGCCGTATTTGACGACGCCTTTCATCAAAGATTCCGGATGTCATGCATGCAATGCGGTATTTCGGGGATAGGTTACTGAATCCTCTCCATGCATGCGTGCGCTGGTTTTCAGCCTGGGCGGTTATCTCCTTCTTTTCCTCCGCCGCAGGCAACTGATGTTCTTCTTTCCAGAAATACCTTACATGCCGGGAGATACGTGGAATCTTTCTTTCGACTGGTGTCCGAATCCGTTCTTTGGAATTAGTATCCGCAGAAGGCCCGACCATTATATGGGCGCCGGCCCGTGGCGCCGGCACACGTCCCTATACGCATCGATAATGAAGAATTGTAACGTTACGGTTTTTTGAATCGTTTCATAAGGTCCTTCACACCCTCCATCATCTTCTGCATCTCGTCCTGTGAGGGAGCTTCTTCCATGGATGGCGGTTCCCCCATACCCTTCGGCATCCCCGGGAATTTCGGGAAGCCTTCCATTCCCATGGCCTGTTCCATACTGTCTGCCTGGGTATATTCCGCCGGGATCTCAAAAAGGGTGTCGGGCTGTTTGCCCAACCGGATATTTTCGAGATGTGATGCCATCTCCATGCTCACTGGCGGCGGAAGCGTGGCATGATACTTGACAGGATAGTCCAGCTTACTGGAATACCAGAATTTCATATACATTGAAGGTACATTGGGTCCGTCGACAAACTTGGCCTCACCCTCGTAAATATCGCATTTATATCCTTCGAGTGTCGAAGAGCCGACCTTCTTCATGTCGTTTGCTTCGATGAATTGCTTGAAGTCCCTTATATGTCGTACAGACATATCCTTAGTCATTTCTTCAATATTCGACACTACATATTTCTTGGTATCCGTGAATAATTGATAAACCAGCGGGTACTTCCTTATAATAATCATACCCATCATCTCTTCACGAGAGATGTCCGAATTCTTATAATAAACTTTGCCCGTATCCCTTCCCCCGACTCCTTCCAAAATGCTGTCCGCAGAGAATTCGGCCGCCGCTGCAGGAATTGTGAGGGTCCAGACCAACAATAGAACGAATGCCATGGTCCATCTCATTGTTGACTCTCCTTGTCCTCGCGTGTAATGGGATCATCCAATGGAGCGCGCACAGCCTAATCATCCGAAAGGAAACACCCAGTGTCAAGAACAACGTTCAGGTGAATTACCGGGATAGTCTGAAGAGGAAAAGCCGCTGAATCCATAGACGCTGTCGTCACGGGCGGTGGCTTTGCGTTTCGAAGGGCTCACAGAAATCCGAATTCGCGGATTTCTCTCCTTCCGGAGTTCAACGGTGTGGCAGCGATTGCAACGCATCAGGATTGTCAACAGCCCGTCGGTACACAGAATTGCGGGCAGGCTGTTCATCAACAGGTTGTTAAGGTCTATCAGAGACGGGCATTCTTGGCGACATGCCGGCTTCGGCTCCCCGCCCTTCCCCACCGTACCGGGGACCACGCTGCGCCGGAGGAGATCCTTTCTTCAACGAACATAATGGAATCGCACCGTACTCGAGGGTTCCATCAAGTCGCCTCCCGCATCACGTTCACCCTCCTCGAACTCCTCTTCCGACCCGATGTAACAAACAGCTCTTCCATTTCGGGCATCGGCCACCACGCACGCCGCAGTGCGCTCGCCGACAGTCCGCATATCCACCACCTTCAGGATATCACCGAGACTTTCCGCCTCAGGCAGCAAACGGCCAAGGACATTGGGCGATTCCGCAAAGAACTCGTGGTGAAACGCCACCTCCGGATCGTCCGGGTACAGGGGCAGATAAATGATTCGGGACTCAACCAAGTCCAGAAAGAAGTGCGTCCCATACGATACGTCCGGCACATGGCCGTTTTCCTCCCGGGCCATTTCAACAAGGACGGAGGTATTGTTGATGTCCGAGTAGCTCGTATTGACCCCCAAGTGGATATTGGAGCTTCCCCACCGGCCGGGACCCATCATCATGGTCCTGTGTTGGATGAGTTCCGGATGCCGGTTGAGCTTACCCACCATCCGTCCCATTACCCGCTTCACATCCAGGGAGGCCTCCCGGACATAGGACTGGGGATCGATGTAAATGATGTATCGGATGCCCCTTATAACACCTCCCGAAAGCGTCCTATGGGCGCGGAACAGGATGCGCTCGGGAGGAATATCGTCCGGAACGGTCACCGCCCCCGTCATCCCGGGGAGCATCATGGGGCGGCATTGAACAAGATTGATCTTAACATTTCCGTTCGCATCGACAAAAGCCGTAAACTCCGTATCCACCGGATACCCGTATGCGGCTTCCAGCTTGGCCAAAAGTTCTTTCATAACGGGAACGAACCGGGTCCGCATCAGCAACTGGTTGAAGGTAAGAACCGGATTCTCGACGCCTGTAAGATCATCCCCCTCCCCATCGATCCAATAGCCTTCCTTCATCTGGGAGATGAAAAGGCCCAAGCCGGGATAATCCCCATCGGTCATCACATTCCACATGGGCCGACTACAGAACTCGTTCTGCGCCAAATCGAGGAGATCCATCTTTCGCTGCGAATAGGCCGCGATCTTGGGGCCCACCTCGGGGCGAAGAGCAGGGTGGCTCACGGCGATCAAACGGCTGTAGTCGTCTCCCAGGCGGTTGACGGCCCGAGTCCCGAGTCCCAGGACCAAACGTATCATTCCCTGCTTCGGATCGATGCGGTCCGTCCAACGATATAGATTGTGTGAAAAAGCCACCCCCGCAAGGGGTGGGAAAAAATAATGCCGGTAGCGCATTCCGGAGACACGCTGGATGAGGATCGCCATCTGTTCGTCCGATTCCCCCAACCCCCTCTGGCGCCTGTACGCGAGGGCATCCGGATTTACAGCGCTGGCGTAGACCAGTTTCACCGCTCGCAGGAAGGCCTCCATTCGTTCCTCGAGCCCCTCCTGATTCACACAGAACTCACTGCGGTACTTTCCCGCAAACGCGTTCCCGAAGCCGTCTTCGAGCAGGCTGCTCGATCGAACGATAATGGGGGCTTGACCGAAGTAATCCAGGAGATCTTTGAACTGCTCCATGATTTCGTCCGGGAAGGTCCCCGCCAGGAAGCGTTCTTCAACAGCATCAAACTCTTCGGGCGAGATCCGGGAGTTCCGGGTCAACCGCAACCGGAGCCGGAAGAATCCGTTATTCACCAGGAAGGTGAAGAACACGTCGGAACCCACATAAAAGGAGTCGTGCTCCTCCAATACCTTGGAAAAATCCACGGTACCCGGATCGCTGGCGAGAATCCGCCGGGCAAGCAGCATCCCTGCGGCTTTCCCTCCGATGCGTCCCGAACCGATCAATCGGTTCCGGATTCCCAGCAGATCATCGAGGGTGAGGTATCGATCCGCGATATTCCTGAACTCGGGATAGGGACCGATCATCATTTGGGTCAATTCTTGTTTTAGGGCCTGAACCTCGACGGTGCCTTCGAGTTCTTTAAGCTCCTCCGGATCGTACTGGACAAGCTTTCTGTAGACGCTGTCCCAGGGGGCTATGGAATCGGCTTTCACTTTGAGCGGCGACTTGCTCGCGGAAATGAGAATACTGGAAGCGTCACCACTCTGGAACACGGGTGTAAGGGCGCCCTCGGAATACAAATGAGGCAGAAACATCTCCGAGGAATACCGATCCCAGACTTTGATGGGGTGAATGTACAGATGGGCATGTACGTGATACAAATCGATGACGACTTGAGAAGTGTCCCGGATGCGGGCAACGGCATTGCGGGCATGCTGCCCGCGCTTCAGGGCGAAGTAGGCGACGGTGTCCAATTCATGAAGATACGGGCAGGACACCTGAAAGAAGTTGGCCAGAAGTTCATCCGTAGCCCATTCGCCTACCAATAAGGAAAGGTTGTCAAAGACATAAAATACTTCGGCGCCCTTGTCATCGATGATTTTGTTCACCTGAGCGCTGAACACGTCAAAACCGGATCGCGGATCCAATTCGATGGTTACGAGCCCCGGCTCCGGAGGGATGATCCGCCGGTGCGGGGCAAAGCGCAGGTAAACCACCTCGCGGCCGTCACGCAGCGCTTGCTGCACAAAGGGATAAGCCACCCTGTAATAATTCTCGATCCGGTCAACCTGCCAGACCACATTATCCCCAAGGCGCAGCCCGCCCAGGACATGGTCCAGCGCGGGTATACCACTGCCCACCGTTTTGGTATCCGGCATAGACACCTCTTTGGGCGCCGCCGTCTTCATTCCACTTTGCGCCCGTTTCGAGCCTTCCCTCAACTCCGTTTCACAGCGGAGGGCAAAGACCCGGTATCGTAATGCTCCGCCGTCTTCAGGTACCGTTATATCCAGCCGCGAACCTTCATGGCCTCTACGACACGACTCACGGCCACGGCATAAGCGGCCTTTCTCATGTTGACGCCCTGTTTCTCGGACATGTCGGCCACTTCGTGGTAGGCCTTGGTCATCCGCCGGTCGAGCCTTTCGTGGACTTCGTTCTCATCCCAGTAATACATGCTGGCGTTCTGGACCATCTCGAAGTAGGAAACCGTAACGCCCCCTGCATTACATAAGAAATCCGGAATCACATGAACACCCTTTTCATAGAGGATTTCATCCGCTTCCGGAGTGGTCGGTCCGTTGGCGAGTTCCAGAATAATCCTGGCCTTGACCCGGCCGGCGTTCTCCTCGGTGAGCGTACCTTCCAGGGCTGCAAGCACCAGGACATCCACATCCATCTCAAGCAGTTCCTCGGGGGTAATGCACTCACCGCCGGCGCAATTCATCACGGATGCGGTGGCGGCCTTGTGATGATTCACCGCGGATGTGGAAAAGCCGCCCTCACAGCATACGGCCCCTTTCGAATCACAAACGGCCACGATTTTCGAGCCGAACAGGACCTCGGCAAGAGAAGACGCATAACTGCCGGCGTTTCCGAATCCCTGAATGGCCATGGTGGCTTTGCTCAGATCCAGATTGATTTTTCGCGCCGCCTCGCGCAGGGTGTACATGCCGCCTCGCGCCGTGGCGTCTCGACGGCCGGGCGAGCCGCCCAAGGACAGCGGTTTCCCCGTCATGACACCGAATTGGTTCTTCCCTTCGATGGAAGAGTATTCGTCCACCATCCAGGCCATGACCTGCGGATTCGTGTACACATCGGGGGCGGGAATGTCCTTGTCCGGACCGATAAAAGGCGCAATGGCCTTAATGTAACCGCGACTGACCCGCTCCAATTCATGAACGGAAAGCTCCTTGGGATTGCAGACCACACCGCCTTTTCCACCTCCCAGCGGCAAATCGAGTAAGGCGCACTTCCAGGTCATCCAAGCCGCCAGCGCCCGGACCGTATCAATGGTCTCGTCAGGATGGAATCGGATGCCGCCCTTGGTAGGCCCCTTGGCGTCGTTGTACTGCACCCTGAAACCCTGAAGCATCTTGGTGGTTCCATCGTCCATGTGCACGGGAAAGCTCACATGAAGTTCCCGCATGGGATGCAGGAGTGCCTCCCGGGTGCTTGGACTCAGTTTGAGAATGTCCGCGCAGTCGTTGATCTGGCGCTGCGCGATTCGGAACGGATTGTTATTATTGTTGTTGCCGGACATTGTGTTCCCTGCCTCCTGTCCTTTGGAAATGGGGTTACGCTTCGACTTCTCTCTTATATTTCGCGACAGCCGCGCGGAGCTTCCTTCCGACTTAGGGTTTCCCTTGCGAAAACCGCTTCGCGTGATCCAGATAGTGTTTCAGAATCCACATCCTCTCCAGGAATTCCGGCCATCCGCAGCGGGGCTGAAACCCTTCCTTCGCATGAGGGTGCACCGCCGCGCCTTCCACCACCTCGCCCTGAAGTTCCTGCCAGATATCCCCCCAGGTATCCTGCGCATCTTGAAGCAAAGATTCCATAACCCTCCGGAAATGCCTGAATCGCTGTTCCGTAGTAAGCACCTTCCGACCTGAATGTTCCGTCTGGGTGTCCGTAACGAGTGTGAGTCGAGTTTCCATCAGTATTCCTCGCTTTCTTCCGCGCGTTCCATGCCGATATCGCCCTCGCAGAGCCTCCGGGCATAATCGATCCGGATGCCCAGCAGATGCAGTTTTTCCAAAAGGGCGATCCGGTCCTCGCGATTCGTCCAGCCCGGCGATGCCTCCAAGCCGTCCAGAATCTCTTCGCAGGAACGTGGGTCCTGTAACGCGTTCCAGATCTCGTTCCAAAGTCTGAGCGCATCGTTCATGACGCCCGCCGCAACACCCCTGAAATGCCGGAGTCTGGCATTGGTGCGCTCGATGTCACGTCTGGCGCTCGGCTCCCGCCCATGGCAAAATCGATGTTCCGTATTTTCGGCGGATTTCTTCATGACAACCGGTTACGATAAGGGTTCGAAGGTTCGTTGCCACACGCGCCCACTCACTCCCCCCCGGCGAGAGCAATACACATGCCATCCAGGCGGCGAACGACATGAACAGCATCAATGTTAGCGTTTTCAAAAGGTTATACGATGGCGGACGGCTCCGGGAACACAAAGGTCCAAGAACGAATGGTGGTATGGAATCAGCAGGGTTTTAGCGAAGACGGCTTATTCACCGCAGATCAGGCATAAAGACGGTTTCATTCCAACGAGTTAGCGGGCATGTTCAGATTTTGCACACCGTTGCTGTAGTTCCAGCAGGCTTGTGCGGCGGGAATTCGGCGTGGAGCTTATTCGGTAGGGCCCTGGATATCGAATTTCTTCATGCGGTGTCTGAGGGTGTTGCGGCTGACCCCAAGCATCTTTGCCGCTTTGACCTGGTTATAGCCGCACTGTTTCAGCACCCTCGCTATACAGGCGCGTTCCACCAATTCGAGCACGTTCGTGTGTTCGTTCTCGCTCGCAAGCAAGACCAGGTCCGGGAAAAGATCGTCCAGCTTGCGCTCGATGCGTTCCAGCAACGATTCCCGGCCGGTAACGGTGTCTCCTCCGGCACGGTCAAAACGTATATGTTCCGGCAGAATCATATCGCCGGGGGAAAGGAGCACCGCGCGCCGGATGCAGTTTTCGAGTTCGCGTACGTTGCCCGGCCACCCATGGGACTCGAGCCTCCGGAGTGCCGCATCATCCACATACCGGATGGATACCCCGTATTCCTCCCGGAAACGAGCCACAAAGCGCTCCACCAGAAGAGCGATGTCTTCCTGCCGTTCTCTCAATGGAGGAAGATGAATGGAAATGATTTTGAGCCTCCAGTACAGGTCATCCCGGAACCTTCCCTCTTGGACCTCTTTTTCTAGATTTTTGTTGGTCGCAGCCAGGATTCTCACATGGGCCTTGAGGGTCTGGTTACCTCCGACACGCTCGAACTCGCCGTATTGGAGGGCGCGCAAGACTTTGGCCTGGGTGGCCAAAGGCATGTCCCCGATCTCGTCGAAAAAGAGCGTTCCACCGTCGCACCGTTCGAACTTGCCGACATGCACCCGTTCGGCGCCCGTAAAGGCTCCCCGTTCGTGGCCGAAAAGCTCGCTCTCGAACAGCGTTACCGGAATCGCGGCGCAGTTGACTGCGAGGAACGGCTTGTCCTTCAGGTGGCTGTGATGATAGATCGCCCTGGCCACCAGCTCCTTGCCCGTACCCGATTCCCCGGTAATCAAAACGAGCACGTCCTTGTCGGCCACCTGTCCAATGAGCTTATACACCGCTTGCATGCTCTTATGACGGCCGATGATCTGCGTCCTGCCTCCTAACGATGCCCCGGGAGTCCCCGGAGCCGCTTGTGGATAGCCCACGACGTCCTTCATAAGTCGGTTCACCGCCAAAGCATCCGTCACCAACTGTTCCAGTTCGTCTCGTTCGAACGGTTTCGGCAGATAATCGTAAGCCCCCAGTTTCATGGCCTCGATGGCCGTATCCGTGGTTCCGAAAGCCGTCATGATGATTACGGGCGTCTTGACCTGTAATCGGCGGATTTCGCGCAGCGTATCCAGTCCGTTCAACCCGGACATCTTGTAATCCAGCAGGATCAGGTCAAAGGGTTCTACGGCCACCCTTTCCAGGGCCTGCTCCCCTCCGCCGCACGAATGAACGTCGTACCCCTGTTTCGCCAGAAACCTGCGAAGGAAATGAATGAGACCCTCGTCATCGTCAACAAGCAATACTTTTTCCATGGGTCGCCGCCGGTTCCCCCGTCGCCACAGGGAGAAACACGGAAAACACCGTGCCCCTCCCGGCATGGGTTTGAAGCCTGACATCGCCTCCGTGGCGCCGGATGATGCCGTACACGATGGACAGCCCCAAACCGGTACCCGTGGCCTTGCTCGTAAAAAACGGATCGAACAGCTTTGGAACGCTTTCCTCGCTGATGCCGGGCCCCGTGTCCTCAATGTCCATTCGAATATATTGTCCGGCCCCGCCCCCGCCGGTCATCCGTTCCTCCTTGGCCCCGATGGTTATGGCGCCCCGGGCGGCCATGGCCTCCAAAGCGTTCACCATCAGGTTGACCAGCACCTCCCCCAGTTGCTTCCGATCTCCTCGTACGCACGGCAAGGAGGATGGTAACTCCATGCGGATCACCGTTTCCTGCTGCCTGGCCTTGGGACCCACCACCAGCAAGGCCTCCTCGATGAGTTCCACCGGATGAATATGGGTCATAATCGGTTCCTGCGGCCGTGCGAAATCCAAAAAGCGGTTGATCGTCGCCTCCATCCTGCGGATCTGTTTCATGGCAACCTGAAAATCCTCTTCAAACTCACCGGAAATCTCGATCTCCGCCGCCACGGATTCCAGGAACAACTTCAGGGAAGTCAGGGGAGTTCGGATTTCGTGAGCCACACCGGCGGCAAGCTGACCCAAGGAAGCGAGCTGTTGGGAACGGGCCGCGGCCTGCTGGGTTTTCCTCAGTTCCACGCCTGTTTCCTTGAGTTCGGCCTCCCTCAGAAAGACCTGCTCTTCCAGGCTGTGCTGGCGATGTCGGAGCTGCTCGGCCATATCCGCAAACGCACGGTACAACAGGCCTATTTCATCGTTCCGATGGGTCTTGACGTCGATACGATCGTACTCGCCCACCGCGACCTGCTTGGCGGCCTCGCTGAGTTTCCGTATGGGATCGGCCACATATCTGGACAACAGCCACGCGAAGATCAACGCTCCGAAGATCGATAACCCGATCACGACAAAGATGGTTCTCCGCAAACTATCGGCGCTGCGAAACGCCTCGTCCCGGTCCTGCTCCACCACCAACGCCCATTCCGTTCCTTCCACCCGGGCCGAGGCGCCGATCACTTCAATCCCCCGGTAATCCACGTACGTGATTCGATTTCCCGCCCTGTTGAAAATGTTCTTGAAACTTTCGGATTGGGCGATGCTCTCGGTAAGTATTCTCCTGGGTTCTTTATGGGCGAGGAACATCCCGTCCCGGTCGACCAGGTAACATTCGCCCGTCTCACCCAGCGACACGGACAGGATGGCCGACAGGATGGTGTTCGTCCCCACGGTGGCGGACACGATACGCTCCACCTCAGGGGTTCCCCCGGTAAGCGGGGCCGAAACCCGGAAAAAGGATTCGTTCCTTTCCGGATTGAAGGCGATGTCGGACATATGCAGATTACCCTCCGCCGCTTCCCGGACCCATGCCGTTTCCTCCGGAATGAAGGCTTCCCGGGAGGTCGTGTAGATCACCTTCCCGTCACGCGACACCACGGAAATCCCGCTGTACACTCGGTAATTCTCCCGCACCAACCTCAGGTACGCCTCGATCTCCTCGGGTCCGCCGGATGCCAGGATGATGGATCCGGCCACCACGGCGATATCCGCCTTCCGTTCCGATATCCACCGCTCCAGCAGCGCCCCTTTGTCCCGGGCCACCTGTTCCACCTGGTTGGTCACCATGTTCAGGACGAGTTCTTCCGCGGTCCTGAGGGAGAACGCACCGAGCGCGCATAAGGGCACAAGCGCGAACAGTGAGAACATAAGCATGAGTTTGACCCGTATATGATTCAACATGGCGGCTTTCTCGAAACCCATGTCTCGCCTTTTTCAGGCATCCTCCCCAGGGAACATCTCCGCCCCACCCTCATATCCATGCCTCGCAACGCCGGATACGGGAAAACGCGCTTCTTGGACGGCGTCGGATTCCGGCGCTTCAAATCCGTTCGTCCCTATACAACACGGATGGATATGTATACAATTCGTTGTTCGGGTGCGGCAACCCCCTTGGCAGGCCCGGGCCGGCCAAAAACGATGAGATGCAAGGCGGGCGAATCCTGAGGAATGAGGCGTGCAACCCGTACGCCAGACTGACGAAGGATGAAACGCAACACAGCAGATCGCCTGTTTCAACAGCCGGTTAGGGTCATGACGCACGGTGCGCGCCCATGCGGCGCAATTCAGGTGATTTGCGGGAACCTTGGGAGGAAATCATCGAAACGAGGTCATCCGGATTCCGGATCCGCCTCGCCAGGGGTTCGGCGGCGGAACCGTCACCTGGAACGTCACCGTATCCCGGACGCCCTCCGCGTTCATGCAGGTCAGGCGATGATTCCCCTCTTCCAAACGAAGTTCGAGAGGCGTCTCTCCGTGGGAAGGCCCCAGGTAGCGGTCGTTCAGAAACCAGTGTAACGGCGTCTCGCGGGGGGCGGATGCTTTCGGAACCAGGCGGTCTCCGCCGGGTTCGCCCGTGAGCACGTAAACTCCCTGGTTCGCCGGAACCAGAATGCGGAGCGCCTGGATCCGCGCCGCCCCGCGCTCGCGCCCTCGGACCGTCACTACAGGAACTTGTACGTCGGCCAGATCCCATCCCTGGGTCCTTCCGGGCCACCGTTCCGTGACAGCCGCGGGGTTTTCACCGGCTTCGGCCGGCGCGGGGTAATGCACGTCGCAGATCCGATGCAGGTACTGGCCGCGGGGCGCCGTGGCCGTCCGGGTGCGGGCGCACCATGGAGATGCGGGCAAGCCGCTTACGGAACACACCGTTACCGCCCGCAAATCATCCCCGGCTTCCGGCCACGCCGGTTCGTTCCTAGTGGGCAGGGAGCGGAAAATTTCCGCCGCCAGGGGAAGCGCCGCCTCCGCTCCCACCAGCCGCCGCGACGGCCGGCCGTCGTTGTTGCCGACCCACACGCCCACCACATAATGGCGATTGAACACGAACGCCCAGGCATCCGTGTGGCCGGCGCTGGTGCCCGTCTTCCAGCACACGCGCGGAGACGCTCCTCCGATGGAACGGGGCAAGCCGTCCACCGCCATGGGTAACGATCCCTCCAGCATGTCGTACAGTTTCAGGCAGACGCCTCTCGAGAACGTTCTATAAGTAGTAGAATTCGAGAAATGCTCAGCATCTTTCATAAAGTACTTTAACTTACGAGAATCTCCCAGCGCCGCAATGGTTCGATACAGACCCGTCAGTTCCTCTAAACGCACTTCCACCCCGCCCAGCACCAGGCCCATCCCATAATGATCCGGGGTTCGCGTCAATGTCGTCAAACCCAGTTCCCGAAATGTATTCAACACCTTTTCCACACCCAGCCGTTCCTGCACCAGCAAGGCCGGAACATTTCTCGAGTGCTTCAAGGCCCATGAGGCCGATACCAGGCCCCGGAACCCGCGGTCGAAGTTATCCGGCCGGTACAGTCCATAATCCACCGGACCGTCGGCCAGGATTTCATCGGCATACAGCCGCTGGTCCTCCATGGCCATGGCGTAGACAAAGGGTTTCAGCGCGGATCCCGGTGAGCGGGGCGCACGGCACCCGTCCACCTGACTTCCCGGCGCCGCGCCGAAGAAATCCGCGGATCCCACGCGCGCCAGCACTTCCGCCGATTCTACGTCCACCACCATCACCGCCGCATTCTCGATTTCTCCATCAAACGGCGGAAGGTGATTCCGCACCCGTCGTTCCGCCTTTTCCTGAATCCGGGCGTCCAGTGTCGTGACCAACCGGCCTTCCTCGACGATACGATCCTTGAGGCTCATGGCCAGATGGGGCGCAAGCCTGGGAAAAGCGCGCCACCGGGTCCCCGCCGGCTCATCATGGGCCGCTTTCGCTTGCTCCGGCGTGATGGTTCCTTCCTCGAGCATGCGGTTGAGCACATACCCGCGGCGCTCTAAAGCTCGATGCGGGTTATTCAGAGGCATCATGGCCCTGGGGCTCTTGGGCAGACCGGCCAAAAGCGCCGCCTCCGCGAGGGTCAGTTCCGAGGCCGGCTTGCCGAAAAATCGGTAGGAAGCCGACTGGCATCCCACCAGGTTCAGGCCGTACGGAGCACCGTTCAGGTACGCCTCCAGGATTTCGTTCTTGCTCGTCCGAAGCTCCAGACGGACCGCCTGCAGGGCTTGCCGCGCCTTACCCGCCAGGGAGTCCGCCGCACCCTCCGTTCGCTTCACCAACTGCATGGTCAAGGTGGACGCCCCGGACACCACGCGCCCCTGAACCACATTCTGCACCGCCGCGCGAATCACCGCGATGGGATCCACTCCCGGATGAAGGCGGAATCGACGATCCTCGGCGGCGATGGTGGCCTTTACCAGCCACGGGCTCACTTGGGCGAGATCCACGGGGAAGCACCATTGCTCCTCCTCGTTCAAGAAGGGATAGAGAACACGCCCTTCGCGGTCCGCCAGAATCCTCGAACTCCGATTCTGAAGATACGATGCGGCATCCATGGGCCACACCAGCAGCAGAACGCTCAGGCTTCCAACGATTCCGGCCGCGACGGCCAACATCCTCCAGCGCATGTACTCCCCCGGCAGGCCGTCAAAAACCGCGATCCGCCGTCACGCCTTTGGCGCGCCTTGCATCGCATCGTTTTTGACCAGCCTGCTCGAAATGCGGTTTTTCACGGTTAAGGGCATGCGTTTCATTCGGCCCGCACCTCGATGGAACCCGTTTCTCCGCGCCCGCCGACGGCCGGGTCATACATGCATTCCGCCTGGGGCGCGGGATACCGGTAACGACCCGGCGTCACGGCCCGCACCACGTAATAGAACGTGTGCGTTCCGGATCTCAACTCGTTGAAGGCCAGAACCAACCGGTCGTCCCGGATCTCCAGATACGAGGGAGTCACCGCTCCGGGCAACGATCCGCCGGGAAGGGCATCCGGATCGACTCTCGGATTCTCGATTTCAAACCCCGCCGGCAGCAGGTCCGTCACCACCAGGTTGGCGACCCCGACGTCGCACCTCAGCGTCAGACGTCCCAGATACGTCCTGCCGTGTTCGAATACCGGATCCGTTGTCACCTTACCGGATTCCGCCGAGAGGAGTTCACGGCGGATGGAAACGCCCCGGCTCTCCGCTTGCGTTTCGGGCTCCAGGAGAATTCCTTTCGTGGTGACATACATCCACATTGCTGCGGAGCCCGTGTTATGCACCGTATACGTGGTCCCGGGGCCTTTGTGCGCGCTGCGGTAATAGTCGGTCCCGGTCACGTTCACCGTCTCCCGGGGGCCCTCCACCACCGCCGACGCCTGTGCCGGTCCCCCGGCGAAATCCTCCAGATAGCCGGCCAGCGCCGTAATGACCAATGCGGTCTCCTGGGTCGTTCCGTAATGCCGTTCTTCGAGGAACCGGATCAGCAGATCCGCCTTGGGGGCGATTTCAACGGGGTCCGCGTTCATTTGCCGTAGCGCCGTCACCTCCACGGCGAGATTCCGGATATCCGACTCCAGGGTGCCCCCCTGCGTGCGGGTCCGATAGGTTTCCGAGGGCGCTTTGGACAGATATTCCTTCACCCGCCGGGCGTCTCCGGTGCTGTGGGCCAATGCCGCCGCCAGGAGAAACCGGGCCGGTCGCGGCATAAGGATCTTGTCGAATCGCCCGATCTGCCGAATGGCCTTCAGGTCTCCGTCCAGCACAAGCACGTAGAGCGCATAGGCCCTCAGATAGAGGTCCCAGGGTTGCTCGCTCGGGTGGGTCATGGCGATATTACGGACATAATCCTGCAATGCCTTCATATTCTTCTTGGGCGGTTCGAATTCCCTTCCCTGCTTTGCCAGCGTCAGGAAATGCAGGGCGTACACGGAACCGTAGTCATAGGCATAATAGGATCCGGGCCACATGCCCAGCCCCCCCGAATCGGTCTGCATGGAAAACAGCCGATCGATGCTGTGCCGCAGATACTCGTTCAGATCCGCACTTCCCGGAGCCGCCGATGCGGTGAGGGCTCGGTTTTTCCTCAGCAGGTACATGGGCAGCAATCGGGACGTAACCTGCTCCAAGCATCCGTAGGGATACCCCACCACGAATTGCAGCGCTTTTTCCAGACGAATCAGCGGGGTCGCGGCCATGCTCACTTCCATCTCGGTGCGATCGTCATCCACGAAGCGGGTGTTTCTAAGGACTCGACGCTCTCCCGGCGCAAGGGTCACCAGTTCATGATGCGATTGGAACCCCGCCGCCGGCCGGACCGGTATGGGGGCGATCTCCGTCAGCTCTTCCAACACGTCTCCGGCCTCTCCCGTTACGGTGAGTTCCCAACGGATTTCCCCCTGCCCCATGAGGGGACCCGCGGCGACATCCGCCCAGACACTCTGCTCCCGGCCGGGAGGCAGGAACAAGGTTTCGCTTCCTTCCCCGGAGGACAGTACGCCGCCCGAAGACCAACTCAGCACCGCCGTCACCGGCGCATCGCTGTGATTGAACACCACGGCCCGGCACCGCGCATGGTCGTCGGGCAGCAGGAACCGGGGCATGCTGGTGCGCAGCATGTACGGGCGCCGCACAAGCACCTGCCCCCCCGCCGCGCCCACGGCCTCCGGGGTGCAGGCCACGGCCGCAAGCCGCAATGCGCCCGTGAACTCCGGAACATCCAGGCGTATGGCGGCCCGGCCGTGCCGATCCGTTTGCACCACACCGGACCACAGAGCCACGGGACGGATCCAGTTCGTGTCCGAGGAATCGACCCGCTTGGCGATTTCCTCTTCGGCCTCTCCGTCCCCGCTGGGCTCCGGACTCGAGAAATCATAGGCCACCTTATCGTAGTAATGCGCCCGGTTATGGTCCGGCCTCCGGAGACGGAGCAGCCAGGCGTACGGATCCGGGTCCCGGGTTCCCAGGATGGCATGGATGCCCTCGTCCACCGCCGCCACAGTCAACTCCGCCTCCACGGGCTTTCCCGCCTGGTCCCGCACCGTGACCGCGATTTCCAGAGGCTCCGCCGGACGGACTTCCGCAGGCGGCTCTTCCCACGAAACCTCCAATCGCCGATCGGGATCCCGCACGGAAAGCGGCGCCGCGGCAAAGCTCGAGAACGGATGCACGGCCACCCGATCCTTCTCGAAAGAGTGGATTACGGTGGCATGCACCCACACGTTGGGAAAATACTCCTTTTCAATGCGGAAGCGGACCCGCGCCCGCTTATCGGCGATTTCCACGGGAAGAACCCGGTGAAACCGCTCGCCCTGGACCACAACCACCCCCATGCCCCCGAACGGGGACTCGATGTGCACTTCCGCCTCCTCACCCGCGACATAATCCTTCCGGTCCAGGCTCACCTGGATGAGACTCGGGCGGGCGGAATCCTCGATTTCACACGACCCGTCATAGGCGTAGAAACTTAGAGCGCTGAACTGGGGCGTGTCGTCGGAATGCACACGGACCCGATAGTATCCGTAGCCTACGGGTCTGAACGTGGTTTCGCCCATGCCGTCTCGGAGATCCACCTCCCGGGTTTCCACGGGCTCGAAGGATTTCCCCCAACTCGGCTGGTGATGGGTGTAGTAGCGTCGCACGTAATAGTTCCACACCTGGCGCTCCAGGGTCACTTTCACCCGATGGATATCGGCCGGCGATTCATCCGGGCGGACCGCCGCCGCCTGCACGGCTATGCCGTCCTTTCCAAGGGATTCCCCCCGGATGCCCAAAGCGATCTCCGAAGGAAAGAACACCGTTTCCGCCTTGGCCGTTACGGCGCGTCCCCCCAGTTCGAAGACGCGTCCCAGGATGACGGCTTCCACCGGAAACCGCAGGGCGTCCTCAGGCGTGTGTTGGAAAGAAAACACGGCCCGGCCCTCGGCGTCCGTGCGTTGTTCCCCGCACGGGACGGCCTTCGGCGTAAAGGTCTCGCCGTTGTCGAATTGAAACCCTTGCCAGCGGGATAGTTCCACCCCCTTCTTCCTCAGGAGCACTTCCACCTCGGCTTTACGCTCGGCCGCCGGGGCCCCGAACAGGTGCTCCGCCGCAAGCTCGATGGAGGTCTCCCGCCCGGCGATGAGAGGGCTTTCCGCCGGAGTCAGGGACACCCGAATGCGATTCGGTACGAACTCTTCCAGATGAAAGGGGTAATCGGCGATGTGCTTTTTGCTCCCCGGCACGGAAAGGCGCGCCGAGTACCTCCCGGTGGGATAGGACTTCTGCGTGGGAACATCCAGGTCCCCGGTTCCGAAGGCCGAAAGCGTCACCGGACGCGACAGGAGTTCCCGGCCGTTGGGGTTGGTCACGGTCAGGATCAGGGGAACGCCGGCCACCCCTTCGCCGCCGCCGGTGCGAACCAACCACCGCAATCGAACGGTTTCCCCGGGGCGGTACAGCTCGCGGTCTCCGTACACGAAGCCCTGGTACCCTTCCCCATCGTAGGCCGGCATGGCGGACGTGAACGGAACCGCGTCTTTCACGGATGAAGACAAATCGAGAAAGGTATAGTCGTTGCCGTGCTCCACCACGGCCACGTAGGGTTCCCCGAGCTCGGGAGAAAAGGCCGCCAGGCGGCATACGCCGCTTCCGTCCGTTTGGCCCCGGCTCACCACCTGGTTTTTCTTTGAGTAGAGATGCACCACGGCGCCGGCAAGCGGTTTCAGCGAATACAGGTCATGGCTGAACAGCACCAGTTCGTTCCGCTGCCAGTGGGCCAGTACGCCGATATCCGTCACGAGGATTATCTTCCGGTCGGAGGCGGATTCGTCTCCCACGCTCCGCGCCTCGATACAGAACACGCCCCTTTTGTCCGCGGGCAGCAACGCCCCGAGATCCAGCGGGGTTTCCACGAGCCGGTAGGTCGATTCTCCCAGGTTCAGTTCCGTTTCCTCCAGGGATTCGCTCCAGCGCTCCATGAAGGTCCCGCTTCCTTCCCCCTTCCTCAAATCTTCCAGGGCCACGGCGATGTTGGATGGAAACATGCGGCCTAACCGCAGCGTCACGTGCGTCGCGTTTCTGTGGGAAAGAGGCAGTTCCAGGGCGCCTCGTCTAGGGAAGTAGTACTCCCGGGCCCGCCCGAATCCCACATACGGGGGGATCTCCGGGGGCGTGACGCTCCGCGTGAGCGACTTCTTCGAAATCAGGCCCCCGGCGTATACGAGTCCGGCCGCCAAGGTCACTTCGTAGGTTTCGTTGGGGCGCCATTCGCCCAGGATCGCGAAATCTCCCGTGTACCTGCCCGGAATCACCCGCATGTTCTCCAGGGCGGGATGCACGTCCAAATGGTTTCGAAGGTCCGCCGCGTCCACGGAAGCGCTGAGATTCACTTGCAGCGCAAGCCCCTCCCTGTGCGATGGGTTCCAGTGGAAATCCTCTGCGATGAGGGTCTGGGCGCGCCGCCGAAGCGTGTAGGTCCATTCCGACGGCAGGGGTTGAATGCCTTCCGGCCCGGGCAATCCTCGAGCGATGCGGATGAGAAGCTCCACATCCTCGGTGACCTCAAGCTTCGTGGCCAGCCGATGGACGGCGGACGCACCCGCAGTGAGGATTTCATAGGGCGCAACGGCGTTTCCGTCGAGTCCGTTGCGGATCTCCAGATACCGTTCCAGGTCTCCGGCGTTTACCGGGTGGGTGAAGTGAACGTCGATCCACTGTTGTTTCAGGCCGAACGAACCCCATGTGGAATGGGAAGCCCGGAGGGGGTATCGGGGTTCCAACGGCGGCCGTTGAAGCATTGCGATCAGAATCATTCCGGCCAGCAGAAGCCCCAGAATGACCCATTGGGTCACCTTATCGCGATTAAGAGCGCCCATGATTTGAAAACCTCCTTGGCCTGTAGGTTTGACTGGATGGCCGGAAAAAAACCCCTGTTCCCGGGGCGGGCGGGGAATGCCTCTTCCGAAGCGTTTGGCCCCACCCCTTCCAACACGCTGTGTTTGACGGCGGGCCGGTTATTCGCCCAGCGCTTCGAAGACGAGGACCACGGGGGTAATGACCAGCCCGTATACGGGCAGGGTCACGGTCAAGGTTCCCCGGGCGCCGTCCTCCAGGGCCAGAGAAAGCGTATATCCCCGTCCGTCCACATCGGAGCACGCGATGCCGTCCGCATAGTTCGTGTCCAGAAAAGCGGTGTAGTCACCGTCCCCCATGGTGACGATGAGCGCGCAGGAGCCCGACGGGTACCGCTGGAGATACAGAGACAGTACGTGATCATGGGATTTCCAGATACCGCTTTTCGCCGCGGTGATGCCGGGTGGGACCGGCGTCGGCGCGGGTTCCGCGGGCGGATCCTCCGGCGGCGCGGGCGGTTCCGGGGCCGGGGTCGGTTCCGGCGGCGGGGGTCCGCCCACCTGGACGCCCGTGAGGGGATACGGGTTCGAATACTGATTGCCATCGTACTTGAATTGGTACACTCCGTTCAACGTGTTTCCGCTGATGTTGAAATCGTAGAACTCCGTTTCGATGGGAGACCACCATTCGTTGATGAACACTACGCCGTAATCGTGCTCCTGCCAGGCAAACCACTTGGGGAAACAGCTTCCTGTATTTCCATATTTGTCTTTGACGGTAAGATAGGGCGTGGCGTCCAGGTACTGGATCTGATCGCCGAAGGTGAAGGTATCCGTAAAGGTGCTGATGATGGTGAATTCAACGTTCCAGGTGGTCCCCACCAGGGGCGTTAGGTCCGACAGGACGTCGAAGGCCGGCTGAAAGGCGGGGTCCATGGGCGCCAGGGTGTCGAGGCGGTCCGCCTGTTCCAGCCAGGATTCCTGGGGCGGGACGGACACATGGGCGCCCGCCGCGGCCGCCAGGCACGCGAGGATAATCAACACAGGTATGCTTCGGGCCATAAGGGTTCTCCTTTCGATTACGGGTTGCTGTTCATAATGACAACCGAAAACTTCCCCCACCGTGACGGCCGGAAAAGCAGGCCCGTCCTGGTGTCGTCCCGCCGGGCCGAAACCGCAAGATCGCACGCGAAACCCGGCGGGAATCGGTTCCGGGCCGGCGCGCCGGGGGTGGACTCAACCCCTGCGGCCTCGTTGGGATGGGTCTTCCGCAACGGGGTATTCGGATGGAAAGCCCATCCTGAATTTGGAGTTTACGTCGCGGGATTGTCAGATACGGTCAAAACGCGGGAGGGATTTTTTTAAATGGAATTTTTTCTTGGGGTGGAAAGATCGGGTGTGTGTTTCCGTGGGGCGACGGTTGCTGCTTCACAGAGGGGGGCGGGACCCAAGAGGCTGTTTTCCATCGGAGCGGAACCCGTTTGCCGGCCATTAGGGTGCAAGTAGATTCCTGTCAAACCGTTGGAAGACGCCATCCGCTGTCATCCCTTTGGGGTGACGCTTCATCCTTCGTCATAGCGGCGTGCTGTATGTGTGCGTCATTCCTTAGGATTCTCGCACAGAAAAACACGTCTCGGATTCAGGTCGTTAGATAACTTCCACTTCAAGTTTTGTATCAAGTCTCTTATAATTCGTGTCAAGTGCAAATGATGATACCTCGATACAATGAGATCCTATACGCAGATTAACGGTGTTGAGCTCAATCCTGAAGTTTATGTACTCCTTACCAGGAAATGTTAAATTATGATAAGTTAGTATATAGGGTCCACCGTTTGGCAATCTCATTTTGGTTGTACTTCCTTCTATAATTTGTAGAGCCCTCTCAGACCCAGATAAGACTATCGGGCGCAGAAATTTAATATTTACTGTGACAAGGTTAATGGTGTGCTTATGTTTATTCTTGATACCAATTTCAATAGGTTTTGATGGGTCACCAGTCGCAATCTGAATAGATCTTTTGTACTTGCCATTAACACAGAATCCAATCTCTAAAGGCAATTTTCGTTTAAGTAAGCTAGTTGTTGTTGAGAGTAGTGTGGCTAGTGCAATAAGAGCAGTAACGACTCCAACGAAAAGCATATAAATGTCAGCCGACATGACATACTCGCACAATTACATTAGGGATCATTTGCTGAAATGAGCCCTAATGTGAATCGAATTAGAAATACATCCCGCACAATCCAGTGCAGCGACTTGTTAGCGGTTAACTGACTTCTGAATATTTGCATATTCGAATATCAGGAAACGATATAATTTCATAGACTGGTATTGAACGTCCATCAATGTCGTAATAATATAGATAATCATTTATTTTTCTTAAACCTGCCTTGTTGCTTATTTCCCAGCATACAATGCATTTTGTTTGTTTTGGATTATGGCCATGATTAATAAAATTTTCAAAGGTTGCTTCGAACTCTACGGGAACAAAGTTCTCGAGGGAGGATTCATCGTCAATTTGAAATGATGCGATCACATCTATGCCGTCCTTTTTCGTATGCTCCCAAGTAATAAAATTCTCGAACGGTAGTTTCCCCAAAGCTTCTAGCTTCCAAAAAACACACAAGGTATGCATTTCCGAGTTGTCTGGCACCCTGTGAATTACTTTAACTTCTCCATCAATTTCAATGCAAGCATATTCTTGATCAGGCTTAGATAAGGCCGATTGTCTTTTCCTAACAGCAGTAGCTTTATTCCTCTCATCCTCTTTCCTTTTGTTTCTTTCAAATTCCTTATATTCTTTTGTATCAGTGAATTCATCAAAACAATTTGATGTTAATTTCCTAAACGCTTTGACTACAGGATCATCCCCCATCTGGTTGCTTATATTACTTCTATCAAGATTTAACTTTGATTCAATCTCGTCACACTCAACGACAAAACTGCATAAATCTTTATATTGCTTGAATTTATTACCCTTATATTGATAAAATGGAAATTGGAAATATGGGATTCCTTTTACTGATAGTCTCAGCCCTGTATTGTACCTGTGCGGCGAAAGACCAAACCTGCCAGTATCAAGGGTAAATCCGCCTTTGAGGACAACTTCAATATGTCTTTCTTTTCCGTCTATAACAATTCTGGCTGATTTTGATATAGGAGATTCGATAACTACAGTGCGCCAATCTCTTGTCCCATCATCTTGAAATTGGGGGGTAATAAATTTATACCCGATGGGCAATTCTGTTTCTTCTGAATTTACTTTGAGAAATATTCGAGGCTTATGATTTAAATATTTTGTTATTCCTACAGCAGTATTCCAATATAAATAGCGCTCTATTTCATCTATAGTGTACATCTTGTTACCGCCATCATATCCCAAAACATCAATTTTCGCACCCTTTGCATCAGATGTTATAGAGTCTCTCTTAGTAAGATAATAGTCAGGGGCTACTGGAGGTTCAGAAAGCAGAGAATTTCTTGGATTAATTATATTAATAATTATGTACTTATCGTGTGTGTAACCTGTCCATGTTTCCATAACTAACTTATTACAATTAAGCATAAGCTTTGATCCAAGACCCTTCCAGCCCCAATAATCAGCCGTAAGCCCAGCAGCACGGGAAAATGCTAAACCAATGAAGCGGTCAAGCCTGCCTGGATTATCTGGATCGCCTGTGTAAGTCATTCCTATGCCATCATCTTTCAAAATGAACGAAGCATTGTGTTCGGGATGGCCATAATGCTGTATCTTTATTTCAGTGGCCATGACTTCTGGAGCCATCATATTGCTAAGAGCCTCTCTTAACATATCCAGCGGATGGGATCTGCTCTCCATTATTTGTTTAAAGGCACTTAAATCATGTACCTTTGGTCTTATTTTTGTAGATTCTGTTGCTTCCATTCCTTGTGCCCTCCTAAAACATTTCATACGCCAACAGAGGTTAGCGGTATAAAACTCGCTTTCCGATCTTTCCATGGTGATTCTCTGCATAGCCCTCACCTGTTCAGTGAATTGACAACAGGGAACACTATTGCAGACTTTGCATAAGGTATCAACTAGTTACGCGCCGATTTCTAATAAAGTGATAATCGTTGTTTCGCGGATTCAATTCATATCCTTAGATCATCAAGGAACTCGGATGCCGGATCGACACCCGTGACCAGCAGATGATCACGCGCCCGAGTGCAGGCCACATACAGCAAGTGGCGTTCGGTATTGTAGACCTCTTCCAGATCCGCATCGTCGGCCACAGCTTCGATCCGTTCTTGCAGAGGAATGACCTCATCGTCGCAAGCCATCACCACAACAGCCCTAAACTCAAGTCCTTTGGCAAGATGCATGGTGCTGATGGAAACGTGTCCGCTGATCGTTTCAACGCTTTCGTCAAGAACTGCGAAACGAAGCCCCGATCCCTCCACAGCTGCACGAGCCCTGACCAATTCAGCCTCCGAGCGCACAAATAATCCAATCTCGTGAGGCAGCAAGCCGTCCTCGATACGATCCGAAAGCCACATAGCAACTGTCTCCATCTCTTCCTCTGAGGCATCAAAGATCCTGATTTCCGGCTTCGGGCCATTGAATACGGAAATGGTGCCAGTGCGTTCTTCCGTATTCCCGTCCACGTCGGCAAGCCTCGGAGCCAGAAGCCGATCAGCTTGCATCCTGATCTGGTGTGACGTACGATAATTGATCCGCAGAGTTCTGGAACGACCGCGAATATCCACACCGAGCGTCTTCCAGGAGAAAGGAAGCTGAAAGATTCGTTGACCCAGATCACCGGCAAAGAAAAGACCATTCGGCAAATCACTCGCAAGGGTGGCAAGGAACCGCAACTGCGGTACGCTGATGTCCTGAGATTCATCCACCACAGCAAAGTCAAATGGCGCACGTTTGCTTTCTGCAAGCATAGATGCCAACCGGCTGAAGATATCGGCATGGGTTACCAAGCCAAGGCTATCCAATTCGGATCGAACACGATGGAAGGTAGACCAGAGTGTTGCGCGTTGCTTTTCCGGCAGGCGTTTTTTCCGACCCAATCTCGAGACATCTCGATATGCTTCCCATGTTTTTAGTTGCCGTGCGTCTACAACCTCTTCCCATTCCTCCACGAGAAAAGGCAGAGTATACTTCTGATCAGTTACTTCCGCGGCGGCTTGTTTGAGGAGCCCTTGCATCTGTTCACATCTCGCTATGGAGGGGCGGCCGAAGTTCAGCTCATAGAGACGTCGGCCAATTGCATTTATGGCGTGTACTTCCAGACGCTCTCCAATACGAGGTTCGTTGCTGATCAATCTTTTTAGTTTGGTTCTGAGCGCATTAGCCAACGTATCGGAAAAAGTGGTCAGCAACACCCTGGCGTCGGGATTGTTTCTGGCGAGGAACGCGGCCCGGTGAAGGGCTACGATCGTCTTGCCTGTTCCCGCCGAACCTGAAACCCGAGCAGGTCCGCCGTAATCACGTTCCACCAAATCCCGTTGTGCAGGATGGAGAAAGACCGTCCACTTCTCCCAAGGAAAGTGCAGGGCGCGTTCCAGTTCCTCGACGTTGTTCATCACACGGAAACGGCGCTTTGCATCGGGGTGCTCGAATGGATCGGCACCTGGAGAAACAGATAGCATGACTTGCGGTGTCTTGCCGACGGCCAGCTCCAACAGGGCCTCGGCAGCCTCTTTGGGTAGATGGTCGGCTAATTCCAGGACCGTGTCCTCATGGGCTTCACGTACGTCGTTCAACCACTCGGTGGGCACACCGTAGCTCAGTAGTTTTTCCTCTGAGATATGGGCAAAAAGAAGTGGTTTGGGCGCGGGAGTTTCTTCGGCGGTTACGTATTTTGAAACGGCGACCTCCTCCACCGTCTCCCGGATTTCTACGATTTGAGCGGCTCCGGTCTTGGGATGGGTTTCCAGTTTTCGTCGCTCTGCCCACAAGTAGGCATCATCGTGGTGATCCACGTAACACAGCAGGAGGCTTACGTTGGTTTTGTGAACGATGAGTCGGAGATCCTGGTTCACACGTACGGACCAGAAGTGTGGATCCCTGCCTTTGTCGAGCTTATGAAACCGCATTCCAGGATTTGCCGGGTTCAACTGCAGGTCAAAGGCCGTGGTTTTAACAGCCTTTTGTTCCTGGCCGGTGAGCTTGGCCAGACTGTCGATGAACGTTTCGGCAATACGGAATTCCATCAATCCACCCGGAATACCTTCATGACTTCGTCGCCAAGATGATTGATGACTTTCACCGCGATCCGCCCGGACGAAGGCTTGGCGAAAGGTCGTGAGATGTCGCTGTTCAAGCTGGCCCAGGCCTCTTCGTTGATCTCCGCCTTGAGCGTGGTCTTCAGGGACTTGTATGGGTCGTTTGTTCCCAGAAAATAGGCGTGGCGCACGAAGAAGCTCTCCTCGTTGTAATCCGTGTCAATGAACCAGCAGGCAATACCCTCAGCCCCGTCGCTTCGGACTTCGCCCGTGTTGGGGTGAAATACGTCTACGCCGTTTATTTTTACCTGAATCTCGCCGTCTTCTGCGTCAAGAATGTCAATGTCAGGCTCACCGAAAATAACAAACAGGTTCCCTTTACCTGTATTTTTGAGGTCGTCCGCCATGTGCAGGT
Source organism: uncultured Thermodesulfobacteriota bacterium (assembly GCA_964597345.1). Classification (GTDB taxonomy): domain Bacteria; phylum Desulfobacterota; class Desulfarculia; order JACQYL01; family JACQYL01; genus CAZQXK01. Next base: position 20,150 of record CAZQXK010000004.1, on the reverse strand, counting down.
CTGCGTTAATACGGGCCTTGAGCACGGGAATACGGCCGAGCTTATCAAAATCCGACGAGTGGGCATCATAGTTGAAGGCGCAGGCGATGAGTGCGTCGAAACCCGCATCACCGGCTTCGCGGGCGGCGGCTACAAGATCGGGGCGGGACACGGTACCAAACTCCGGGCCGATAAAGATTCCGGCCCGCTTTTCCGTACCGGATTTCTCATCTCCTTCCACATACCGGCCCTCGGCACAGACATAGTAACCCGGCCAAGGCGTGACAGATATAAAGTCGATTTTGTCCTCTTTGTGGAGCTGCTGTACACCGGCCGTTTTGAGGTTCTCCAGGATAATTTGGGCAAAGTCCCGCTCTTCGCCATAGCCCGGCTTCCCCTCCGCAACGCCTTCGATGAGTTCGTCATTCTCACCCACTCCGAGCACCCGGTGGGGTGAGAGGCTTTCGACGGTGAACGGTCCGGCGACTCGGACCTTCTTCTTGTCCTCATAAGGTCTGTCATAGAGGTATTCAGGATCGGCCTTGGCCGCGATGGAGGCATCGATTTCCTTCTGACGTGCGATGCGGATTTTCCACCACTTGGCATGTAGCTTCTTTGCTTCGTCCGGCCATTTATCTTCGGCCTCGCGGGGTATTTCCCATTCTTCCAACTTTTTGCCCATGGCCTTGTTGAGTTGCTTTCTCAGCGGCTCCAGTGTCTCCTGGAATTTGTCCCAAATCACGTCGATCTCGGCGTTATTGGCGATGGATTTGAGTGTGATGTGCGGTACACGCTCATAGACAAAGCCCTGTCTGATGTCTCCGCGCGTCGGCGCTTCGGAAGCAGCCGTGCGAGTCACCCCGGCTTCCTTGAGCTGTCCGTCCCGGCTGTCGGCCAACAGGTAATAGGGGTACCGTGCCCCCATAATCCGGGCACGGGCTAATGCCAAAGCGACTCGGGAAGTGTCGATGGTGATCCAGCGGCGTCCCCATTGTTCGGCCACATAGGCTGTAGTACCAGATCCGCAAGTAGGATCGATGACGAGATCGCCTGGGTCAGATGTCATAAGTAAACATCGTTCGATGACTTTGCCCACTGTCTGAACGACGTATATTTTTGGAGCTCCAAAACCTGACACAACAGTGTCATCCCAGAAGTTGTTAAATGGATACACGTTAAAGTCTTCAAAAAAACGGATATAACGAACGTTCTTGCCTATCGGAAAGACTCTATCTGCACATTTTATACGACGCATACCATCTCGTGTCGTTTTCCAACCGCTATTACCGCAGTCAAACCATTGGCCATCAAGTTCTACCTCAAAAAATTGAGGTTTTCCCGAACTCTGCGAGGTGAGAGGGTTTTGTGAGAAAATCAAACGGTGGTTGGAGGGGTCATAAAGTTCAATAGTTGTTGCTGGTCGTTTTTCCCCTTTTTGAGTCCGGATCCACGTGTATTGTCCGCCACCGTCACCACCAATCGCTTTAGCTCTATAAAGTTGTCTGTACTTCGTCTGTTGGCGATCTTTTGCGTACCAAACTAAGTAGTCACAGACTGAAGCCAAGACTTGTGTTCCGCCAGAGGGACTTCCCGCTCCCGATGTCTTCTTAAACGTAATAAGACAAACCATGTTTTCATCGCCGAATACTTCATCGAGGACTGATCGGAGTGTATGAACGTTGTCATCCCCGATTTGTACGAATATAGATCCAGACGGGGCAAGCAGATCACGTGCAATAGTGAGCCTATCGCGAAGATAAGTCAAATACGAATGAATCCCATCCCGCCAAGTATCTCGAAATGCTTTCACCTGTTCCGGCTCACGGGTGATGTGATCAACTTTGCCATCTTTGACATCACGGCTGGTAGTGGACCACTGGAAGTTGGAGTTGAATTTGATGCCGTAGGGGGGATCGATGTAGATGCACTGAACCTGACCGCGCAGGCCTTCGCGTTCAGCCAGGGACGCCATGACCTGCAGGCTGTCCCCAAGAATCATACGGTTGGTCCAATTGGCGTCGTGCTGGTAGAATTCGGTTTTCATGGGGCTGGCGGGCAAGCCATTGAAATCGGCGAAGAGATTCAATTGGCGATCTGTCGGTTCCTCGTCGGCTTGAGATTGCCGGATCAGATCGTCAATGAGAACCTTGGGATGCACCTTTTCCTGGATGTACAAGGGAGGCGCCTGAACTATCAGGTCCGACCAGTCCCGGTCATCCTTGCCCCGCCACACGAGTTGAGGGTCCAGGTCGCGGTTGCGACGCTCGTAGGCCGCCTGAATCGGAGTCTGCTCATCCATGCGCATGACCGATTGAAACTCGGCCGTGGGGATGTTCTTTCGGGTGGCCTCGTCGTGCCTGATAATTTCAACCGCCTTTTTCGTGGTCTTGGACATACGACTATCCTACTTCACGGGCTTAGCAATGACCGATTCGATCATTTTGTTGAACTCCGATTCCATCTTGGCTTTGAAGTCGCTTTCGATCTGGTAGACGTCGGTGAATTCCACAAAAACCCAGCGTCCGAACCGGCCCAGGTTGTTCACACCGGGGACCCAGTAGGTTTCCATGGTAGATTTCTTGTCCTTGGCGTCCTCACCCCGGTAGCCCTTGATCTCGACGATGATGTGCAGAGGGTCCTCATGACCGTCGTCAACCAACACAATGAAGTCAGGCAGATAGGTGCGCGTTCCCGAGCCGTAGCGATAGGGAACTTCGAGTCCGAGGTTGTGGTTTTTCACGTAGGCCTTTACCGAAGGATGAGCCTCGGCGACCCGGCAAAACTCGGCCTCCCAGTCGCTGTCAAGTATGACCCAATTGATGTGACAACGATTCGGATCCGTCTCCCACCGGTCGGTTTTTGACGTGTTGAAGTTCACATACTTCGTGGAGCCGACAGGGTTGTAGGGATCAAGCACGGCCTTGACAGGGGTTTTTCCTAACTGCGTACGAGTGATCCCTTGGGTAATGCGTTCACAAGCCATATCCGCCAGCTCCTGATACATCAATTGAGCGCGATAGGTGCCGCCCTTGCAGATCAGGCAGTTGTCGAGCCACTGTTTGGTGATCCGTTTGAGCTGACCAAAAAGGTGGAGTTTAGGATCTTCATCCGGGTCGCGCCATTTGGTGTATAATAGTCGCTTTGTTATGTGAAACATCACCGTCGAGGGACGCATATCCTCCAGATGTTTCAACGTGAGGTCCACGTCTTCCCCAATAATTCCCGCGTTTTTCGTTATGGACGGTCCTACGAGATCCGGGGTCAGTTCTAAGATAGAATCCTCGTTGAATTCCGCAGTGAGACTTTCTTCGGGGAGTTCGACGCGATAGCCTTGAACGCGCGGAAAGCGGATTTCCAGATGATCGCGGTCGGGACGAATCGCTTTGATCTGCACGGTCTGTCGCGGCGGCTGGGGTGGGGCTACAACCGGTTTAGCTGTGAAGTCAAAGGGGATGCCCAATACGTCGGCGTACTCCACATTGAACAAGCCTTCTTCATTGAGATCATAGGACTGGCGACGTAACCCACGACCAATGACCTGTTCACAAAGGAGTTGAGTTCCGAAGGCCCGCACACCCAGAACATGTGTGACCGTATTGGAGTCCCAACCTTCGGTAAGCATGGACACGGACACCACACAGCGGATAGACTCACCCAAACGACCTTCTTTTCCGACAGTATTCATGACTTCCCTGAGTAAGTCCTGATCACTGATCTTCTCCGCCTGGAGACGGTCCCCGGTACGTTCGACAATTTCGCGCCGGAAACGCTCGATTTCATCGGCAGCCATATCACGAAAATTTTTATCCAGGGCATCGCCGGATTCAAGCTGTTCGCTGTCTATTAATAAAGTGTTCGGACGGCCCAGTTGATTGCCGTGCTCGTCGAAATTCCTGAACAGCGGCAGGCGTCCGTTTTCCAGGGTTGTGGATCCCTCTTCGTTTTCCCGGTGAAACCCCGAGATATAATCGTAGACCAGCTTGGAGGTGGACGTGTTGTTGCACACCGCGATGAAGCAGGGTGGAACACGTATCCCCGCTTCTTCCCACAACCGGTATGTTTTTTCGTAGTGCCCGTAGAGAGCCTCCAGTGCGGTCTGTAACTCAACGGGGATGCTTAGGGGATCAAGGGTTTTGGTCTTGCCTCGACCCTTCTTAGGCATTTTGGATCGAATGTGCTCCCACAGGTTGCGGAACTTGGGCATATCTCCGCCCGGTATGTTGTCCGCCACGGGCACTCGCGGCAGTTTCACGATGCCGCATTCAATTGCGTCCATCAGGGAAAAGTCGCTCATGGTCCAGGGAAACAAAGTTCCCTCAGCATAGCCCGAGCCTCTGAGAAAAAAAGGCGTAGCTGATAAATCGAAGACTCGCGAGATACCAAGCTTTCGGTTGACGGCTTCAGCACCGGAGATCCAGAGACGTGCGGCCTCGTTGTTTTTCTCCGCCTCTTTCCTGTCGTCGCCTTTCAGATCTCCTTCGTCGTCTTTCTGCGGTTTCTCGCGATAACAGTGGTGCGCCTCATCGTTCAGCACCATAATGTTCTTCAGTCCCATCAATTCGGGCATAACCCGCTGGAGCATCTGACCTTCAGTCTCCAAGGTGTCCAGGGGCTTGCCCCGCCCTTGTAGAAGAGAGCGACCCCCCTTGGAAAGTTCAATCCGTTCCCTAAGCTTGAAGGCGTGGTAGTTCGTGATTACGATCTTGGCCCGCTCCAGATCCCCGAGCATGTCATTCGGAACGAGCTCGCGGCTCTGATAGTAGCTGTCGGGGTCATTGGGCTGGAGCACGCGGAGTCGATCGCGGATGGTCAATCCGGGTGTGACAACCAGAAAACCGCGTGTGAAATTCTTGCTGTTGGGCCTGCGGAGGGCATTAACGGTCTGCCAGGCGATAAGCATGGCCATGACGGTGGTTTTACCCGCACCGGTAGCCAGTTTCAAAGCCAGGCGCATGAGGTCCGGATTGGAATCGTTGTTGGCATTGGCGAGGTATGTAATGAAGCCTTTGGCGCTCTTCGTGGACCTTGGGGCTACTTCAGTAAGCCAGATGGCGGTTTCAACCGCTTCCACCTGACAAAAGAAAGGCCGGATGGAGCCGAACTTGTGATGACGCCAGTGCTGCAGTAGGCGGCCGGTCTCAGGGGTGACCTGCCAGTCTCTGGGAGTCGGCAAAATTCGCCATTTTTCCACGTGGCGACGAAGAGCATTAATCACTGAGTTGGGGTCGTATTGCTGCTCTTTAGTCGAAAGCCCCATGCCCTCGTCGAAAATCATCTTCAGTTGCTGTTGTTGGCTGGAACCTTTGCGCTTTTTGGGTTTTGGAATGGGAGTGATGAATTCGGCGCTGCGACGCTGCTCAATAATCTCTTGCGTCGGTTGCCCCTCGTCGTCAAGCTCCCAGTGACGCAGCGGATATTCGTAGGGAGAATTAAGGATCGGCTGTTCGAAGAATCGGTTATCCATGCTTAGCCTTTTTACTTACTGCACAGGTGAACGATCCGGAGGAATGTCTAATTCGGACTTTGCAACACCTCATGCCTTAAAAGTGCTGGATATATCTTTATCAAGAAACGGGCCAAAAGGCAACCATTTAAGAATACAAGATATTCTATCCAGATTGGATCCCGCGTTGCCCAGACATTGTGCAACAGAGTATGTGACTTTGTCGGTAAATTGCTCAAAAACCGGGCATGCCTTCTTTGCTGCTCGCAAAAACTCGTGCCCGACGGGCGCGGATTCTTACTGAACTCGCAACATAAAGTATTATAGCATAAATAGCCTATCCTTATCAACTGGTTAGATGCATTACCCTTAAAACACTTATATCCTCCAACCCATACATTCACATTATCCTGACAGTCTTTTCTGTCCTAAGGCCTCGTCTAAAATACTGCCATATATCTCATAGAAATCATTGTACGCTTTCAATAGAGCTAAATCATCACAACATATATCTTTTACAACCTTATAATGTTTGATGCGCAATATTCTTATGCATTGCCACCACAGATCAAAGCTTAATTCAGCATATACCCTTACTGCATATTTCTCTATAGAGTATAGTTGACTCAATAATTGTCTAATATAACAACGCCTTATGTTATTGATACGTTGGGCATATAAGTTATTGTTATATTCCTCTATAGACGCCAGCATCTCAAACCCTTTTGCATAGAGAGCTACTTTCATCTTTGCATCGTTAGCTTGATTTGCTCTCTCCAAAATATCTCTTGCCTCCTCCAACTCGTCCATATTTTTCATCCTACTCATAGCATGCCTCCACTTTAATTGTAAAAGATATCCCTTTCAATAAAATTAAACGATTACTTGGTCAATAAGACTTCTGACGAAAACGTCTTTTATATGTTGATTCACGCTCTCCAGGAAACAAGCACCTGCCTATCTTCCGAAGACCCGTAGACGGCGAGACAATACCGTATGCCTGATAGTTTGTTAAACGCAGATAAGAAATAGCATAACAAAACACGATTTGCTTTCATACTAATATGACTTTATTATGTAAGTTGATCGAAACACAATCCTGTCATGAACGACAGTGCCCATATAGTTTTTGATGAAGATACCATACGGCCATTAGTTAGGCAAGACTTAATTGATAAGAGTCAGTGATTTCAATAGCTTGTAGGCACCGTGTGGCTAACATCTGCTTTGATATAGCTACTGTACTAAAGTCTTTGTTCATACTATGGTATGCCTAGCGTCTATAACAACTATTGTTATACATTGCTAAATCAGACATCGCTAGATGAGCAATGTATCTAGTACGGTTGTTGCATTAAGGAATCCTAAACCTAGATTCTAGAAATACTCTGGCACATCAACCATTTTGTGCTATCTTTCCCTCCACTGTCTGCGTATCTAGATCTAGATCTAGATCTAGATATTTTTGTTTTTATACGTTAAAATGCGTCTTTAACCGTGAGGATGCGTATGTTTGTTTAGGCGCCATGGAAGTGCCGCATCCAGCCGTCCCCACCCTACCTCACCCCATTGTCAGATCCGGTCAAAATGAAAGGGCCGTTGAGAAAAAATTTCCCCCATCGCGTTCTGGCGCTCGGCATCAATCTGTGCTATGAACGGCTCCGGCAGGCCGGTTAAAAACGCGATCTGCGGCGTTGGGCTTCCTCCTTCGTCATTGCGGCGTACGGGTTGTACGCCTCATTCCTCAGGATTCGCCCGCCTTGCATCTCATCGTTTTTAACCGGCCTGCCCGCAATAGGTTTTTCAACAGCCTGCCGGGCCATTAAAGGAGGAACCACCCACCATGACGGATCGCATCCACCCCCTGGTGCTCGCCACGCGCAATGCGGGAAAAACCCGGGAGATTCGCCGGTTACTGGACGGAAAGCCCGTGCTCATCCGGACCCTGGAAGACTTCGGAACCCTCCCCCCCGTGGTGGAAGACGGCCCGGACTTCGAAGAAAACGCGGTCCTAAAGGCCCGGTTCTACGCCCGGGTGCTGGGGTATCCGACCCTGGCGGACGATTCGGGGCTCGTGGTGGAGGCGCTGGGCGGGGCTCCGGGAGTCTTTTCCGCGCGATACGCGGGGGAAAACGCCACGGATGCCGAGAACAACCGGAAGCTGCTGGAGGAGATGAAGGGCAAGGGGAACCGAAACGCGGCCTTTATGTGCATCCTCGCCCTGGCCGTGCCCGCCGGCCCGGCCCTCATCTACGAGGGGCGCTGCGAAGGCGGGATTTTAGAGGAACCCAGAGGATCGCAAGGCTTCGGCTACGATCCCCTGTTTTATTACCCTCCCCTGGACAAGACCTTCGCCCAATTAACCGCCGAGGAGAAGAACCGGGTGAGTCACCGGGGACGGGCGCTCCAGGAACTGGCGGGCGAATTCGACAAGGTGCTCGTGTGGCTGGACCACCGGCTCCAGGAATCCCCGTTCCAGTGGGCGTGAGTCTTCGAAACGCCGGCTGAGTAATTCGGACTGCGTCAGGCGGGAACGGCCTGGATCCGGGAGAGGAGTTTGCCGGCCTCCTGGAAGTCCGGGTTGAGCTGCACGGCCCGCGTAAGGGCCTTGCGGGCGTTCTCCACGTCCTTGCCTTCCAGGAAAGCCACCCCCAGGTTGAAATACAGGTTGACGTCGTTGGGGGCCAGTTTGAGCGCGGTCTTGTAATTCTCGATGGCTTCCTTGACCTTTCCCTGCTTCCGGTAGGCGATTCCCAGGCGGTTGTACAGGTGATGCATGTCCGGGTTGATGGTGAGGGCGCTGCCGAAAGCCGCCTCGGCTTCCTCGTTCATACCGGCCTTCAGGAAGACCTCGCCGATGCGGGACGCCAGATCCGCGTCCTTGGGATTCGCTTTCCGGACCTCGTTCAAAATCTGTTTGCCTTTGTCCAGGTTGCCCGCCTCGATGTGGAAGGTCCCCAGTTTGCCCTGACGCTCCGAGTTCCGGGGACTCAAGGCCGCCGCCTCGGCCAGGGCGTCTATGGCTTCCTGGGTCTTTCCCGTGGCTTTGTACACGCCGGCCAGCGCGTCGTAGGCCCGGACGAACTGGGGGGAAATCTCCAGGGCCCTGCGAAAGGACCGAACGGCGCTCTTGTAATCCTTGATCTTCTCATGGGCCAGACCCACATGATAATGGGAGCGGGGGCTTTCCGAATCCACGCCCAGGGCCTTCTTGAATTCCGTCAGGGCCATTTGGGGGTTGCCGCTGTTCAGGAACGCGTTTCCCCGCCTCAAATGCTGGTCGATGGGACCGGGCTGGGTTCGTTTCCGGAGAATGTAATCGATCTTATCCAGCAGGGTCTGAGTCTTGAACGGCTTGATGATGTAAGCGTCCACCTCCCCTTCCAGGGCCTGCATCACCGTCTTTTCATCCACCTCCGCGGTGACCATGAGAAACGGCAGGTCCTTGGTGGCGTCACGGCTGCGGAGTATTTCCAGGACTTCCACGCCCTTCATGCGGGGCATGTTCCAGTCGCACACCACCAGATCGATACCCCCGGCCTGGATCTTGGCCAAGGCCTCGTCTCCGTCCGGGGCGTCCGCCACCTTCTCAAATCCGTTGGTCTTGAGCATATTGGCGATCATGCGTCTCATCTTGACATGATCGTCCACTACCAGGACCCGAAGGTTTTTTCGATCCGTGGGTTCGGTCACGTTGTGGGCTCCGCAAAGAAAGGCCCGGCGCAGCGCCTTTCAGAATAGAAGGATCTCCTGAATTCAACCGTCCGCTTCCGGGGACTCGTGAAGGGACTCGGACCGTTGGCTTTTTCCGTCTTCTTACGGCCCCGAAGACACTCCCGGAACGCTGGATCCGAAACCCGCCTCCCCGGTGAAAAACGTCCCGGGAAGCGTAAAGAAGAAACGGGTTCCGCCGCCTTCCCGGCTCTCGAAGCCGATGACTCCCCCGTGCGCCTCCACCGCCATTTTGCAGAAACTCAGGCCCAGTCCCGTCCCCGTTTTGACTCCGGCTTCCCCGGAAAGCCGTGCGAATTTCTGGAATATGAGGGGCTTAAAGGCCTCGGGAATCCCCCTGCCGGTATCCCGGACGTAGCACCGCACCCAGTCGGGTGTCTCCGAGGGTTCCACGCCCAAATCAATACGTCCCCCCTCCGGGGTAGCCTCGACAGCATTGATGAACAGGTTCTGGAGAATCCGCTCCAGAAGCCCTTGGTCCGCAACCACCTTCACGCCGCCTGCCGTATGGACGGAAACGGTTTGTTTTTTGAGGCGGCTGAGAGCCTGGAATCTCCTCACCACCCGCTCCAGCATTTGGGCCGGATCCAGTTCCACGGAGTGCGGCTTCAACCGCCCTTCTTCCAGACGATTGGTGTCCAGGAGGTTCATCACCATCCGGAGCAGATCGTCGCAGGCCAGATCCGCCATTTCCAGGTATTCTTCCTGGTCTTTTGAAAGGGGTTCCGTGCGGATGAGATCCAGGTTGCCCATGACCTCGCCCAAGGGGCCTTTCATATCGTGAACTATCGTCTGAATCAGGATATTCTTGAGTTTTTCGAGTTCCACCAACTCGCGATTCAGGACTTCCAGCCGGGCTTTTTCCTGGAGCAGCTCATCCTGGGCGTTCCGCAACTCCGCGGTTCTGCGATCCACTTCCTCTTCCAGGAGCCGGCTCTGGTTTCGGGCCTCCTCCTCGAGCTGCTTGAGGGGCGTCACGTCCCGGTATTGAACCACCGCCTGGTTCAACTCGCCATCGAGATCGAATACGGGGGAGACCACCACCTCCATGCACCGTATCTTGCCGTCCGGCCCCGGCTTTTCCAGATACCGGCGGATGGTTCGACCCGATTCGAAAAAAGTCCGGGCCAGGCACTGTTCATCGGAACAAAACCGGTAAGGCTCCACGAACCGGCACGCCACTTCGTGGCAGGATCGACCCACCACGTCCTTGGGATGGGCGTTGAGCATCCCCGCGAAAGCCATGTTCAAGGACACCACCTTGAGGTCCCGGTTGACGGTGAACATGGGTTCGGGGATCCCGTCCACCAGGACTCGGAGTTTGTCCCGGCTGTCGCGCAGTATGTCGCTCAGATTCCGGGTGAAGGATTTCATACGTTGGACCCGGCCTTCCGAAAAAACGGTAGCCCGCCCGCAATACGGTTGATCAACGGGCTGCTGGAGAGAGTTCCGTTTACTGTAACACAGGCGATCCCGCATCCCCAAACCAAAATTGTACTCGGGAACACCGGGGGAGAAAAGGGGGAAATACGAAACACCGAGACAAAGAAGCGGTTTCGAGCGGAAACGCCGGACGGCGCCCGGCCGGAAAGCGGGACCTCCGGCGGCGCCCATCACCGCTTTTACCAGCCCGTTGAAAGACAGGATTTCCGACAGGCTGTTCAAAAACGATGAGATGCAAGCCACGCCTTGGGCGTGGGCGAATCCTGAGGAACGAGGCGTACAACCCTTACGCCGCAAGGACGAAGGATGAAGCGCAACACAGCCGATCGCGTTTTTCAACAGCCTGTTGCACGCCTTTCGGCGCGTTCCCGCGGGATGGAATCTTTCCGGTAAAGGCTGGGACGATGTTACGGACTACCTCGCATCCCGAGGATCCAGCGGGAAGGGTTGGGTCTTGGGAGCCTGAATACCCTTCACCCTGGAGGGTTGAGACGGAGGAGACATGGAATGGCCCAAGGCTTCGCGGAAAATGCTTTGAAGCTCGTGATTGAACCGTTCCCAGAAAAGAATGTATTTGGCGAATTGCTGGAAAGTCAGCACCTCCTCCACCTTCTGGCATTCTTCCCGGTAGAGGTCGATCTTCCGCAACCGATTGTTCTTGTATTCCTGGATCAGGGTCTTGATTCGGCTTTCGTCCTGGGCTTCCTTGGCCATTTCTTCGGCCAGGCGCTGCTGGATCCGATGGCCTTCGGACATCAACCGGGCCTTTCGTTCCTCAAACCCGTTCAGCATGGGAAAAAGCTGACGGGCCGTATCCTCGTCCAGGTTCAACTCCGAGGTCAACCGCCAGATACGGATCATGCGGATGCGTTTGATGACGACATCCCGGTCCGGTTCCGGACTCCGTATGACCGCCGACTCGTCTTGGGCTCCCGGATCCGTTTCGTGAAGCTGCATTTCCGCTTCGGAGGTTTTAAGCGCCTTTTCGGACGCCGCGGTCTCCCGCACCTGGGCGGCAAAGCACATATTGGCCGCGATCATCACGGACAACAGCAACATGGGTCTTTTCAGGGATGCGTTTTTCACCATACAACGGTCGCCTGCTCAAACGGTTAGTTGGGAATCATGTGTTCCAGTGCGTACGCGACGCGACGCAACTCGGCGGGGCTCAATTCGGCGAGCCTGGCCTCGATGGGGGCGAAATGCTGCTCCGGGGCCGTGAAGCCGGTGCGCTGGAACAGGTCTTCGGACATATATTCAAGCTGCTCCTCCGTGGTCAATCGGCTCAACAGCTCGTTGGACAGAAACACCAACTGGTTTGAAGGCAGGGTCTCGAGGGGAACCAGCACCTGGTCTTCGGAAGCGAACTGAAGGTAGGGAACCGGATTGAGGGAGGAAGTCGCGGAAACCTGCAGGGGAACCGGACGCCGCGTCTCCATCGGGGTTTCCCTTTGTCCATCCAGGTACCCGATGCCGAGGGTCAGGGCCAGGAGGACGGCCGCCGCGGCCATGCCCAAACCGAAGGCCGGTCTGAACAACCAGGCCGTTACCGAGCGAACGCTCCAGCCCTCGGGACGGGTCCCTTTACAGGCCTCGGCGATGAGCCGCCGTTTCACTCCCTCTGCAAACGATCCCCAGTCCGGCTCATGGCCCGTCTGGGGAATCCAACGGTTGGATTGGATCAATCCCCGGACCAACTCCAACGATACCCGGCATTCCGGACAGGAGTCCACGTGCCGAACCAGCGAAGCATCCAAGCCCCGATCCAAATCCAAATCCGTCAAGAACGCGAGTTGCCGTTCAGCTCTTTTGCAGTCCATACAGTTTCCCCAGCTTTTTCTTCAGCTTCTGGAGGGCGAAGTGAAAATTGGCTTTTGCGGCCCCTTCACTACATCCCAGAATCCGGCTGACATCTGCATAGCTCAAATCCTTGTACGTTCTCAGAATCACCGTCAATCGCTGTTTCTCGGGCAATTCTTCCACCGCTTTCCGGAGTTGAACCCTTTTCTCATCTTCAATCACGGATTTGGCCGGGTCATCCTCCACCGCCAGGGAGGGATCCAGTTCCTCGGTTTGCTGGGCGCGGCTCTTCTTCAAGTGATTTCGGCACAGATTGAGCGCGATCTTGTACAGCCATGTCTTGAACTTGGATTCCTTTTTGAACCGTGCGAGCGAACGGAAGGCATTGACAAACGACATCTGTGCGATGTCTTTGGCGTCTTCCTCGTTTCCAACGATCCGGAGCACGAAGTAATAGATTTCTTTCTGATACTTCCGAATGAGCGTCTCGAAGGCTTCCTGATCACCTGCCAAGAATTCGTCGACAAGCTGGAAGTCGTCATCGCGCATGTTTGATTCTTTAGAATTCCGGCATCCGTGGAAAGTTTAACTATTCATCGAGGGAAACGCGCGGCGGAAAGCGAAGTTCGCCGAGGCGGCCCGTTTTCCCCCGCCCTGCCCCCCGCGGATTGCTTCACGGGACAACGATCCGCGGATAAACCCCGGTCTCATCCCCGCATCCTGAGGGCAAAATTTTATTACTGATATAGAGGCGTACCCCGGATGTCAATGTCTTTGTCGCCTGACAGGACCCTGGGGCGACCCTATCGCCTGTTTCCGGACCATGTGTTCCCGGCGTCCCCGTGAGGTTTTCCAATTGACAACCCGCAAGGCGGCCTGTAATCATTCGCCGGGAGTCCGGGGACATTATTCCCGCCTTCGGCGCAACGGAGAGTCCGAAAGCCCGTTGATAAACCGTATTGCGGGCGGGCCGGTCAAAAACGATGAGATGCAAGCCACGCCGATGGCGTGGGGGGAATCCTGAGGAAGACGTGTATATACAGTATACGCCGCAATGGCGAAGGATGAAGCCCAACGACGCAGATCGCGTTTCAACGGCCTCTTATCAGCCCGTTGAAAAAAAGCATTTCGGACAGGCTGTTCAAAAACGATGAAATGCAAGGCGCGCGAATCCTGAGGAATGAGGAGTACAACCAGTACGCCGCAATGACGAAGGATGAAGCGCAACACAGCAGATCGCGTTTTTCAACAGCCTGTTATGAAGCGTGACAGCCAAGGAGCCCATATGAAGGACATCGTAATCGCCGGCGGAGCCCGCACGGCCATAGGCCGATTCGGAGGCGCCCTGCAACACGTGAGCGACGGCGATCTGGGACCGATTCCCATCCGGGAAGCCCTGCATCGGACAGGCATCGCCGGAGAACGCGTGGATGAAGTGATCTACGCCTCCGGATACCGCACCGGGGACCTTCCCATCAACTCGGCGCGCGTGGTGGCCCTGAGGGCCGGAATCCCCATCGAGAAGCCCCAATTCACCATTTCCAAGGCCTGTGGAGGAAGCCTCAAAGCCGTGACTCTGGCCGGCCAGATCATCACGGCGGGGGGCGGGGAAGTCATCGTGGCGGGCGGCATGGAATCCATGAGCGGCGCCGCCTATCTCCTGAAGCAGGCGCGCTGGGGATATCGCTTGGGACACGGGCAACTGCAGGACCAATTGATCCTGTTTGATCCGTTGAGCGGGAACACCATGGGAGAAACCGCGGAGAACGTGGCCGAAAAGTACGGCATATCCCGCGAGGACCAGGACCGGTTTGCGTTGCGAAGCCAGCAACTCGCCGAAGCCGCCATCCAGGGAGGCGCCTTCCGCGAGCAGATCGTACCGGTGGAACTGCCTCAGGGGAAAAAGGACCCCGTGATCTTCGATACGGACGAACATCCCCGTTTCGGGACTACCTTGGAAGCTCTGTCCCGCCTGAAACCGGTATTCCGGCAGGGAGGCACCGTGACCGCGGGGAATTCCAGCGGGATGAACGACGGGGCCGTGGCCCTGGTGGTCATGAAGCGAAACGTAGCCCAGGCGTCGGGTATCGAACCTATGGCCTCCATCCGGGCCTTCGCCTCCGCGGGAGTGGAACCCTCCCTCATGGGAATCGGACCGGTTCCGGCCACCCGGTTGGCCCTGCAGCGAGCCGGCATGACGCTGGACGACATCGATCTCGTCGAACTCAATGAGGCCTTCGCTTCCCAATCCCTGGCCTGCATTCGGGAATTGAACATGGATCCGGACAAAGTGAATGTCCAGGGAGGCGCCATCGCTCTGGGACATCCGGTTTCGGCCACCGGGGGCATGATCCTGATCAAGCTCCTGTACCAGCTGAAGGAACGGAACCTGAACACAGGTCTGGCTACCATGTGTATCGGAGGCGGACAAGGAATCGCCCTGATCGTGGAACGCAATTGACCCTTTTTTGCCGGCCTTCTTGACAAACAGGATTCGGGCCGGGCGGATCCGGGATCCTGCGACCCCAAGCGCGCGAATCCTGCGTATACGTTGATACACCGTATTACGGGCAGGCCGCTACAAAACGATCAAATGAAAGGCGCGCAAACCCTGAGGAATAAGGCGTACAACCCGTACGCCGCAATGACGAAGGAGGAAGCACAACACGGCGGATCGCGCTTTTCAACAGCCTGATAAGGAGACGTACCGTACGCCGAAGTGATGCAGGAGGACGTTCTGCGCCGGCGGCGTGACCGCAGATCGCTTGTTTAAGGGCCCGACACGCATATCAACGGCGCATGAAGGTTCTCGGTGCAGGGGTGGAATGATGCCGCTTCTGAAGCCCGAACACCTGGCATTCCAGGACGAAGTCCGGCGATTGGTCCGAGAGCGCATTCTGCCGGTGGCCGCGGAATTGGACGAAAAGGGCGCCTTTCCCCGAGCGGCCTATGAATCCTTGAGAGATGCGGGGCTGCTCAAGGCGGCGCTCCCCGTCCGGTACGGGGGAAGGGACGCGGATGCCCGGTCCCTGGGAGTGATGATCGAAGAAATCTCCCGAGTATCCCCATCCTCCGCCCTGTTGGTCTTCCCCACCTCCGCCGTCATCCGCATCTTGTCGCGTACCGGATCCGAAGAACAAGAGGAACGGTTTTTCTCCCGGATGACTTCCGGGGGGAAGCTGTGCGCGTTCGCATTGACGGAACCCGGCCACGGTTCCGACGCCGGATCCCTCAAGACCCGGGCGGAGCCGGCGGAAAGCGCGTACATACTCCATGGAAGCAAGACGTATGTGACCTTGGGTGAATACGCGGATTTCTACCTCGTGTTCGTCCGCACGGGAACCGCCGTCGGCCCTTCCGGCATCAGTGCGCTGTTGGTGGAACGGAACTCCGCCGGACTCAGCTTCGGTAAGCCCATGAAGAAGATGGGACTGGGAGCCTCCGTAACCGAGGAAATGTACTTCGACGGCGTCCCCGTACCTGCGAGCAACCTGCTTCTGGGTCCCGAGCGGGGATGGGAGGTGCTGACCCGCCACGCGAATCCCATGCGGGTGTGGGGTGCGGCCTGCATGTCACTGGGTATGGCCCAGGGAGCGTTGGATGAGGCCGTCCGCTTCGCCCGTCGCCGAATCCAGTTCCATAAACCCATCGCCCGCTTCCAGGCGGTGGCTTTCCATCTGGCCGATATGAAGACCCGGACGGAGGCGGCCCGTTCCCTGGTGTATCGGTCGGCGGCCATGGTGGATGATGAGGCGTTCTCTTCGGAAGAATTGGAATCTTTCGTGTCCATGGCCAAGTATTTTGCTTCGGATACGGCCATGGAAGCGACCACGACGGCCGTACAGATTCTGGGAAAGGAAGGCGTGCGCCGCGGCGCTGTGGTCGAGCGTCTCATGAGGGACGCCAAGGCCGTACAGATATTCGACGGATCCAACCAGATCCAAAGAATCCTTGTGGCGCGAAATCTCTTGCGAAACACGTGACGGAGAACACCTATGGAATTCGGTTTGAGTGAAGAACTGATGATGCTGAAGGAAACGGCGCGGGATTTTACCCAAAATGAAATCGTTCCCTTTGCGGACAAGTGGGACGAAGAGCACTATTTCCCCAGGGAAGTCCTGAAGAAAATGGGGGAGTTGGGTTTTTTCGGCTGTGTCATTCCCGAACCATACGGGGGAAACGACATGGGGTTCCTGGCCCAGACCGTCCTCACCGAAGAAATCGCCCGAGGCAGCAGTTCCATTCGCGTGGCCTTTAACATGCAATGCCTGGGAACAGCCTACACGATCCTGCGTTACGGATCCGATGCTCTCAAGGAGAAGTACATTCCCGGCCTGGTTTCAGCGGATCTTATCGGCTGCTTCGCCATTACGGAACCCAATGCCGGTTCCGACACCCTGGCCATAAAGACTACGGCGCTGGACCAAGGCGACCACTATCTACTGAACGGTTCCAAGACATGGATCAGTAACGCCCAGATAGCGGATCTGTGCACCGTATACGCTTTTACGGATCGGGAAAAGGGAAGCCGGGGTCTGAGCGCCTTCATGGTGGAGCTGAAGCGTGAGGGAGTCACTACGGCTACACTGGAGAAGTTGGGTACCCGGTCGTCGCCCACCGGCGAAATCTATTTTGAAGAAGTGCGTATTCCCAAGGAAAGTCGGCTGGGCCGGGAAGGAGACGGGGTGAAGATCCTGTTCTCGAGCCTGAATCAAACCCGCCTTTCCTGTGCGGCGGGCGGTGTGGGCGTGGCCCAGGCGGCCTTTGAAGCAGCCGTCGGGTACTGTCGCCAGCGGGAGCAGTTCGGCCAACAGGTGGGACAATTCCAGATGAACCAGGACATGATCGCCCAGATGGCCGTCGAAATCGAGGCGGCCCGGCTTCTCACCTACAAGGCCGCCGTTCAGAAGGACCAGGGGCAGTTGGGAAACACCCTGGAGACTTCCATGGCCAAGTATTTCGCCGGAGAAGTCGCGGCCAAATGCGCTCATTACGCGATGAAGATTCTCGGAGCCTACGGATACTCCACGGAATACCCTGTGGCCCGATATTTCCGGGACGCGGTTCTTTATCAGATCGTTGAGGGCACGGCCAACATCCAGAAAATGATCATCGCCATGGATCAGCTGGGATATCGAAAAGCAAACCGATAGGCGGCATGTGAAGCGAAGCCGGAAGCTCGTTTTCCGCGGCGTGAGCCGGGCGGGATAACCTTCTGTAATCCCGGTTGCAAACTTCAGAAACCCCCTTATATTTTTATTGTATCCTTTTGAAACAACTGTTTCTTGGGCTGCCGCGTGCAGGATACCGGCAGGATACCGGCAGGAAAGGAAAGCTTGGGGCGCGAGCCTTGAACAGCGATGGGAGAGCGCTTGGAAAAATCCTCAAAATGCACGATGGGCTTGATTGAGTCCCCTCCTTTGCCGATTCTAGGAGATACCATCCCGTTGATACATCGTGTTGCGGGCAGCCCGGTCAAAAACGATGCGATGCGAGGCGGGCAAATCCCGAGGAATGAGGCGTACAACCAGTACGCCGCAATGACGAATGACGAAGGATGAAGCCCAACGGCGCAGATCGCGTTTTTCAACAGTCCGGCAAGAAGTCGGATTCCGTCGTAACGTGAGGGGCCATCATGTTTATCGGCCATGAAATCCTGGAACATACCTGCAAGAACGCCATCGAAACCATTCTCCTGTGTCTGGAGCATGCCGTAAAAGGCACCATTTACAGGATAGGTCCATTACCCCATCTCCAAGCGGAACGCATTACGTCCGGAATCCGGGAAAACGACAACGGAGGCATTCGATGGGGTCTTCCCGAGGTTTCGGACTACAACCCCCCCGGTAAGATTTGGGATCAGTACAGGGACCGTCCGGGTCATCTTCTGGAAGCCATGGGCTGGTGTGTTGAAAAGCAGAAAAGCTGGACCGCCGACAATCCTCACGAAGACGCCCGCAGCGTCCGGAGGCAGCTTTTCGGTGAAGTGGAAGATTACTACCACCTGGAACCCGTTCTGGTACGCCAAACAGACGTATACGGGGATGCCCTTCCCATGCAAACGCACCCCCGCGATTGGCAGGGAATTCCCATTTGGAAAGACACGGAGTGGGCCGTGGTGGCGGTGATCAAGATTCATTTCCGGCCCCTTACGATTCAGCGGGGGGACCGTTCCACCAAGATCATCAAGAAACTGTCACGCACCCTGGGCACGGAACTGCTGTCCCTGCACCTGAGGGAAACCTACGTCGACGCCCGGGAGAAGCTGGCCCGGGAGCGACTGGAATCCTGTAATCTCTTGTCCCACGAACTTCGAAACACATTGACCAAACTGGCCTTCGTATTCTCCGCCGTGAACACGGTAATGAGTTTTCTGCGGGAACAGTGGGAAATGGAATGGGAAGCGTCCTACCCGCACAGGGAGAACAAGTCCGCCGTCATCGCCCAACTCAACGAACACCTCCTGGCGGGTCAAAGCCGCATGCAGGAATTCGACGGCATGCGGAGACTCACGGAGGAACTGTTGGAGGAACAGGACAAACTCGGCAAGCTCTTCCTCTTGCCTCAACAGAGTGAGAATTGGTTGGAGCATCGAATCCGACCCAAATGGCAGCTGCTGCTGACGTCGAGCCGCGCATGGGACGGCCGGGAAGAAGAGATCCTACACCTCATCGAAAGACTCAAAGGGACTTTGTGGGTGGTCACGGACCCGCAATTGGCTCAAAGGATGGATCACCTTCCGGAAGACGTCCGAACCCGATGGCCCGAGCTGGTTTATACGCACTACTCCGCGGGAAATTTCGCCTTACTCGAGGAAATCTTCTGGCTTCTCGATCATCCCACCGTCGCCATTCGGCATAAGCAACAGATCAAGAAGGCGTTGAGCGCCCTCAAGGTGCTCATCGACATCATTTCCCGAGTGGAGGAAAGCGCCAATCGCGTGGTGCTTTCACTGAGGAGTATGGGAACGCATCAGGCCGCGTAACCGTGGCGGAAAAACGCAGGCCGCCATGGATCGCGCTTCCCGATGGTCCCGCATGACAGCCTGTTGAAAAACAGCATTTCGGGCGGGCTGTTCAAAAATGATGAAACGCAAGGCGCGCGAATCCTGAGGAATGAGGCGCACAGCCAGTACGCCGCACGAAGGATGACGCGTCACGCCAAAGGCGTGAAAGCAGATCGCGTTCTTCAACAGCCTGATGAGGCCGGTCAATCATTGGGTTGTTCGGGCAGGTTGCTCCACTTGTTCGGCGATGATTCCTTCTTGGTGATTTTCAGAAAATAGTTAATCCCAAGAGGCTCATCCAACACCTGAATTTCCTCGATATTGTCTTCCGGAATGCCTCTGGCAAATTCCATCATATGGTTCCTATCTCGATGAATGAGTTGCCAGTCATAGACGTATTCCATAACAAACCGCAAGTCCCTTGGGTTGTTCTGATTGAAGTTACCAACAACAATGGATCCGCCCGGTTTAACCAGACTGAACAGGTTTGTGGTGAGCGCCACGGTGCCTTTGCTGTCGTCCAGTTCGAATGTCTTGATATAATCGTACAAACCCGCACTGTATACCATGTCAAAAGTTTCTCTGAACAAGTAATCAATGTTATACTTTACATATGCAAAAGCGGACCGTAACCCTTTGAAATCAAGTCTGATGAGTTCGTAAAAACCTGTTAGCAAAGCTATCTACTTGAAAATATGAGTGAAAACGGCATTTAGGGGTTGACTTTTCTTTTGCGTCTTGTATAAT
>CAZQXK010000003.1:0-93112 GCA_964597345.1 uncultured Thermodesulfobacteriota bacterium | reverse complement strand
TGGCCGTAACATCCCGGTATAGGACCCCTCCGGTAATTCCCAAAGAAAGCCCGTAGTTGCAGAGCATTCTGTCATGGCCTGCGATGGACGCGGGAGATATACGGTTTCTGCATAAAACGCCTTCATTGCCCCCCAACAAATCCTCAACGGGACTCATCCCCCCCTTGACGCCTCGGTTCAGAATATGTCTGCAAATCATGGCGGTCTTGCCGTCTCTCTGGCAAAGTTGCTCCTGAACCGTTCCTATACCATAGCCGGCCTCCGGGAGCTGCGCTACAGAGGAACGGCTAAAGGCGTGGCAGGCGGCGCGTTCGGCCCGGCCGGCCTTTGCCGCCGCACCTTTGACGGCCTTCCGGATGATGGATTCATGAAAATGATTTCGTACAGCAACAAAGCCGTCGGCCGTTTTTTACCGGAAATGTCCGCCGGCGCGGCCTTGACTTCGTCACGGGTCATGACGGCGGGCAGGCGTTTAGGCTTGCGGGCGCGGATGATATCGCCCAGATCGCCGATTTCGGGACCGAGAATAGGACGGTAGACAAATTCAGCTATTCGGCCGATTCACTACCGGTGGGCCATTCAGCTTTGATCATGATCTCCCACCGGCGCGCCGACGCACGCATCAATTTAATCATCTATGTTGACATCCCTTTGTCAAGGGAAATATGGGAGCAATATGGGAGACAACTATGGGTGAGGCTTGAAGCTGATACGCTGTTTCCGTTCCGCCGCAAGCAGGACGTTGCCCACTTCGAGAGGCCGGACGGCGGGCGCAAGGGCCTCCGCCGTTTCGAGACTTTCAAGGACGGCCTCCGCGTAGCGGTTGCCCTCGTCCTCGAAACACCACGACATCACGATGGAATTGTCGACCACAAACCGCGCGGGCATCAGCGTCTTCCTTCCTCCATCCGGTCACGAATGGAAAGCCCTTCGAGGCGGCGGCCGCTCTAATTGAGCCCGCCCCAAAAAGCAAGCCGATGTCTCCGCACATGGATCACAGAATCCCCCCCCCGATTCCGCGGCAATTCCCGCATCGGCTGAACTGAGGCTTAGGCAGCGCTCCGGATCCCCATGCCCCGGAACCGCTTTTTCCTTGACAATACCGGGGCGGATCTCATAACTATAATATAGTTACAATATAGTTATGTTGTAACTTTCCGCGGCTCCTGTCTACTTGTGGATACACGCAACCGCGGCGAGGCCGGTAAGAACCTCAAGATGCCGGGCGTATCTACCGTACGCCGCAACAACCGAGGATGAAGCGTCACCCCAACGCCGTGAAAGCACATCGCGTTTTCAACCGCCTGCTTGACAGCCCGGCGATCAACCCTATCTCCGGCAGGCTGTTCAAAAACGATGAGATGCAAGCCACGCCTTTGGCGTGGGACGAATCCTGAGGAGTGAGGCGCACCTATAGTACGCCGCAAGGACGAAGGATGAAGTCCAACGATGCAGATCGCGTTTTTCAACAGCCCGCCAAGGAAACTCGTTCATGAAGCTTCTTAATAAAACCGCCATCGTCACCGGCGCCGGTAGAGGCGTCGGCCGGGCCGTGGCCCTGGCCTACGCCCGGGAAGGCGCCCACGTATTGGTCAACTACGCAAGCAACGACGCCGCGGCCCGCGAAGTCCTGGACTTGATCGAAGCCGGGGGCGGCAAGGGAATCCTGTTCAAGGCGGACGTGTCGCGGAAAGACGAGGTGGACCGCATGGTGCAAGCCGCCCGCGACGCCTTCGGGAGGGTGGACATCCTGGTGAACAACGCCGGGATCACCCGCCCCAACCTGCTTCTCAAGATGGAAGAGGACGAATGGGACCGGGTGGTGGACGTGCACCTCAAGGGGGCCTTCCTCTGCACCCGCGCCGCCGGAATCCTCATGAAGGAACAGCAGTACGGCAAGATCGTCAATGTGACCTCCGTGGCCGGGATCGTGGGAACCGTCGGGCAGGTGAACTACAGCGCGGCCAAGGGCGGGCTCATTTCCTTCACCAAGAGCGTGGCCCGGGAACTGGCCCGCTTCAACGTATGCGCCAATATCATTTCGTTAGGTGTGGTGGCCACGGATATGACGGACAAGATCCGCTCCGATGAGAAGCTCAAGGAAATCTATTTGAATCGGATCCTGCTCAGACGGTTCGCGGAACCTCAGGATGTGACCCCGGCCTTCGTATTTCTGGCTTCCGACGATGCCGACTACATCACCGGCCAACTGCTGTGCGTGGATGGCGGCTACGGCATGATTTAGACTCCACCGCATGGTTTCAGGAGGATCCCCATGGGAAACGTTCCGGAAACAATACAGACGTGGCAGATGACCCGACCCTGGACCCTGAACAAGGACACGGGAGAAAAAGTTCCCGGAGTCCTCGAGCGCACGTCGATTCCCACACCGGATCTCGGGGAAGACGAGGTTTTGGTGGAAATCGCGGGATGCGGCGTGTGTCACACGGACCTGGGGTATTTCTTTGACGGGGTTCCCACGGTGAATCCGCCGCCCTTGACCCTGGGCCACGAAATCAGCGGCGCCGTCGTGGCCGGGCCCTCGGGACTCGTGGGAAAACACGTCATCGTGCCCGCGGTGCTTCCGTGCGGGACCTGCGAAATCTGCTCCCAGGGGCGGGGCAACCGCTGCCTGCGCCAGAAAATGCCGGGAAATTCCCACGGGATCTTCGGAGGATTTTCCTCCCACATTCCGGTTCCCGCCCGGGGATTATGCGTCATCGAGGATCTGAAGGGCATTCCCTTATCCCATTACGCCGTGGTGGCGGACGCCGGGACCACGCCCTACCAGGCGGCCCTTCGAGGACAACTGACTCCAGGGGACGTGGCGGTGGTCATCGGGGCCGCCGGGGGCGTGGGAATCTACATGACCCAGATCGCCAAGGCCCTGGGGGTCTCCGCACTCATCGGCGTCGAGCACGGCGAAGACAAGGTGCAACGCGCCCTGGAGGCCGGCGCGGATTTCGGCATCGACACTCGGGGCAAGGACCTCAAAGCCCTCCGGAACGAGTTCAAGGAAACGACCAAGGCCCACGGCGTTCAGGCCAACTTCGGCCTCAAGATTTTCGAATGTTCGGGGACGACGGCGGGCCAGGAAGTGGGGCTCACCCTGTTGACGTTTGTCAGCAAGCTGGTGATCGTGGGATACACCACGGGGACCCTTCCCTTCATGTTCAGCCGCTTGATGGCTTTCGACGCCGAGATCATCGGGACCTGGGCCTGCCTGCCGGAACACTATCCCAAGGTGCTTGAACTGGTTCAAAGTGGAAAAGTGACCATTGAACCCTACGTTGAAACCCGCCCCATGAGCCAAATCCGGGAGGTGTTCGACGACCAGCATGCCGGCAAGTTCGTCCGCCGCATCGTGTTGACGCCGGACTTTTGACCCAATGCACGCAACAGCCCGTTCATACACACCCTTTCGAGCAGGCTGGTGCGAACCGATGAGATGCAAGGCGCGCGAAATCAGAGGAATGAGGCGTACAACCCGTACGCCGCAATGACGCAGGATGAAGCGTAACGAAGCAGGTCGCGTTTTTCACCGGCCTGCCGGCAAGGGAGACGCCATGAGTTTAGACTGGATGCATCGGGACGACCAGATCAAGGACCATACCTACGTCGATGACCGGTATTGGGGCGCGGACCCACCCTGCACCGTATACGAAAAGAAGCCCATCCTCGACCCGGGCGGAAATCCGGTGCAAGATCTGTACAGCGCATGGATCCGCCTGAACAATCCGGCGCAGTACAATTCGTATACCACGGAGATGGTCAAAGGCGTTATCGCGGGCTTTTCCGCGGCTTCCCAGGATCGAAGCGTCGTCGCCGTGGTCTTTACGGGCACGGGCGATCGTGCGTTCTGCACGGGCGGCAACACCAAGGAGTACGCCGAATATTACAGCAAGCGCCCCAACGAATACGGCGAGTACATGGACCTGTTCAACGCCATGGTGGACGGTATCCTGAATTGCAAGAAGCCCACCATCTGCCGGGTAAACGGCATGCGCGTGGCCGGAGGCCAGGAAATCGGCATGGCCTGCGACCTATCCATCTCCTCGGATCTGGCCGTGTTCGGACAGGCGGGACCCCGGCACGGCTCCGCACCGGACGGAGGATCGTCGGATTTTCTCCCCTGGATGCTCTCCATCGAGGACGCCATGTGGAACTGCATCTCCTGCGAACTTTGGTCCGCCTACAAAATGAAACTCAAGGGTCTCATCACCAAGTCGGTACCCACGCTGAAAAAAGACGGCCGCATGATCCGAAACCCCCGGGTCATCACGGATCGGTTCCTGGAAGACGGTGAAATCGTTTACGGGGAGTTCAAGCAGGGAGAGGAACTGGAGCAGGCCAAGTCCCTTCTGGAAAACACCGAGACGGATTTCTCGCTTCTGGACCGCGAAGTCCATTCGATTCTGTGGACCTTTACCAACCTGTTTCCGGGATGCCTCATTAAATCCGTAGACGGGATCCGCGCCAAGAAGAAGTTTTTCTGGGATCAAATGAAACTTCCCAACCGGCATTGGCTGGCCGCCAACATGATGGGCGAGGCGTTCTTAGGCTTCAATGCCTTCAACAACAAGAAGGCCACGGGCCGCGATGTGGTGGACTTTGTGAAGCTCCGGCGGAAAATCGCCCGAGGCGGCCTCTTCGACGACGGCTTCTTCGAAGAGGTGCTTCCCGGACCCAAATGATCCCGAGACCTGCGCCGGCGGCAGAGATACACCCGTTTCCGGCCGGCTCGAATCCCGCGCGCCTTTAGGCGCGCGGTTTGAAACGGGCGCTTCCGTCCGTCCGGAGTCCTTGAATACTCCGTTCCCGGAGGCGCCCCCCATCCCGGAACCAGCACCGGAGGTTATTGCATCCCAAGTCCCGCCCCGGAAGGCCGGGCCCCCCAATCCGGAGGAAATCCCATGAACTACCGCCACATCATCGCGAACACGGAGAACCAGGAGGCCGTTATCATGCTGAACCGGCCCCCTTTGAACGTGCTCAACATCGAAATGATGGACGAAATCAACACGGAGCTGGATCGCCTGATGGAAGCCCCCCCGAACCTGCTCGTCTTCAAGGCGACGGGTAAGGCGTTTTCCGCCGGCGTGGACGTGGGGGAGCATGTGGGCGATCTCATGCCCAAAATGATCCATGCGTTCCACGGCATGTTCCGTCGCATGGACGCCCTGGCCGTTCCTTCTCTCGCCGTGGTGCAGGGCGCCGCTTTAGGGGGAGGCTGCGAACTGGCGGTGTACTGCGACATGGTCATCGCCTCGGAACGGGCCAAGTTCGGCCAGCCCGAAATCAAGGTCGGGGTCTTTCCTCCCATCGCAGCCCTCGCCCTCCCCAGGATGATCGGGATGAAAAAGACCCTGGAATTCCTGCTGACGGGGGACGTGATCGACGCAGGAGAAGCCCTGGCCATGGGACTCGTCAATCGGGTCGTTCCTCCCGAAGCCTTGGAAACCGAGGCCGAAGCCTTTCTATGCAGGCTTCGTGTCAACAGCGGCGCGGTGCTCAAGTTGACCCGAAAGGCCGTCCTGGAGGGACGTCACGACGACGTGGAAAAGGGGCTCCAACGGATCGAAGACATCTACATGAATCGGTTGATGAAGACCCACGACGCCCACGAGGGACTGACGGCGTTTCTCGAAAAGCGGACACCCGCATGGAAAAACGCTTGATGCATGTCGTAACAGCCCGTCGAAAAACAGCATTTCGGACAGGCTGTTCAAAAACGATGAGATGCAAGGCGGCCGAATCCTGAGGCATCAGGCGTACCTATATAGTACGCCGCAAGGACGAGGGATGAAGCCCAACGCCGCAGATCGCGTTTTTCAACAGCCTGCCATGAAACGTAACCCCACCGGCACGCCTTCGACCCACCTTTCCGATCTTCTCAACCGCTGACTCCATGACGCGGGAGGATCCGTTTCCGTCCTGAGATGTTCCCCTCGCCCGGTGCGCTGCATTCGTCTTTATTCTCCCTGAAGACCGATGTATAAGAGTATGTTTGCGTGGAGGACCGGTTCGTATGAATCACCGTAACTTAGTTTACCTCACCGTCTTTTTCGCGGGGATGCTGGTATTGCTCAGCTGGATGCTGGGCGTGCGGCCGAACAACATCGTGCAGAAAATAACCGAGTTGAAAACCACGCTTCGCACGGATGAAGAGGTTCTGCTCTACGTCACGTTGGTGTATGCGCTGTGCTTGTCCCTTCCCTTCGTCCCGGGAGGACTGGGCTTGTGCATTCTCATATTCACCGGACCCAAAGGGGCCCCGTTCTTCATGGCGGGGACCCTGCTCTCCCTGGGTCTGAATTTCCTGATCGGACGCCGATTTCCGGTGGTCATGAAACCGTTCAAGAAATCGCTCGGCAAACGCCTGGACCGAAAGGCCTGGTGGCCCTCCGGAGAAGATGTAAGCATTTTTCTTATCCTCGAACACTATCTGAACCAGCATCGCGTGGGAAAGCGGATTCGGAACCTGCTCCTGCGCCTGCCGTTTCCGGTACCGCTCAGTGAAAAGACCTTCATTTTCATCCTGATGGTCACTCCCATCAACCTGGTCATGGGCGGGGGGGGAGGCGCGGCGCTGGTGTGCGGGGAAGAATCCCAGCTGTCGCTGTGGGAATTCCTCGAGGTCGTGTTTTGGGCCCACTTGCTCTACCTCATCCTTCCCGTGGGCCTCTCCTTTGTCATCCCCTGACAGCCCCCCGGTGAAAACCGCCGTCCGAGGGTTCCTTTACGTCCGTATGCTCGGCGTATCCGCCGGAATGAATGAAGCGGCCGCGCCTTGGGACGCGGCCGCTTCATCGTGTTCATGGACCTCGTGACGGCCGTGTCGGCCGCTCGAACCGCCTGAGTCCTACAACAGATGAGCCAGGGGAGGCGCCGGGGGCACCCCGGAAACCACGCTTTCCGCCCTGTGGACGCCCCACAGGCCGGTTTGAACGTATTGCTGCAGGGAATGGAACAGCAGGTCCAGATTATCGCGCAGCCACTCGGGTTCCTCCTCTCCCGGCTTCACCATGTTCTTCACGGCTTCCTCGATCAGGACTTCCGCGGAAACGCCGCCGTCTCTCAACCCGAGTATGCGCTCTCTCATAACGCCGGTGACGTCCTGTGCGTTTCGAAGCATCTGTTCCATGTGTTCCGGCTTGATTCGGAGGTATTCATCCCGGAACAGGCGTCCCGTATCGAGCAGGCGCTTGACGTCGATTCCCGTATCGATACCCATGCTCTCCAACATCACCACCACGTCTTCGGTACTCACCAGACCGCTCAGCAAATGTTCCTTGTGATAGTACTTCCCGGTCCCCCGAATGAGGACCCCGTCCATCATGTTGGCCGGTTGTCCCCCCAAGCTGCTCATGGTGCACTCGAAACGGTCGATGCCCGCCAGCAGGGCCGCCAGCACGTTGGCCAGACCCATGCCCCGGCTGGTATGGAAATGGGCCAAATGATACTTGGGGTCCGCCCAGGAACCCATGAGGCCGGGGTCCAGGATCATGGAAAAGTATTCGTACACCCGCCGGGGATCCGCCGATCCGTCATGATCCGCCTGCTCGATGTAATCCACTCCCAGGTCCAGGTAGATCTTGGAAAACTCCACGCCCTTTCTGAGGTCCGTGACGCGGCTGCCTTCCATGGGGCTTCCCCAGATGGTGCTTACGGTGCCGCACATGCCCATTCCCTGTTCGGCGGCCATCTTGGTGCAGCGCTCCGTCACCTTCCAGTAATCGTCCAGATCCATGCCGGAATTGGTCTTATGGTGCACGGGGTCCGTGGACACCATCTGGAGGAGGAAGTCGGGCCCGTATCCCCGTTTCGCCTTGTATTCCAGGGCCCGGTTCACCGCGCGCTCGTTGATGGTCACCACGTGGATGTACACATCCCCCCCGTGGGCCCGGAGTCGCGAAGCGATACGTTCGCTGTTGAAGATCCCGTCCAGCAGCTCCTCGGCATCCTTGAACTGGGGGAGAAACTTGGGATGTCCGAAATTGGTCACCTCCACATGTTTGAATCCGGCCAGAACCAGCTCCTCAACCAACCGTAACTTTTCCTCCGTGGTAAAGTAATGTTCCAGGGCCTGGAACCCGTCCCGTACGGTGATGTCACCCACTTCCACGAAACTCGGTAATCGGAAACGCTCGAAGTTCATTGTTCGTCCTCCTGCGACGTAACGGACAGATCCATCCTTCGAACCGCTTCAGCCCCGAATGCAGCGCGGCAGTATCATCTGATGATGGGGACAGAAGCTTTCGGGGTTTTGATAGGCGCATCGAGTAAATCCCACCGCGTAGTCCCGCATGCGGGCCAGCGAAACGATCTCGTCCACGAAGCCCCTCTGGGCGCAGTACAGGGGTCTGGATTTCTCGTAGTATTCCCGCGCCAACGCGTTCATCCTGTCGATCACGGGGTTCAAGTCTCCCCCGCCGTCCTTTTCCTTGACCAGACGCCGGGCAAAGGCCGCCACGGCGGCGGTCTCTCCGTGCATGACGTAGATCTCCGTCGTGGGCGCCCCCAGGGTGAACGCGTTGTTCCGGGTCCCCTGGGGACCTCCCATGATGTAGTGGGCCGCCGCGGTTCCCTTGCGCAGCACAATGCACATCATGGGCAGGTTCGAATGTTCGATGGAATAAATGAGGGATTGCCCCAATCCCAGAAGCTCCGCCTTCTCCGCCAAGTCCCCCACATCGATGCCGCTGGTGTCCTGCAGCCAGATCATGGGAATGCGGTCCCGGGCGCACAGGGTGACCATCTCGCTCATCTTGATGAGTCCCTGCCGGTACAGCTTGCCGCCGATCCCCGGATACGGAGCGTAGGGCGGGTATCCCTTGCCCAGAAAACCTTGATAATTGGCGATGACCCCCACCGGAAAGCCGTCCATCTTGGCCAGACCGCAGTACACTTCCGGCCCGTAATCCGGTCGATATTCCAGATGTTCGCTGTGGTCGAAAAAGCGGGCCAGCACCTGCTCGATGGAATACGTTCGTTTCTGGTTCATGGGGACGACATAGTCCAGCTCGTCGAGAGGAAACCGGGGCGCACGAGGCGTATCCACTCGGAAGAACTCGGGATCGTACATGGGCATGCCCGCCATGCACTCCTTGATGGCGTCCAGGACCCCCTCCTCCGTGTCGAATACCTTCCGGAAGAACCCCGTCTCATCGTAGTGGATCCCCACGCCGCCCGGGGGCGTTTCCTTGAAGGATCGGGTGGCCCGAATGATCTGCTCCGCCCCGTCCAAATCGAAATAGCCCTTGGGACTCATACCGCTCACGATGCCGCCCCCGCCCACGGCGATATTGGCCTTTTCGTGGGCGAAAATGACGGCCGGACTGATGCCGTGATACCCTCCCCCGGCGGGATTGGTGCCGAATACGCCGCAGATCACGGGAACGCCCTTCTGCATGAGTTGATCGTGACGGAAAAAGGTGCGCCCCCCCGATCGCCGTCCCGCGTAGACTTCCTCCTGCTGCGTAAGCTTCACTCCGGAACAATTCAACACCCATACCAGGGGAATACGCAGGCGTTCCGCCATATCCTGCGCGCGGAAAATGTTTTCCATCTGCCCCGGAATCCAGGCGCCGGCCATAACCTTGTTGTCCGATCCGATGATGGAAGCGTACCTCCCGGAAATGCGGCCCAGACCGTTGACCACCCCCGTGCTTCCCTCTTCGTTGAATTCCGGATCGTACACCGTGTTCATGGGCAGCCAGGTACCGGGATCCACCAGGTACTCCAGGCGTTCGAACACGGTCCACTCGCCCCGGGCCTTGAGCTTGGCGGCGGGAATGCCCGCGTTCCTCACCTTTTCCGCCTGTCGCGCGACCTCGTCTTCCACCGCACGAATCTCGGCCGGGTTTTCCTGCATGCGGGAAAGGTCCGAGTCGCTCAGCGCTTTTCCCACGGGCGCCATGTTCCGGAAATACGGTTTCATGAATCACACCTCCCTGAAATCAGCCACCTTCTGTTCCAGTGTAGCCACAATCCCCGAACGAAGTCGCGGGTCCCTGTACAAAGCCGCATCGGCCCGCATCTCCCGTTCCACAAAGCCGTCTTCATCCCATGGGGCGTCCCGGACCTCCTCGAGCAGGGTCTCGATGGCTTCCACGGATTGGGGAGCCAGCGGACGCCCCAGCGCTTCCAGTTCCCGGGCCGCTTCTTTCAGGGACTTCCCCCACAAGTGGGCATATTCATAAGGATTCTTTCTCCGCAAGACTTCCTGCGTGGTCTCTTCGTCCGAACGCAACCGCCGCCGCTCTTCGGGCTTCACGCCGGGAAGCGCCGCCTTGTCCGTCACGGCTAATTCCAGGGCCCGGGGCAGCATGCGGGCGGCGGTCCCATCGTTATGCTCCCGGAGCGCTTCCTGGTAGTCCCGCCTGTCTTTTGCCGCATCGCCCGTCTTCCGAGGCCTGGGCAGCGGATCGCTGAATTCCGCCACCTCATTGTAAATCCCCACGGCCAGGAGATCGACCGCGGACACTTCCCGGGCGGTAAGCGCCAATGTCCGCGCATTGCTCCATCCCGCCCGGGTAAGGCATCGCCCGATACCTCCCCATCCGGGAATCAACCCGATTTGAACCTCGCTGAAGCACATGGCGGAACGCGAATCCCCCAGGATGACATCCCCCATGAGGGCGATTTCCGCGGACCCCCCATACCGGGTTCCCCCGCTGCATACGGCCACCACCCGAAGCGCTTCCGCCGCCTTCCGGATGCCCCGGTACAAAGCCAACCCCTTATCGAGACGGGCGTCCCCCCATGCGTACAGGGGGTCGATGTCCGCCGCCGGAGCACCCGCCGCCTCCAGTTCTTTCCTGCGGGCCATCGTGGCGTCCAGACGCCCCAGGGTTTCTTTCAGGTCCCCGCCTGCATGAACCGGATCGGCGGTTCCGAACAGGATCAGGAAATCCAGCGCGTTCCGGTCCCGGTTCACGTCCTCCATGGCCTCCAGATAGGCGTCCAGGCCGGGGTTTCCCACCTGGTGGACCGGGGGATTGGAGTAGCATACGATGTCGCCGCGCCGGCCCTTATAGGCGAGCCGCAGCCGCACCAGATAGGAAGCATCCTGACTCCAATGAGTCACCACATCATCACACTTCAACCCTTCCTGACTCATGAGACGAATCAGACCCATGGGTTCACTCATTCGCCGTCCCCCTGTTTGGGTTCGTTCCCGATATGCTTCGTCTTGGCACGTGCGGCAGGCTGGTGCAAAACGCGATCTGCGGCGTTGCACTTCCTCCTTCGTCATTGCGGCGTACGGGTTGTACGCTTCGTTCCCCAGGATTCGCGCGCCTTGCATCTCATCGTTCCGCACCAGCCCGCCCGAGGCATTCTGTCTCAAAAGGCCGGCGGGCCGGCCCCCTTTCCCGATATTCCACGACTCACTTCCGCTCCTCCAAAGGCCACTGACCCCGTTCCTCCAGAAGCCGCCTGAGGGTCTTGAGTCCCATATTGACCGCGGGAATCCCGGCGTACACGCCCACCTGGAAAATCACTTCCGCCACTTCCTCGGGGGTGCAGCCCACATTGAGCGCCGCGTGGATGTGCAGATGCAGCTCCTCGGTGCGCCCCAGGGCCGTCAGGGCGGCCACCGTCACCAACTGGCGCGTGGGGTGGGGGATGCGTTCCCGCGAGTACATCCCGCCGGAAATGAACAGGGACAAATCCGCGGCCAGTCCACGATCGAAAGAGGCCCACAACTCGTAAGGCCGCTCGCCCGTGTAGCCTTGGAAATAGAGTTCGGCCGTTCGTTTGGTCCGCTCCTTCAATGGCTTCAAGTACTCGTCCGACACGACAGGCATCCTTTCCTCGATGGGGTATGGGTCCACACACGGCAAGGGAATCACGGTGACGCTTGTATACAGAGAGGAGTCTAATGTAGGCTATGATGTAGCTATTATCAAGACAAATCCGGCGGAGCGGTCCCGGTTCCGGGCGGCCCGTTCACGCACGGTCCATACCGGGCGAGGGGCTTGCGGAGAAGCTTCACCGCGGAGAAACGGGACCGGCAGGATCGGGCGGCCGGCGTCCCGAAGAGTATTTCAGAAACCGGGCTCGGATTTCATCCATGGACCATGCTTCGAAGTCCTCGGGGGAGGAAGACCGATAGTTCCGGCACCGCCGGGAAGGATCCATCCGCTCCCTGCGGTGGCGCCCGCATCCCGCGCCTGCACGGTATATGCATCCTTGACACGTCATACGGCCCACACCGTGTCCGGCGGACTGTTGAAACATGCGATCCGCTTTCACGCCTTTGGCGTGACTTCATCCTTCGTCCGTGCGGCGCACTGGGCGTACGCCTCATTCCTCAGGATTCGCCCACGCGAAAGGCGTGGCTTGCATCGCATCGTTTTTGAACAGCCCGCCCGAAATCCTGTTCTTCAACGGGCTGCTGGAAAAGAGTTCCAACGGCCGGGGAAAAACGCCCTCTTCCGGACAGCCCCTGGATCAATCGTATTGCGGGCAGGCGAGGTCCGGCGTCCTCCCACCGCGGACGGCTCGGAGGACGATCCGGCGTTCCGGGCGCCCGAGATCAGTTATCGGTCAGAATGTGTTCATCGTACTCCACTTCGAAGTAGAGCTTGTGTTTGGCCTCCTCCTGGGCGAGTCCCAGGAACAGCTCTTTGACCTCCCGGTCCTCCGAGGCGGCGGCCAGGTCCCTGTACAACCGAAACGCGGCCTTCTCCCGGTTCATGGCGATGACCAGAGCGTCCTGGTAGTCCAGGTCCTGCACGCTTACACCGGCGGCGTTCACATCCCTTTCCACGATGTAGTCCGCAATATGCAGATCCATGACCCTTTCCCAAGCGGGCAACGGCCGTTCGCCTTCCTTCACTTTGATCAGCTTTGCTTTGTGCCCCTGCTCCTCCCGGGCGAATCCCCGAAACAGCTCCTGCATGGGCCGGTTGTCGATCCGATCGGCAAGGTCCGTGTAAAAACGGGAGGCTTCCTCTTCTTTTTCGATGGCGAAATCCAGAATTTCCTGAATGGAACTGAGCGTCATGAGTTCTCCTTTCGGCGGGCCGGCGGCGACCCGCGAAACCACACATCCCGGGTCGGGCGGTTCGCTGTCTCGCATGGCGCGTTTCGGCGCCGGTCTCCCACTCGGCTTCCTCGGGCCGCATCCCCAATACGCTTGGCGGCCCGTTGATAAAACAGCATTGCGACACGCTGGTGAAAAACGATGCGGTGCAAGCCACGCCTTGGGCGTGGGGCGAATCCCGTAGAGTGCGGCGCACCTACGCGGCACCGCCGCAGTGACGAAGGATGAAGCCTCACGTCGAAGGCGCGACACCACATCGCATGTTTCACCGGCCTGTTCGGCCCCAAGGCGGGGCGCGGGAATTCCAATCTACTTGAGTCTGCCACAAAGCTCGATGATTTGAAAGTCCTAACAGGTCGGTGATCGCCCGTATCGGGCATTGGGCCACGCCGAAGGCGCGACGGCATCGCGCCTTCAACGCCCCGGCAAGGCGGATTGCGGACATGGGAGCGGTTTACTTTCGGACTCGGGACTGCTAAAGTGATTAGAATATTTTTCAAAATAACGTTCCGATTGCGTCGGTTTGTTTGGTCTGATGGGGATGGTTGATGACGTCGAGTATAGCCTGGTCCAGCCTTTCGAGGAGCTGATCTACGGTTTTTGAGACATAGTTGTTAAACCATTTGGCTTTCATGGTGAGCCATATTCTCTCGATAGCATCCAGATCCGACGAATAGGGCGGTAAAAAGAGAGGCTCCCATTCATGCCATCTTATGGACTGTTTTCGATGCCAGGAGGCATTATCGATAACCAGAACGTTTCGGGGCCGCTCAAGGGGCACAAACTGTTTGGCCTGATCCAGGAAAACTTGGAACATCTCCGAATCGGAATGAGAGTGATTTCACCAAGAACCCTTTTGGGTTGTTAGATTTCACTGAGGCCAAGTTGAGAGTAAAAACGGAGTTCAAGAAATCTGGTTACTTCTGGCTTCCCTCAGCCCCAGAGAGAAAGATGCCTGGTACGCTTGTTATTACAGATGGTGGGAACATTGAGCTTGAAGTTGTTGGCTTACTTGACAAAAGCATCCAAGGTCTAAATGGTTCCCTAAATGGCAAGGGTGAGTTCAAGAGAATCATTGGAGATGTCGAGCAGTATGGTTTCGTCACTCTAGATGATTGTTTTTATAAGAAGAGAAGTATAAATGTTGGTGGTATTTCAAAGTCCTACATACATGTCGATATGGCTTTCGTTGGTGTTGCATACAGCGCAAATTCACCCGTATTGTTTAATAACCTTACAATTTCAATCGAAGGCATTGACGAGTGGGTTGGAGTCAGCGGGATCCAAGTTGAGCCTGACTTCGAAAAGCGAAGTGCGTCAATTACATATGCACATCCTGAAGAGATATATATAGTCCTAAATAACGGGATGAAGTTGGTTATCACATTCTCCTGCTCTTTTCCAGGGGTTTCAACCAGGAGAGAGGCAAAAATTGCGCAGAAAACATATTTTAGGCTTGACTCTGAACAGGAGCGCCCAGTGGAGGAATTTATCTCGGCTGCTCATAAAATTACAACATTGCTCTGTTTTGCTATCGATAAGACTGTATCTATAGAACACGTTTCTGCAACTTATGATGCTGACAGCCGAGATACTCGGGATGGTAAAATGGTACGGGTTCCTATTTCAATTTATTACGCAAGTCTGCCTTACACGGAGAATGAGCCAAAAGTCGAATTGCATAGGATGCTCTTTAGATTCGAACAAATTAGAGAAAATGCCGATCGCACAATCAACAATTGGTTTGATGCCTATGAGAAGATTGGGCCAGCATTAAATTTGTATTTCTCAACAAAGACAGGAGCACATAAATATCTAGATAGTAAGTTTTTAGCGCTAGTTCAAGCACTTGAGACCTACCACCGCAGAACATCCAATGCACAAGCGATGGATTCTGACTGTTTCAAGAAGATAACTGAAAGTTTGATTGAGCAATGCCCAGAGGACAAACGAGAGTGGCTACGTAAGATACTTCAGTACGGAAATGAAGTAAGCCTTGGCCAAAGAATAAGGCGCACTATCGAGCCGTTCAAGAAAATCCTTGGCACTAGCGAAGAACGAGACAAATTTATACGGTCCATAGTAGTTACAAGAAACTATCTGACTCATTACGACAAATCCTTAGAATCAGAGGCCGTACAAGGCGCGGATTTAATGTCCTTATCCCTTAGGATTGAGGCAATTGTTCAGCTTAATTTACTCAAAATACTTGGGTTCAATAAAAAAGAAATTATGTCTGTTTTTGATAAAATACAATGGAAAGTTAAGAAAGCTTAGCAATACGCTTCGCGAGACGGGTATTCTGCTGTGATCCCTTACCAGCCGGTTAGGCGGGTCGTTACTCTATAGGATAATGAAAGTTCCATGCTCTACACTTCCCCTCGACGCCGAATTGGGATAGGTGAGAACCAAAACAAGGAGGTGTCCGGATGTTGAAAGACCAGGGTTCCAAGTCAGGTACGGTGGAGGGAGCCCGTGGGGGAGACCGGAGACGTACCTGAAGATACCGTGCGACGGCGCCGGCTTTCGGCGGGGCGGAAGCAGGAGGTGGTTCTCCGATGATTTCGAAGGGAGGATATGGAATTTTGGGGATATCATCCTCCCGCATTTCCCGCCGGCCTGAGTTGAACCCTCCGGGTTCCCCCTCCGAACGAATCGACCCGCTGGGGAACCTCCGGCGCATGTTTACATCGAACCGGAGAAGCACGAGGATTCCCGCGACCGAGAGACAACCTGCATCTTGGGACGTCCTGAAAGCTTGATTCCAGACAAGCACCCCGATTTTCACTCCACCCATATTTCCACTTGACCCCGAAGCGACCCGGCGCCTAACATCTACTACGAAAACACCGTTCGGTGGTTTCCATATCCTTCAGATCCAACGGGAGGTCCCGCGTGTCAAATCCGTTTTCCGACAGAGATCTAAGAATGTACGGCGAACGCACATGGTCCCCCTACGTGTGCGGAGTCATCCTCGGGTTGGCGCTTCTCTTCGCCTTCTACACCATGGGCCGGGGTCTCGGCTCTTCCGGTGCCTCCGCGCGGGTCGCTATCGCGGCCTTCCAGGTGTTGGCTCCCGAGACCACGGCGCAGAACGAGTACACCGGATCCTATGTGGAAGGAGGCGCCCATCCCCTTAACGACTGGCTCGTATGGGAGGTCTTCGGAGTGATCCTGGGTGCGCTGTTCGGCGCCTTCGTCTGGGGAAGGTTCAAGGGCGAAGTGGCCCGCGGGCCCAATATCGGCCGCAACCGCCGGCTGTGGTGGGCCCTGCTGGGAGGCTTCCTGTCGGGTTGGGGGGCGCGCCTGGCCACGGGATGCACGTCGGGGCAGGCGTTGACCGGCGGCGGCTCCCTGGCGGCGGGAAGCTGGGTCTTCATGTTCTGCATCTTCGGGGGAGCCTATGCCGCGGCTTGGTTCTTCAGAAAGGAGTGGCTCTAATGGGACCCCTGGCCAATTTCGGGGCCTTCCCGGACTGGTTCGGCATGCATCTGGCCGTGCTGTGCGGCTTCTTCTTCGGCCTGGCCCTCGAACGGGCCGGATTCGCCAACCCGAGGAAGCTGGTGAACATCTTTTATCTGAGGGATTTCGCCGTGCTCCGGGTCATGTTCACGGCCATCATCACCTGCGCCGTGGGTTTGAATCTGCTGTGGGCTTTGGGCCTGTATAAGCTGGAACTCATGTATCTCCTCCCCACCAAGCTGCACGCCCAAATCATCGGCGGATTCGTCATCGGCGTCGGGTTCATCGTGGGCGGCTACTGCCCCACCACGAGCGTCGTGGCCGCCGTGACGGGACGCCTGGACGGCCTGGTGTTTCTGCTGGGCATGGGCCTGGGCGTAGCGGGCTTTTTCCTCCCCTTCCGTTGGTGGAAATCCCTCTACGAACCCACCCAGGGGCAGATTCTGCTGTCCGAAGCCCTGGGGCTGAGCACGGGAGTGCTCCTGCTCCTCATCGTGGGTATGGCCGCGGTTATGTTTCTCGCGGCGTCGGCCGTCGAAAAGAAGATGAACCGGGAAGACCTGTTTTCCACGGACCGTTGAGCGGGAGGCACTCATGACGCTGCGAAAAACCACACTGACGGGACTCCTGCTGTTACTGGCGGGTTCCGCCGCCGTCGGCATTCTGAACCCCGACAAACGCACTCTCCTCGAGCGGGACGCCCGACTTATGGAACTGAAGGAACAGATGGAGGAAGTGCGGCAATCGCCCCTCAACCCGTCGGAGCTGTTGCCCGCTTCGGACCTGGAGGCGCTGCAATCCTTCGAAGCATACCTGCAATCCTACTCCCCGCCGGATCGGTACGCCTTCGAAGACATGCGCCAGGGGCTGGTGCAGATCGCCCGGGCCGAACCCATTGTGGAGTACCTGGTTCAGGTGGTGGAGGAAAGGGCTTTCCTTTCACCGGATCCCGCATCGCCGCCCGCGGCGGTCCCGCCGGTGGTCGAGACCCCGCTTTCGCGTCCGGCCGAACCGCGAAGGCCCGCCTTCGTCATCGTGGACGACGAAGGCTGTTAGCGTCTCCATGGAAAATTTCGGACCTCTCCGGAGAAGCCGTTTACCGGCCCGGTGATTAACCGTTTTTCAACGGCCCGCCGGGGGATATCACGGCGCTGAGGGCTTGCCGGTCCGTTCCTTCAGCTTGGCGTACTTGACGAACGTATAGTGGGAATAGAGGCGCGCCAGCAGAAAGCCGTGATATCCGTCCAGGAACCCCAGCTTGAGTACATACATCTGCAGAAACGTGAACAAGGAATGGCCCAGCATCCGGAGCGGACCCGTCCGCCGGCCCTGGCGCGCATATTCCTCCGCGCTCAATGAAGAGTACCGATCCGCTCTCCGGAGAAAATCCGAAATGCCCGAGTAGGTGTAATGGAGCAGTGGATGGCGCAGGGTCCCCACCACCCCGTCCACCCGGACCCGCTCATGCACCGCCCGTTCTTCAAAACGGCCCGCCCCGCGCTGAAACAAGCGAACCGATCGATCCGGATACCAACCCCCGTACCGGATGCGCCGTCCCGCAAAATAGTTCTTTCTGGGTATGGAGTAGCCGCGAGCCGGATTGGGGCCGCCCAATACCCGGCGCATCTCTTCCGCCGATTCTTCGGTCACGCGTTCATCGGCGTCCAGGGACAGGACCCAGGGCTGTGACGCCTTATCCAGCGCGCTGTTCTTTTGCGCCGCGTAGCCCTTCCAGTCCTCCTCGAACACTCGGGCGCCGAAGCCCCGGCAGATATCCGGCGTTCCATCCGTGCTCCCGCCGTCCACCACGATGATTTCCCGGGCCCATTGCACCGACCTCAGACAGTCCGGAATTCGAGGCGCTTCGTCATGGGTAATGATGATGACCGACACACCGTCCTGAAGGTCCCGGCTCAAGAAAACCCCCTTTTCAAACCATGGAGGACGATTCAGACAGGATAGATGGGGTCAGGGTTGCTCCTTGAGAAGCACGGGAACGCTGGTTTCCCGGCCCCCGCGGACGATACCGAGCTTGACGGTCTGATCCGCCTTCTGTCTCCGGATGACCTCGATGAGCTGTTCCATGGTGTGGATCC
Organism: uncultured Thermodesulfobacteriota bacterium; assembly: GCA_964597345.1. Lineage (GTDB taxonomy): Bacteria > Desulfobacterota > Desulfarculia > JACQYL01 > JACQYL01 > CAZQXK01. The sequence continues at coordinate 74,503 of CAZQXK010000003.1, read as the reverse complement.
GGGTGTCCCCGATGCTCACAATGACGTCTCCGCCTACGGGAAATTTCAGGTTACCGAACACGATCTCCCGGTCCCCGCCCCGGATGCCCGCCTGCTGGGCCGGACCTCCCTGAATCACCTCCACCACCAGTACGCCGGACCACGCACCCAGTTTCAGCGCTTCGGCAAGTTCCCGGGACACGGTAATCCCCGTGATACCCAGCCAGGGCCTGGTCACCCGCCCCTTGGAGATCAACTGAGAGGCCACATACTTGGCTTCGTTGATGGGGATGGCGAAGCCGATGCCCTGGTAGCCCCCCGTCATACTGAAAATGGCCGTGTTGATGCCGATGACCTCACCGCTGGAGTTCAGAAGCGGTCCCCCCGAGTTGCCCGGGTTGATGGCGGCGTCCGTTTGAATCAGGTCTCTCATGCCCCGATTCTGAGTGGCCCGGATTTCCCGATTCAGGGCGCTGACGATGCCGGTGGTGAGCGTATGGGACAGACCAAAAGGATTTCCGATGGCGATGGCTTTCTGGCCCACCCGCAACTTCGAGGAATCCCCCAGGACGGCCACGGCTTCTACATGGGAAGCCGGAATCCGGATCACCGCCAGGTCCGATTCGGGATCCCGGCCGATCAGGTCCGCGGAAACCTTCCGGCCCATGGCCGTTGTTACGGCGATCTTCTGCGCGTTTTCCACCACGTGATTGTTCGTGAGAATGTATCCTTCGGGATCCACGATGAAACCGGATCCCTGACCCTGCTGGGGAATCACTTCCATCCAGAAATTGTAGCGGAGCGTGGTGGCCACGATATTCACCACCGCGGGATGGGCTTTCTCGAACACGTCCTGGTTGATCTGCTCGTCCGTGGAAACCACCGTGGGCCGTGCCTGGTCCCAGGTTACGGGCTGGTTGAAGGCCAGGTTTTCCGGTTGCGGGCGGCGGTCCCACAGAGTTCCCACTCCCAGGAACTCGGCGAGCCACAGACCGGCCAGGATCGCCACGGCCAGCCAGAGCAACCGCCTGACATTCACGCTCCCCTGATCCCTCCGGACACGCTCCTTATGGACACCGTTCCCATACCCATGCATCATGACGCCTTTACCAGGCTGTCGAAAAACGCGATCCGCCGTGTTGCGCTTCATCCTTCGTCATTGCGACGCACGGGTTGTACGCCTCATTCCTCAGGATTCGCGCGCCTTGCATCTCATAGTCTTTGAGCAGCCTGTTCGAAATGCTGTTTTTCAACGGGCTGTTACACGCGAAAGCCGACCGTCGCCCGTCTCAGGCTGATAAACACCCGCACGGTCCCTTCCAATTATCATCACCACCATAGAGAAGACTGTCAACCTGAAAAGAAAACCTTTGGGCCGCGTTGGAGAGGCGTGGCAAATGGAGGATCACCCGTATGTGTACCTGTTCAGCCGAGCACCTCGATGGGAGCATACGGGAGTTTCAGAGTCGTCATCCCCTTGTCGTCAAACCGGACCACAATTTTGTCCGTTCCCTGACAGGCCACCACCACGCCCAATCCGAATGTGGGGTGTCGAATCCGTTTGCCGGTCAGATGCGTGCCCCCTTCCTTCCCCAACAGGGGGGAGACTTCCCGCGGCGCCCGGGGTTCGCGGAGCACCGAACGCGGCTTCCGGAACCGGTCCCCGGATTCCGCATCCTGCACGGTCCCTCCCGCCACGGAAGACAGGAAACGGGACGGATGTACGGAGATCAGTCCCTCCCCCCACTTGTAAAACGTTCTGGGATACACGAGGTACAGGCGGTCGTGGGCCCGGGTTACGGCCACGTATAACAATCTCCGCTCTTCCTCCATCTCCTCGGAACCTTCCTTGACCATGCTGTGAGGGAACCACCTCTCCGCCACCCAGATGACGAATACGGCCCGCCATTCCAACCCCTTCGCCGAATGCACCGTGGACAGGGTCAGGCCGTTCCTCACTCCCCACCGGCTGGATTCCCGGTTCGGGGGATCCAACGTCACTTCCGCCAGAAAATCGGACAGGCGCGTAAACCGGGTCGCCAGATTCAGCAGGTCATCCAATTGACGCACCCGCTTCGGATGGTCATCGTACTTTTTCTCCAACAGCGGGAGGTAATAGGCTCGCGCCAGTTCCAACTGCTCCCTGGGATTCCCTCGTACGCCCGCCATGGAACGCAACAGTTCGTTGAGATTCGCGAGACCCGGAGTGGAACCGCTCTTGGGGAAGGAAACCAGGGCTTCCACCCCTCCCCCTGCATTTCGGACATGTTCGGTGATCCGGGAAGCCCTCTTGAGCCCCACGCCTTCCAGGAGCTGCAAGACCCTTTGCCACGAGAAGGAATCCCTGGGATTGGCCACCAGGCGAAGATGCGCGAGCAGGTCCTTGACGTGCGCCGCTTCCAGGAATCGGGCCCCGCCGTGTTTCACGAAATCGAGTCCCCGCCGGTTCAATTCGATCTCTAGATCGTAGGAATGATGACCTCCACGAAACAGAACGGCGATGTCTTCCGAATGATATCCCTCCTCCAGGAGGCGTTGGATTTCATCGGCCACACAAACGGACTGGCTGTGCTCGTCCTCCACCGCCCAGATCGTGGGCCGGACCCCCTGCTCCTTGCGGGTGAACAGGCATTTGGTGAACTTGTATCGGGCCTGGGCGATGATCCGGTTGGCCGTATCCAGAATGGATTGAGTGGATCGGTAGTTTTCCTCCAGCTTCACGATCCGGGTGGACGGAAACCGTTTCGGAAAATCGATGATGTTCTTGAATCGAGCCCCACGGAACGAATAGATGGACTGGGAATCGTCTCCCACCACCATGACATTTTCTTCCGCTCCGGCAAGAAGGACCACGATCTCGTTCTGCAGGGGATTGGTGTCCTGGAACTCGTCCACCAGCACGTACCGGAAGCGGGAGTGCAAGGCCAGGCGGACCCATTCCACGGTTTCCAGCAATTTGTGGAGATATACGAGGAGATCGTCGTAATCCAGGAGCCCATTCTTGCTCTTGTGTTCCGCATACAGGGCCTGGATCTCCGCCATATCCTCCAGAAAGGGGGCCAGATGCTGGAATTGAGTCTCCATGAGCCGCTCCAGACTCACTCCCACGTTCACGGCCCGACTGAATACGTCGACCAGGGTGCCTTTCTTGGGAAAACGCAGGTCCTTCCTGGAAAGGCCCAGATCCTTGCGAATCCAGGACACGATATCCTCCGAGTCGGAACGGTCCAGAATCGTGAATCCGGAAGCCAGGCCCAGCTCCGGTCCGAAGCTGCGAAGAAATTTGTTGGCCGCCGAGTGGAACGTGCCTCCCTCCACGGAGCGGCATCGTCCGTCCAGGAGCAGGGAGGCCCTGGACAGCATTTCCTCCGCCGCGCGACGGGTGAAGGTGAGAAGGAGTATGGCTCCGGGATCCACACCGGTCTCCACCAGACGGGCGACCCGGTACACCAGGGTGCGGGTTTTTCCGCTGCCGGCTCCCGCCACAACCAGGGCCGGACCCCGTTCGTGCAGGACCGCGGACAACTGGGCCGGATTCAATGCGTGTTCATAGTCGATTTTCATACGGGCTTCCCAGGACTCCGGGGCGGACCCGGCGTGTCGCCTCCTGATGTGGCACTGAAATTGCTTGTAGAATGCGTAACGCCTTCAAGAAAAGGGGCCTGAAGTGATCGTTCCCATATCCTCCGGAGAAGTTCCGTCTCCGGAACCGGCTTCACCGCTGAAATCCGGGGAATCCGATTTCCAATACGAACTGATTCGCAGCCAGGCGGACTCTCTTCTCAAGACCACCAAGCAGTATGGCAGATGGCTCCGTCTGCGTCAAAATAATCCCGCCGGCGCCAACGAAGCGGCAAATTTGGTGCTGGAGCGCCACACGCTGCTTTCCCAGGCGCGCGCGAGTCTGCCGGTGAACCCGGATCAGTTCGACGCGCTCACCCGCCGTCTGGAAAAACTGGGGATTTACCTGTATCGAAGCGGGCAATTCAGAGATCCCGTCTTCAGGAAAGGGGCGTCGCAGGCGCCTGTTCCTTCGCGTCCGGCCTTCGCCCCACAGGCTTCTGACACCCCCGGATCCACGGTTCTCGAAACCCCTGTGGAGACCCGGAGAATCGACCCTCGCGCCCCCCGGACGGAACTGGAGGTCCACTCCCGCCGACAAGACGACACCCTGGGATCCGAACTCATTCGGGTCTCCCGGGAACGATACCTGGGAAGGTCTTATTCCAAACGAGACTGCTACACCTTTCTGGTCCGTGCTCTCGAAGACATCGGTGTGCGATACTACGGTCCCGAGGGGCTCCGCAGCGAACTGGTTCAGAAAGCTTTGAACGACGGCCTGAGCCCCTATCGCTATCTCACCGGAGAAGCGGTGACCCATTCCCTCACCGGCCGGCCGGTGGAAATTCACATCCCCAATGCCCGGGAAGACGCACTGGAATCCACCTGGAAACAACTGGAGCGCGCATTGCTTCCCGGTGCGGTGCTCTCCATTTCATCCCAGACCTTTGGCCATACGGGCATTGTGGCCGAAAACAACGCTCAATGGACGTTTCTGAATTCCTCCACCCAACGGCGATCGGCGGGAACCGGGTACCGGATCCAAGAAGAAGATCTGAAGAGCGAACTGAAAGAATGGCTTCAACGCGCCCGAAAGCGCAATTCATTTCTGACCATCACCCTGGGAGTTCCCGAACGCCGCCTTGCGGCCCGCTATGGAACCCCCGGCGACTTCGCTGAAAACCCGTTGACATCTGCGGCTCCACGACCCAAAGTATGAGAGGAGTTCGGAGCGAGCTTTGGGAGGAAGGGATGAATATACCGGAAAAGGACCGGCGGATCCTGCAGTCGTTGGGCGTGCAAGGGGACGAGTTTTCCCTCTTCGACGGGGTAAACCTTACCTACGAGAGCGACCCTGAAAAAGGGATCCGCTTGTACGACCCATATTACCGGACGTCATGCACGCTGTATATCGCCGTCGATGGATGGACCTCCTGGTCCGGCGAGGACGATCGGTTCATGGAGCAGCTCTTCCCGGAGGGTTTGCCTTCCAGACCGAGCGACGAGGAAACGAGACTCTCTCCGGCGCAGGTGGAGGAACTGAAAAAGAAATATCAGGACAAGACGAACACGTGACTGCCCGTGGTGCTCCCATCGAGCGGAGGGAGGCGGTTCCGATGGAACACCGAGTGCGCCTTCTGTTGAGTAAGTCGTTCAAGACCCTGCAGGCCGTGGATTACAACCAGGTCCGGTACCTCATGACCAACGCTCCCGGAGAGCGGATGGCGGTGTGTGAAACCGCCATCCCGGAAGACTCACCGTGGGAGCATGTGAAGGAACACGTGTACCCGCCGTTGTGCCGCTATCTGAGAGGGAAACGGTTCGATCCCACGAATCCCCGCGTGGTGGTGGCTGTTTTTTACGGTGACTCCTGCCACCTGATTCACGGTCCGGATTTCATGCAAGCCTACCGCGAAATCGAGTGTTTGGATCCGCCGGACTTCAAATCCCTCGTCGGCTCCTGGCTGAACCCGGCCTGAAGCCCCCTCACGCCTCCGGATTTTTCCTCAAAACGTGAATACCTTGTATTCGGGATCCGTCATCATTCGCACCAGAAGAGGCGCTCCGGAAATGACCGCGCCCTGGATGAGGTCGTCCGGAGATACCAGCCGCTTGTCCGCGCACGCTTTGCAGACGTGGATGGGCGTCTTGTATTGGATCAGTTGATCCAGTAGATCCTTCATGTGCTCCCCGGTGGACGAACGAATCCCCTCGGCCATTCCGAGTTGAGCCCAATGAATGGCGTCGTCGATCAGGAACACTTCCACCGCATGGCCCTCATCCGCCGTCATGGCGGCAAATTGCATGGCCCGGGTGGCGCCCCCGGATTTTTCGAACCCTTTGGACATGATAAACAGGAATTTCTGTGACATCCAAGCTACCCTCCGTGGTTTGAATGCGGGTTTCGTTCGGCTCTCCGTCCGGGAGCGCCCGCCCGCGATCTCACAGACCGCCGTCGCTTGTCAGCCTGTTGATACACCGTATTGCGGGTAGGCCGGTGCGGGACGATGAGATGGAAAACGGGCGAATCCTAAGGAATGAGGCGTACAACCAGTACGCCGCAATGACGAAGAATGAAGCCCAACGCCGCAGATCGCGTTTTTTAACGGCCTGCCATGGATTTTTTCCGGGCATCCATCAATCGTTCTTTCAGGAAACTGTACCTCCTCCGCGTGCGATCGTTCTGGATGGCCGTCTGCAAGGCCCGCTTTTGGCCCACCAGAACCACCAGCTTCTTCCCTCGCGTAATCGCCGTGTACAGAAGGTTTCGTTGAAGCAACATGTAATGCTGGAGAGTTATGGGACAAACGACCGCGGCATACTCGCTGCCCTGGGATTTATGAACACTGATGGCGTAGGCCAGCGACAGCTCGTCCAGCTCCGACAACGCATAGGAAAGAACCCGCCCTTCGAAGTCCACGCGGACTTCGCCTTCCTCCCGGTCGACGGAAAGGATCCGCCCTATGTCGCCATTGAATACTTCCCTTTCGTAATTGTTCCGAAGCTGCATCACCTTATCCCCGGTGCGGAAGCCGCTTTCTCCCCGCTTGATCTCGAGTTCGCCCGGATTGAGGACCTCCTGCAACCGCAGGTTCAGATTGAGTACTCCCAGGGGTCCTCGGTTCATGGGAGTAAGCACCTGCACATCGTTGGCCGGATCCAATCCGAAGCGATCCTTGAGACGTTCGCTGCAGAGTTCCACCACCAGATCCAGGATCTTCTCTTCATGGGTTCGCTCGATGAAATACCAATCCGGCGCCGCATCCTGCACCTCGGTTTGCATCAAGGGCCACTTGCCCGCGTTGATCCGGTGTGCGTTCACCACAATGAGACTCTGTTCCGCCTGACGATGGATTTGATTCAGCCGGATGACCGGAACGGTCTTGGACTCGATGATATCCTTAAGGACGCAACCGGGGCCCACGGAAGGAAGTTGTTCCGCATCCCCCACCAGCACCAACACGGTCCCCTGCGGGAGCGAGCTAAGGAGACTGTTCATAAGGCTCACATCCACCATGGAAGTCTCGTCGACGATGAGCGCATCCGTTCTCAACGGATGATCTTCGTCCCGCTTGAACACGAGTTCGTTGGGGCTGAATTCCAACAGGCGATGAATGGTCTTGGCCTCCTGTCCCGAGGACAGGGCCAATCGTTTGGCCGCCCTGCCCGTAGGCGCCGTGAGAAGCACGGTGCGGCCCTTTTTCTTCATAATTTCCAGGATCGCCTTGACCAGCGTGGTTTTCCCCGTCCCGGGTCCACCCGTAATGATCGTCACCTTGCCCGAAAGCGCCGCCCTCACAGCCTTACGCTGTTCCGGCGCCAACACCAGGTCCAATCGACCTTCAGCCCAGCGCTCCAATGATTCCCAATCTTCCATGGCAACGGTGTTTTCCGCGGACAAGAGGCTCATGATACTCTGGCACACCCCCCGCTCCGCAAGATACAGCCTCTTGAGATACACCAGGGGCGGGTCCTCGGTTCCGAACTCCTCCAGGGCCGCCCATCCCCTGTCCACGAGTCCGCGCACCGCCCGCTCGATGGTGTCCACATCGATTTCGAGCAGGGATACGCACCGCCTGAGCAGCGCTTCCAGTGGATAGCATACATGCCCTTCTTCCGAGAGCACCTGAAGCACGTAAAGGACTCCCGCTTCCGCCCGGAGGACGGAGGTGAGATCGAAGCCCAGACGCTGGGCCAGACGATCCGCCGTGCGAAATCCCACTCCGTAGATATCCGTGGCCAAACGATACGGATTCTTCCGGATGATACTCATGGCGCGGTTTCCGTACTCCTTGTAGATCCTGGCGGCCAGTGCGGGACCGATGTCATGCTCCCTCAGGAACATCATCAACTCTCTTCCCTCATGCTGCCGGTTCCAGGCGGCTTTGATCATTTCCACGCGTTTAGACCCGATCCCTTCCACTTCCGCCAGCCGATCCGGCTCTTTATCCATGACGGCCAGCGTGGCTTCACCGAAGGCATCCACGATCCGTTCGGCGGTAACAGGACCGATTCCCTTGAGGATCCCGGAGGCCAAATACTTCCGGATGCCGTCCACGGTGGCGGGAACCACGGGTTGAACCCGCAGGATTTTAAGTTGCGGTCCGAAGCGGGGGTGATGGGTCCATTCCCCCACCAGTTCCACGTGTTCTCCGGGATTGATCCCCACGAGATAGCCTACGGCCGTGACCCCACGGCCGTCTTCCAGGGTGACCCGGGCTACCGTCCATCCGGTATCCTCCGCCTGAAACGTAAAGCGATCCACATGTCCTGTGAGGGTTACGGGCATGGTCCGAATATACCCGTGGAAGGAGCGGGTTGCAATACGGCGGCGCCATGGCGACAGAAATAAGAAGGCTGCGGCGCCAAGACCTCGAACGCGCAGGCCGCCGGTGCGCTGAAACCGGCCCTCCGGATGGGATGTCTTAACCGTTGACAAACCGTGTTGTGGGGAGGCCGGTACAAAACGATGAGGTGCAAGGCGGACGAATCCTGAGGAACGAGGCGTACTACCGTACGCCGGGGATGAAGCCCAAAGCCGTAAATCGCGTTTTTCAACGGCCTATTAATCGGAATCCAGAAGCAGTTGCAGTATAGGCGGCAGAATCGCCGGATCGAAAGGTGGAGAGGGAGTATCCGGAGGAGGCTCCTCGGAACCCAGGGCGGAGTCCAATTGCATCCTGGGCTTGGAACCGCTTTGCCCCCAACACAATGTAAACACGGCGACCCCTGTCGAGGTAAGCCGCTGAATCAGCGAATCCGCTCCCATGGAGGCGAATTTCTGTCTAAGAACGGCGACGCCTCCGGCCACGTGCGGAGTGGCCATGGACGTGCCGCTCCAGGAACCGTATGAGGAATCATGGGCTCCGGTGGCGGAATACACATACGTCCCCGGCGCGAACATATCCAGCAGACTGGCCTGCCAGTTGTTGAATGAAGCCTCGGTATCCTGGTCCGTGGATGCGCCCACGGCCAGCGCCGACGAGATACAGGCGGGCGCCGAAATGCTGCTGCAATACCCGTTGTTGCCCGAAGCGATGGCGGTGACGATACCCACGGCGCGCAAATTGTCGATGGCCGTCTTGGTGGCTGCATAATCTAGATCGCAAGTCTGCTGGCTTGAATACGCGCCCCCACCCAAACTCATGTTCACCGAAGCCACGGCATGCGTGCTCCTCAACTGGTAGACGTATTCCAGGGCCTTGATCTGATCGGACGAGTAGCTCATGACACACGGCGAGCCGCCGCACTCGCCCGAAGTGAAGCGTGAAAACACCTGGACGGCGATCAAATCCGCATCCGGAGCCACGCCGGACAGGCCATGGCCGTTGCTTCCCGCCGCGATGCCCGCCACATGGGTACCGTGATCATACCCCATGTACAGGCTTTCGTAATGCTGAGCCGATCCCACTCCGTAAGCCTGCGTTTTTCCACCGGGACAATTCCCCCGGGCCGAAAAACAGGCCTCCGTCAGGTTCTTTCCCTGAAACATCTCATGGGTCCGGCGGATCCCCGTATCCAGGACCGCCACATACCATCCGGCGCCCGTGTATCCCAGATTCCACGCGTTCGGACCTCCCACCAGGTAGACGGTCTCCGCCAAAGCCGGAGGCAGCGCTTCGCCCCCTTCCCAAGGATTTTCGAGGGGCGCCTTGGGCTCGGCAACCTCTTCCAGCAGCCCATGCAGCCGATCTTCCTGAATGCGTTCCACGAGACCGGAATCCTCTAGTATCAGAAGCGCCTCCTGCGTGATCTCCATGGCCATCAGCGGCAGCGTATCGTACGTGTGAACGAGCCGGTGCGCCGCCTTCCCCAACCCGGACAAGACCGCTTCCCGAACGCTTTGGATCGCACCAGCCAATGCGGCGTCCGCTTTCAATCCTTCCTCGGCAAACATGCGGGAAGGCGTACGAACCTTGTGGGATCGCGATTTCGAAATCAGTTGGTTGTATTGGGGAACCCGCAGCTCGATGAGCACGTTCACGGATCCTTGCGTCCGCGCCAGTTCCATGAGCCGATCACGATCCTCGGTCTTGGAGGCGGAAGACGACGCCGGAAGACCCGCATGCAGCGGAGAAAGACCCACTAGTAAAAGCAGAAAAAGAATCGTGAGCCCGCCCGTTCGGAGAAGCCGACTCGAGAAAAACCGGATGCCGGTGCTCATGTCGCCTCTTTCTTCCCAGATCTCCCCGCGCCCCATTCGGGGCCGATGCCCCGCATGGGCCCGACAGGATGGACGAAGCCGCAGAGCGCCGGACACCTATGCCCCGGGGGGATTTTTTCCATGACGATGATCTTCATTCCAGCAGGATAGAGATGATTCCGGGTAAAATCCGCTCGATGGCGCCGGCCGTCAGCCGGGCGCCCGAGGTCCAGGCAACGGGAATGGTGCTAAGGTCCCCATCGAACAATTCGGCCTCGGTGATCGAGAGCTTGCCGCTCTTCGTTTGGAGCACCGAAAAGGTCAAACGGGCCAAGACCCCGCTGCCGGTGGGCAGTCCATTATCCTCGATCAGGCCCGCTTCATACTTGACGGATCCAAGACCGACATGGACCTCTTCCCAAACCTGACCGTAAGAAGTCATAAATTCGCCCGATACCACGTTGCTCTTGGTAATGGATACAACGGTGGGATCGAAGGTGACCGTGACGGAAAACGCCAGAAGATTTTCCACATCATGAACCCGCAAATCCACCGTGAATTGAGCGCCTGCCTTTGTCAGGTCCACGGTGGCGGGCTCAAGCTTCACTCCGGTACTCGAATGCACCGAAGCAACCGATCCTCCTACCCATGTGATCCATAAAACAACCATAACAATAAGTCGGTGTACACGCATACGATCACTCCTCCCACGGCGAAGGTACGGCCGTTGCCGCACGAACGTCACGGGATCCCGAGAGCCCTCCCGTCATTTCGAAGCGCCGCACGTAACGGGACTTCCAAGACTTCTTTCGAGCGGCCTTCGCAGGCCTAAGCGCAGGACATCCCGCCCCCGGCATGGATTTATCCGCCTCCAAGATATGAGGTCCTGAATCGGAAATCGCAACCCGAAACCGTGGAGGATGATCCAGGGATGGTGTTGTGGGTTTCATTGTATCCAGATATCGGCAGGCCGGCGAAAATCTTGACCGTTCGGCAAGAAAGGAATGCCCGGAAACGACGCGATCGCTCCGGCGGTTATCGCACGCGTTCCACTTCCAACGGCGCCCTGTTCTCGTACCGTTTGCCGCAGTCGGAGCATATCACCGAGGATTTCTCGAACCGCAGGGTGATCCCGCATTCGCAGACCCAACCCTGGATCACGGCGGGCACTCCCACCACCAACGCATAAGGGGGTACGTCCCGCGTCACCACGGCGCCGGCGGCTACAAAACACCATTCTCCCAGGGTGACGCCGCAGACCACCGTGGCATTGGCGCCCACCGTGGCTCCCCGTTTCACATGGGTCACCCGATAGTCGGCGCTTTGATTACGGGGATATGCGGAACGAGGAGTCCGCACATTGGTGAACACTGCGCTGGGCCCGCAAAATACATAGTCTTCCAGGATCACGCCTTCGTATACGGACACGTTATTCTGGATTTTCACGTGATCCCCGATACGGACGCGGGACGCCACGAACACATTCTGACCCAAGGAACAGTGCTCCCCGACGACGGCTCCGGTCATGACATGACTGAAATGCCAGATCTTCGTGCCGTTTCCCACCAGGGATCCCGGATCCACGAACGCCGACTCGTGGGCGAAGTAGGACATGCCCAAACTCCCTGAAAGACAATCAGCGCATGAGAAACGGATGCGCGTCCCCGGACGGTGCATGCGCTTCACCGTGACGGATGGTATACACCAGATCGATGGAAGGTCTGGCGTCCTCGATGCCGAACCCGCGCCCACTCAGGATTTCCTGGTACACCCGCGTATGCAGGTCCGTGAATCCTCCCGAGAACTCGAGTTCCTCGCCGTCAATGGTGATGGAGCGGTAGGCCGGACGGCCGCTTTCCAGATACCCCGCGGGAAGATCTTCGGCATCCACGGACAGGTACCACCTGACACGCGCCCATTCCAGTTCCAGGACCCCGGCCATTTTTTGAGGGGAATTGAGGTGCAGTCTGCTGCCGAGGGGAGCCCCGAACAACCACAGGAGCATATCGAAGAAATGGATCCCGATGTTCATGGCCAGGCCCCCCGACTTGGTTTCGGATCCTTTCCAGGAGATCTGGTACCAGGGACCTCGGCGCGTGACGTACGTCAGACAAACTTCCGCCCGCTTCCGATGAGTCCGGCCTTCCAGCTCCTTCTTGAGACTCATCAGCGATGGATGGAGACGCAACTGAAGCACCGTATACACGCGGCATCCGGATTCGGCCTCGATTTCGGACAAGGCGTCCAGGTTCCAGGGATTGATTACCAGGGGTTTTTCACACACGGCATGGGCCTGAACCCGCAAGGCCAACCGAACATGCGCATCGTGCAGATAGTTCGGGGAACAGATGGTCACATAATGGACCCGTCCCTCATGGGACTGGCGGCGGAGTTTTTCAAGGTGCCGGTCGAAGCGCTCGATCTCGGTGAAAAACCGCGATCCCAGGAAATATCCGTCCAGCACGCCCACGGAATCGTTCGGATCCACGGCCGCCACAAGCCGGCCGTTCACATCCCGTATGGCTTTCATATGACGGGGGGCAACAAAACCCGCCGCACCGATCAGCGCAAAGTTGGGCACATGACTCTCCTGACAGGCCGTTGAAAAACCCCATTTCGAGCAGATTGGTCAAAAACGATGAGTTCCAGGCCACGCCTTTGGCGGGGCGAATCCTTAGGAATAAAGCGTAGTTACAATACGCCGCAATGACGGAGGATCAAGCGTCACGCCGTTGACGTGACGGCAGGTCGCGTCTTTCACCAGTCTGCTAAGGAAGAGGATATCGAGACCCGATGCGTTCCACATTTCAGTACCAAAGCGTGGTTGAGGATTCAAGGCGTTTATGAGACCCTGCGGAACGGAAGGATTACACGATATCGAGCGTTCCCGGTTTCCGGGCTCGCACCCGACGAACCAAAGGGACTTTTTACTCCATGGCCGTCACCGGACGGCAAAAGCCGCACAAGGAGCGGCTTTCGATCTGGAAAACGGCGCGCCGCGAACCGCCATCGCTCGGGTCGAGCACGGGGACCTTATTCCATGAAATCCGATACGATTCCCTCAAAGTGGATCATCGCCCCGCTGCTGATCACCGGATCGGCCGGAACGATCTACGGCATGATCCGCGCCGACCATACGATCTTCCTGGCCGGTATCGCGCTGCTGCTCGCGGGCTACGGGTTCCTCCGAAAGGAATTGAAACGGGCGGCGTCCAGGGACTCGGAAGAATAGCCCGTACCGTTGAAAAACAGCATTTCGGACAGGCTGTTCAAAAACGATGAGATGCAAGGCGCGCGAATCCTGAGGAATGAGGAGTACCTACAGTACGCCGCAATGACGAAGGATGACGCGTCACGCCAAAGGCGTGAAACCAGATCGCGTTTTTCAGCAGCCTGGCAGGACCCGGAGAGACTCCTTTACCCCCCGATGAACATGTGGTGGGGTGGATACCTGCAAGCGCATATCGGTCTGTGGTCCCACCGTTTTCCCTGTCTCGTCGTATCGCAAGCTTCGTAGACATCTCGACCGGAGGACGGCTTGGCCGCGGTCCAAGGCGTCGACGTCCTCATGCCGGGTCTCTTGAGCGTTCCTTCCTCAGCCGCCCGCAATTCGCCGGGTGCGGCGCCGGACCCCGGCAGACTTTCGTATGAGCGGGCAATGGTCGGCCATGACGGGTTTTCGCTTCCCCCGGTAAGGGACATCCAAAAAGTCAGGAACAGGCACATAATCTATTCAGAACAGTTGACAATTTGACCGTTTGACTGTAATTTGGTCAATAGGAACGCATGATACCAAGTGAAATCTCGAATCAAACGCCGGGTTGACGGCAAAGCGTTGTAAGAAACATACACGATCGCTCCGGTGAAGCCGGCTGAGGTGACATCCATGAAAGCTTTCTTGAGTACGGGAGAAGCTGCGGCGATATTAGGTATTTCACGCTCGACGGTTTCCCGGAAATTTGACCAGGGCGTCCTGGAGGGCAAGAGAAACCCAATTACCGGGGAACGGATGATCAGTCGTGAGAGTGTGCAACATGTGCTTGAGGAACACGATCTTCCCACCCCCAAGGTGGGCGTCTTTTCCAAAAGATTGAGCGTGGTGAGCCAGGACAAGGCCTTTAAGCGCATGGTGCGAACGACCCTGGAAGGAACACCGGGTGTGGAAGTGGAGTATTTCTCGTTCGGCACGGACGCTTTGGTCTGGTGCTCGCAGAACCAGACGGATTTGCTCATTGTGGACGATAGTATCCAGGACGTGTCTCCGGAGGAATTGATTCGTTCCATCCAGAGATGGAAAGAAATTCCTCAGCCGAAATTGCGGTACCTGCATTCCGGCGAAACACCCATTGCCTCCGCTGTGGACAAGGAAATTGTTTGGAGAAAAGATGCTCTGGATACGGCGTCTCTGGCCCGCACTCTGTATGAAACTTTAGGAATCGGCCGAAACCACTCGAAAAAGGCGCGTAAGTGGGAAGGCAATCGGCGGGCCGCTCCCCGCTACCTGGTTCATCTGCCTGCTCAACTGTCCGTCTACAAAGTGAGTGCTCCCAAAGAAGCGGAAACTGGACAGGCGGTAGTCAAGAACATCAGCGCCGGGGGGGTGTTGCTGGCCGACATCCGGACGGGAAAAGGCGTCCTGCCTGCAGAAGCCTTCCGAATTCGGGTGCACGTCGACGAAAGAGAGCTTCCCGACTGGCATGCGGACTGTCACGTGATTCGGCTTCACTCCAATGGATCCTTAAGTGCGGGACTTCAATTCATGCCGCTGTCCGGGCCCAATCAAAAGAAAATCCAGACGTTCCTGGAACGCCTTGAAGGAAGCGGTCAAGCGGGATAACACAGGTTTGGCTCCGTTCCCGCATTACGCGGCCCCCTTCGGGCGAGGTGTCCGTTCGAAAGGGAAGAGACCGATCTCTTCGAAGAGCCGGACGATACTCACACCGAATGCGGAGCAGGATCTCTTAACGCCAGCGCCAGCTCCAATCCGCCTCGGTAGGCGTCATCGAGAGCATCCGGTCGCTTCAGCACGTCGCCTTCGGAATCGACCCCCTTCACCAGCACCGCACGCCATAATTCCATGTCCAGGGCATCGAAAAAATATCGTGCAGTCAACAAGGCCCCGTCGAAAAGCTTTTTTCCCCCTGTGGCGCCCGCCGCGATGAACAGCCCTTTTTTGGCGGACCGCCTCTCTCCGAAACGAGCCCTGTCGATCCAGTATTTCTTGACCCACAGGGACTGGCATCGATCCATGAATGCCTTGGTATGAGCGCTGACGGTATAGAAGAATATGGGCGAGGCCAACATCAGCCCGTCCACGCTGACAAGCTCGTCGTACAATTCCTGAAAATCGTCCTGGATAACGCACCGGCCCGTTTCCCTGCACCCGTATATTTCCAGACAGGGAGAAATCCTGCGATCCCGGAGGATCACCTCCCGAACATACGCCCCTCCGTCTCGTGCTCCTTTCACGGCTTTTCCGAGCAACTGCGCCGTATTCCCATTGCGGCGAGGACTTCCATAGACGGCCAGAAGATTCACTGCGGCCCCCTTTCTCCATCGAGCAGGCAGTCCCTGGAAGCGAGGAAGCGGAGACCCAAGACTGAGTCCATCTCGCCGGGACCTGATTCGGTTTATATCCGGCCAATCAATGTATGGCTTTTCGCCCCGCGATGCAACACGATCGAGGGAGCGCGGCATGGTCTCCCATGCAGTGGGAGAGAATATGGGCAGAGGCGGTTGACCCAAGGATGCTTCTCTGTTAGAACCGGCTTCATCATGAAAGACTAACCCTACCCCGACACTCCGATAGATGTCTCCTCATCGGGATTCGTGTTCCTGATCCGTGTGCCGGGGCTCTTATCCCCTGCTGCCGCGGAACGGTTGTTCTGCAGGCGGGAACAGGTGCTTCCATGAAGTGGCTCAAACGTGTCGGTTTGGTTCTGTCAGGCCTCTTGGTTCTCGCTCTCGCCGCCTTGATCGTCGGTCCGAAGATTCTCCCGCTCAAGCGCATCCTGGAAGAACGGGTTCAATCAGACTTAGGAAGACCCGCTCATGTAGAGCGCGTTTCCATGAGCGTGATAGGGGGCTTGTCCATTCACGTCTCAGGGTTGCTGGTGGAGGAACTCCCGGAATTCGGAACTCGGCCCTTCCTGAAAGTCGAACGTCTCGATCTCCAAGCCCGGTTGCTGCCGCTGCTCCTTTCCAGAGTGATCGTCGAAGAACTGGCCATCGACGGCATCGAGCTTTCGGTGGTTCAAAGTGAAAACGGTATCCTGAACCTCCATTCCCTGCCCAAGCGAAATCCTGTCGCCCTCTCGGACAATCCGGGACACCTCCGCCACAGCGCTTTGGGCTTGAAACAGGTGGTGCTGCAGGAAGGCCATGTGACCGGGTCCAGCGTATTTCTCGAAAATCTGGCCACGGGCCATGCGTCTGAAATCCCTCTTGAATCATTTCGGATACAGAGTACCGCCACCCCCAGGGAGGCCCGATTGCACTGGAACGTCCGGCTGCCGGGAGTCGTGCTGGAAGCCGACGGTGAACTGCTGAATGTCGCCACGGTTCCTACCATCCGGGAGGCGCGATGCTCTTTGCGCGTGTCCCTGGACGAAGTCGCCCAAAGACTGGCTCCGGTCATGCCGCAACTCGAAGGCCGTGGCACATTGGACATCCTCCTTACCGCAACCGGTCCCAGGGATCGCTTGCAAACACAAGCCCTGATTTCCGCCGAACACCTGTTTCTCTCGGCCGCCCGTTTCCCGGATGGAAAAACCGTGACGGTGGACGATCTAATAATCCGCAGCGACCTGACCATCGATTTGCCTGGGGAAGTCGCGGAGGTGCACACGCTGGACCTGGTCTCACACTCCGCAGGAATACGCTCCAGTATCCAGGGACGCTTCGGCCCCATCCATGCCTCAGAAACTCTCCACGGTGTATTTTCGCTGGAGGCGGATCTCGGTGAAGCCTATGCCTCACTGGGACCGCTGTTCCCTTCCCGCGCGCCCCTTAAAGGGGAACTCACGGCACAGGGACGTCTCGACCTGGATCTGGGGAAAAAGCTCTCATCCTCGATAACGGTGAACGTACACCATTTTGAACTCGATGCACGCCCTGGGTTTGGACTCTTCCAGGATCCGTATCTTCGAATGACTTTCGAAGGCACTCTGGACGGCAAGGCGCGACAGATTGAAACACTCGACCTGGATGTCTCTTCATCGTCCCTCAAAATGAATGCGCGCGGTCGAATAACGGCGGACGACACCGAATTCGCCGTGAATGCCAAGGCCGAACTGGAGATGCTCCAGGCTCTCATTTCCACCATCGCCGATTTTCCACAAGACTTGAAACTTTCCGGTACTGCGGTTCTGACCGCCCGTTTGAACGGCTCTCCGCTCGAACGGCGCATGGATGCCCGCCTGGCTTTGGCGGACACCGGCATCCATTACAGCAACCGTCTGGACAAACCCAGAGGAGTTCCCGCCGAGATCCGATTCAGCGGAGCCGACAGGCCGTCCCTGCGGAGCGGCGAAACCAGCGTGGCCTTGGGGCCTCTGCGATTCCGCGCCAAGGGATCCGTTTCCCCGGAGGGATTGGCCCATCTACATGCCGAAATGGATCCCGTTGAACTGGCCCGGTTGGCCGGTCTCTTTCCCGAGTTCGCGGCTGTAAGTCCTTCCGGAGTACTGAGTTTCGACATGGGCGCCGACGAATTCCCCCTCCCGAAACGCGCTTCCGCCGCGCCCCATATCCCGGTACTTACGGGCCATGTATCCTTCCGAAATCTAACCTTGTCACTGGGCCCCAAAGATGCCCCACTCCGACCGATGCTCACGGGATCCTTGGTTGCGGATCCTCGGGAAATTCGCCTGGATAACGTCATCCTGACTTTGATGGATCAAAACATCCGGATCGCCGGAGCCGCGGAAGAGTACACTCAGTGGCCGGCAGGCAGGGTTCGGCTGAGCCTCACGGCGGATATCCTGGATTTGGATACCCTCTCCGCCCTGTGGTCCTATTCATTTCCACCCGACACTTCGCCCCCTTCTTCCGAAAGGATTCCCGAGACAAACGGTGAACCTTCCCTCGCCGAGGCCGCAGCCGGGCTGTTGGCCGACTTCGAGGCCTCCGTGGAACGATTGCTCTACAGGGGATACGAGGCTCGGAATGTCCGACTGCAAACCCGACTCGAGAACAGCCGGCTGAATCTTGAGGAAGCTTCCTGCCGGACCCTGGGAGGTTCCCTGGAAATGCACGGGCGCGTGGATCTGAGTATCCCCTCCCCGGAAACCCGTATCCACGTGGATGCCGGAGAAATCCGTATCACGCCCGAAATCTTCGCCCAGTTCAAGAAGGACATACCTTTCTTCGCCCTTCCCATAGACAGCCTGAGCGGAACGTTTCACTTGGTCTCGGATACCGTCATGGCGGGCACGAACGCCCAGGACATGCTGAAAACCCTGACCGGGGCGGCGCGGATTAGAGCCCCCGAGGGCGTAAAGGTGGACTTTGGTGTCTTCGGGGAAGCATTTCCACTGAGGGGTATGTTCCGGGGAAACGTCATGCAACAACTGGCCGCAGGGGAGTTTTCCCGCATGGAAGGAACGTTGGAGATGGTCCGCGGGACCGCGGACTTCGATCTGCTGTTCCTGCTTGGGGACGACGCTCTGTCCGCCCGCCTCGTGGGCTTCACCAAGCTTCCGGACCGGTTGGTGGAAGCCCGTCTCAGACTCGGCGGACTTTTGATCGGAAGAGACCTGAGGCGTATTCTTGGAGAGGATGGAACACTTCCGGTAAAGATCGAAGGAAGTCTGGACGATCTCCGTCCGAGTTTCGAACTTCGCGGCACACCCGTCGAGCGCATGCTGCGGGAGCTGTCCGGTTCCCGGGATCCCCATGGATCTTGAACAGAAACCATTATCGGATGCGCCGCCACAACCTATCACCCCCGGTTCTCGAGGGTCCCATGAATGGACTCCGCCGTAAGAAGCTCCTGCTGCCCCTGGACGGATCGGAGCAGTCCCTGCAAGGAATCCGGTACGCAGGAAGCATGGTTCATCCCGCCCGCACGGAACTCGTACTCCTGCATGTGGTGAATACGATCCCAGACGCCTTTTGGGACCTGGGTGTCCATCAGGCTCACCGCGAGCAGATTTCCCGGGAATGGGTGAAGCAACAGACCGCTTGCGCCCGCGGTTTCATGGATGAAGCCAGGCGCACTCTTCTCGAATCCGGTTTTCCTCCGGAAGCCGTTCACGTCAGGATTCAGGAGCGGAAAAACAGCATCGCCTCGGACATCGCGGATGAATCGCTGGAAGGGTACAGCGCCGTGGTCATGGGGCGCAGCGGCATGAGCAAAATCAAGGATCTCGTACTGGGCAGCACGGCCAACAAGGTGATCGAGAAGTTAACGTTCCTTTCCACATGGGTGGTCGGCGGCAGTCCCAAACCGGGAAAAATCCTCGTGGCCATAGACCCTTCCCAAGGATCCATGCAGGCCGTTAATCACTTGGCTCACATGGTGGAGGGCATGGATATGGAAGTCCGTCTCCTCCATGTGATCCGCGGCTTCGAGACCCATCAGCCCGCGCCCATCCCCATGATGAACGCCAAGGAATGGATGGCGGCCGCCCGGACTCGGATGGAACGGGTTTTCCTGGTTGCGGGAAAGGTGTTGCTCCAGGCCGGAATTCCAGAGCACCGAATCAGTACACGCATTGTATCCGATGTGGTGAGCCGATCGGGAACCATTATCCGGGAAGCGCACGAGGAAGGATTCGGAACCGTTGTGGTGGCCAGGAGAAAAATGTCCAAGGCGGAGGAATTTCTCATGGGAAGAATGAGCAACAAGTTGATCCAACTGGCCAAGGATCTGGCGGTATGGGTTGTGACATGACGGAAGCACCGACCTGCTCAGGGATTTGGGGAATGTCTGGTCACTCGGCCGGGCCGCTCATTTGACGACGAGGACCGGAACGTCCGAGAACTCGATCACCCGTTCCGTAACACTTCCCAGCACCATATGGGAAACCCCTCTCCGGCCCAGCTTTCCCATTACGATGAGATCCGCCTTCCAGGAAAGCACTTCCTTCAAAATGGCGTCATGCGGAACTCCTTCCTCGATGTGCGCCTGAGGATCGGCCCCATGGCTCGCGGCCTCTCTTTCCATGTCTTTCAGAAATCCCTCCGCCCGTTGTCTGAGTTCCTCCAGGGTGCTCTCCTGATCGATTCCCGAAAGACGTTTCAACTGATCCACCAACAAGACGTCGATCACGTGAAACAGTTTGAGCTGCGAATCATGGAACGCAGCCAATTTGGCCGCAAGCACCACTGCATCCAGTGAATAACGGGAACCATCCACCGGTGCCAGGATCTTATCAAACAGCCCCATGCGTCTTCTCCCCACGCTGCATCTTACGGCGTTTCAATTGAAACAGAGATTCCCGTTCCTTCTCCTCCAGGTTCTCTTCGATATACTTGACCGTAGCCTGATACAAGGGAATATGGGTATTCTGCAACGCATTGATCCGCCGAAGAGTCTTCTTGATCTCAGCCACAAGCCGATGCATGCCCACCTCGATCTCGACAAGCTCTGCCATAGACTCCAGGGTGTCGTGCACGGTCTTGAACACTGAATCCATGGCGGCGCCCGTTCCGTACAATCCATAGGGGGGGGAGATGGGCGGCGCCTCAACCGCCACGCGAGGCAGCGGCACTCCCATGAAACTCTTTTCCCGCACCATCACGGATTCTCCCAGAAAGGGAACCAAGGAAACACGCTCGCAGCGCAGGCGGCCATACCGCATGAGGGATTCACGAAAATCGCCGTAAACCGTTTCCAGTGCTTTCATGACTCGTTGGCGCGCGCGTCCCGCCTTGATGGAAAGCATGTTCAGATGCACCATCAAGGCGTCTTTCTTTTCTTCCAGCAACTCCAGCCCCTCCCTCGAAAGGGCCAGTTCCTCCTGAAGCTGGAACAGATTGCTCTTGTTGACGGAAACGGACAGCCGCTCCAAAATCCACTCCTCCGACTCAACCGGTGGTTTCCGGACCGGATTTCACCCTGGCGCCGTATTCCTGGATCTGCTCGGGTTTAAGCCGGGTCAGTTCCCTACCGGACAACATCATGACCAGGCGCCAACCCAGGTCCAGGGTTTCCCATACGGTGCGGTTTTCATACTCCCCCTGGTTCACAAAACGCCGCTCGAATTCCCCGGAGAATTCGAGCACCATTCGGTCCCGGGCGGACAGGTCCTCTTGACCCACGATGGAGGCCAGCTTCTCCACCCGTTTGGCCTGGGAGTAAAGCGCATACAACTGACTGGAGAGATTCAGATGATCTTCCCGGGTTCTGCCTTCCCCAATGCCGTCACTCATGAGACGAGACAAGGAAGGCAACACACTGATGGGCGGATAGATTCCCTTCTGGAACAAACCGCGATCCAAAACGATCTGTCCTTCCGTGATGTACCCGGTGAGATCGGGAATGGGATGGGTAATATCGTCATCCGGCATCGTCAGAATGGGAATTTGGGTGATGGAACCCCGGGCCTTGGAGATCCTGCCGGCGCGCTCGTAAATGGAGGCCAGATCGCTGTATAAATACCCGGGATATCCCTTCCGGCTGGGAATTTCACCCTTAGATGTGCACACTTCTCTGAGGGCTTCACAGTAGTTCGTCATGTCCGTCAAAACGACCAGTACATGAACATCCTCTTCAAAGGCCAAATACTCCGCCACCGTAAGGGCAATTCTTGGTGTAACCAAGCGCTCCACAGGGGGGTCGTCCGCAAGGTTGAGAAACATGACCACATTGGAAAGGCTGCCGCTCTCCTCGAAGTCCTTCCTAAAATAATCCGCCTCCTCGTGCTTGACGCCCATGGCGGCGAATACCACGGCAAACCTTTCCTCGGATTCCAGAATCTTGGCTTGCCGCACGATTTGCGTCGCCAACCGGGCATGGGGGAAACCGCTCCCCGAAAATATGGGCAACTTCTGACCCCGTACCAACGCATTCAAGCCGTCGATGGCGGAAATACCGGTTTGAATGAACTCCCGGGGATAACTCCGGGCCACGGGATTCACCGGAAGTCCGTTCACGTCCCGTGGTTCCCCGCCCACCGGAGCGAGCCCCCCGTCCAAGGGCCGCCCCAATCCATCGAATACGCGTCCCATCACTTCTTCCAAGGACACCCGGAAAACGAAAGGATGGCCCAAAAACCGTATCTTCGTCCTTCTGGAATCCAGTCCCGCCGTGCCTTGGAACACCTCCACCAGGGCCCACGTCTCCGAAACGGAAAGCACCCTCCCCAGCCGGGAGTCTCCATCCGGGGCCACGATTTCGGCCATTTCCCCATAGCCCGCGTCACGCACCCCTTCTACCAAGATCAAGGGACCTTTCACATGACTCAGTCCCCGATACTCCAATCCCGGCCGGAATGACACGTCACACCTCGCGATTCAACAGCTTCCCGAATTGATCGTCCAGACGGAGCGCCAACTCCTCGAAAGGTTTCAAATCGTCCCCCTCGTAAGCGCTGCTCATCCGGCGGATGTCTTCCAGAACGGGAAGCTCCAGGATCCGGTAGTCCGGAATCCGATGAGCCACGGCATCTTTCATCCAATCAACCAGCCGCAGGATGATCTGCAGCATCACGGCCTGCTTCTCCGGCGGACAAAACGTATCCACCGGGTCGAAGGCGCTCTGCTGCAGAAAATTCTCTTTGAGAATTCGAGCCCCCTGGTACACGACCTTCTGATCATTAGGAAGGGCGTCTTCTCCAATGAGCTTCACGATTCCTGCTATCTTCGCATCTTCTTTGAGAATCTCCAAGACCCGTCTTCGCAGCGATACATATTCGATTCCCGCTTTGTCCTTCCACCAGGAAGCCACGGCATCCACGTATCCGCTGTAACTGCTCAGATAGTTCACCGCAGGGAAATAGCGGGAGGCCGCCAACTCCTTGTCCAACGCCCAATACGTGCTGACGTACCTCTTCGTATGTTGGGTCACCGGTTCGGAGAAATCGGAACCGGGCGGCGACACGGCTCCTATCAAGGAAACCGAACCCGTCCACCCCCCCAGGGTGATTACCATGCCGGCTCTCTCGTAAAAACCGGCCAGCCGCGACGCAAGGTACGCCGGAAAACCTTCTTCGGCGGGCATCTCCTCCAGACGGCCCGAGATCTCCCGTAAGGCTTCCGCCCATCTGCTGGTGGAATCCGCCATCAGCGCAACATGGTATCCCATGTCCCGGTAGTATTCGGCCATGGTGATCCCCGTATACACGCTGGCCTCTCGGGCGGCTACCGGCATATCCGACGTATTGGCGATAAAGATGGTGCGTTCCACCAAGGGTCGGCCGGTTCGGGGATCCACCAGGTTCGGGAAGTCCGCCAGAATTCCTGCCATTTCATTGCCGCGCTCCCCGCATCCGATGTACACGATGACATCCGCGTCGGCCCACTTGGATAACTGGTGTTGGGTAATGGTTTTTCCGGTTCCGAACCCTCCGGGTATGGCCGCGGCGCCTCCTTTGGCCAGGGGAAACAAGAAATCAATGACCCGCTGACCCGTAAACAACAGGTCGCTTGCCGGAAGCCGTTCGGCAAAAGGCCTCATGCGTCGGACCGGCCATCGATGCATCATCCGGAGTTCTTGGGATCGCCCGTCTTCGCCTTCGATCACCGCCAGCGTTTCGTCCACCGTGTAGGCGCCCTCGGGTACGATTTCCAGTACTCGTCCGTTCACGCCAGGCGGTATGAGTATGCGGTGCATCACCGTTTCCGTTTCCGGAACGCGACCCAATGAGACGCCCCCGTGCACCGTGTCCCCGGAACCGAGTTCCGGAATGAACGTCCAGACCCGGTCGCGGTCCAAAACCTCTCCTGTCTTACCCCTTCGAACAAAGGCCCCCCACCTTTCATACATGGAAGAGAGGGGACGCTGGATGCCGTCAAAAAAGCGGCCCACGATTCCCGGGCCCAACTCCACGAACAGGGGAAGTCCCTGTCCGTATACCTCCGTACCCGGCAGCAGCCCGGTGGTGGCTTCATACACTTGTAGAACGGCCTCATCGCCTTGCAGCTCGATCACTTCTCCCACCAGGTTTTCTTCACCCACGAGAACCATTTCATTCATGAACAAACCGCCGGCCCCGCGAACCCGTACCACCGGTCCACTGATCTCCGCCACCGTGACGCCGTTCCGTGTCTCGTTATTCATGACCGAGTACGGTCCTCCAAACGGCGCTTTGGATCTCATCCGTTCGCCTCTCGAGGAGGGTATTTAAGGTGCGGTCGAGCAGGCGTCCGTGGTCGGGCGTTAAAATCCGCACCCCACCCTCCACACCCGCATTGGACCGCAGTTCCAATTCGACCGATAATTCCTCGCCGACGGCTTCGAGGCGACCCTTCAAAGCATCCAGATCTCGAGGCCTCAGCTCAACAACGACGGCATGGGTCGAAAGGATCGTGACCCCCTCCCGAACAGCGGCCATCAGAAACTCCGCATAGTCCGGTCGTTCGCCCATCTCTTCGAACCGGTTTCGAAGCGCCGCGAGGATCTGACGCATCATCTGCTCCCGAAAGGTAACCGTCTTCTTCCTGGCCTGGAATTCCGCTGAATCCACAATTCGCTTCGCCTCCAGCGAGGCGGCTTTTCTCCGGGACCGCTCATGCTCCCGGCACTCTTTCTCGGCCTGACTCCGGGATTTGGAGATCCAGGTTTCCGCCTCCTCCCGGGCATGAGAAACGATCTCATCGGCATGCTGCCGGGCTTCATCGATAATGGCCCGGCACAGCAATTCCACTTCCCCCCAAATGGGCACCCCTACCTCCTCAATAGAGATACGATACGTTCCGCCGTATCCGGTCTTCGTGTCCCCCCGCCATCCACACCGGGGATCTCTAGAATGAGGGGGTTCTCCGAGTCCAAGACCATGCGATCGATGACATCCCGGACTTTTTCGGCCAAGTGCTCCGTAATCAGGACGAGGCCCGTGTTTCGGCGGTCCAGGTGTTGCAGCGCATCCAAAACTTCGGATTCCGTTTTGGCTGTTTTGCCCTCGATGCCGGCCAAGGCAAAAGCCAGGCAGGTATCCGCGTCACCCAGCACCAGTATTCTCATAGTTTGCCCAGGATCATGACGGCTACGATGAGACCATAAATGGCTATTCCTTCAGCCAACCCAATGAAGATCAAGATACGACCCGCCAACTCGGGCTTTTCGCCCAAGGCTCCCATGCCTGCCGCCCCCACGACGGCCACGGCCAAGCCGGCCCCAAGAGCCGCGGATCCCACGGCAATGGCCGCCGCCATGTATCCCCACGCCTCCGCGCCGCCGCTGCCCGCCGCCTCTTCAGCGGCAAGGGCGACCACGGGCCCGAGCAGGCACGCCGCTGCAATCGAGGCCCCCGCCAGCAAACGTTTCCGGTTGAACTTCATGCATACCTCCCCTGCAGGAACAGCCTATAACAACCCGTTGAGAAACACTATTTCGTACAGGCTGGTGCAAAACGATGAGATGCAAGGCGGGCGAATCCTGAGGAATGAGGCGTACATGCAGTACGCCGCAATGACGAAGGACGAAGCCCAACGACGCAGATCGCGTTTTTCAACGGCCTGTAACCCTTCAGCCACGTTTGATTCCGGATTCGATCTCACGGTCAAAGGGTATGAACTTCTCACCGCCCCCTCGGAAGAACTTGCTGAAGAATTCGTAGTATTGAAGACGAATCACCTGGATGGAAACCACGAGACCCTCCAAAAGAATAATGAGCGCGTTCCCCACTACCAGCACGACCCAGTAGGAGATACCTCCTCCTTGATCCGCCGCCAAGGCCTCGGCTACGGAAAAAACCGCGATGAACAGGGCCGCGTGGGCCAGCGCAAAAGCGGCCACGCGGATAAAGGATATGGTGTTAGCGAGGTAGCGCAAGAGATCGTCCAGGGATTCGATGACGGATTCCAACAGCTCCGTAAAGAATCCTTTCCCTCCGATGACGGTCCTCAAGCGGCCCTTCCGAAACAGCCATCGATATAACGGACGATGGAAAATCATCACGGTTAGAAGTCCGGCGGCGGACCAGCCGAAGAACACGAGTTCCTTGGACGGCAGTCGACCCGTTAAGGCATACTTGACTCCCAAACCCACGAGCATCCAGTAGAAGACGGCCCCGGCCGCCCCCCCGGCGCCCAAAAGGTCCTCGTACTCCTTGAGACGTATGGCGTTGATCACGTTCAGGATCATGCCGACGCTGACCAGGACGATACCCAGTAACAGCGCTACCTTGACCAGATACGTAATATGATCCATGGGCTTAAACCACAAGGCCGGTAGAAGATCTTCGATGCCGAACACACTCCCGTACAATAAGCCGAAGATCGCTGAAACCGCACCGCATTCCATTAGAATAACACCATAGTCCGTGTACTTGTACATACGACGGAAAACGACATATCCAAGCAGGAATAAAACGACGCCGTGGCCGATATCCCCGAACATCATGCCGAACATCAGCAGGAATCCCAGAGCGAACAGCACCGTAGGCTCGATTTCCTTATATTTTGGAGTGCCGTAGAGATCGGTGAGCTTTTCGAAAGGGCGCATCAGCAAAGGATTGTTCAACAGAATAGGAATTCGGACGATGCCGCCACGCACTTCTCTCAGGTCTTCCGGATTCACCTGATCGAACGCCATCTGTCCGTTGGTGACGGCGGCCAGTTTTCCCCGCAACGAGTCCACCAGACGGACGGGTATCCATCCCGTAATTATGGCTCCCTTGTCCACCTTTCCAAAGAATTGACGGGCGGATAGGATCTGGCGGCAGACAATCGCCCTTTCCCTGAGCATCAGCAATTCGGAAGCGAACTTTTCCTTCAGGGCATCCCGTTCCCGATACACCCGTTGTTTTTGAGACTCGAGTTCTTCCACTCGCCGTTCCAGTTCGTCGATCATAGGACCCACCATCCCAGAAACCTGAGAAGGAATTTCGATTTCCTCAAAAAAAGCCCCCTTCAAAGCCCGTTCGAACACACTCCAATCCTTCACCAACCCGAACACCAAGATCACGGCCCGTTGCTCGAACGTCCCGACATGAATGCACGCGTACTGGACTTCGGCAAGGCTCTCTTCGAGCTTATCCAGGGACCTTCCAGGGACCAATCCCGCCGTCCAGCGAACAAAAGTGCAGGCCGCTAGGCGGGACAAATCCAAATCACGAGGCAGCAACTGAAACTTCCTGAGGAGTGTACTCTGCTCCGCCAGATTTCGCTCGGTTTCTCGGGCGCTTTCCAGCACTCCGGTCACTTGCCGAAGAATCGTTTCGAGACGCTCCCGAAGAAGGTGAATTTCCGTTTCGGGAATCAGGGTTTCTTCCGAAGGAACCGAGGTGCGCGCCACCCCCAGGGAATCCAGAGTGTTCTCGATCTGTCGGCTCACCTGCTCCAATTCATTCAGAAGTCCCTTATCCACTTTGGCCACATACCCCATATGGCCCAAATGGGTGTCCCGGACTTTGATCAGGTGAAGAAGGCGAAACTGAGCCAGAGC
Source organism: uncultured Thermodesulfobacteriota bacterium (assembly GCA_964597345.1). GTDB lineage: Bacteria > Desulfobacterota > Desulfarculia > JACQYL01 > JACQYL01 > CAZQXK01. The sequence goes on along the minus strand of CAZQXK010000003.1, from coordinate 46,769 downwards.
GGCCGTTACCTCAGAGATATGATCCTCGGGAACCTGTATGGTCACCCGAACCAGGTTTTCCGGCCTAAACATGAGACCCGGCCTCCTGGAAAACATTCAACCGAGGGAGAAATTCATCGGAAGGTTCACCGAGTTCCAGCATGGACATCCATCCCTCGAGAACTCTCACTTCGATTTCCTTAAGCAGCAGGTAGGCCGCCTCGACTCGGATCTGGAACGGGTCACCGAAAAATGCCCGGCGCAATTGAATATGGAACCAACGATCCAGTAAAGGCTGAACCCCGGCCCATTCCCGAACTCCTTCCAGGGCCTTGCGGTAGACTGCGGGCAGCATCCCGAGAAACGAACTCAGAGCCGTGCTCCTGGCCAGATTGGAGAGATCCTTGAGATGGAGAAGCCGGCCTCCCCGGAGCACGTAATGAATGACTTCCTCGGAGGAAAGGTCATAATAAAACCGGAAACGGACCAGCCAGGTAATGTTCTGAACATCGATCCAATCACCCACAAGGGGCCGAACCCCTTTTCGATCCCTCGGAGACAAGGCTTCCACTGCCTCCAGAATGCATTCGAAAGCGGCCGTGTCGACGGCGATCTCGAGAGGGAACGCCGTCCCCTGCGCCTTGAACTGAGGCAACGCGTGGAGGAGAGGGCGATAAAACCCCGTGTGTTTCAAACGGTTCACAACTTCCGGCGCATGGGGAGCCGACAGCAGATCCGAAATCGGAAGTCGGGAGAGTGCGCCCAGATGATAGAGCAGGGGGCGAACCGTCTGCGCCGGCCTCCCCCCCGTGACGCCCCTCAAAATGGTCTTCAAGTTCTCACCCTCGAACCTCGAAACCAGTGCCTTCAACAAGCGCGCGCTTCGCCCCGGAACGGAACGGATCAATCGGTAGTATTTCAGAAAAAGATCGTCATACAGAGCCAGGGCGATGACATCGGCCCCAGGCGGGGTTCCCGGAATATGGACCAAAGCGGGGGCGTAAGCGGTACGGGACAGGTATTCATGAACGTCTTCGAGTATGCGGCACCTCTGCAGAATATGCCAATCCTCCGAGTCCAGAAGCCCGCTCTTCAGTGCTCGGGTCTTGGCCTGAGGATAAGCGTATTGCAGCATCGAGGTTATCACGACCGTAACAAGATGCCCAGGAGTTCAGGGATAAGTTCGGGAAGCCGTTCCTGTAATCGGATATTCATCCGCTCCGTATATCGATCCGCCTCCCGCTGGATGTGTTCCGCCTTGCCATGAGCTTCTTCCAGGATCTTTCGGATTTCGGGTTCCAGGGTCTGATCGAGTCGCCGCTCCAATTGCAGGCGGATCTCTTCCGCTCGTTCGCGGGCTTCGGCCGTCATGCGTCTAGCCCTGTATTCGGAGTCCTTCACAAGATTCCGGGCCGCTTCGTCTGCCTGCAGGATTCTTTCGATTTCCTCTTTCATGGAACGGGAACACGCCTTACGGTTATTCACGGAATAGATGCCGGTCTTCGACGAAGTCCGTCCTGCCCCTCACCGGCCTTGGAAAATAGATGGACTGGAATGCGGAATCGCGTCAGGACGTCGAACCGCCCGGAAACCTGACGTACCCGATGGTTTTGGTTCTCTGCGGTTCGGCGCCGTGAAAAAACCCGCGTGTACCGAAACCACCCGGAGCCGAGGTTCAAGACCTACTGCAAGGAAACGCGATGGGAGCGACCCGATCAGGATATCGTTTCATACGGATGAATCCTACCGGACCTCCGGAAGGCCGTCAACACCTCGGGAAAAGCATGCCTTGCCGCCGGGAGGCCTTCGCTGACCGGGACTGGATATGGGTGAAGGAGCATGGGAAAAAGATCGGGCGGAGCTTCAGGAAGGAAACGGAAACGGAATACGTGAAGGATCCGATGTTTCGGCGGTCCACCACGCCGGTGCGAACTGCTTCAGGACCGGTGTTGCATCCTGTACGCCACGAAGCAACTGCATACCGCGGCCGCAAGAAACGCCGCCGATACCGAGATCAGAAATCCGTGAATCCCTAAGAATCGGACCAGAAGAACCCCCAATGCCGCGGACCCGATGACCGCACCGGTCCTGAGACCGGTGCACGCCGTCATGATTCTTCCCAGAAACGCACTCGGACTCCGAGCTTGAATCCGAGTCTCCAGGAAGATCTGTTGGGCTCCCAGGGCCCAGCCTGTGCACAACAAACCGCCGGCAAACAACCACCCCCAGGACAGCGATATCGAAAGAACCCCCAGGGACACGCCCTGGACGGCGAAACAGCAGGGCACCACGAATCGCGTGCGAAGATGGTTGAGGCGCGAGATCGCCAGCGCACCTGCAAAAGAGCCCAGGTTGAACACAGACAGGGCCGCTCCCAGTTCTCTGGCGATGCCGAGGTTTTCACCCCGGATCCACAAGGGCATACCGTACTGAAGAAGCCCCCCGAGCCCGCTCATTAACAGCAGCAACCCTACCAGGCCGGTCAGCTGTCTGCGGTTTCGCAACGCGTCACACGCATTTCCGGGTGAATAGGATGGGGTCTCCCGTACGTGTGATCCGCCGGGATCCACGGGTATCAACCATCCCACATAGGCTGCAATTATCCAGAGCAAACCGGCGGCGCCCAGCCCCGCAGTGGAACTCAGTGCGGCTACGATGTGACCCGAGAACGCTGGCCCCAGGATGTTGGCGCCCATAACGAACCGGAACCGGAGAGAGTTTCCCCGTATCCACAGCTGTGGATGCAGCAAGCGGGTCACCATCACGGACCTTGCCGACAGATGAACGAGAACGGTGAACGCAGCGGCCGAACAGAACAGGAGAAAGAGGGGCTTGATCGCCGCAGCCGCCGCGGCCGCAACCAACAGCGCCGACCCCAGACTGCACGCGTACAGCACCTTGCGGCACTCCACTCGATCCAGGATAGACCCGGCCACGGGAACCATGATACACGCGGGGCCATGCAGAGCCGCGAATACCCAGAACAGGTCGACCGGCGGGACGTCGCTTTGCTGAATCACCTGGTGAACCACTGCCAGGACCAGGAATTGGTTGGCCAGAGCCGAACAGCATTCCAGGCCCAGGAGCAGTCGGAACCCCCGGTTCATGCCGCCCGTGGGACTTGGGTCACCTCCCGGTTCTCCTGCAGAAAACCGGCTACCCTCAACTCGAGATGTTTCAGGAGGATGGCCATCAGATATTCCCGGTGACAGTCGATTCCATGAAAACCGTCCCCTTTCACCAGCGATTGCTGCCTGCAGCCTCCATCGCACAGGGGAGCAAGAGAACAGTCCATACAAGAATCCGTCTGTGGTGGAGCCATAATCTGGGATTCCCGCACAAAATCCACGCCGCTGAACACGTTCCCGTAAACCCATTTCCCGTGTACCGCCGCGGAAAAGGCGGGACATGAGAGGAGACTGCCGTCGGCATCAATTACATACCGGCCCCGGTAGTTGGCCATGCATTCGTTGATGGGAAACTCGGAAAGACGTTTCAGTCCTAGTACGCGCGCTTCCTCTTCTAGAAAGAAAAACACTTCCGGGCGGGAGAAGGAACCGCACAAAGCCTTTCGCCGATCGAAATCATGCTCCCTGGGAACGAGGGGCGCGAATTCCATGTCTTCCACGACCCGGTCCAATCCAAGTTCTCGGAACCTCAGAAACAGTTCCGGAAAGGATCGATAGTCCTCCCGGGTTTCGTCATACTGACACGCGATTCGGAATCGAAGAATGTCCGAGACTTCCTGGAGATTCTCCTCGATGCTTCGGAAGGATCCGGATCCGTTCTTGAAAGGGCGGTGACGGTCATGAACCTCTCTCGGTCCGAAGAGAGAGACACGCACGGTGGAAATGCCCAAGTCCCGGAGTTCTCGAGCCGCCGCCCTGTTCAGGAGGGTCCCGTTGGTGACCACGGACATGTCCAGCCTGGCGCCGAGCCCGGCGCAGAAATGCCGCACGCCTTCAAACACCTTCAGGGCCTTCCTGTTTAATAGAGGCTCCCCCCCGGTAAACACCAGACCCGCGCTCTCCGCCCCGGCCTCGGAAATCCGTTCCTGTATGAAGCGCACCGATTGGCGCGCCACCAGCTCCGACATGGACACGGGACGCTTTACGCCCTCCTGGATGCAGAAGTCGCAACCCAGGTTGCAGTCTTCGGTGAGTTTCACCTTGAACGCCAGGTGTCGGGTGTCGAAGTATCGTCCCGAGCGCCACGTCGCCAGAACACGGCTTTCATCCAAATCCCGGCTCACCAGGAAATGATCCCGAAACAACTCCTCCCCGAGTCCGCGGTGCGATTCTTCAACCCGAACGGCCCGGAGACCGCGCCATACCTCCGCATCCACGAGTTTGAGTCCCCGATTCAACGTATGAAATAGGATGCACCCTTCTTTGCCTTCCCAGGCGAAGGGGTGTTCCACCACGAACTTGGAAATCCGCATCTCTTCGGGAAGCATGCTCCCTTCCTTTCGGCCGTGCGTCCCGGTGTCGGAATGGGACCGGGGGTCCGGAACTCCCCGATCCCAGCGTAACCGGGACACGTTTATCATCCGGAACCGGACGGGGTTGGTCGAGCTTACATGGTAATCGAGGGGCCCCAGTAGCAGCAGAACGTGCGTGCCCCGGAAAGCCTGTAATCGGCCTGAACAATGGTCACATGGGTCATTCGCCTGTACCTCCTTTCCATCGAAAGAGTTCACGCGTGTGGACCCGAATCCTCTGCAAGCAATGCCAAGACGGAGAAAGGCGCGCCTTCCGACGAGTGTATCGGGAGGAATATAAAGATATAAGGGTGTTACAGAAGGGGAATGTCGTTATGGTGTCCGGATGAGGATTTCCAGGGGGGTCCATTTGTCCGCCCAGAAGCCTCGATGCCCGGCCCGCTCGTGGGCGAGTAACTGGAAGGATCCCGGCTCCGCCCCTTCCTTCAGGTAGACTTCATGGTATCGGGGACGCTTCGGAAAGGACATCCGAACGTGTTCGAATCCACCGAAATAGTTGGACAGAGTGGAAACTACTTGCTTTCTCCCCAGAACCATCCACGCTTGATCTTCCGTGATCCGCCGGACGAATTCCGCATACAGCTCCCCTCGAACCCGGGAATCCGGTTCCCGGAAGAGATGTTCGAGGATACGGTCCACGAAGGGATTCGAATACCCGCCGAAGTTCCAGATTCCGGAGCTGTGGAAGTTGTTCGACAGGGACTGGGGCTGTTCCGGATTCAGCCGAACCAGGGAAAAGACGGCATCGAAATCCCGCGTTTTCAGAATGCCTTCCAGCATCTCACGCTGGTCCACAAACCGCCATTCCATCCGGACCCCGATCCGAAGCAGATCTCTCATGACCCGCTGGATCATGTCCTGCTCCCAAGTCAGGCCGGCAGGCGCCACAAGGCGCAACGTCAAGGGGATTCCAGCCCGGTCCAGATACCCGTCCCCGTCCCGGTCCTTCCAGCCGGCGCTTTCCAACAATTCCAGGCTCCTGATGACTTGGCATTCCTCCGCATGAAGCAGCCAGGGATCCTCCGGTTCCGGATTCCTTTCCCCGGACCTTGTCCCCGGCCGGATTCCGGTCCGCACGTTTTCGCTGAGGCCGTCCCGTTTCACGGCCAGGGAAAGGGCCCGCCGCGCCCGAACATCGTCCAGGGGAGGCCGGCTCTGATTGAACAGCAGGACATGGTACTGAACCGTGTCGGAGACGGCGGTACGCATTAGATAGGAAGAAAACTCGTAGTACTTGCGATCCTTGGGTTCCGCCTCGAGAATAATATCCGTTTGCTCCGCGAAAATTCGCCACCAGACATCCTGCCATCGATCGCACCGGCTGATTCTCACGCCCTCAAGATGAGGTTCGCCCCGAAAGAAATCCGGAAACGCCGCCAGAAAGATCTCTTCATCGCCCTTTCTCGAATTCACCCGGAACGGACCCGTTCCCACGGGCCGGTTAAACCAGTCGTGGTCGGGAGTCAGGCACTCCGAGGGAACAATGGGGATCTCGGCGGCGACGTCGAGGAAAGAGCCCGTGGGACGGGAAAAGACGACCTCCACCGTGTAGGGGTCCGGCGTCTCCACCCGAAGGATCTGATCGAGGTAAACGGGCGCCAGTTCCCGGAAATACGTCATCAACGACATGGATACATCCTCTGCAGTCATTTCTCTCCCATGATGAAACCGAACACCCCGGCGGAGGCGGAAGGTCCACTCGAGGCCGTCGGGGCCGCTTTCCCACGCCTCGGCTAATTCGGGCTCCACCCCTCCCCGGTCTGCTCGGCGGCACAACGAGTTGTACATCATCTGCATGGCGTACGTGGAATACCCGGACGCGCCGGAAAAGGGATATAGGTCCCCGATGGGACCCGGCACGTCCATACGCAACACGCCGCCGGACACAGGCCGATCCTTTATGGGGTATGGCGGGTTCTTGGGGGGAAACAGGATCGGCATGAACACCAGGGCCAGAAAAAACGCGCTCACGGCCAAGGCCGCCCAGAAGGACCCCTCCAGCACCCATTCCTTGAATCCATCCCAACCCATGAATTATTCCGAGGGGCGCTCCGCACCGGAGTCAGGAATTAGAATCCCCCGCTGTTCCAGCAGCCGGATCAGGGGCGTCAGTTTTCGAGGACTCAAATGAATACGTCGTTTCAAATCCCCGTGAGTTAAAGGGGCGCCCTGTTTACCCTGTACTTCGTCGAACAGGTCGAAAGACAGACTTCTAGGGAGTCCCGCGTCGCTGACCGCCTGGTCGATTACGTGCATGATTTTCCGGCGCGTCAAATCCAGGTATTCCGGGCGAAGCCGGTAGCGAACCGCCTGGCCTCTGAGACCGTTTTCATCGAGAATCCGGCCCTTCAAGGGAGCCAGGCGGCGGCGGGCATGACGCTTCAAACTTTCCAGGTTCAATCCGCCTTTCCTCCGGAGGGTCCCCAGTTTGGCCGCGAGTTCCCTCGTATCGAAACTCCGGCCGGCGGATTCCATCAGAAAATCCTGCAGATCCAGGTCGGCGACTCCCTCTCGAGCTATTTCCAGGCGGTGAACATACTCCTCGGCGGCTTTCCCGGGATCCGTCCATTCTTCGGCTTCCAAAAGTTCCGGAGGCAGATGCCGCAGTTCGATATCCCCCGGCCGAGCCAGGGCCACGGCTCGGTGGAGCACGTTTTCCAGCTCCCGAATGTTACCGGGCCAGGCATACCGCCGGAAGCGTTCCAGTACGGCGGAAGACACGTTCACGGGCCGAATCCCTTCCTCGCGACCGATCTTGGATAGGGCCTTGTGCACCAGACCCGAAAGGGAATCCGTGCGTTCCCGTAACGGAGGAACCCGCACATGCGCTCCTTTGATCCGATAATACAGGTCCTTGCGGAATCGTCCTTGATCGACGTCCGCTTCCAGCAAGCGGTTGGTCCCGGCCAGGAATCGCAGGTCCAAAGGAACTTCCTTCAGCCCCCCCAAAGGAATCACGGTCTTGGTCTCCAGGACCGCCAGGAGCTTGACCTGATCCTCCATGGCCAATTCGCCGATTTCATCCAGGAACACCGTTCCCCGGTCCGCCGACTTGAGCAAGCCCGTCTTGTCATGGGCGGCGCCGGTAAAGGCGCCTTTCCGGTATCCGAAAAACTCGCTTTGAAACAGGCTGGAAGGTATCGCCGCGCAATTGATGGCCAAAAACCGGTGTGCGGTGCGTCTGCTCATCTCATGGATCCGCTGGGCCAGATAGGTTTTCCCGGCCCCGGTCTCCCCCGTAATCAGTACAGGCACCTCGGAGCAGGCCAACCGTTTGACCTGGTCGAGCTTGTCCGCGGCCTCCGGACCCGTTCCCCAGATGAAGTCCAACTCATCGTGGGATTCGGAAGGAGATTCGATCCGGACATCTCCAGCCCGGATGTGTCCGGATATGCGGTAGAAATCCAGGGTGATCCTGGCAAGCTCTTCTTGAAGCAATCCCAGATCTTCCCGCGTAACCCGCGAGGTGGATCGGTAATAGGCGTCCACAAACAACGGGAGTTTCTCTGAAAACCGCTCTTTCAAAAGCGGGAAATCCCCTGCGGGCGCCGTTTTCAGGAAGTCCAGGAACATCCCCGCCACCACGAACTGATACAACTTCCCCCGAACGGCGGGATTCGCCTCATAGGCCGCCGCCAGGTCCCGGGTATTCTGAAACCCTCTGGAACGAACACGGCGATAACGCAGCGTGAGCCATGCGCGTTCCGTGGACTCTTCCCGGGTCTCCCAAGTCCGATCCCGGCTTTCTTCTTCGAACCAGGCCCGCACGTGGTCCTCGAAGGAACCCAATTCATAGGGGACCAGGACTTCGATGAACCGGAGGGCGAGCTGAGCCGCATGCGCCAGCCGCACCTCATCCAGAAGCGCTCGGGATTCGGCGTTCATAATCGGCTTTAAAACTCGGGAATAAGAACCTACATGCGGAGCTTTGCGAACGCTCATCGCTGTGCACCGGTGGAAGCCGTGCAGGGATCCGTAACCTTTCCGGCGCGCACCTATTCAACGGTCCCGGCGGCATACAGTTCTTGGACCCGAACCAGGGCTTCCGGAGTATCTACTCCGATCACTTCCCGTTCATCATCGCACAAGACCCATCCAACAGACCACCCGCGCGCAGCGGCAAGCTCCACCAAATCCGTGATGAAATACTCGGACACAGACACCCGGCGACCTTCCCTCTCCTTGGTTACCCGATGGGGTCTCTTGCGCAGCTCTTCGGCTATTTCGAGCACACACGTGCGGCGGCCGGCGTAAATTCCAGCGTTGAACAGGGACAGATGCTTCTTCAGCTCCGGGGGGTACTCCTTCCAATATTCCCACTCGCGAATCCGCGTCACGCGGTCTCCCTGCACTTCCAGCGCTCCGTAACGTTTCGGGTCACGGGGACGGAACGCCAGCACCGCCAAGGGTCGAGTGGAGAGAGTTTCGAGCAGGGCTTCATACGAAGCCCGGCGAACAAGAGGCACATCGCCCATGGTGATAAGAACCCGGTCCTCATCCACCCGTTCCAGCAAAGGAACGGCGCTCAGCAAAGCTCCTCCCGTTCCGTTCGTCTCGGGCTGTTCCGCGATGAGAACCCTGTATGGTTGAACGGCTGCAATCAGTTCCTCTTTCCTGTGGTGGACCACCACAATTTTGGAGCCGGATGGCAGGTTCTCGATCACGTGTTGAATTAAAGGCCGCTTACCGTGATACGGCCCCCTTTCGGGAATCAACGGCAGCAACGTCTTATTGCCGTCATACCCGATCATGCGGGTCCCCTTTCCCGCGGCGAAGACCACTGATGCCGCCTGCATGAACAACCTCCATTCACAGAGAATTCCGGGGACACCGCCGGGAGTCCTCAACCCGTTGAAATCCAACGAAAACACCTTAGAAGAAATACGCGGTTAGATCAACCCACCGCCTTAAAAGGCGCCGTTGTTCTTCTCGTTGCGCATCCCTCGCAACCGTCCCGCGAAAGGATTCGTGTTTTATCTTGACAACTTCTGGGAATTGCTGTTACCAGGGACGAACTTCGGCTCAGGCGCGTAGCTCAGTGGGAGAGCGCTACCCTGACACGGTAGAGGTCGCGAGTTCAATCCTCGCCGCGCCTACCACGAGCCATGCGGCGGCCTGCCTGACATCTCGAGCGGAAAAGCGTCACGCCGTCCATCTCGTGTTTCACCCGCCCGTATATCCGCATCTTTTCCCGAGGAGAGATCATGCGTCACCCTCTTGTTGCAGACCGTAAAGAAAGCTTGTTGCTCGTGGTGGATGTTCAGGAAGCGATGTCCAAAGCCGTTCCCATCTGGGAATCGTCTTTGAAGAGAATCTCCCAGTTGATCCGCGCCGCCGCGGCGCTGCAGATTCCCATGTTGGTCACGGAACATTACAGAAAAGGCCTCGGCGGAACATTCCCCGAAATCGCCGCGTTGATGGAGGGCGTTCCCTTTTTCCAAAAGGAGCATTTCAGTGCGTGCGAGGAAGACGGTTTTCTGGAAACCGTACGTTCTTTTCACCGGCGACAAATCATTCTTACGGGCATGGAAACCCACGTGTGCGTGTTGCAGACGGGGCTGGATTTGTTGCAGGCCGGTTACCAGGTACATGTCCCCGAAAACGCCGTAGCCTCCCGATACAAGGAGGATTGGCGAACGGCCGTGAACCTGTTCCGCAGCTCCGGAGCCGTAATTACCACGGCGGAGATCGTCATCTTTCAATGGGTCCACCGCGCCAATACGGATGAATTCCGCCGTATTCTGCCTGTCGTGAAATAGGGCCTTCAAAACAGCTGGAGGTCTTGGGAAGAGTGGACACGTTTTGAACTCGAGAGTGCTTCCCGAGAATTTCTCAACGCTCCAGAGTCAACCCTGTTCGCACCGGCGCCGAATCCGCCTGGGTCTTGCCGGAATGTCGGAATTTGTGGTATTCTCCAACTGCGAAGGTTGTGGTGAGAAACCGGGATGGGCGTTCAGACCGCTCGCCCATCGAGGGAAAGGAGGACCTCATGGTCAGATATCCAGCGGTGGCGGATCAATTCTATCCGAAAGATCCGGGATCGCTTCGCAGTGAGGTGCTCGGTTATCTGGAAAAGGCGGTCCATCGAGAACACGCGATGGGAATTGTGGTGCCCCACGCGGGATACATGTACTCCGGAAGCGTGGCGGGCAAGGTATACTCCCGTATTGTGATACCTCGAAAGGTGATCCTGATGGGTGTGAATCATCGGGGGACCGGGGAGCCGGCCGCCATCATGGACAGCGGCTTCTGGCGAATGCCTAACGGAGATGTGGAACTGGATACAGAGGTGGCGTCCCGCATCATAAATCACTGTCCCTTAGTCCGAGCGGATGCTTCGGCGCACCAGTATGAACATTCCCTGGAGGTGCAGGTTCCCTTTCTCCAGGCTCTCCGGCCGGACTTCAAACTCACTCCCCTGGCCCTGTCATTTATGTCCTATGCGGACTGTCGATCCATCGGTGAGGCCGTCGCCCGAAGCATCCGGGATACGGGAGAACCCGTGCTCATCGTGGCCAGCTCGGATATGACCCACTACGAAACCCAGGACTCCGCACGAAACAAGGACAAACTGGCCATGGAACGCATCGCGGCTCTGGACCCCGAGGGTCTTCACCGGACCGTGATCCGGAAAAGCATTTCCATGTGCGGAGTGATTCCCGTGACTACTACCCTGGTGGCCTGTCTCGAATTGGGCGCCACGATAGGCGAGGTGGCCGCCTATGCCACGAGCGGGGACGTAAATCGCGATTACAGCCAGGTGGTGGGATACGCCGGGGTGATCATTCGATAGAACCGCGCCGCGGACGAGAGTGCGACCCTGCCTTTCTCCGCACGAAATCCTTACATCCCGTACCATTTCAATTCAACGTGATTGTGAACCGTTAGATCGAATCCACCGAGGATGTGAACTTGGAATCCGTGGTAACCCGTTTCCCTCCCAGCCCCACCGGGTATCTGCATATCGGCGGAGCCCGCACGGCGCTGTTCAATTGGTTGTTCACCCGGCAACACGGGGGAAAATTCATTCTGCGCATCGAAGACACGGATGTGGAACGGTCTTCCGATGAATTTGTGGACGCCATACTGGAAGGCATGAGATGGCTGGGTCTGGACTGGGATGAAGGACCCTATTTCCAATCCAGGCGCTTGTCCGTGTACCGCGAAACGGTTGAGGCGCTGCTGGAATCGGGTCAGGCCTATTACTGCCACTGCCGTCCCGACGCACTGGAAGCGCAGCGAAGCGAAGCCCTGGCCCGGGGTCGGAAACCCATGTACGACCGTCGATGCCGCGACAGGAGGCTGGGACCCGCCGAGGGAGCAGCCGTTCGTCTGAAAGCCCCTTTGTTCGGTGAAACCTCTTATATGGATCTGATCAAAGGCTCCATCGCGTTCAGCAACGAGGAGTTGGACGACCTGATCATCCTTCGCAGCGACGGACACCCCACCTACCATCTGGCCGTCGTGGCGGACGACATCCACATGGGGATTACGCACGTAATCCGGGGAGACGACCATGTGAACAACACACCCAGGCAGATTCTGATCTATCGCGCCCTGGAGGTTCCCCTTCCCCGGTATGCGCACGTACCCATGATCCTGGGTTCGGATCGAACCCGTCTCAGTAAACGGCATGGAGCCACCAGCGTACTCGCCTACCGCGACATGGGATATCTGCCCAAGGCTCTCCTGAACTACCTGGTACGATTGGGATGGTCCCATGGAGATCAGGAAATCTTCTCCGTGGAAGAACTCCTGGAAAAATTCCGTCTGGAGCAGGTGGGGACCTCGGCGGGCGTCTTCAATCCCGAAAAGCTCCTGTGGCTGAACAGCCAGTACATCAAGGAATCCCGTCCCATGGACCTGGTGGGTCCAGTCAAGCCTTTCTTGAAGGACCTGGTCCCGCAGAATCCGGACCCGGAAACGCTGTCTGCAGCCATCGCGACACTGCAGACCCGGTCCAAGACCCTGCGGGAATTGGCTGAGGGGACGGTATTCTATTTTCGTGAACCATTGGATTACGATCCGGGAGCCGTGGCAAAGTTTCTGACGCCCGATCGGATCCCTCTGTTCCGGACTCTTTCAGAGGAATTGGAGTGCGAGGTATCCTGGAACGAAGAAACGCTGAAACCCGTTTTCGGAGTTTTGATGGAACGGTTCCAACTCAAGTTCGGCAACATTGCCCAACCATTGCGGGTGGCTCTCACGGGCAGAACGGTAAGTCCCGGGATCTTCGAAGTAATGGAGGTGTTGGGCAGGGAACGGACGTTGAAACGAATCCATAAAGCCCTGGATCTCATGCAGGGTGGCTGAGTCCCTGGGATGGTTTTCTTGGGTCAGGCCTGAAAAGAGTTGACATTCGAAGCGGTTCTGTTTACAAATCTTGTTTCACCATACCAGGAGGGTTCCTGCATGTTCGCAGTAATCAAGACAGGCGGCAAACAGTACCGGGTATCTCCCGGAGAAACGGTACGTGTAGAGAAAATCCAGGGAGAGCCGGGTACGGAAGTGGAGTTGGGACCCGTCCTCCTGCTGTCCGCAGACGACCGGGTCCAAGTGGGCCTGCCGTTCCTGGACACAGTATCGGTCAAGGGTCTGATAGTGACTCAGGACCGCGCCAAGAAGATCCTCGTGTTCAAATCCAAGCGAAGAAAGGGGTACCGTCGCAAGAGAGGGCATCGCCAGTCCTTCACGGAACTCCGAATTACCGAGATCAAGGAGAACTAATCATGGCTCACAAGAAGGCGGGCGGAAGTTCTCGAAATGGACGGGACAGTCACGGACAACGCCGGGGAGTGAAACGGTTCGGCGGTCAGTTTGTTCGCGCCGGCAACATCCTGGTGCGGCAGTGCGGGACCAAATTCCATCCCGGCAGCAACGTGGGCTTGGGACGGGATTACACCTTATTCGCGCTGGTCGACGGCAACGTGAAGTTTGAGTCTTTCGGTCGAAAGAGGCAGAAAGTCAGCGTGTATCCGGTCCAGTAACGAGAGTCCTCCGGTGCGTCCGGGGGCGCCAAACCCTCGCAGCATGTCCATTCTATTGGGATCCCCCATCCGCTCGGAGCCGGCGCGGGACGGTCGATCGCCCCTTGTGGGAGAGGATTCCAGACCGGCCGGCTACCGCCGCACCCGATCCATTCCGGACTGCATGTCAGGCAACCGAAACAGCCCGTTGATAAACAGCCTTTCGGGCAGGCTGTTCGAAAACGACGAGATGCAAGGCGCGCGAATCCTGAGAAATGAGGCGTACAACCAGTACGCCGCAATGACGAAGGATAAACTGCAACACCGCAGATCGCATTTTTCAACAGCCTGGTAAGAGAGAAACCACCTGCGGGTTTCGCCCGTAGCATGTTGCCCGGCGATTCCGAACCGGGAGAATTCCGGGGAAACGGACCCGGTGAGTTCGTGGGGCGGCCCTTATGAAGTTTGTGGATGAAGCCAGAATTTGGGTTCGATCGGGACCCGGAGGAAACGGATGTATCAGCTTCCGGAGGGAGAGGTTCGTTCCCCGGGGCGGTCCGGACGGAGGAGACGGAGGCAAGGGAGGGGATGTCGTTCTCACCGCCGCTCCTGAACTTCGCACGCTTCTGGACTTTAAGTACCGGCGGCATTTTAAGGCGGAACGGGGCGGGCACGGCCGCGGCAAGCAGCAAACCGGCCGAGGCGGTCGTGACCTCGAGATCCGCGTACCCATGGGTACACAGGTGTACGACGACGAAACGGGTAAACTCCTGTATGATTTCGTGGAACCCGAAGAGAGATTCGTCCTTCTGGAAGGGGGCCGCGGTGGTAAAGGGAACATGCACTTCGCCACCCCCACCCGCCAGGTACCCCGATTCGCACAGAAGGGGCAACCCGAAAAAGAGATGCGGATCCGGCTCGAGCTTAAGCTCCTGGCCGATGCAGGCATCGTGGGAATGCCCAACGCGGGCAAATCCACGTTGATCGGCCGGATATCGGCGGCCCGACCCAAAATTGCGGAGTACCCTTTCACTACCCTGGCGCCCCAGTTGGGAGTGGTTACGGTGGCGGGAGCCGAGCCCTTCGTGGCGGCCGAAGTTCCCGGTCTGATCGAAAACGCGCATCTCGGCAGCGGATTGGGTTTGCGTTTTCTCAAACACATTGAACGGACTCGACTTCTGGTGCATCTGATCGACTTATCCGCCCCCCAAGCCGAGAATCCGTGGACGCCTTATCGGATCATCCGCCGGGAACTGGCGGAGTACGGCCAGGGCTTGGATCTTAAGCCCGAGATTGTGGTATTCAGCAAGGTGGATATGCCTGAGGTCCGAGAACGCATACCCGCCGCCCGAATCCTTTATCAGGAAAGAGGAGTATTCCCCTTGACCGTATCCGCTGCCACGGGAGAAGGCGTGGAAGACCTGAAGCGGGCTCTGACGGACAGGCTGGCCAAACTCTCGGAGAAGTGAGCGATATCCTTGGAAGCCTTCGATACGACTCAGAAGGGTGAAGATCACCGGCAAATGCTGAGACACGTGCGCCGGATCGTGATCAAGATCGGGAGCGCGGTTCTGGCCACGGATACCGGGCTGGACACTCGGATCATGCAACAACTGGCGGACCAGATATCCCAGGTGAAGCAGGCCGGAGTGGAATGCATTATAGTCTCTTCAGGAGCCATAGCGGCAGGTATCCCCAAAGCGGCCCAAGGGCATCCGCCACGTTCCATTCCGGAAAAACAGGCGGCGGCGGCGGTGGGACAGCCCGCTTTGATCCATGCCTGGGAGGATGTGTTCGGTGTGAAAGGAGAACGGGTGGCGCAGATCCTGCTCACCCGGGACGATCTGGCCAACCGGGCCCGGTACCTCAACGCACGGAACACCCTCTTCACCCTCCTTCACTGGAGCATCGTACCCATTATCAATGAAAACGACACGGTGATGGTGGAGGAAATCAAGTTCGGCGATAATGATAACCTGGCCTGCATGATGACCAACCTGTCCGAATCTCAGGCATTCATCAATCTGACTCATATCGACGGTCTGTATGACAGCGATCCTCGAAAGAACCCCGACTCTTGCCTGATTTCTTTTGTTCCCAGGATCTCCAAACGCACCATCGGCATGACCAGCAACGAACCGGGAGCATTCGGCCGCGGAGGAATGCGCTCCAAACTGACTGCGGCGCGCAAGGTGGCCATGGCGGGCATACCCACAGTGATCGCCAATGGGAAAAAACCCGAAGTGATTCCGGACATACTCAACGGCCTCCCCGTGGGAACCCTGTTCGCCGGGGAACCGAATCGTATGGGAAGCCGCAAGTACTGGATCGCCTTCACATCCAAGTCCGAGGGCCGGCTCGTGGTGGACGACGGGGCTTGCTGGGCTCTCACACATCGGAGAAAAAGCCTCCTCCCCTCGGGCATCCGGGAGGTGGAAGGACAGTTCAAGGTGGGAGCCAAGGTGCGTGTCGTGGGACCGGAAAACCAGGAGATCGGTGTGGGATTGGTGAATTACCCTTCAGAGGAAATCGAGAAAATCAAGGGTTGCAAAACCTGTGACATTCAGAATAGATTGGGGTACAAATTCTACGACGAAGTGATTCACCGGGACAACTTGGTGGTGGACGCTGAAGGGTGCCCTGAAGTTCAGGGATAACGCGAAGGGATACCGGCAAGATGAATGTAGCCGAACTTATTACAAATATGGCGTCGGATGCCCGGAAGGCAGCCCGCGGACTGGCCCGGGCGGGGAGCGAACAGAAGAACCGGGCGCTGCTTTTCATTGCGGATGGGATCGAGAAGCGCGCTCCTGAAATTCAGGCGGAGAACCGGAAGGACGTGGAAGTCGCCCGTGAGCAGGGAATGAAACCCGCGTTTATCGACCGTCTGATGCTTTCGGATCGAATCATTCACGAAATGGCTCAAGGGTTGAGGGAAGTGGCCGGTTTGCCGGATCCCGTGGGAGAGGTCACCCGAATGTGGACACGACCCAACGGTCTCCAAGTGGGTCGGATGCGCATTCCCCTGGGAGTCATCGGCTTCGTATACGAATCCCGACCCAACGTCACCGTGGACGCGGCGGCTTTGTGCCTCAAGTCGGGAAACGCCGTAATCATGAAGGGGGGCTCCGAGGCGCATCATTCCAACATGATGCTGGCCCGGGTCATCCAGCAGGGCATCCGTTCCGCCAGGCTGCCGGAAGAAGCCGTCCAGGTCGTTCCCACCACCGATCGGCAGGCGGTCATCGAACTGATCCACAAGGACCGGGAAGTGGACCTTCTGATCCCCCGAGGCAGCGAGGAACTGATCCGGTATATTCTGGATCATTCCAGGATACCCGTACTGAGACATGAAAAAGGCGTTTGTCACGTGTTTGTAGACGCATCCGCCGATATGGATATGGCCGTCTCCGTCAGTTACAACGCCAAGGTGCAGCGGCCCGGAGTGTGTAACGCCATGGAAACCCTTCTGGTGGATGCACGCGTCGCGGACGTGTTTCTCCCGGTAATGGTATCCCGTTTCCAAGAAGCGGGGGTATTGCTCAAAGGGTGCCCCAAGACCGTGGCTCGCTTTCCCGAAATGCAAAAGGCGGAGGAAGACGACTGGTTCACGGAGTACGAGGACCTGATTCTTTCCATTCGGGTGGTGGAAGGAATCGAGGAAGCTATGGATCATATCGCCGATTACGGATCCCGGCATACGGAAGCCATCATAACCGACCACTATGACCGGGCGTTGCGGTTCGTCCGTGAGGTGGACTCGTCCCTGGTCCTGGTGAATGCATCCACGAGATTCAACGACGGCTTTCAACTGGGCCTGGGAGCAGAGATCGGGATCAGTACGGTCAAACTGCATGCGTTCGGTCCCATGGGACTGGAAGAACTCACCACCACCAAATTCTTTGCGTTCGGGAACGGTCAGGTCCGGACCTGAACGTATTCTTGTTCCCCCCGCGGGATCAGCCCACCTCGAGGTCCGGCGGGAAGGCCCATTAGTTCGACGAAATCATGACTCAAGGTCCCAACGGCTTTTTGCCCCGTCAATATATTTCTTAGGGAGAGAAGCCGAACACCATTTGGGTGAAGGAATATCGGAACGCGCATAGGAGTTTTTGGAGGATCTTTCGACCCACCTCATCTCGGACACCTGAGATCGGTGGAGGAAGTCCGAGAGCGCCTTGACCTGAAAAAGGTGCTGCTCGTCGTGGCTTCCGTCCCCCCGCATAAGGAACGCGTGTCCGACTTCGATACTCGTTGTGAACTGACCCGCCTGGCTGTTGAAGACATTCCGTGTTTCGAGATTTCCAAAATCGAGAACGAACGGCCCGGGAAATCCTACTCCGTGGAAACGCTGCGAGCCTTAATGGAACTGTATCCACGTCCGCGGTACTCGCTGTTCTTTATCCTCGGCGCGGATTCCTTTTTCGAAATCCAAAGCTGGAAATCCTATCCCTTGCTCCCCGAATTGGCCCATCTGGTGGTTTTGAACCGTCCGGGTTTTCCCAGCGATCGTTTCCATCCGTTTCTGCAGGAGACGTTTCCCGGCTTTCAACCGACTCGGACGGAACACGTATTCCGTCACCCGACGCTGTTGTCCGTATTCTTTCTTGCAACCACTCTAATGGACATCTCTTCCACAGATATTCGGAGGCGCGTTCAGGATGGACGATCCATCCGTTTTCTGGTTACCGGGAAGGTAAGACAAACCATTCTGAACAGGGGGTTATACCGTTCGTGAGTATGGATTCTCTCGAAAAAGCCCGTAAATCGGCCCGTTTGATGTTAAGCAAAAAGGCTCGGGAATTGTCTATCTTGGATGTGCGGGCATTGACTTCCTTTGCGGACTACTTCGTGATCGCTTCCGGCCGGTCCGCTCGTCAGGTGCAGGCCATTGCGGAGCACGCCATGACGCTGTTGAAGAAGGAAGGACTTCTGCCGTTGGGAGTGGAAGGGCTCAAGGAAAGCCAGTGGGTGCTCCTGGATTACGGAGACGTGGTGATCCACGTTTTTTACGATCCCATCCGCGAGTTCTACGATCTGGACGGACTCTGGGGAGACGCCGGGCGGGTGGCTCCGGAGGAGGATCCGGAAAACGGATCCGCTCGAAAAGAGAAAGTGCAATGAACAGGCCATCCCTCATACCGGGAACCAAGAATACCGCAGTCCGAATCGGACTGGCGGCGCTTTTTACGGTACTGCTCTGCTGCGGGGCGCATGCCATGATGACCCCGGCCGAGGAAGCCCGAATGGGCCAGAAGGTCCTGGATGAGATCCGCAAACAACTTACGCTCATCGAGGATCCTCAAATCGTGGGCTACGTGGACCGGGTGGGACGGGGTATCCTCGAACATGTGGGATACAAGGATTATCCCTACCAGTTTTATGTGGTGGACAACGCCACCATGAACGCCTTCGCCATACCCGGAGGACATATTTTCGTATACCGGGGGCTCCTGGACATCATGGACAGGGAAAGTGAACTGGCGGCCGTTCTGGCTCACGAAATCGGTCACGTTCAGGCCCGTCACATCGCACGGCGCCTGGAGCAATCCACTCCTCTGAACATAGCCACCATCGCGGGGGCCCTGCTGGCCGTTCTCGCCGGTGGGGGCAAAGCCGCAGGCGCCGTGCTAATGGGAACTTCCGCCGCCGCATTGACGTACGAGTTGAAATTCAGCCGCCAGAATGAGGAGGAAGCGGATCGACTCGCTGTGAAATACCTTACCAATGCGGGCTACAATGTGGAAAGCATGGTGCGCGTCTTCAAGAACATGGCCTACGGCCAGTTCCTGGGTCCGGATCAGACCGCGACCTACTTGTCCACGCATCCGGGGCTCAACGATCGCATCGTGTACCTGGAAAACATGATCCATGCCCATGAATTCCAGAGTGACTCGGAAAGGGACGCGGTTTCCAAGAACGCGTTCTTGAAAGCCAAGATCCGACTTATCGCCTTGTACGACAACCCGAACACCGCCGCAAACAAGCTTTCCGCCCTGGCGGAACGGGAAGAGGGGCCGTTGCCCCATTATGGAATGGGACTGCTGTTGGAACGGGTCCGCAGAGTGCATGCGGCCATGGAAGCCTATCGGAACGCCGTCCGCCTGGATCCGGGGAATGCGGAATTTCTTACCCAATTGGGGGTAGCCTGCTACGTTACGGGGAACTGCAACGAGGCGGCCGGTTACCTGGATCGGGCTCTGGAGGTTGATCCCGCGAAGGCGGAAGCCCTGCTGTATATGGGGCGGATTCATCTGGATGAAGGACGATACCGTCAGGCCCAGCAATTTCTGGAAAAGCTTAAATCCGTGAATCCGGATTCCACCGAAGTATATCAGTACCTGGGGCTGGCTTATGGAAGAAATCAGGAGCTCGTTGCGGCTCACGAGTATTACGGGGTCTTTTTCGAAAGAAGCGGAAACCGACGTAACGCTTTGTATCATTACGAACGGGCCTTGGAATACGCCCGAAACTCACAACCCGGTCGTGCAGGGGAGCTGGAAAAACGGATTGAAAGACTGAAATCACGGCAGGACACGTCCCCTCGGCCGCCGGAAAAAAAGGTCGGCTCCATGGAACGATATCGATAGACGCTCGGACGCCCGCATGGAGTTTGAATCATCTGAGCAGGCTGCGGCAAATTATCTCGAACAAGTCCACCACATTTCGGGAAAAGGGTCCAGGTCCCTTGTACTTGCATTGACTCGTCATTTCCTCCAATAGCAACCGATCTCCCTCCGCAAGATAGCCATGGCGCCTCCACCACTCCTCATGGAGCCCCACGGGAAACGACGCATGCATCCGTTTGAGGGGACACAATGGCGCCAGATCCTTGAGCTTCCTTGACAGGAACAACGCCCGGCTCCAGGTGTGCGACATAAGTCGCTTGTACGTTTCGGAGTCCCCCGGCTCCCCACTGTCCTTAAAGAACCGGTAGTGCGCCTGCGGAAGTCCGTGTCCGACCTGGACGGCCAACTCCGTCACCCAATGTTCCTTGACCGCATCGATCAGAAATTCCACCAGGTGTCGTATCAACTGGACTGCGGACCCGCTCACCGGAAACAGCGGCAGGATCTCGTTTCTGAAATGAACCGTTCCGAAACCGTCCTCCTGCTCCAGCAGAAAGAATCCCACCTCCCGATCCAGCCAACCCTGGAGGACCGAACTCGGAATGGACAGTAATTCTTCTTCCACGAGGTGGAGGAAGAGCGTGCCTCTATTCCGGCTGGAAAACAGGGATTCCAAGGCCGCACCGGGCAGGGACGATGGCAGGAGGCGGCGCTCCGGGTGAAATCGCAGTTCCACGACGGGAACCGGAAAAGATCCGGAACGTTCCAGAAAGATTTTGACATGGTCCAACGCGTTCTGTCGGAGTTCTTCGGGGGACATGACACCTTCGCCATAACAGGCGGTTCAAAAAGAAACGGCCCGGAGGTTTCTAGGACCTCCGGATAAGATACTCTGAACCCCCTCAGAATAAAGGGGTTGCATACCTCGGGTCAAGCAAGGGTAACAGGCCCTTGAAAAAGCGAACTGCTGTGTTGCGCTTCATCCTTTCTGCATGTGCGTCCCGCGCAGACAGGCGTCATTGCGGCGTACCGTATGGACGCCGCTTCCTCAGGATTCGCGCGCCTTGCATCTCAACGTTTTGCACCAGCCCGGTAAGCAAGGGGTCTCCCCGCCCCGGGGGAAAATATCCCGGAAGCAAGACCACGACAGAGCGTCTTTCCCCGGAGCACAGGCTGAAAACCCCGAGAATCGTTCAGCCGCCCGATACTCGTCACGTCGGGAAAGAAAACCTCGCGGCGCAACGGCTTCAAGAGGAAAACACGTCCGCTGAACCGACTCGCCTCATGAGGATCATTTCCCGGTAAGCGGCGCCGTTCACACCTCCCCGGCGCCCTGTCGGCCCAGTAGGACGGCGGCTGCACAGGCGTTCCAAACGCAAAGGAGAACCAATGTGCCGGAGATACCGAACAAGGGGAAGAGCACCAGCGCCACGGTAAGGGAGCCTGCGGCGGACCCGGCCAAATCCACGCCGTAAATCATGCTCCCCGCTTTACCCGCCTCACGGACATGCAGCGTATACAGCTTTCCGGACAGGGAAAAATGCATTCCTCCAACGAAGCCGCATACGAACGCCTCGGCGAAGACCACCGTCTCCAACAGGTATGGAACATGGAGATCGAGCCCCTGAAGGAAGTACGTCGTCCCAAGGAGACCCAGGGAGCACAGAGCCATGGCCGCCTGAATGGTCCCCAGGAGAATCCAGGGACGCCGAATTCCGTCGAATCCCCGCAGGATCCATGCGGTTCCCGCCGCCAGTCCCGCCATGAACAGCGTGATCAGAAGGGCGAGTTGATGGTACAGAGAGCCGCAGAATACCTGGAAAACCAGAATCAATAGGAACGTGAGGGCCAACTCGGAAAACCCCATAACCAGGCATCCATAGATTAACGCGGATTTGCGCCGCGAATGCTCCAGGCGCCTCATGCCCGCCGCCCAGAACAGGGCCGAAAGACCAACCAGCGCCCAGGCGGCCTGGGGCGCCGTCAACCGGTCCAGAAACAGGAACACCTGATGAAACCCGCGGGCGTAGGTGGCGCTCCAGTGGATGAGGTCGTAATAATAGCTCGATGGGTGCAGGTCTGTGTTGACACGCGGGTCTTGTACCGCATCCAGAACGGCTCCCAGATACGCCACGCGCCCCGGGCTCAGATGAGAGAACAAGGTATGTTCCCGCACATAGGTGGTTTGAAGCCCGCGTTGCGCAATCCGTCCCGAAAGCCGTACCGGGTCCGGCGCCGGGACTCCGGGATCCGCGGAAGCAAAGAAACGGGCCGTGGAACCCGGAACGACGTTCACGTGGGGATACACCGCCTCCAGTGTTCTGTACAGGGATGCCAGGGTTTGGGCCAGAGTAGGTCCGACGATATCCGCCGACGAGCTGAGTCCGACGGCCAAGAGCCCATCGTGTCGAAGAATTCTCCGGGTCTCGGCAAAGAACTCCCGCGTGTAGAATCGGTTCAACTGGATGGTCGTCGGATCCGGCAGGTCGATGATCACCACATCGTACAGTGCGGCTGCGGTTTGTACATACCTGCGCCCGTCCGCATGAATCAAGCGCACCCGGGGATTTTTCAGGACACCGACCGCAGAATCCGGCAGATGTTCTCGGGCGAATGAAACCAATCCGGGATCTAATTCCACGTAATCGATCCCGGCCACGGAGGGATGCTTCAGTACCTGAATCAGGGTGCCGGAAAGGCCGCCGCCCACCAGCAGTATCTCCTTGGGTTCCGGATGGGCGAGGAGCGCGTAGTGCACCGCCTCCTCGGCGCTCTGAGCATCCGGATAGGTGAACATCCATAATCCGTTCTCGAAAAAGCTGATTTCCTTCCGGGTGGTTGCCGCGGACAAATTGCCGTAGGGAGTGTCCACGGTTCCCACGAGATCGTGCCCCAGCCAAGTCCACTGCCTGGACACCTGTTCCCATCGGTCTCCCTGGAGCAGGAGCGGCAAGCAAAGTGCGACCAGAGCCAGTCCGGCGACCAGACCCCCGACACGCGCTTTTCGCCCATGTGCTTCCTCGAGAAACAACCGGGCCGCCGAATGAGCCAGCACCAGAGAACCGAAGAAGGCGGTTTGAAGATGGTTGAACAGGTGCATGAATAACAAGGCGAACAATAGACCGCCCAGTCCCGAACCCACCACTTCCAACAGGTATACTTGAGCCGTGGATCGTTCCCGGACCGGGGATCCTTCCGCATGCAGACTGCAACCCAGTGCGAACAAAAACCCGGACAAGAAACAGAAAGGGGCCGAAACCGTAAAGGAGACAACCATCATTCCATGGAAACCGATGGTCTCTCCCACCGGAATCGCCCAGAACACTCGGGAAAGCCGCGCCGCCAGGATGGACAAAGGCAACAGCAACGCGACGGCGGCTTGGACCATGGCGAAAACCGCCCGTTTCCGCACCAGGGTGTCCGCCGTTCGGCCCGACACGAAACTGCCTGCGGACGTCCATACCAGCCACGCGGTGAGAACCACCGCCGTGGAAACTTCGTTACCGTGAAAGACGACAAGGAGTTCTCTCAGTAGGACGATTTGCCCGGTAATCGAAATGAAACCGATAAGCACCAGGGCTTGTGTGAGCGGATTCGGCATGATTCTGATGTGTCGGAGCGGATTTGGGTGTTTCTCCGGCCCGCGGGCGTGACCCGAACGCTTCGGGTTCCCGGGAATTTTCCGTGCAAATGCACCCCGATATCTACCTCCTTCCGATAGAACGCCCGCGTGTTTCCGGTGGCGTCGCCCGCACAACTTCTTGACACTTGGGACGTCCCGTTTTATGCGAGAGAACAGCACGGTCTGAATGGGGAGTTTATCATAATGATTTGGAATTCGAAACCGAACGACACCTCCATGACCCGAAGACAGTTTCTCAAAAAGACTCTTTGGGCCGGAGGGATTTTGTGTGCGTCCTCGAATTCGTCGTTTGCCCATTGGGCTCCTGATAAACAAAGGTCCGCCTATCAGACGGCCGAAGAAGAAGGGACCTTCGCCCGGCGGGTGGAACAGGCCATGACCTTATTCGAAGCGTGTGAGCTTTGCCCGCGCCGATGCGGAGTCAATCGGCTGAAAGGAGAAAAGGGATTCTGCCGGGCGCCTTCGAAAGCCGTCATATACAGCGCTCAGCCCCATTTCGGGGAGGAGTCGCCTCTGGTGGGACGCCGGGGTTCCGGTACCATCTTCTTCTCCCACTGCAATCTGCGTTGCGTCTTCTGCCAGAATTGGCCCATCGCGCACGAAGGGCGAGGAAATCAGGTGGACGAGAAGGAGCTGGCCGACATGATGCTTGGGTTGCAGGCCATGGGTTGCCACAATATCAATCTCGTGACGCCGACCCACGTCATGCCGAACATCCTGAAAGCCGCCCGCATTGCCTGTCTGAACGGACTCCACGTACCCCTGGTTTACAACACAAGCGGCTACGAACGCACGGAAATGATCCGGTTGCTGGACGGCTTGGTGGATATCTACCTTCCGGACATCAAATACGCCGACGGAACCCAATCCGCCGAGTATTCCGCCGGCGCCGAAGATTACCCGAAGATTGCGCGGCAAGCCGTACTGGAAATGCACCGCCAGGTGGGAGAGCTTCGGAAGGATGAACAAGGGGTTGCACGGCGCGGCCTGATCATCCGGCATTTGGTTATGCCGAATCGGGTAGCCGGAACCCGGGATATCGTGGCATGGATCGCCGCAAATCTGCCCAAATCCACGTACGTGAATATCATGCCCCAGTATAGGGTCGAGTACAAAGCCTTCGACTACCCCGAAATCGCCCGGGGTATTACGACGGAGGAGTATCTCGAGGCCATGGAATGGGCGGATGAATTCGGCCTGACTAACCTGGACGACCGATCAGGGGCATTGCGGTTCTTGTATCGCGCGGTCCCTCGCCGTTGACGGCCATGGGTTCATAACCAGATCCCAGGAACGGGCGCCTTACAGAACCGACAAGTTCCGTCTTCCAAAAGAACTTCTTCCACCATGAAACCCGTGCGGGAAATGATCTTGCTCTTACACGAGTGGCAAAAAGTGTTTTCCCCCTCGTGGCCGGGCATGTTCCCCATGTACACATAGTTCAGCCCCACGTCCAGTGCAATCCGCCGAGCTTCCTCAAGGGTGGCCGCCGGTGTGGGGGGAAGGTTTCTGAGCTTGTACAGGGGATAAAACCTCCAGAAATGCAAGGGGGTATTGGGCCCCAATACCTCTTTGATCCATCCGCACAGCTCGCGGATCCGGGACCGGTCGTCGTTCTTTGAGGGCACCACGAGATTGGTCACTTCAAGATGAACCCCCGCTTTCTTCAAACCCTCGAGGGTTTCCATCACCGGAGCCACGCTTCCCTCGCAAAGTCCACTGTAAAAGCCGTCATCCAGGCTTTTCAAATCGATATTGGCCGCATCCAGCGTTTGAGACAAACGCTTCAGGGGCTCCGCGTTGATGTATCCGTTGGAATGCATGAGACTCAGCAGGCCGTTTTCACGGGCTCGCCTTCCCGTGGCCATCATGTATTCGAAAAAAACGACGGGCTCCACGAAGGTGTAGGACACGGAACGGGCGCCCATTTCTCCGGCCCGTTGCACCACGATATCCGGAGGAACGTCGAAACCGAATACTTCCTCGGGAGCGGCCTGGGAGATTTCCCACGTCTGGCAGAACTTACAGGAGAAGTTGCATCCCGCGGTGGCAAGCGCCAGGGATGCGGTACCGGGCAGCACGTGAAAGAACGGGATTCGTTCCACCGGATCCAGGTGAAAGGCGCACGGATTACCATAAACCAGGGAGGTCAATGTCCCCGAACGATTTTCCCGCACGCGGCAAACGCCCCGGCGCCCGTCCTCGATAGTGCACCTTCTGGGACACAGCTCGCACTGGACGGCCCTGTTGGGCAGTGAACGGTAGAATTCCGCGGGGTGGATTTTGATGAGTCCTTTCTGCAGCATCTGCGCGCGGGCGGACGGAGTGGTATCCGCCCACGGAACAAAGGCCGCCGAGCATACCCCGGCCCCCAGAAGTTTCAGGAACTCCCTCCGGCATAACCACCGACATCCGGTTTCCGTGGTCCTCCGAACGCTCTGTTTCCTCGGGAAACGTTTCAACATGATCCTTCTCGTTTTCGGTACTCACTCCGACCGGAAATTCCGGAGACAACCGGAACGCCTTTCGGACAAAAGGGTTATGGGGATCTCGCCCCAGACGGCGTCAGGATGCCCAACGGCGCCTGACTCCCACAAAACGGCGCATCCGGCTGATCTCGTTCTCACAACCGTGGCGGGATGAAAAAAATCTTGACTTATGGGACACCGCCTGACATGGATAGGTTTATCGGTAAGATGTTTTAAGTTTTGCGTGCAGCAGGGAAAGCGGTGAAAATCCGCTACGGACCCGCCACTGTGACCGGGGATGTTCTCCGTCCTTCCGAGTGACTCGCATCGGAAGTCGGAGGTTCGAGTGAGCCGGAAGTCAGGGATCTGCTCCACGGTGAATGCGAATCGGCTCTTCGTGGTCTGAGAGCCGGGTATCAGGGATGAAAAACGGCATCCCCGGAGGTCAAAGCTTCCGGGGATTTTTTTCTTCCCGACATCCCGTACCGCTCCTCATCCCACCGAACCCGATCCGTTCTCCGGAACGCGGAGCCTTTTTCCTCCGGCTCAACACGTCTGCTTGGGACGGCTCGGCAGCTCCCGGGCACATTCCCCCGGTCCGGTTCGACGGCCGATGATTCATGTGCTGTCGGACTTTCCGACGGAGTGGAGGCTCGATTGGCTGTTCGTTGTCCCAGAATCCTTATCGCCGGCGCCCACAGCGGCGCCGGAAAGACGTCCGTATCCATCGCCCTGATCGAGGCGCTCAGCCGGAGAGGACTCCGCGTCCAACCTTTCAAGGTGGGACCGGATTATCTCGACCCCACCTATCTGACCATCGCCGCCGGAAGACCCTGCTACAACCTGGACGGCTGGATGATGGGGAAGGAATATGTCCAACGGCTCTTCTCGGAGAAAACCCGAACAGCGGACATCGCGGTCATCGAGGGGGTAATGGGTCTTTTCGACGGGATTGATCCGGTACACTCCCAAGGTAGTACGGCGGAAGTCGCAATGTGGCTCAATGCTCCGGTGCTGCTGGTGGTGGATGCGCACGGGATGTCACGGAGCGTGGCCGCCTTGGTGAAAGGCTACGCCACGCTCGAACCCGATATCCGAATCGTGGGCGTGGTCGCCAATAGATGCGGTTCGGAGCGGCACGGCCGGTGGCTCCAGGAATCCCTCAAAGCCTTCGGCCTACCTGAGTTGCTGGCGGCCGTCCCCAGAGACTCCTTCCCCGAACTCGGGCAACGCCATTTGGGGTTGATCACCGCCCACCCCGGGAATCTGCCTGCCTCTACGCTTGAATCCATGGCCCACGTTCTGGAACGGCAAGCGTCGGTCCAACGTGCGTGGGCGCTCGCTCAATCGGCCGAACATCTGCCGGAAACTCCGACCGAAGACTCCGAAGCGCCCGTCTCTAATTCCGTTCGCCTGGGCATCGCCCGGGATTTGGCTTTCCACTTCTACTATCCCGATAATCTCGAAGCCCTTGAACAGGCGGGATGCGAACTCGTGGAGTTCTCTCCCGTTCACGACTCCGTTCTCCCCTCGGGACTGGACGCCGCCTACATCGGAGGAGGCTACCCCGAAGAACATGCACAGGCGCTTTGCGAAAACAGAACCATGATCGAATCCCTGCGCCGGTTTGCCGCCGCCGGCAAGCCCATCTACGCGGAATGCGGGGGTCTCATGTACCTTTCCCGCGGAATCGAATCCCTGGATGGGAAACGATATCACCTCGTGGGGCTGATCCCGGAATGGACCCGGATGCTGGATCGACTCAAGTCGTTGGGCTATGCAGACATCCAGCTGATGGTGGATTCCCTTTTCGGTTCAAGGGGTCAACAGCTCCGCGGGCATGAATTTCATTATTCGGAATGGACCGGAGACCCGGCACGAGACCCGCGATGGACCCGGGTGTATCGAATCCGCGCCAACAGGACGGACGACTACCGCTACGAGGGATTTCAAAGCGGTCGCGTGCTGGCCGCCTATGTCCATGTTCATTTCGCTTCGAGGATGGAATCGGTGCGTCGTTTCGTTTCCATCTGCAACCCCGCCAACCAGGCTGAGGCATGAGTGGTATGGATGACACAAATCTCGATTTCCCTTCTCGAAAACAACCCCATCTACGTCAGCTACTGGAGAATCCCGTCAGTGGGGAAACCATCGAAATGTTGTCCCTGCAAATCATTGACTCCGAAACCACCTCTCAAGCTTATTCCGCGGAAGAATGGGAAGTGGTGCGACGGATGGTGCATGCGACGGCGGACCTGGGTCTGGTTGCCTCGAGTCGTTTCTCTCCCGGGGCCATCGAAGCAGCCATGGGTTGTCTGAAAACCGGAAGCAAGATCTACGTGGATTCCAACATGATCCGTGCCGGTCTCTCCGTCCAACGCCTGAAACAGGCATGCCGTCGATACACACGTGACGACATCCTGTGTCACGTAGCGGATTCCGAAGTCGCGGAACAGGCTCGACAGAGCGGTCTCCCCCGTTCTCTTTTCGCCGTTCGAAAGGCTCGGTCCCATCTGGATGGCGCTGTCGTCGCGTTCGGGAACGCACCCGTAGGACTGATGGAGTTGAATCGGCTCATCATCGAGGAGGGATTGAAGCCCGGGCTCGTGCTCGCCATGCCCGTGGGATTCGTCCACGTGCTGGAAAGCAAGGAGGAACTCATGGCATTGGATGTACCTTTCATCAGCGTCGCCGGACGCCGCGGCGGCAGTCCTCTGGTGGTGAGCGCCATCCATGCGTTGTGTGGTCTGGCGGCTCGGGATCGGGGATTCCAGAATATGCCCGTCGGGGAAAGCCCTCCCAAGGGCAAAGATGTCGAAACCAAGAGAAAAGCTCTGGATGATCCCGAAAACCGGACCGACCGGACTTGATCCGGTTACATGCCCACGAACTCCGGAAATCTCCGACGCATAGGAACCATGCAGCCTCGGAACTAACGCATTGTTGAAAGGAAGGTGACGCTGTTGGATTC
The DNA here is from genome assembly GCA_964597345.1 of uncultured Thermodesulfobacteriota bacterium. Lineage (GTDB taxonomy): Bacteria > Desulfobacterota > Desulfarculia > JACQYL01 > JACQYL01 > CAZQXK01. The sequence continues at coordinate 17,672 of CAZQXK010000003.1, read as the reverse complement.
TTCGCGCTTGGCCGTCATACTTTTGGGACATGGAAGCCGTGTTCCCGATGCGGGCAGAAATATGGAACGAGTGGCCGAGGAATTGATGGCGCGAGGGCGGTACAGAACCGTGGAGACCTGCTATCTGTCCCGCCTCGGCCCCCGCTTCCACCAGGCCTTCGAAGCATGCGTCCGCCGGGGTGCTTCTGAAGTGCTTGTCGTGCCCTATTTTCTGCACGACGGGTTGCATCTGCTCCTGGACATTCCCGAGGAGATGCAACGAACAGCGGCGCTGTATCCCCGTGTGAAAGTGGTGTTGGGGAAAAACCTGGGCTTTGACGATCTCCTGGTGGAACTGGTGGAAAAACGGATAGCCGATTCCCGAAGCTTCTCCGATGTGCGGAGTCTCATCTTGCCACCGCGAACCCGTTTTCCCGTCCCGAGAGGACAGCCCGTGTATGTTCCCATGAGTTCGGAGGAAGCATCTCGTTACAACAACCATGATCGCGAGGACCACACGCAAGGAGAACCGTAATGATCTATTCCATTCGTTCGGCTTGTTTGTTTCTGGTGGTGCTATTCTGGGCGATGCCTTCACCCGCATGGGCCATGCATGTATCGGAAGGAATATTGCCCGCCGGTTGGGCCGGTTTGTGGTACGCTGTGACCCTTCCTTTCATAGCCCTCGGATTGAGGAACCTGAGGCGCAGGACCGACGCGGAACCGCATGCCAAGCCGCTGGTGGCGCTGGTGGGTGCGGGGGTCTTCGTGATTTCATGTATGCCGATACCGGTTCCCGTCGCGGGGACCTGTTCCCACCCCGTGGGAACCGGCATTGCGGCCATCCTCATCGGTCCCACGCTTACCACAGTGGTGGCGAGCATCGCCTTGGTCCTTCAGGCGCTGTTCCTGGCGCACGGCGGACTGAGTACGTTGGGCGCCAATGTTTTCGCCATGGGTGTGGTTGGAGCGTTTTCCGGATACGGAGCATTCCTGCTTTGTAAACGACTGGGGGCATCCCCCATGATAGGCGCCTTCTTTGCCGGCCTCGTCGGAAATTGGTCCACATACGCCGCCACATCCTTCGTCCTGGCTGCGGCACTGGCGGGTGAGGGCCAAATGACGTCCATGATGAGCGGCATCCTGCTGGCTTTCACTCCGACCCAACTCCCCTTGGGTATTGTCGAAGGATTCGTGTCCGCCGGCGCCTACGGGTTCATCCGGTCCCGCCTTTTCGGGCTGTATGGACCGACGTTGGAGGGTCAAAAAGATGCGTAACAGAAATTCGATGCTCTTTGCGGCGCTGATTACACTGCCCATACTCTTGCTGATAGTCGGAGTGATATTACAGCCCGGCGCCGAGTGGTCCGGTGTGGACGAAACGGTGATCGAGCTGTTCGCGGAAGAGGCGGGGCGTCCTGCCAGGGAACCGTTTATCAACACGGATCAGGGGGATTTGCTGCTTCTGCTCTTTCTGATGGGCGGAGCATCCGCGGGTTTCATCGCCGGATACAGCTTCCGCAGGCTGTTTCCATCCGGATCCGAACGGTAGATGGAGTGCTCGGTGTTCGATCTGTTCTCGGACGTGTTCGCCGGTAAAGACAACCTGTTGACCCGCACGGATGCCCGGGTGAAGATGCTTGCGGCCTGCACCCTGATTCTTTGCGTGCTTCTTTCAGGCACGATGCGGATGCCGGCGGCCGCCCTGCTGCTGGGCCTCGGAACCATGGCGGCCGTCGGAGTGCCGGCGCGGATCATTCTGCTGCGATTGGCCGCACCCTTAAGCATTGTCCTGGTGCTGGTCATGCTTCAGATGTTTCTGACGAAAGGCGCGGTTCTTTTTCGTGTCTCCTGGTTGGATATCACCTTGAGCGCCTCCAGGGAAGGATTAATGCAGGGCTGCGCCATGGGGATCAAGGTGCTGGGTTCCGTCACCGTCGTAACGCTTCTGGGTTGCGTCACCCCTGCCCACACGCTGTTTCATGCGCTCCGCTGGTTTCGGATACCCCGCAACTGGGTTGAGATAGCGCTCTTCATGTATCGGTACACCTTCATGCTCCTGGAACAAACCGCCGACGTGGCGGCGGCGCAAAGGCTGAGGCTTGGATATTCCGGTTGGCGCAGAGCGATCAAATCCCTGGGGGTTCTGGCCGGAACGGTCCTCACGCGATCCATGGATCAGGCCATGAGAACATACGACGCCATGGTCCTCCGGGGCTATAACGGTCGCTTCCCTTTCGCCCCCCTTCCCCGCATGCGCCCGGTCGAGATCGCGGGGGCTCTGGCCGTCGTTTGCGGCATAGGCATCCTGTTTTTCATACTGGAGAGATGGCTCCCTTGAACCGACCAGCGATGATGGAAGCCGTTCGAGTGAGCTTTTCCTATAACGAGGGAATTCAAGCCCTTGAGGAGGTGGATTTTTCCGTCCAGGAAGGGGAATTTACGGCGGTCCTCGCATCCAACGGCTCGGGCAAAACCACTCTGATCAAGGTTCTGGTCGGCCTCCTCCGACCCCAAAAAGGAATCGTACGGGTCGATGGGCGGGATATCCGCCGGTGGCCCCGCAATGAGATCTGCCGCAAGGTGGGTCTGGTGTTCCAGTCTCCCGCAGACCAACTGTTCGCCGCTACCGTCGAAGAGGACGTGGCTTACGGCCCTCGCAACCTCGGCCTCGGGGAGAACGAGGTACGCCGCCGCGTCCTGGAGTCATTGGACTTGGTGAACGCCTCCCGCCTCCGGGAACGTGCGGTGCACCGTTTGAGTTTCGGCGAACAGAAACGAGTGTGTATGGCCGGGGTCCTGGCCATGGGCCCGGCTGTTCTGATTCTGGACGAGCCTACGGCGGGACTGGACCCCGCCGGGGAAACGGCTATGATGTGTCTGTTGAACAAACTTAACCGGGAGCAGGGCATTACCGTTGTTCTGGCAACCCATTCCGTCGATCTGCTTCCCCTCTTCGCGGAACGGATCTATGTGCTTCACAGGGGACGCGTATTAGGGGAAGGTCCTGTGGAACAGATCTTTTCGGACATGGGTTTAATCGACGCCGCGTGTCTCAGACTCCCCTACGTCGCCGAGTTGCTGCACCTCATGAAACATCGTGACGGAGTGCCCATCCGCGGACTGCCCCTGACCATTGGAGAAGCCCGCAAACGCCTGTTGGAGTTGATCCCGGAGGACGTGCTTCTCAAACACTGGAGAGCCGAGCGGAAATGAAACACGGTCGCACCGGATTCACCACCGGGAGTTGCGCCGCCGCGGCCGCCAAGGCCGCCGCCAGACTCCTGTGCGGCTTTCCTCCCCGGGACGAAGAAGACATCCGCCTGCCGGACGGAGCGCGGGTTCGGATACCAATCACGTCGGCACGGTGCGACGGTTCCTCCGCCCATGCGTCCGTCACCAAGGATGCCGGCGACGACCCGGACGTCACGGATGGATGCGTGGTCCGCGCAGAGGTCGAGTGTGTTCCCGGAACCGAAATCGTTTTCATGGCCGGAGAAGGAGTCGGAACCGTCACGAAGCCCGGCCTTTCCGTGGCTCCCGGCGAGCCCGCCATCAATCCCACACCCAGAAAGATGATTCATGACGCCGTCCGGGAATTCACCCACCGAGGTCTCCGCGTAACCATCTCGATTCCGGAGGGAAAACGATTGGCCGATAAGACCTTCAATCCGAAATTAGGCATTGTGGGAGGTCTTTCCATTCTGGGAACCTCGGGAATTGTCAGGCCGTTCAGCGCCGCCGCACTTAGGGATGCATTACGGTGTTCCTTGGCCGTAGCGGTTTCCTCCGGTGTATCCCACCCTGTCTTTGTTCCCGGGAAGATTGGGGAAAGAGCCGCGCGAGCCTGCTTTGATCTGACCCCCGAACAGGTCGTGGAAGTAAGCAACGAATGGGGTTTCATGCTGGACGAGGCCGCCTGCTTGAACTTGGCCCGCCTGTTGGTAATGGGCCATCCGGCCAAACTGGCCAAGCTTCCGGAGGGTTGGTGGGATACCCATTCATCCCGATCGGGCAGCGCCATGAACCTCATACAAAGACACGCGCTTCAAGCGTTGGGGAGCTCGTTGCCCGAGCACACCACCGTTGAGGGCGTCTTCCAGGATCTCGACGGCACGGACCGCGGGAGACTGGGGTGTGCTCTTGCAGCCAGTATCCGGCGGGCGGTCCTGGAGCGGATCCGCGGGCGATTCGACGTGTCGGTGGCGCTGATCGACATGAAGGAGAATCTCCTGGGCTCGGAGGGAGAATTGGATCCATGGAAGAAACACGAAGCATTTCCATCGTAGGTTGTGGACCCGGGTCCAGGGAATACCTCACCCCTGCAGCCTTGCGCATGGTGGAACAGGCGGACCTTCTGGTGGGCTCGTCCAGATTGCTCGATCTTTTCCCTTCGGGGGTTGCCGATCGCATCGAAATCGAGCCGGATCTGGAGAAAACCCTGGATTACCTGGAGGACTACCTGGATCGCGGACGTATCGCCGTTCTCGTATCGGGCGACCCGGGGCTCCACAGCCTGGCCAGGCGTATTATCCACAGGTTCGGACGTTCCCGTTGTCGCGTGATTCCGGGAGTCAGCTCCGTGCAGGCCGCCTTTGCGGGCATCGGCCTGGACTGGACGGATGCGTTGATTCTGAGTGCGCATTCCGGGGATCCTCAATACGGTCCCGCCTGCGCGTCCAGCGATAAGATCGCGGTATTGTGCGGTCGAACTACGGCCCTCCAGTGGGTGGCCTGCGAACTGCTTCCCACAGTCGACGATCCTGTGGTAATTGTTTGCGAGAACCTGACCCTGGAAAACGAACGTGTTTTCGAAACGACGCCGGAAACACTGGGCACACTGAGCGTGTCCACCTTAACCATTGTCCTCCTGATCAAGAGAAGTCTCCTGAAATGAACAACGGCACTTTGTACGGCATAGGCGTGGGACCGGGGGATCCCGACCTGATCACGGTAAAGGCGGCCCGGATTTTGGAAACGTGCCGGCACGTGTTCGTGCCGAAGTCCCGTATGGAACGGGATAGTCTGGCACTATCCATAGCCCGCAAGTTCATCGACTCGGAAGCTTTGATTCACGAAATCCTGTTCCCCATGACATCGGACCGTGTGGAACTGGAAACGCACTGGGCACAGGCGGCGACCCAGGTGGCGGAAGTCATCGAGCGTGGCCAAAACGCTTGTTTCCTTACACTCGGAGATGTGTTTCTGTATTCCACCTACATTTATCTGGTCGGAGCATTGCGAAAGCGCCTGCCCGATGCAGCCGTCGTTTCCATTCCCGGAGTCACCGCTTTCAGCGCCTCCGCGGCGCTAGCCGAGTTCCCCGTGGGCAAGGGCAAGGAGTCGGTTACCATCCTTCCCGCCGCGGAGGATTCCGCCCTTGAAATCCGGCGCGCTCTTGCCGCCGGAGGCAGCCTGATTCTCATGAAGATCGGCCGCCGCCTCGAGCCCATACTGGATATTCTCGAGGAATCCGGCGCAATCGGTCGCGGTGTATTCGTGTCGCGGGCCGGAATGCCCCAACAGCGTGTTGTCCGGAACCTGGCGAGCCTTCGGGGGGCGGAGCTGGAAACAGGGTACTTATCGTTGATTCTTGTCGGAGGCACGGACGAGGAGACGCCATGAAGGTTTATTTCGTAGGCGCTGGGCCTGGAAACCCGGAACTTCTGACCATCCGCGCCGAACGCCTGCTCCGGAACTGCCGGAAATGCATTTATGCGGGTTCGCTGGTGAATCCCGCGGTGCTGGACCTGCTGCCCCCGGATGCCGAACGATACGATTCGTCGGCCCTGGACTTGAGAGATATGGCGGCGTTGTTCCGGGAGGCCGAGAGAACGGATACCGACGTGGTTAGACTCCACTCGGGAGATCCTTCCATATACGGGGCTATCCGAGAGCAGATGGTCGAGCTGCAACGACTGGGTATCGAGTACGAGGTCATCCCGGGGGTCAGTTCCTTTCAAGCCGCGGCGGCGGCCTTAAAGGTGGAGTTGACGGCGCCCGAGGTCTCTCAAACCATCATACTTACCCGAACTTCCGGCCGAACACCGGCGCCTGAGGAACAAGACCTGCGAGTTCTAGCCCGGACGCAAGCCACTCTCTGTATTTTCCTTTCGGTGCACAGAGTGGAGGAAATCACCGCTACGCTGATCCGCCACTACGGTCCCGATTGCCCCGCCGCGGTGGTGTTTCACGCCTCCTGGCCCGATCAACAGCTTATCCAGGGAACTCTCGCGGACATAGCCGGCAGGACGGCGGATTCGGGAATCACTCGGACGGCCCTGATTCTGGTGGGCCGCGCCCTTTCTCAGGATATGCCTCCATCAAAACTGTACGATCCGGCCTTTTCCCATGGCTATCGGACCGCCTGAACCCATGAGCACGGCCCTCATCACGCTGTCCTCACAAGGTGTCCTCCTGGGGCGCCGTCTTGCCGCCCGACTTCCTTTACAAGGAATGTACGCGCACGAGGAAGTTTGTCCGGGAGGGGAGTGGGAACCGTTCTCTCGAATCATAGAACTCACGGGCGCCGTTTTCTCTTCCTGCTCCGGCATCGTCTATATCGCGCCATGCGGCGTGGTGGTTCGGGCGCTGTCCCCCTGGTTGAAACACAAGACCGTGGATCCGGCCGTGGTCGTCGTGGATGTGGGAGGCCGTTGGTGTATAAGCCTTCTGAGCGGCCACGAGGGAGGCGCCAACTCGCTGGCCGTAACCGTGAGTAATATCCTGTTTTCCGAACCCGTCATTACCACCACCACCGAGGCTGTAAGAACGCTGGTTGTGGGAATCGGGTGCCGGCGGGGGTCCCTGCCGGAACCTATAGTGAAGGCCGTCCAGGGGACGCTTCGGGATGCCCGTTTGAATCTGTCGGATGTCCGCGTGCTTGCTTCCGCCGACGTCAAATCCAACGAACCCGGGTTGTTGGAGGCGGCGCGCGACCTGAATATCCCCCTCAGATTCATCTCTTCCGAGGACATCCGAAAATGCGTCTGGGCATTTCAACATTCTGAATTCGTGGAGGACCGGGTCGGCTTGCCGGCGGTGGCGGAGCCGGCGGCGCTCCTGGCGGGAAGGAGGACCACATTAATCGTCCGGAAAACCAATCGCAACGGAGTGACGGTGGCCGTGGCCAGGGAAAATTGTACGTGGTGGGAATCGGACCCGGAAATCCCCTGGACAGAACGCGGAGGGCGGAGCAGGCCATAAGTGAAAGCAGCGTCGTGGCCGGTTACAGCCGGTATCTGGATCTGATCCGGGACTTGACCCAGGGCAAGGAACTCGTAGTTTCGGGCATGACCAAGGAAAAGGAACGGTGCCTTGCAGCGCTCCGGAGGGCCGCGCAAGGAGAAATCGTATCCCTGGTGTCCTCGGGCGATCCCGGAATATACGGTATGGCGGGATTGGTCCTGGAGACGGCGGCCTCGGAAAATATCCGTGTACCCATAGAGATCGTACCGGGAGTGACTTCCGCCTTCGCCGCGGCCGCTCGGGTGGGGGCCCCGTTGATGCTGGATTTTGCCTGTATCAGCCTGAGTGATCTTCTGGTGCCCTGGGAAGGGATACGGGAAAGATTGGAGGCGGCGGCGCGCGCCGACTTCGTGGTGGCTTTGTACAATCCTCGCAGTCACAAACGGACCAACCAACTGGAAGAAGCCGCGCAGATCCTCCGAAGATACAGATCCGGCGACACACCCGTGGCCATAGGCACCGCCGTTGGAACGCCCGAGGAGGTCATCGTGTGTTCCAGACTGGACCGATTCCTCGACCATGAGATCGGCATGCGGAGCCTCGTGCTCGTCGGGAATCGTTCATCACGAATGATTCATGAGTTTTTCGTCACGCCTCGAGGCTACCGACTGTGATTCTTCTGTTGGGCGGCACAAGCGAAACGGCCGCCCTGGCCATGGCTCTGGCTCATGCGGGACAGGACGTTCTGGTGTCCACGGCCACGGACATCCGTCTCGATACGGGAAACCACCCGCGGATCCGGCGTCGGATCGGCATGCTGGACACCGAAAGGATGATAAAGACGGCCGGAGAAAGCAGGGTGCGGCTGATCGTGGACGCCTTACATCCTTATGCGGAATTGGCGCGAAGCACCGCATGGCAGGTCGCCGCGCGGCTGGGTATTCCGTACCTCTCTTGGTTACGGCCCTCCTCGCTGACGCCGGAAGACGGGGTGATTTTCGGGCAAGACCACGAAACGGCCGCCGGGCTGGCCTGCTCCTTCGGACACACCGTGTTTCTCACCACCGGCTCACGGCGCCTGGTTCCCTACGTGCATGCAGCGGAACGGGCGAACGTGGACTTGGTGGTGCGGGTTTTACCGTATTCCGAATCGTTGAAGGCGTGTCTCGACACCGGTATACCCCCGAATCAAATCGTTACGGGTCGCGGTCCCTTTTCCGTTGAGGACAATCTCAGCGTACTCCAGCGTTTTCAGATCGGCGTATTGGTCACCAAGGACAGCGGTCACGCCGGAGGACTTCCGGCGAAGCTGGAAGCGGCCCGTGTTCACGGATGCCCCGTAGTGGTGGTGCAACGACCTTCGGTTCCCATGGAGGGAGCCTACTCCGATCCGGAACAACTGCTGAAGGCCGCCGTCACGCTGCTGCAACCGGAAACTGCATCCACAAGCCGGGGCAACGAGGGACCCTGACAGGAAAGCCGTAGGAGAGAGCCGGTGGACTCCGTCCCCGGCAGCCCGGTGATAAACGGTATTTTGGACAGGCTGTTGAAAAACGCGATCTGCTTCGTTGCGCTTCATTCTTCGTCATTGCGGCGTACTGTATGTACGCCTCATTCCTTGGGACTCGCGCGCCTTGCATCTCATCGTTTTTGAACAGCCTGTCAGGAGAAACCCGTCTGAGATGGATCGGCGCCCTTGCTGAAACGCAATCGCCGGTAAAGGCGGGTGCCTGCCGCGAGCAGCGCGGCCGCGATTCCCAAACCTGCGGCGCCTACGGGACAGGCGGCTTGACCGCAACAGGGGCAGCGGGATGTACCCGCCAGGAACCCGAAAAACGCGGCCCAATGCAGCAGACAGCCCTTTAGCTCGGCCCAGAGGCCAAAATACCCTCTCTTCAAAAGGTCTCTCATCATTTCACCCCGGGCAGGAAGGGCATACACCGACAAGGTATATTTCGTGGTCCTCGACCACGAATCCCTCAGGAGCCGCTTTATCTTCATTCAGTGCGCAACCGGGAAGGTCGAAGACACGGCCGCAGACACGGCAATGGAAGTGATGGTGATGTCCCTTTCCCGTGCGCTCGTACAATGTACCGAGAATCGGATGGTGGATCTGTCGGAGCCACCCGCTCTCGACCAGGAGTTTCAGATTACGGTAAACCGTCGCCTGGTTTAAGGACGTCACGATTTCACGGCTGTGGTTCAGGATCTCCTCGACGCCCATGGGGCGATTCACTTCCTGCAGCACGAGTTCTATGGCCGTTCTCTGGGAAGTCTTTCGTCTCATTGCCCACCCAACCTTGCATCAACCCCTCAGAAGAAGGGGGCCGGACCGCCGGTGCATGCAGGCTCGTGCGATGCAGCCCCCTTTCTTCGATAACGAGACGCCGTCGGAGTGCTTCTCCGTGACAACGAGGGAGCACATCGCCGCAGTTCGGCTCTTTGGACAACCTGCTTTCCGGAATGTAGCTCATGGGTCGGCTTAGTGCAAATGATTTTGCATCCGCTGTTGACTCGGCCGCCGAACCGAGCTATAATGCATTTGCATTCGCATTCGCATAAACAGGATACGTTCCGAAAAACATGCCATGAAATCCCTGTCGATCTTCAAGACTGCGGCGTCTCATCGCCGGGCGTTCCCCGGCCGCACCGGCCGGCGGCCTGCATACGCCCTCAGGCTGCTGTTGGTCTTCCTCCTCTACCTCTCCGCTCCGTGGCTGCATCATCTGGAAGTCCATGGTCGGCACTCGAATATCCCGCATCCGGCGGCTGTCCCATGCGCGGGAGGGAATCCATGTTCGGCGGATCGGGATCATGAGTCTGAACAGCCGGCACACGATCCTGCCACCTGTCGGCTCTGCAAGCATTTTTCAGCGCACGCATCCCTGCTTCTTCCTGCGGAAGTTTCTTACACCCTCGTTCATAAGGCTCAGAAGTGGTCCGGTATCGAACCGGCCCTTCCAACCACCCGGCAAGAAAGCGCTCATTCTTCCCGTGACCCTCCCCGGTTTTCCTTCTCCTGACACTGCGACGACTTTCCAAATACAGGGCCACCGGGCAGGCTGCTCTTAACGCACTTCGGCCAAAACACACGGTTCGGGAAGTGTGGGCCTACATCCGGCGCCCACTGCAGCATCCTATCCGATCCCCGGCTGCGTATTCCGGGAATGGAACCAGGCCCCGGTGCGGGCGAAAAGGATCAAGCGCCGCAGGGGTGGCGAGACCGGGAGTCGCGTTTCACGGCGGTCTGACAGGAAATCTTATCAGAAAGCAGGAGTAAAGAATGACGAAATGGACCTTCGTTTTCTATATGCTGTTGGCTTTATTCCTCTGCGCGGGAACCGGGGCGGTGGTCGAGGCCCGGGATTCATCCACAGCAGGTCGGGCGGACGATTATGTGCGACTGCTCCAACAGGTGGAAGAACTCCAGCGCAAAATGGAGGAAATGAACCGGACGTATCAGCAAGAAATCCAGATGCTGAAGTCGGAACTCGCACGGGTCAAGGGACCGGATGAGGAGATTCTGCCCGTGGAATCAGCCACAAGCGAGCCGACAGACGAGGAATCCCTGTATGGCGTGATCCAGTCCCGCACACAGAGGCTCCTGGAAAAGGACGGGATCGTCAAGGGACTCGAACTGGACGTATCCGTGGTCGTGGACACATTCTACTATCACGACACCAGTGACGAAGGCATTGCCCACATAAAAGAGGAAATCTCCGGGTTCGGGCACAGTCACGCCACCGAGAACCACGGTCATCATCACGACGGGATCGAAAACGGATTCAATCTGAGGCATATCGAATTGGGGCTTTCCGCCGCAGTGGATCCCTATTTTCGTTCCTGGACTACATTGGCGATTGAAGACGGGAACAGTGAAATCGAAGAGGCGGTCATCCAGACCTCCTATCTCCCCTACGGCTTGACCCTGTCCGGCGGAAAATTCTACAGCGGCATCGGGCGCATCAATCGCCAACACTCCCATGAGTGGGATTTCCTGGATCAACCCCTGGTATATGAACTCCTGCTCGGCCCGCATGGACTGCAGGAGAAAGGCGTCCAACTGACTTGGCTCGCTCCGACCCCTTTCTATCTGCTCCTGGGGGCCGAGGCACTGAACGGTGAAAACGAAAAGCTTTTTCAAAAAGTCGCTTCGGAAGAGGTTCCCGATAAAGACGGACCGCGCTTGTGGACGGGATTTCTCAAAGCGGGGCCGGATTTGGGAGATCGTCATGCCATGCAGTTGGGGCTTTCACTGGCCACCGGGTATCATCAGGAAGCTCACGACGGCGACGGCGACGGCGCCGATGACCACTGGCTGCATGGAAGGACCCGCTTGTGGGGCGCGGACTTCGTATACAAGTACGACGCCAAGAGATCCCACGGGTACGGCGATTTTGTGCTCCAGGCGGAATACTTCCACCGGAAGAAGGACCTGGAACTGGTCCAACACGATCTGAAACCGGATTTGGCCGGCAGGGATCGGATCGATCGTCAGGACGGCTATTACGTCCAGGCGCTGTATGGTTTCGCGCCCCACTGGCGTGCCGGTTTGCGATGGGAACAGGTGGGTCTCACCAATGATATCCGGCTTCCCAGTTCCAAGACCGAAAGCTATGGCTCCAGTAATCGCGCGGCAGCCATGCTGGACTGGAAGCTCTCCGAGTTCTCGCTGCTCCGTTTCCAGACGGCGCGAGGCGATTTCAAGGTTGAAGAGGGAGATGAAAGACTTTGGGAACTCGCACTCCAGTGGCAGGTGACCTTCGGCAAACACGCAGCTCACACTTTTTGACAACCCGTTGAAGAAAAGGGTTGCCGACGGATGGCGATGCACGCAGGGCAACAGGCCTCCTCGGGCGCGACATACCCGGGACGCGCCGCGCGGGGACCTTGGAACACGCACAAGGTTGTGCATCGCCTCCTTCACAGCCCACCGGAAGGAGCAAATCGTGAGGTCCAAGATCATTCAGTCCGTCATGGTAATCTTTCTGTTTCTTGCCGGGTTCTCCGGAGCTTCGGCGGAAGAAGCCGACCGGCCGACCATACTCGCCACCACCACCGATCTGGCCGACATCACCCGACGCATCACGGGTGATAAGGCCGTGGTTACGAGTATCGCCTCCGGTAAGGAGGATCCCCATTTCATCACAGCCAGACCCGGGTTCATCGTCCAGGCCCGTGAGGCCGACGTCTGGATCCGGATCGGGATGGAGTTGGAGGTGGGCTGGGAAGACCCGATCCTGCGTGACTCCCGGAACCGAAAGATCCAGGAGGGAGCCGGGGGGCATATCGATGTTTCAGAACAGGTGTTGAAACTGGACGTTCCAAAGGAGCGGGTGACTCGGGATATGGGCGACGTCCATCCCGCCGGCAACCCGCATTACTGGCTGGACCCACTGAATGGTCGGATCATGGCCCAGACCATTGCGGACCGTCTGAGCGACTTGTATCCCCGTCACCGAGATGTTTTTCAGGGCAATCTACAAGCCTTCCGGGATGCGCTGGACTTTCGGATGTTCGGAGAATCGCTGGTGGGCCGATACGGAGGCGCCCGACTCTGGAAGTTGCTTTTGGAAGGAGCGTTGATGAAGACCCTGGATGCGGATGGATGCCTCCATGAATTGGGGGGTTGGTACGGAATGCTGGTTCCTTACCGGGGTCGATCGATCGTAACCTATCACCGGAGTTGGGTATACCTGGCCGAACGCTTTCATCTGAAACTGCCCATGGAACTGGAACCCAAACCGGGCATACCGCCGAGTTCGCGGCATCTGGCCCGGGTCATGGAGACCGTGACCAGGGAGAAGGTCCGCGTCATCCTACAGGAACCCTTTTACAGTCGGAAGGCCGCCGACTTCATCTCGGAAAATACCGGAGCGACCGTTCTGATCTTGCCCAATACGGTGAACGGCACGCCGGAAGCATGTTCCTATCTCGAACTCATCGACCTGGTTGTCCGGGATCTTTCAGGAGCGTTGGAAATCGAATGACGGCGGATTCGATCCTGGAATGCTCAGGCCTTTCGGTAGGATACGGCTTGGAAGAAGTTCTGGCCGCGGTTCATATGACCGTGGCGAGAGGAATCATCCTCCCGTTTGTGGGACCCAACGGAAGCGGCAAGACCACTCTGCTGAGGGCCTTCCTGGGGCTGATTCCCATTCGAGCCGGCAGCCTGCGCCGCCGCTTCGGCAAGACACCGCCGGCCTATGTTCCTCAACAGAAACAGATCGATCCGTTGTTTCCCGTTTCCGTCCGCCGCATCGTCACCATGGGATTGTATCCGGAGTTGGGGTTCTGGCGCCTTCCCACAAGGGAACATAACAGAAGAATCGATCACACGCTGGAGCGGTTTGATTTACTGGGCCACCAATCCAAGACCTTCGGCGAACTTTCGGGAGGAATGCGCCAAAAGACGCTGGTGGCCCGCGCGTTCGTCTCGGATTCAACCGTGTGGGTTCTCGACGAGCCCACCGCAGGTCTGGACGCGGCCTCTGAAGGGTTCGTACTGAACACCCTCATCCAACTGAACCGCGACCACGGAAAAACGATTCTTCTGGCGCATCACCGGTTGGAGGATCTTTCGCTTCTGGCCGAGACGGTCTGCCTGGTGGACGAGGGAACAACCCGATATGTGCCCGCCGCCGAGATCCGGACGAGCATGCCTGGAAGCTTCCGGGAGGGTCACCCATGATCGAGTCCTTCTTTGAGGTGTGGCGTCTTTTCCCCAACGCATTGATCAGCGGTATAACCATCACGGTGGTGTGCGGAATCATAGGCGTATTCGTCGTTTTAAAACGCGTCGTCTTCATCGGCGTCGCCCTCTCCGAAACCGCCGCATGCGGCATTGCGGCGGCCATGCTGCTCCGTCTGCCCCCGCTTCTGGGGGCGGCGACATTGACCCTTCTGGCGGTTTGGCTTCTGTCGGTCCAGTATGAAGCCAGCCGTATACCTAGAGACGCGGTGCTGGGCGTCTTGTTTCTTCTCGCCGCCAGCGTCAGTATCCTCTTGGTCTCAAAGAGCGGGTTCGGGCTCCATGAAATCAAAGTCATGCTCTATGGAGATCTCATTCTATCCGGGAAACAGGACAGGACTATTCTTCTTCTTACCAATATCCCGGCAGGTGTGTTGTTCTTGCTGTTCATCCGTCCCATCACCTATACGTTTCTGGATAGGGATGCTTCTCAGGTCATGGGAATATCATGCAGGTTCTGGGATACGCTTTTCTTCCTGCTACTTGGTCTGATTGTATCTTCAGCTTCCACAAACGGAGGAGTGCTGCTAGCTTTTTGTTATCTGGTAGTTATTCCTTCAATAGCTATGTTACTCACCAAAAGCCTTACACGGATTATTATTCTGTCCCCATTATTAGGTATTGTGGCCACACTATCAGGCCTTACGCTGTCTTATCATGAAGACATTCCATGTAATCAGACTATTATAGCCATATCCTGTACGCTTTTCGGAATACTGCTTATCATTTGCAGGCTTGCGGGCTTTCTCAATCGGATCAACTACGGATCGCTGTTACCTAAGAAGCCCCAAGCGTAACGGCCTTCTCAACGGGAGCCCCATCCGTTCGGAGGCATGGCGCGCAGGGAGAACGGTTCATGGAAGGCGCGGGGGAGTTGATGGGTTGAGACATTTCATGTACCCATAGATTGGCAAACAGGAGTTGGAGACCGGCGGACAAGCCGCCGTGAGATACAGGGGATACGGATTCCGGGAAGGGAAACGCACCGTGCACCGCGGCCGAAGGCTATGCAACTCAATCAGGCCGGCCGTTCCGTCGCCGGCTTGGTGAAGAGGAGAAAGTCATGCGCAGAATCATGTTCGTATGCCTCGTGTTCGGAGTTTTGGGGCTTCGGGGAACCGTTCATGGGGAACCCGTTCCGGTGCTCGTGAGCATCGCTCCCCAAAAGTACTTCGTGGAGCGGATGGGAGGCGATCGGGTGCAGGTGTCCGTTATGGTGCTTCCCGGATCGAATCCCCATGCGTATGAGCCCAAGCCCAGGCAGATGACCGAATTGAGTCGGGCCAAGCTGTATGTGGCCTCCGGGATGCCTTTCGAGGAAGTCTGGCTGCCCCGGTTTATTCGGATAAATCCCTCGCTGCGAGTGGTCCATTCGGATGATTGGATCCGGAAACGCCCCATGGAGGCGGGACACTCCCATGACGAGGACGGCGCCGGACATACGGGGAGGCGCCACGAACATGAGGAAGGAACCGACCCGCATACCTGGTTGTCACCCCCACGGGTCATGCTCCAGGCTCGTCTTCTGCTGGATGGATTGACGGAAGTCGACCCGGACGGAATCCTACACTATGAAGGAGGATACCGCCGCTTCATCACGGAACTGGTGGAACTGGACTTGGAACTTCGCCGAACGCTGGGGACGATGCGCGGATCTCGACGTTTTATGGTGTTCCATCCGTCCTGGGGGTACTTTGCGGACACCTACGGGTTGATCCAGATGCCCATCGAACTGGAAGGGAAAGAACCCAAGCCCGCGGATCTCAAACGATTCATCCAGGAGGCCCGGAGGCTGGAAATCAGGACCGTTTTCGTTCAACCTCAGTTTTCCGCCAAGACCGCGGAAACCATCGCCGGAGCGCTGGAAGGCCGGGTATCCGTTGCGGACCCGTTGGCGGAAAACTGGGCGGAAGCATTGCGGGGCTTTGCCAAAGCACTGGCGGACCCCGGTTCCGCCGTCAACCGACCCTGACGGCCGCGGCAAGCCACAGAACTCCGCCGGCCACGAGCAAAAAGAACCGTCGTTGAACCACGTGCACAAGCGCTCCGGGATTTAGGACCCGGATCAAGATACCGACAGCGTTTCTTTCGGTCACCGGCAAGAGAGGCAGCATCGTATGAACACGGAATCCGGCTCCACGCTTCGCCGTCGCATCCGGTCGATCCTCCTGGAAGACTCCTGCTCTGTTCGGGATCTCTCGCAACTGCTTCGGGAATCCGAAAAGGAAATCCTGAGCCATCTTCCTCACGTGGCCCGAAGCGCCGTGGCTCCCAGGCGCTTTTCCATGGAGCCCGCCGTGTGCCTCCAATGTGGTTTCGTGTTCCGGAAGCGCGGGCGACTCACCACACCCGGTAAGTGCCCCATATGCCGCAACGAGCGTATCGAGCCTCCCCGGTTTCGAATCCGGTGACACCCGCTGTGTCTAATCACGGCCGGTTCCGCCGGATCCGTTCTCCAATTCCATGAGAAGCAGGTATTTCTTGCGGGAGTTGCACTCCTTGCATACCGGAATCACGTTGTTCTTGACGCTTTTCCCCCCTCGGACCAGCGGAACGATGTGATCCATGGTGAGTTCCTTGGGCGGCACCTGCCTGCCGCAGAGGCGGCAGACTCCGTCGCTTTTCTTTCGCTTCCACCATTGTGTTCTGCGGAGGTCCCTGGCCTTTTGCCGTTCCCTGGAAATGTCCGCTTCGGAAATTTCGGAATAAAAGAGATCTTTGGATTTCACATTCCTGTCTCCAGTTACGGCTACGATCTGCCGATATATATCATGATTATAGCCTTTCGGGAGTCTTGTGGAAACCAGCCTCACGGTGATACGGCTCAGGAATCGTGGATACGGATACCTCGTGCGTTCCGGCTGGTCCTCCAAGGGCGGTCGTGAAGAAACATGCTTGAACAACACAGCCGTTCTTTGGGATCATAGCGTACGCTGGATCTCCGGTGGATGGAACAAAAATTGCTCCTTTGACAGCCCGTTGACAAACCGTATTGCGGGCAGGCTGGTGAAAAACGATGAGATGCAAGGCGGGCGAATCCTGAGGAATGAGGCGTACATCCAGTACGCCGCAATGACGAAGGATGAAGCCCAACGATGCAGGTCGCGTTTTTCAACGGCCTGTTAACGGTTTCACGATGGGGACAGGCGTTCCCGTCGGGATCCGTGTTTGAAAGACCCCGAAACCGGAACCATACGCAGAGCAGCCCGCTAAAGCCCGCTGCGGGCGAAACTCCGAGGGAAACAGGGCGCCATGGATATCATCTGGAAATCGCCCTGGACGCTGATTCCAGGGACCCTGTGGATCGTAACCTTGACTTCCCTGGGCGTCGTGTTGTTTTTCCGGAACCGACGAGAAGCCGGCCTCAGGAAAAAACTTCGCGACCAGGAGCAACGAGTGCGCAAGCTCACCAAGGATCTCCAGGAAGTGGAAGAAAGCAAGAACCGACAGCGGAGTTCTTTCGAGAAGTACCACAAGGATTACGTGGAACGGTTGAGGAAAGAAGTCAACCTCCGGGAACAGCGAATCTCCGAACTCCAGGTTCAGCTCAAGAGCCTGAAAGATAAGGGCCATGCGGAGGATGTGGCTCAGAGCATCCGTGTGCTCGTCTCGGAAAGGGATGCCTTGAAGCGGGAGCTGAGCCTGGATGAAACGGAGCCCGCACACCCAAAGATGACGCTGGATCTGGAACTGGTCTACGCTCTCAAACACGAAATCACCCGTCTCAAGGTTGAGAACTCCCGTTTCCATTCCT
>CAZQXK010000002.1:0-113036 GCA_964597345.1 uncultured Thermodesulfobacteriota bacterium | reverse complement strand
CGGAAAATCTCCTTCAGGGCGGCGGGCTTGTCGGGCGCCAGGTTGAGGACGCCGTTGGACAGGACCACGTCGAAGGACCCGTCGGAGAACGGCAGCGACTCCGCGGAGGCCTGCTCAAAGCGGACATTCCGGAGTGCGGTTGCATCGAGGTTGCGTCGAGCCCGATCCAGGATTTCGGGAACGGCGTCCACTCCGACGGCGGAGCCTTCGGGCCCGGCGGCCGCGGCCGCCAGAAGGGTGTCCACCCCGCCCCCGCATCCCACGTCCAGTACGGTCTCTCCCGGTTGAACGGGTCCGAGGGAAAAGGGATTGCCCACGCCGCAGAAGGAGGCGCGAACTTCCTCAGGCAGAATCCGGAGCTGTTCTTCAGGGTATTTGAGTCTCTCGAGTCCTGCAGAACCCGTCGGATACCGGAAGTGTCCTTCGGGATCGGAGGCCACCCGGCGATACTTTTCCCGGATGCCTTCAGAAATCCGGCGCCGGTCTTCCTCGGAGAACGTTCGATTCATAGGGTCACCTTCTCGCCATTATGGCTTCACGGGTTATGACAGGCCGTTGAAAAACGCGATCCGCCGTCATGCCTTTGACGTGGCTTGCATCTCATCGTTTTTCACCCGCCTGCCCGAAATACCGTTTATCAACGGGCTGATACGTTCCCGGTATCCCGATAAAGCGGATGCTCTTCTTTGCTTCATTGGGCTTGGAAAGAGTGCGAAGGGTGCGTTCACTGCGTTTTCGCCTCCGCGTTCGTTCCGGGAGACGACCGGGTCACGATTTCGTTTACGGCGCCGGACAGGGAGTTCGGATCCGGTATGTTTTCGAAGGCCAGGATCCCATTGATCACCAGGGAGGGAACCGGAGGTTTGCGCCCGCACAGGCGGGCCAATTCTCCGTACCGTACCAGTCCTGCGCGGTCGCCCACATCTACGATGGTCCAGGACAGGATCCCGTCTTCCAGGGTTTCCTGGATCTCCTCCAAAATAGCCACGGCCAAATCACAGAGCACGCATCCCTTCTGCTTGGCCACGATTTCCACGAACACACGGTGTGAGTTCGGCGGGGTCATTGTCGTACTCCCGAGTATTGCGCCCGTAAGGTCGAAAATCGTTTGGAAATCAAGACCAACCCGGTGTGCTGCGCACGAAACGGCGATTCAAGGGGAAGGTCCGTCGAAAGCGTTCAGCCGGCTACATCAGGGTTCCCTATCCTGGCAGCTTGCCTTCCCGGCGCAGTTTGGCCAGGAGAAACCGGGTGCCGGCATGGGAGACGCCCAGGGCCAGGGAAAGGGTTTGCGGATCCTGTGTCTTGGCGGATCGCACGGCGGCCAGGAGTTCTTCCTCCAATTCCTCGAGCCAGTCCTCGAAGAGGGCGAGCACGTCGGGTTGGGCCACGGCCATGAGCTGTTCCGAACGGGCCACCTTATCCACGAGGCTGCGGCACATGTGTGTTGGATCGACACCTTCGTCCATGCATTCGGCCAGTCAGCGGTTCACCATGCTGGCCAACTTGTCCTCGGATGAGGCATCGAAAATCCGCAACAGGAACTCGAGTCGTTCTTCCGCATCCAAAAGGACCAGACGCTGTTTGAGAGCCATGGACAGCGAAGCGAGGGCTTCTTCAGGATCCATGGTTTCCAGGATGGTGTCGAGTGTTCCGTTGGTCATGGCTACACCTCGGATCTAAAAAGTGTTGTGACCCGCCAGGAGATCTTCGGCCATGAAGGATAGATCCCGGACGACGGCTTCGATGCGCGGGTCGGCCGATTCGTAATAGACAAAGGGTCCTTTGCGTTCCACGGTTACGAGCAGGGAACGTCTCAATTCTTTGAGGTGGTGAGAGACCAGGGGTTGAGAGAGATTCAACTCCTCGACGATGCGGGACACGGACTTTTTGGATCGGCAGACGCACAGCAGGATTCGGAGACGATTTTCGTCGGATAGGCATTTGGCCAGAAAGGCGGCGTTCCTGAGGAGCGATGTGAGATCGCGGTCCGTTCCGTCCGTCGAGGTCGGTGCGGGCGACACAGGCATGTGGGGTGTGCGATCCGGTCCCATGCTGATTCCCAAACGTCGGGTTCCCGGAGGAGCATCCCGACTTCCCATTAACATATTAACATCAGTTTATATAATAACCGATCCATGAGGTCAATCTCTTTTACACATTTTCGTGTCCACACATGGCGTGAGCCCTACCGCTTGGTGGGTTTGCTGGAGGGGAGGGGTGGCTTTGCCCAATAGTCGGGAAGCGTTTCCCAGTCACGCCGTTCCCGACTCCCCGCTGAGCGGCGGAAGCCGGAAGTTCGAGACGCCGGACGGCTCCTCGAACTCCGACTTCCCGTGGAAATACTAGGTTGCCGGCGGCCGGACTAGGATTCGTTAAGAACGGATACCTCGGAGTACCGAGTGCGTTTCTTGATCTGCCGGATCAATACCTCCGTATCCGTCTGACCGGGGTCGAATCGAATCCACGCCTGCCGTTTCAGCGTGCTCAACTCATACTTAAGGACGCCGGGTGACTCATCCAGAGCCACTTGGACCATGCCTTCTCAGGTCAGTCACGTCATTCGAGGGATATCGAGCGTGACTTCCCGTAGCGCCGGGTTTTCCATCAGCGGTGCTCCTTCCGTTTGAAAGACGGGTGTTCCGAAGACGGGGACGCCTGCCGAGTGCGCCGGTTCAGAAAGTGAACACCGCGGCGTTTTCAGCCAGTTCGATGAGATGGGGTGCTCCGTCCAGGACCATGTTCGAGAAAAACCGGGACTCGTCCACCTGACGAGCCTTGGCGCAGGGGATTCAGACTCCCACGGGCACTTCGTGTTCCACCAGGTAGGGAAAGTAGTCGCTGGGACAATCCCCCGTCTTGGACTTGACGGTATAATCCCGGGCGGAATTCGCCCAGAGGACGCCGTCGTCGATAAGAAAGAGGTTCACCTCGTGTCCCTTGGAGTGAGCCACTTTGGCGAATTGATAGCAGCGGGTGGCTGCATCTACCTCCTCGGATCGCAGGACGAACACATACTGTGCCATGACAACTCCTTTCCGTTCGTGGTTGGTGTGGCGTGTTCGCCGAACCTTTCCCTATCCGCGGGATCGATGTCGCGTTTCGGGATTGGGAAGGGCGGGATGTTTCCGGCTGCGGATGAACCGGAATAGTTGGGGGTTGTGAATCCGGGTGGACCGTGGACGGACGCGCATGGGCCGCGTGACGTAGGGGGCCGATTAATATCAGCCTATGTTTATATACTATTGTATAACCGGCTCGGTTCGTCAACCCGGTTCGAAAATCGTCGGCGGGAGAAAAGTTCGACGGGTGGAGGCGAAGCTGGGATTCCGGGGGGTCTGAGAAACTTCGGTGGGGGATCTTCCGTTTCAACACCGCCGGTCACGACCTGGAATCCGCGTGTTCCGCCCTTTGCGGAGTCCGGACTCCGACGTTCCGGAACAGCAGCGCGCTCACCAGCGCCGTGAACGGGGCCACGGTAACGAGGCCGAAACTGCCGGCGAGCGTATTCAGAACTTCCGCGGAAACCATGTGCAGGTTGAAGACGTTCGGCAGGGGGACGCCTCGGCCCATAAAGACCATGAGCATGGTGACGTAGCCGCCGGAATAGGCTAGAAGCAGCGTCGTGGTCATGGTGCCGATGACGGCCCGACCCACCGCCATTGCCGACGCCAAAAGTTCTCGAAAAGAGATATTGGGTTTTCTTCGGGCCACTTCGTAGGTCGCTGCCGAAATATCCATGGCGAGATCCATGACCGCTCCGGCGGAAGCCGTGAACACTCCGGCCAGAAAGATCTTGGTGAGATCCAGATGGGGAAAACCCGAATACAGGAGCATTTCGGCAAAAGGCCGCACCGCTCCATGGAGGCGGAAATAACGCAGGAATATGGTGGCCAGCAACCATGTGGTGATCAGACCCAGAAACGCCCCCAGAAACGTGGCCAAACCTTTCCGGTTGAGTCCGCCGATCAAAAAACATACGGCGCCCGTGAGCAGGGTCACCACCCCGAGTCCGATGAGGATGGGATCGTATCCCTTGAGAAAGCTAGGGATCATCACCTTCCAGATCATGAGGCCCGTAAATGCGAAGGAAACGATGGCCTTGACTCCGATCCATCCGCCGAAGCCGATGACCAGCAGAACAAACAACCCGAGAAGCACCAGTTCCGTTCCGATGCGATAATGCCCGCGCGCTACGGCGTTCCAGATCTCGCCGTCTTTCAATGTAAATTCCACGAGCACGGCGGCGCCTTGGGAATACATCTCATCCAGTTCCAGCTTGCCGAGCAGTTGGTTATACGCACGGGTAACTCGGCCCGCGAAGGGACCGCCCAGAATTCGCACCTCGAGATCCTGATGGCCGTATTTGAGCAACGCGGCTCGGCGCACCCCCGAATCGTCCACGGACAGGACGCGCGCCCGGGCCACATAGGTAGCCGCCGGAAGCCGGTCTTCGAAACCGGAAGGCGCGCGGAACAGTCCCACACAGACTCCTACGAGAATCAACGCCAGGATGGCGTCGGCTCGCCGGGGGGACGTCAGGATCCGGAGAAAGACCATGGGGGTCTCCTAAGGACGGCGAAGACACGGGGCGGGATTCCGCTGGGGAGTCCCGCCCCGATGAGCCGCCGATACAGGAATCAGTGGATTCCCATACAGGTGAGGAGTTTGGTGTAGATGTCCGTGTTGTCGTAGAATCCGCCAAAGGAGTCGGCGCAGACCCCTGCCGAGAATACCGGCACCGGGACTCCCGTATGGGAGTAGCTGGTCCATCCGATACCCGCCTTATGATTCAACACGTGCGTCAACGCCATGGTGAGCGGTTCGTAGCCACCGTACAGGAGATATGTCTGTGGATCCGTCGGGCGGAGATTCTTGGGCGTCATGCTCATCCAGTACGCCTGAACCAGGGAGTGAATTTCCCAATCTTCGAGGGCGAGCTTGAGGGTGGCGCATGCGTGCTGGTCGCCTCCGTCACAAGCGGTCTTGAGGGCGTCTTTCTGTTCCGGGGACAGGAATTCGAGGCCATAGGCCGCGGTCACCGCGGGGATGAGGTGGGATACGTCGCCACCCTGGGCCTTATAATCCGCCATGACCTTGTCGAATTCGATATAGGACTGGGTCTGGCGTTCGAGGATATGGTAGAAAGTGGCGTACTGGGTTCCGGCGAAACCAATGGACATGCCGCCGGTCTCATGGTCGCCCGTCACAACGATGAGGGTTTCCGTGGGGTGCTGCTCATAGAATTCGATGGCGGCCTGAACGGCGGCATCGAAAGCCAGGATGTCGTCGATGGCCGCCCTTCCGTCGTTCGCGTGGCAGGCCCAGTCGATCTTGCCCCCTTCCACTATCATGAAAAATCCTTTGGGATTGTTCAACAACGCGATGCCCTTTCGGGTGAACTCCTCCAGGGTGATCATTCCGGGCAGGCGATCCAGTTCGTAGTACAGGGCCGAGTCCGAATCCAGAACAGGTTCGTACGCCCAAACTTTCTCGTATTGTCCCGCCTGAAGCGCATCAAAAGCGGTTCGGGTGTTCACGATGTGGAAGCCGTTGGCTTGTGCGGCTTCGATGGAGGAGGGCTGATCTCCGTTCTTGCCCGTCGGGTTTTTGGGTCCGCCGCCCCCGAAGTAATCAAAATCGCTCTCCGCCAGTTGCATGCTGATGTCGTAGTAGTCGTTTCGGGATTTCTGATTGGCGTAGTATACGGCGGGTGTCGCATGATCGATGGATACGCTGCTGACGATTCCCACTTTCATGCCGACTTCTTTGGCCTTCTTGGCCACGCTCGTATAGGGGATCGTGCCGGTATGGTCCATACAGATCACGCCGTTCTTGGTTTTATGACCGCAGGCAAAGGCGGTTCCCGCGGATGCCGAATCGGTCACGAAGGAGAACTGGTCCCAGGTGGTGCACAGGCCCTGGACCGGAAAAGGGGTGAAAGACAACCGGTTCCCCTTGGGCAGCAGCGGGTCTTCCTTGGAGGCGAGATACACCTCCGCAGCGTTCACCTGGGCGGCGGACATGCCGTCTCCCAAAAAGAAGAATACGTACTTGGGGACTCCAGCATGGGCCGCTGCGCCCATTAAACCGGCCGCCGCCAACGCTATGGCCGCGCATAAGAGTACGAACAGGTTTTTAAGTCTTCCAGACATGGGTTCTACCTCCCTCACATGCATTAGATCCGCCGGGTCACCCCGGTGTCCGAGGCGCCGGGCGGGACCATCCCACCCGATCAGCCCTCCCCAACCAACCGCGAAACGTGAGGAAGTGTTATCCGGCGGGTGTCACATTTGAATGAACGGCTCGTTACATTTCAGGGAAGACGCACCAGTCACCAACTCCACGTCGCACAGAGGATGTGGAGGGGTGCGGTGGAAGGGATGTTTCCGGCGATCGGAGCAAGCATTACGCACGGAACTGTGGTATGGTTCTGAACGGCCGGAGGATGGACGACAATGGCCTGACTCCTTGCCGCGTGAAGGTTTGAGGCGGGAACGGACGGGAAATTCAGAAGCCGGATGGGGTCCCGATTCATGGTGAAGCCTATTCAATGGGTGCGAGCGGTTCTTGCGGGGCTGTGCATCGCCGGACTGCTATGGGCGGCGGCCGTACCCTGCCGGGCGGCAGAGAATTCAAGCGCCCGCGTCCGCCATGTGATCCTGTTCATCGGCGACGGCATGGGGTGGTGGCATGTGGATGCCGCCCGCAGGTACGTGGATCGTGGTCCGCTGGCCATGGAAACCCTGGAACATCACGGCTATATGACCACGTACATGAGAAACACGGTGACTCCGGGATCCCTGCCGCACGAGTATTGGGATGATGCTTCCGTTCCGGGGAGTTACGATCCGGTTCTGGGCGGCGCCACGCCCTGGGAAAAGATTCCCGTACCGGCATACGTCCGGCAGGGGGCCACGGATTCCGCCGCTTCCGCGGGGGCCATGGCCAACGGTCATAAGCAGGTCAAATACACACTGAACGTCGCGCTGTCGGAGGAGGGATACGACGGAACCCAACCCAATACCGTTCGGTTCCATCCCATCATTTCGGAGTTCGCCAAAGCGGAAGGCATGGCCGTGGGGCTGGCCACGTCGGTGAAGTTTTACGACGCCACTCCCGCCGCGTTTGTGGCCAAGACGCCGTATCGCAGGAACTACCACGAGATCATCCGGCAGATGCTGTATTCGGAAGTGGATGTGATCATGGGGGCCGGTCATCCCTATTATGACGACAACGGCCGGCGGATCACACCGTATTGGACCGCCTCGGATTGGAGCGTCAACCGGGGAGCCCACATGGAAGACGGAGACGGCGGGGAATTGTACCGCCGGGCCATGGAGGGGCTCATGGGTCGGGTGTTTCTGGATACACGGGAAGCGTTCCATGAGTTAGCCGAAAAGGATCTCTTCCGGGGAGGACCCTTACCGGCGCGGTTTTTCGGCCTCGCACGCGCGGGTTCCACGCTTCAATACAACCGGTTCGGGACGGCTCCCTCGGGTCCCAAAGGCCATGAAGGAAAGGTCGAGACCGCGTCTTTAAATCCTCTGGCGCCAACGCTGGCGGTAATGACTCAGGGAGCGCTCAGAGTGCTCGACGCGCATCCGGGGGGCTTTTTCCTGATGGTGGAGGGGGGTGCGGTGGATTGGGCGAGCCATGCCAACGATCTCCAACGGATGATCGAGGAGCTCGTGGACCTGGACACTGCGGTGAACACGGTGATCCAATGGGTGAACGAACCTTCCAACGGGAGTACTTGGGAAAACACCCTGGTGGTGGTTACCTCGGACCATGAGTGCGGCCATCTGCAGCCCGTGGGGGACGTTGTCGGCCGGGAAGTGACGGCCAATCAATGCTGGGGGTTGAACTGCGCGGGATGGAACGATCACACCAACAGCCTGGTTCCCGTGTACGCCCAGGGTCCGGGAGGGGAATTCTTCCAAGCCCGATTCCATGGGGACTACAAGGACAATACGGATGTTTTCCGGGTTTTGTATCGGGCCGTGACGGGCAGGCCTTTCCATGAGGCGGTTTCCACTCGGCGGGAAGCGCAGCCGAACTGAGGCCCATCCGCGATACCGCATACGGCCCCCTTGACAGGCTGTTGAGAAACGCGATCTGCTTTCATGCCGACGGATTGACGATTCATCCTTCGTCACGGCGGCGTACCGTATGTACGCCTCATTCCTCAGGATTCGCCCAGGCCGAAGGCGCCTTTTATCTCATCGTTTTTTACTGCCTGCTCGAAATGGTGTTTATCAACGGAGTGTTAAACCCGGGTTGGAGCGAGGTGGTTTCTAGAGCCTCCGTCCGTTCCGGCATCGGCTCCCAGGGTGAAGAGCGATTGATTCAGCTCCCGCCTTTCCGGAGGTGTGTTGGATACCAGGACGCGGGCCAGATGATCCGGCGGAAAGGGAAACACTCCGCAGGCCGCAGCGGCTCCCAGGAGCACTACATTGGATCCTTTTGCTCCTCCGCCCCGGCATGCCAGCCCCGCGGCATTCACGGCGAGGGAACGGACTCCGTGCTCCTCAAGAGCTCTCCGTCCCTCCGGAGACAGGAAACTCAGATCCGGCGCGTTCACCACCAGAAAGCCTCCGTAAACGAGGAAGGCAAGGTTTCGGACGGCCTCACCCGCTTCCAGGGCAAACAGAAGGTCCGCTCTGCCCGACGCCACCAGAGGGGAGGCATGATTCCCAATTTTGAGATGGCTGACGACGGAGCCGCCGCGTTGCGCCATGCCGTGCACCTCGCTGACCAGAACGTTTTCGGATCGATCCAGTGCCGCATGGGCCAGAACCCGGGTGGCGAACAGCACGCCCTGCCCCCCGACGCCCGCAATCACCGCCTGCCAACGGAATGAGTTCACGTATCAATCTCCTTCGAATAGATGGCCCCATGAGCGCATACCTCGATGCACACGCCGCACCCTACGCACCCGTTCTCCTGAATGTGGATCCGGCCCGATGCATCGGCCGCCATGGAGGGGCAGCCGAACCAGGAGGCGCACAGTCCGCATCCCACGCATCCGCCTGCGGGTTCCAGGACGATGGCGCCAGTAGGGCAGATCTCGGCGCAGTATCGACACCGGGTGCAGCGTTCGGCCGACAGTTGAGGTCCCTCCGCCGTGACCTTGAGCGCTCCTGAAGGGCATATGGCTTCGCATCGGCCGCAGCGGGCGCAGGAATGGGTCTCGGGGTCCAACACGGGCAATGTTCCCTGGACCGCTTCATGCACGGCGACGCGAAGGGGTACGGGTACCGCCTCACGGAGTCGGTGGGCCACACAGGCGTGCCGGGCGATGACTACGGAGACGCCTCCGTCTTCCGCCTGGGTGGCCCTGCGGGCTCTTCGGAGGGCTTTCTCCATGTCCTTCAAACGATAGGGGTCCACGACCTCCAGGTGTTCGATTCCACATCCCCGGACGAGGTTCTCCAGGCGGACGGGGCGGCCGGGATGCCCGTCCGCTGTGAGACCGCTCGCGGGTGTGGGCTGCATCCCCGTCATACTGGTGGTTTCATTGTCCAGAATGAGCAGAACGAACCGAGCGCCGTTATAGACGGCATTGGTCAATCCGGTGGTTCCCGAATGGTAGAAAGTGCTGTCTCCGATGGTGGCCGCCACGGGAATGTCCATCCCGTCGTCCTGAAAAGCGCGGGCGAAGGCGGCGGCGAAATTGATGGAAGCGCCCATGTCGTGGCAGGTGTCCACCGCCGCCTGATTGAGTCCCAGGGTATAACAGCCGATGTCGCCGGGGAAGACGCCGCGCGGAAAGGTCTTTTTGAGGGCGAAAAACGCGGCGCGATGGGAACACCCGGAGCACAAATTGGGACGGCGGAGCGGCGGCCGATCGGGTACGGACAAGACAGGTCGGGAAGTCCCGTTCCCACGGATCCCCGTTTCGGTCAAGACGCTCTCCAAAACCCGAGTCATCACGTCCGGAGTGAGTTCTCCGGCGGAGGGTACGTGGCCGGTAAGTCGACCGATCGCCCGAGTGCGGTCGGGAGCCAGGAGTTCGAGCAGGGGTTCCGTCTCTTCCAACACCAGGACCTTCTCGCACGCGGCAAACAGTCGGCCTATGGGATCCATGGGTACCGGATAGGGAACGGCCGGCTGGAGAAACGGAATCGATCCTTTTTGAACGGCCATGCCCATGTCCTGCAACGCGTCCCGAGCCAATGCCGCGGCGATTCCGGAAGCCAGAATGCCGAAAGGGGCAGTGCCTGCCGGCGGACAATGCCAGACATTGAAGCGATGGTCGCGGCCGATTCTTCGGGAGAGGTGTTCGATCCTGCTGTTCAGGGCTTCGTGGAGCGCGAGGCGCATTTTGGGAATGGCGGCCCAGCGGGAAGGATCCCTCTGAAAGTGTGCAGGTCGGACAACAGGTCGGGGTTTCCGGAGGAGCAGATTCTGTCTGGCGTGGCACACCCGCAACGTGGGCCGGAAGAGCACGGGTACCTGGAATTCCTCCGAAAGCTCAAAGGCCGGTAGTATCAAGTCATGGGCGTGGGCCGGGCTTTCCGGGTCGAACACGGGCAGCTTGGCGAAATAGGCCAGCAGACGGCTGTCCTGTTCCGTCTGGGAGGAATGGGGTCCCGGATCATCCGCGCTGATGAGGATGCACCCACCCACAACACCGATATAGGCTGCGCTCATCACGGGGTCCAGGGCCACGTTGAGCCCCACCTGTTTCATGGCGCAGGCGCTGCGCTTGCCCGTATAGGCGGCGGCCAGAGCCACCTCCACGGCGACTTTTTCGTTCACGGACCATTCACAATACGGCGGGGTGTCCTGTTCTGCGCCGAAGCGCACGACGGCGGGAAGAACTTCAGAGCTGGGCGTGCCCGGATACGCGGTCATGAAATGAACTCCGGCCTCCACGAGCCCCCGCGCAATGGCTTCGTTGCCCATAAGGATGTCCCGGCGTTCTTCCGGTTTTGTCTCCATGGCTGTACGATCCCCTGGCAGGCCGTTGAAAAACGCGATCTGCGGCGTTGGGCTTCCTCCTTCGTCACTGCGGCGTACTGGTTGTACGCCTCATTCCTCAGGATTCGCCCGCCTTGCATCTCATCGTTTTGCACCAGCCTGCCCGCGATGCGGTTTATCAACGAGCTGCCGGGCAGCGTATTGGGGTGACGAGGAAGGGGACGTGTCCCCCCCTCCGGGAAAGAACGCCCGCTTCCTTCCATCCCGTCAAGGTTTCGAATGAAGTACGGCTTGCCGCCGGTGGGGTCCGGGACTTCGGACGGCGCACCGGAAAAGCGCGGCAGCCGGACTGTGAGGGGTCAATCCGCCAACACGAATTTCCCGTCCCTGACCTGGAGCATGACCATGGAATCCGTGTCCAGGCCGTTGTGGTCTTCGGGAGTGAGATTGTATATGCCGCTGATTCCGATGTAGTTCCGGGTGTTCTCCACAGCGTCCCGGATCTTTTCCCGATCCGTGCCCACCTGTTCGATGGCCTTGGCCAGAATCATGATGGCATCCCAAGCATACCCGGAATGGGTGTTGATGGGATACTGTTCGTGAAAGCGATACACCTCCTGATATAGCCGGACAAACTCCGCAATGACAGGCTTCTGCGGATCTGAATCGGGCAACTGCTCCCAGGCCATGAGTTTGGTGGACGGCATCAGGTCTCCCTCGGAGGCGGGACCCGCGAGTTCCAGATACGTGGGACCGGGAAGACCGTGGCATTGAATCAGCGGTAATTCCAGACCCAGGGCGTGATGATTCTTGGACACAATGGCGCCGGCGGGTCCAATGGTCCAGCACACGATGGCTTGCGGGTCGCGGGCCGCCAGCTTGGTCAATTGACTCTTCATATCCACGTCCGCCGGGTTGAACTGCTCGCTTCCCACGATTTCGATACCGAAGTCGGGGCAAAGCTTTTCGAGCCAGCGGCCGCCGTCCCGTCCGAATCCATCGCTTGCGGTAAGAACGGCGATCCGGGTCACGTCCAGTTTCTTGAGGTGCTGGAGCACCTTGGCTACGGCTACAGAGGAACGCTGGGGTGTCTTGAAGACGTACCGCGCCGTACCGAAGTCCATAGCGCCGTGTTTTCCTTCAAGAATGACCGGATCTCCACCCACGGTCATCACGGTGGGAATGCGCTCCTGTTCCACCTGTTTCTTGACCGCCATGCCCGTGTCGGTCCGCGTGGGACCGATGACGGCGACCACGTTGTCCACCGCGACGAACCGCTTGAAAACCATGACGGCCTTGGTGGGTTCCCCTTCGGTGTCCCCGGTGACCAACTCGATCTTGCGGCCCTGAATTCCGCCCTCCTGGTTGATTTTGTCTACCACCATCTGGGCCACCAACTTGGTGGGGGCCCCTATGGAGGCCGCCGGACCGCTCAGGGCGAAAAACGCCCCGATCTTGATGGGTTCCTGGGCCCATGCTCCGTGGCCAAGAGCTGCGAGGATCCAGACCAGGCTCACGATGCTTGCGAGAAAAATCAGTTTCATGGAACGGATCATGGAAAACCTCCCTGTGAAATGGTTTCCGACATCGGTCATGCACCCGGTGTCGTCGTTGGATAACGATGGTCGAAGACCCGGCGGGACTTGCGTTCCGACCGGGGCAAGGACCCATGGTCCACGAGTTCCACCTCGACGGAGACCAGGATATCGGCTTTGATGGAGCCGCGGATTCGGGCCGCCACCGCTTCATCATCTTCCCGGGACCCCGACTCGGATCGTTCCACACGGAGGATCATATAATCCCGTCCGTCGCCGCCGTGTTCCAGGACGATCATATATTCCGAACCCACGCCGGTCGTGGTGCTGAGAATGCCGTCGATTTGTCCGGGATAGATGTTTACGGCCCGGAACTTGATCATGTCGTCCGTGCGGCCCAGGATGCGGTCATGACGGGGCAGGATGTTCCCGCAAGGGCATGTGTCGGGGAGAATGCGGCACAGGTCCCGTGTTCGGTATCGGATGAGAGGGGACGCCTCCTTGCACAAGGTGGTGACCACCATTTCTCCTAAGTGGCCCGGCGGAACGGGTTCCAGAGTATCCGGATCCAGGATTTCCAGGATGTAGTAATCCGCCCAATAATGGATCCCCTGGTGGGCAGAGCATTCGAGTCCCGTTCCGGGACCGTAGAGTTCCGTGAGTCCGGGAATGTCGAAGAGTTCCGCGCCCAAGACGCGGCGGATGGTTTCCCGCATGGCGTCGCTGGTGCGTTCCGAACCGTAGATGACCTTGTTCAGGCGGATTCGGTCCTCCAGGTTGCGCCGCCGCACTTCTTCGGCCATGAGCAAGGCCATGGAGGCGGTACTGCACAGCACGGTGGATTGGAAATCCTCCAAAAACCGGCAGTGAAGTTCCAGGTTGCCCGGCCCTACGGGGAGCGCCATGGCGCCGAAGGTCTCGCAACCCAATTGGAAACCCACGCCCGCCGTCCAAATGCCGTAACCCACGGCGATCTGGACGCGGTCCCTCGACGTGAGACCGGCCATTTCGTAACACCGGGCCATCATGACGGCCCAATCCCTCACATCCTTGCGAGTATATGTCAATACCTTCCGCTTACCCGTCGTGCCGCTGCTCGCGTGAATACGGATGACTTGGTCCTCCGGCGTCGAAAGCAGTGGAAACGGGTATCCTTCAACCAGATGGTCCGCCGTGGTCAAAGGGAGATGTTTCAAGTCGTCCAGGGTTTGAATGTCCTCGGGCTTGACGCGGGCTTCGTCCATCCGCCGCTGATAGAATGGGTTCCCATGGTATGCGTGATGCACGGTCCATTGGAGGCCCTTCAATTGATGCGAAGCCAACGCCTCGGAGTGTGCAAAAGATGGCATAAACGTCATTTACGATCCTCTTCTATCAGGCAGGAGGGAGTGCCGGTCCCGGGCAGGAAAGCCCCCTGGCGGGTCGCCGCAAAACGCGGCCTACGTCGTTGAGCTTCATCCTTCGTCATTGCGGCGTACTGTAGGTACTCCTCATTCCTAACGATTCGTCCCGCCAAATGCGTTGCCGGAGGCGTGGCTTGCATCTCGTCGTATTGCACCGGCCCGCCTTCGATACTGTGTACGAACGGGCTGAAAGGGACAAAAGATTAGGAATCTTCCGTCTCCAGAACCCGCTCCGGCCCGAGGAAGGCTTCCCTCAGGAACCGGTCCTTGAGAATTTCCTGGGAGGTGCCTTCGAAACGAATGCGGCCGTTGGTGATGATGTACCCCCGTCGGGCCACGGCCAAGGCGCCCAAAGCGTTTTGTTCCACCAGCAGCGCGCTGCAGCCGGACCGTGGCAGGTCTTGAATCACCCGGAAGATCTCCGCGGCGATCTTGGGGGCGAGCCCCAGACTGGGTTCGTCCAGCAGCAGCAGTTTGGGGGAAGCCATGAGTCCCCGGGCGACCGCCAGCATCTGTTGCTCTCCTCCACTCAGGGTGCCCGCTTTCTGATTCAGGCGGGTTGCCAGAGGAGGGAACAACGTAAGGACTCTTTCGATGTCCCGGTGCACAGCTTCCCGTTCCCGTTTTCCGGATCTCAGATAGGCGCCTAACCGAAGATTTTCCAGCACAGTGAGGGGCGCAAAGAGTTGTCTTCCCTCCGGCACCTGAACCACTCCCGCTTCCACGATGCGGGAAGGGTCCAGCCTGCTGAGGAGCCTGTCCTCGAACAGGATGCGCCCGCGGTCCGGGCGAATGAGACCGCTGATCAGGGACAACAGCGTGGTCTTGCCCGCCCCGTTCATGCCCAGAAGGCAGGCGACCTCCCCGCGGTCGACCCGGACGCTCGTTTCCCGCAAGGCCCGCACACCGCCGTAACTATAATGTACGGAAACCACTTCAAGCACTGAGACCGAACTCCTCGCCGCCTCCTAAGTAGATACGGATCACTTCGGAGTTGTTCTGGATCTCGTGAGGGGTCCCTTCCGCCAGCACGCGTCCTTCACAGAGAACCACAACCTTGTCGCTGATCCTCATGACGAGGGCCATATCGTGTTCCACCAACACCACTCCGATACCCTGCCGCCGTATTTCACCGATCAATCTGCCGATGGTTTCTGTTTCGGCCATGTTCAACCCGGCTACGGGTTCATCCAGGAGCACCATTCGAGGGCGGCTTACCAGCGCCCTCGCCAATTCCACTTTCTTGCGGTCCCCGTAGGACAATTGTCCGGCCGGTTTGTACGCCTGGGAAGTCAGCTCGAAAAAATCGAGCATTTCCTCGGAGCGCTCCCGAATCCGCCGTTCCTCTTTCCTGAGACGGGGAAAACGGAACAGGGAAACCATGAATTCGCTTCCGGATGCCGCGTGCATCCCCACCATGACGTTTTCGAGAACGTTCATATGGCCGAACACCTGGAGGTTCTGGAATGTCCGGGTAAGTCCCATACGTGCGATGCGGTGTCTATGGAGCCCCAAGAGTTCCGCGCCGTTAAAGCGCACGGATCCGGAATCGGGCCGGAACATGCCGCTGATGCAGTTGACGGCCGTGGTTTTCCCTGCGCCGTTGGGACCGATGACGGAGGTGATGTGGCGGCCGTCCGCCGCCAGATGGACCCCGTTCAACGCCTGTAAGCCCCCGAACCGCACGGAGAGTCCCCGGACTTCAAGGACCGAATGGGTCACCTGCGGTTGTTCTGAAATAACGCGTGCAGTCGATTTTCCAGCCATCCCACCAGACCCTGAGGCAAGAAGATCAGTATTACCAATAAGATGCCGCCGAAAATAATGTCCTTGTATTCGTCGAAAAAATGGAGGAGTTGGGGCAGCGGTGTCAGGAAAACGGCGCCGAAGAGCCCGCCCCACAGGGTCCCCATGCCTCCCAGGATGCACATGGTGACCAGTTCCACGGACTTGAAAATGTCGAACGTCTTCGGCGTGATGATTCCGTAATAATGGGCATACAGGGACCCCGCAACGGATGCATACACGGCGCTGAGTATGAACACCTTTACCTTGTACCGTTCGACGGGTACTCCCGCAGCCGCGGCGGCGTCCGGAGATTCGTGCAATGCCCTGAGTCCCCTTCCAACCCTCGAGTGGCAGAGATTCCGGGCGAGCACCAAGGAGACGAGAGCCGTGCCCCAGATGAGCCAATAGAATTCAAAATCCGAGATCAACGAGCGCCCGAAAACGGTAAGGGGAGGAATTCCGGTATACCCACTGGGTCCTCCCGTCAGATTGTCCAGTTGCAACAGGAATACGGTTACAATGATATTGAATCCCAGTGTGGCCATGACCAGGTAATTACCCTTGAGGCGCAGCGTGGGTATTCCGATCCCCAGGGCCAGGGAAGCGGTCAGGCAGGCGGCGAATCCCATGGTGAGCCATGGGCACCAACCGTACGTGCCCGTCAGTATGCCGCTCAGATAAGCTCCCACTCCGAAGAATCCCGCGTGCCCCAAGCTGATATGTCCCGCGAAGCCGATGAGAAGATTCAGACCCACCACGATCAATACATGCAATCCCACCACGTTGAGTACGTTCAGGTAATATGGATTCCGGATCCACACAGGGAGGGCGGCCACCGCGGAGGCGAGAAGCAGGAAACCCAGCAGGAATCGCTTTCCTTCCCGGCTCATAACCGTTCCTGCGATCCACCTCCCAGCAAGCCGGAAGGTCTAAGGAACAGAACCAGGAGGAGAGCCACAAAAGCGATGACATCTTTGTACACACTGGAGATCAGGCCTGCACCGAGACTTTCCAACAGACCCAGTCCCACTCCGCCCAAAACGGCGCCATAGAAGTTGCCGTAGCCTCCCAAAACAGCGGCCGCGAATCCCTTCAACCCCATGAGGACTCCGACGTCGTAGGAGAGGGAAGTAATGGGAGTGATCAGGATGCCGGCCAAAGCACCTAAGGCTCCCGCCAAGGCGAAGGAGAGCATGGTCATCATCCGTGTGTCAATCCCCATCAATGCAGCCGCGCGGGCGTTCGCCGCCGTGGCGCGCAGCGCCTTGCCCATCAGGGTGCGATTGAAGAAGAACACTAGGATTCCTATGGCGGAGAGGGTGATTCCCAGGACCCAAAGATTTTGGGGAGTGAAAGCAGCCCCCAGGACCCGGAGCGGGGTTTCAGGGCTGAGAGGAGGGAGGGCCAGGGCCTCCTTGCCCCAGACGTGCATGAACAGTCCCCGCAGTAGAATGCTGGCTGCGATGGTGATGAAAATCAGGTTGGTCACTTCCCGGCTCCTGGAGGGCCGGATGCACAAGCGTTCCAGACACGCGCCCACCAAGGCCGTTCCGGCGACGGACAGGGGAAATCCCAACCATGCGGGAAGACCGAAGGAGGTCACCGTGCTGTACATGAGCAGGCCCCCCAGGCTCAGAAAGTCCCCCTGAGCGAAGTTTACGATGCGGGTGGCGTTGTAGATGAGGCAGAAACCCAGAGCCACCAGCGCATAGACGGATCCCGTGGTGAGACCGCTGACGATGTATTGGGCCAACTGATTCCAACCGATTTCCAATCAGGCCTCCCAATGCTCGAGCGGAGGGGAAGCGCCGGAGATCGGCGGTGGATGATCGCCTATTTTCCGATGCATTGTGGGAGTCTCGAACCGAACCTGTGGAACAGGCGCGGTTTCCGCAGGCATGAAACTCATCCTGATTTCCGGAGCATAAGCGGATCTCAGCCGCCACCCAACGCAAAATGCCAGCATATGCCCCAGTTGCGGATTCTTGTCAAGCGGATAGGACCCTTCGGGTTCTGCAGGGGTTCGGCGTTTCCAGCGGATCCGGAGCGAATCCTTCCAGGATCGGACACCGGAGGAAGAGCAAGCAAGCCCGCGTTCTGGAGCATCCCGGACTTGCGTTCCGATGCTTTGTTCATCCGTTCAAGAATGGGAGCGCACGGACGGCTGTTCCCGGATTTTCAGGGCGCCGGGTCCCCTGAAGAGCCGCCGCTGAGGACCCGGGCCTCCTCTGCCGCCATGGTTTTGAGCCGGAGCGGGATGTCCCATTGCTTGAGAAGTGCTTCCGCCGCACGGGGCGTCAGGTGTTCCCAGGGAAGATCCTCCATCATCCTTCGGCGGACTTCGGCGCCGCTGACGCCCTTTTCGGAAGAATTTCGCTCCCAGAGCACCCAGGTCTTCAGGCCCAGGGAATGAAGGCGGTCGCGCTTCCGGCGGCCCCATTCGTCGTAAATGGTCAAAAAGAACACCGCGTCCAGAGGGACGTAATATTGGAACAACCGTGGCAGGTTAATGGGCAGAGGCACGATGGAGAATTCCGGCCAGGGCGCCCCGGCTTCCTCGAGTACGGCCCGTATAAGACGGTATCGTTCGTAATAGGTCAGGGGATTTGCCAAGGGAAGGCTCCGATGGGCGTCCGCCGTCTCATCACGCGTAAGCAGCGGATCCGGATTCGTGATTCCCACCACCAGATGACGGCAGCGCCGTTTTCCGGCAAGCAGGTATGTCAGGTGATCGTTGTGCAGGACCTGGAATCGCCCGTGGATCACTCCGGTGTCGAACAATGGGCCGGAGGGGCGTTCCTGGGAGGATCGGGCGTCTTCGTGATTCATCCCGGTTTCTCCGTTTCTTTAATGATTGTTCTCCCTGCGATGGCTTGTTGAGGGCGGCTCAACCCTGCAGTCGGAAAGGGTCGTAAGCGCCGGGCCAGAAGTCGCGGTATTCCGGCTCGTCCATGAGGCCTTGAAGTCTGGCGCGGTCCAGATGGTTGAGAACAAGGTACATAAGTTCCTTGCCGCGCACCTGGCCGAGAGCGCCCATGCCGGCGTCCACCTCGTTGAAGGCGCGCACGCGGTCTCGGCGGACGCCGCTGCCGTGAAACACGAGAGGAACGGGTTCTCCGGAATGAATCAACGGCCCTGCGCTCGGCGTCGAATGGTCCGAGGTGAGAACCACCAGGACGGAAGGGTCCCTGAGTAGAGGAGGGAGTCCTTTATCCAAGGCGCGATCCAACTCTTCGATGACCCGAGTTTTGGCTATGGGATCCTTGGTGTGCGCGGCTTCGTCCGGGGCCTTGGTATGCACGTGGAAAAAATCGTATTGGTGAAGCCGTTCCGCGGCTGCACGGAGCCCCTCCAACAGTTCACGGTAGGGTCCGTCTGCAGAGGGCGCCTGCAGGAAGTCCAGCCCCAGATAGCGCGCCAGACCGCAATACACGATCCCGGAAGCCACGGAAAGCCCCTTCATACCGAGTTTCGTCGAGAAGGGAACAACCTGTTTCAGACGACCGGCTCTTTGGGTGACCAGACCGTTTACGGGAACGGCGCCCTTGCGGGATCGCTGGATGTTCATGGGGTGCCGGTCCAGGAGGCGGAACGCCCGTGACAGATAACGTTTCATAACCCGGGCCGTTCGTTGCGTGTTCGGGTCGCCCGCATACCCGCCCCAGGGAAGCACTTCATGCAGGGGTCGCCCGTCCCGTATGGGATCCGTGTCGGTGATATAGGGGGATACGGGTCCCTTGAGCCTGAGGATGCCGAAAAAGCTTTTGGTGGGAATGAATTGGAGTTCCACCTGCTCATCGCGCCGGCGCCCCAACGCCGAGCAAAGGACATCCCTCTCATGGGAGGTTATCCGAGGCGCGCCGCTGTCGAGGATCAGAATGCCCCGCTCCTCTCTGAGGGACGCGAAATGCGCCAGGACGGCCACATCTTCGGGGCGGATGCTCACGTCGCCTCCGAGTGCCTCCAGAGGGCCTCGTCCGGGAAATTCGGACGAATCGTATCCGAAGAGGGCGAAATGCGCATTTTCGCTGGGCAGGGCCTGTCCCAACACGGAGGCGTGATAGAGTCCGCAGGCGCCCAGGGCGGCCAACGCGTCCATGGCGGGTGTGCGCGCGGCCTGGAGGGGGGTTTGATGTCCCAGGGATACGTACGAACGATCTCCCAATCCATCGAGCACGATGAGGATGCACTTTCGTGGCATAAAGTCCCTCGGGGCGGCGAGCCGCCCGAAGACGCGGCCCGTGGACAAGCCTGCGTCCTGCGGTGGCTTCGTTTTGAATGATTCGGACGGCCTGGGAGTTGCGGCCGGCCGCTCTCTCGTCGACCGGCTGTTTGCCCACTATACTATTTCGAGATGAGATTGTGAATATCGATATTTTCGATAGGGTTCGGCGTTGTGGATCTGAAGAAACGATTTGCTATCGCCGGGAACATTCTTAAAATAAGAACATGGTTTTCGACTTGCATGTACACAGCGTGGCTTCCCGGTGCAGTTCCCTTTCTCTGGAGGCTATTCTCGAGAACGCCCGCCGGTGCGGTTTGGATGGAGTGTGCATCACGGACCACGATACCATGGACATGCGGCATCAAGTGCGGGAAGGAATTCAGGAAGACGGTCTGTGCCTGCTGGTCGGCATGGAATACGCCACTGCGGAAGGTCATTTTTTGATTTTTGGCCCTTTTGAGGATCTCCATCCCGGTTTATCCGCGGAGGAAGTCTTGAGGCGGGTGGCGTCCGCCGGAGGAGCGGCCGTGGCGGCCCATCCCTTTCGGGCTGGGGCCTGCGCCCATGAGCGGCTGATACGCCGCGGTTTGTGTACTGCCGCAGAAAGGATCAACGGGCGGAATCAACCGGAGGAGAACCGGGAAGCGGAGCAATGGTTCGAGCGGTATTCGCTGGTGGAATGCGGAGGAAGCGATGCGCATACGCTGGAGGAACTGGGGAAGGTGACCACTCGTTTCACGGCGCCCGTATCTTCCCGAGAGGACTTGATTCACGCTTTGAAGAACGGCTTCGCCACGGTCGGCATGGGCTCCCTCCCGAGTTGTCTTCCCGAGGGGAAGATGCTGAGCGGCGCTTTCATCTTCTGACAGACCACACCGATTCCTGTCCCTCTTCAAGAGACTCCCGCCTCGGAATTCGATTTTTCCCTGAATGGATGAGGTGCCCCACGTTCCAATCCGGTTTGTTCGGGAAGTGGGCCTGAAGACCGAAGAGAATCGGCGCGGCTTTCCGCCGGAGCCAGCGCGTTCCTGATGGATTCGGCCAATTCGTACAATATCACCGGCTTCAGTACGACCTGCCGGATTCCGATGTTTAAGGCCTCATTGATCCCCTCTTCGTCCGTGAACCCCGTGAACAGGATGACCGGGATATCCGGCCGTATGCGAAGCAATTCCCGGGCCAGTTCAATGCCGGTCAGCTCCGGCATGGTCTTGTCCGTGATGACCAGCTGAAAATCCGCGGGAGACTCCCGAAAACGGGCGAGCGCCTCCCCGCTGCTCGTGGTGGCGACCACGCGGTATCCCAGGGCCTGGAGTGCTTGTTCGCCCCACTCGGCCAGAGTTTCTTCGTCGTCCACGAACAGAATGCGTTCTCCATTTCCCAGGGGAGGCCGGGTGAACTCTTTCTCTTCAACGGCCTCTTGAGGAAGCACCGGGAGCAGGATCCGGAATGTGGCGCCGGAACCCTGCGGGCTTTCCACTCGAATATCGCCCCCGTGGCTTCGAACAATGCCGTAGATCAGGGAGAGTCCCAATCCCGTGCCTTCGCCTGTTTTCTTGGTGGTAAAGAACGGCTCGAATATTTTGGTCCGTATGTCGGAGGGTATGCCGTGCCCCGTATCCGTGACCGACAGTTGGACGTAATTGCCGGGTCTCAGGTCGGGGTGCGAATCCGGTTCGTGCTGTCGGAGTACTACCGGGGTTAGAGTGATTTCCAGCAGGCCCTTTCCGTCCATGGCATGAGCCGCGTTGGCGGCCAGGTTCATCAGAACCTGATGGATCTGAACGAGATCCGCCGACACGGTATCCTCCTGGACCTCGAGACGTTCCTGGATGCGGATGGTCGACGGCAGGGACGCTCGCAGGAAATCGACGGCCTCACGGACGACGAGTGTCATGGAAACGGGACGCCGTTCGTGATCCTTCTGCCTACTGAACATCAGGATGCGACGCACCAGATCCCGGGCCCGGTTTCCGGCTTTTCGCACTTCGTATAGGGTCCCTCGGGCGGGGCTGTCCTCGGGCAGGTCCTGGAGGCACAGTTCCGTGTATCCGATGATGCCGCTCAAGATGTTGTTGAAGTCGTGTGCAATACCACCCGCCAGGGTCCCGATGGCTTCCATTTTCTGCGACTGCACCAATTGGGCTTCGAGCTGTCTTCGTTCCTCCTCCATTTGCATGCGGCGCTCGTTTTGCTTCAGGTTATGAAGGGCGAAGGCAAGATCTCCGGCCAGTTCAGAGAACAATTCCCGTTCATCCGGATCCGTAGCGAACTCGAGGGGCATCGACACCAAGAGCACGCCGTAGGACGTATCGTCGTAGTCCAGCCTCCGGCTCATGAAACCCATGCCTGCAAACAGGGAATACAGCGGGCAGCTGGAAGGAACGGGATCCGCGCCGTCCACGACCACCACTTCCGGGACGGCCAAAGCCTGCTCCACACAAGGCATCAGGTCTTCCACATCCAGCCGACGCTTCCCTTCCGTCCCGGGATCTCCCGCACCGGATTCCGCGGCCAGTACCCGCTTTCCGTCCGACTCAAACAAGACGATCCATGCCCGGAAATATCCTCGAGCCAAGGTGAGGATTTCACAGGCCGACAGGACAAGCCGATTCCGGTCCTTTTCCCGGGTGATTAACTGGCTGATGTTTCGAAGGGCCCGGAGCACCGTATTCAGGCGTTCGATCCGGATTTCGGCGTGTTTCATGTCGCTGATGTCCGTGACGGTCCCGATCATGCGGCAGGGTTTCCCGTCCGCTGTGCGCGCCACCACCCTGCCCCGATCCCACACCCATTTCCATGACCCCGACTTGGTGTGGAGGCGGTGTTCACTTCGATAGGTGCCCGTTAGTCCTTCAACGTGTTTTTTCAGGGTCTCCAGGACCCGATCCTTTTCCTCCGGGTGCAGGAGACTTTCCCAGAAGTCGACGTGAGCAGCCACTTCATGCGGTTCATAACCCATCATTTCAATCCAGCGGTGGTCGTAGAGGACCTCCCCGGTTTCCACGTTCCAGTCGTACAGGCCGTCTCGGCTCCCCTCCAAAGCGAGATTCAGTCGTTCTCTGCTTTCCCGGAGCTGTTCCCCGGTCTCCCTGTGGCGGTGAATCTCCTTCTCCAATCCCGCGGCGTATTCATGAACTCGAGTGTAGAGTAGGGCGTTTTGCAGCCCTATGGCGGCATGGTTGGCCAAAGTCTCCAGGTACGTGGACCGGGTGGAAAAATCCCGTTCTTCGAGGGACCCGATGCCTATAACTCCCAGCATGTCGCCGGGACCCCGAAGAGGCAGGGCCGCGAAAGAGCGGATTCCCGTTTGTTTGCATGCGTCCATGGTACATCGAGTGTCCGAGTGAATGTCCTTTATGTACATGGGGGTCCCGGTCTCATAGGCGATGCCGCACAAACATCGACCGCTTTCGGCCTCTTCGGATTCCATCGGCCGCAACCCGGGCTCCTCGGTCCAAAGCCGTTCGAGGGTAAGACGGCCGCCGGAACCCAGAAACAGCAGGATGATGTCCGGTTGGAGCATCCGATGACAATGCTCCTGAATGGAGGTCGTCACTTGTTCCAGGGAGAGGCTGCCGGTTACCTGCCCGGACAGCCGGTTTACAGCGGTCAGGTCGGCTACATGTTGTCTCAGGGTTTCCTCGGAGCGCGTGAGAGCGGAAAAATGAGTCCGAAGCACGATGTACAGAAGCGCTGCGGTGACCAGGACGAAGAAGAGTCCTTTGGTTGTGTGAATCAGGGGGATAGTGGGGGGATCGAAAGATGCCCCCGTCAGGAAATAATCCGAGACAAGAATGTAGAAAGCGGCAAAACCCAGATAAGCCGCCGCGATTTTGACGGGAGCGTACTTGTAGTCCGGCGTTCTCATCCGCACTCTTTCGATTCTCAACCAAAACGATGCAGAATTCAAGACAATCCCATGCGGCTGTACCGTCAATGTACAGAATTCGGCTGGGGAAGTATAGGGGTTTGTGCCTCAAACCGGTGGGTTCGGATTCCCGGGCCGATTGTTCTCCGTGAAGGCGGCGGCAAAAGCGTATAAACCGGTTGACGCCCCTTGCGCGCATGTGGGTCGCATGTGTATGTTAATGGACATGTCAGGCTGGCCGACAGCGCGCTGTGGAGCACAACCGCGGCGCGGTGTTTCCTTAGCGTCCGTCGCGCCCGCGTGCATGCCCGGGGAGACCCCGGAGTCGAGGCGGGCAGGCGCCGAGAACTTTCAGGGCCGCACGGGATGTGCATTGATTGCCGGTATCTGTAACAGGCCGGCGAAAAACGCGATCCGCGGCGTTGCACTTCATCCTTCGTCGTTGAGGCGCACTGCATGTACGCCTCATTCCTCAGGATTTGCGCGCCTTGCATCTCATCGTTTTTCGCCGGCCTGTCTGCAACGGTGTTTATCAACGGGCTGCGATCCTGTCATTGATGGACGGCGACGGTTCGTAATCCACGCGTCTAGTTGACGATCGCGGCGGATCAGCCGCCGAACCTTCGTGCGCCCCATACTGGGCCTCTACGTGCATCCAGGAGAAGAACATCGTGGTCGGGAAGTATTTTGAAGATGTTCAGATCGGAAAGGTGACCTTGCAGGATGTGACATCCGGCCGGGAGGAAATCGGGGATTGGGTGTCACTCAAATCCTATCTGGAATTCACCCAGATCGTCACGGGACTGCTCAACCCGTACCATCGGGAGTATCCTGTCATCGAGGCCAGGGAACTGGAACCGCCCTTCGATCTTTCCCTGCTGGAACATGGGGACCTCCCCGGATTTTCCATGGTCGCCCTGGATCGTTCACTGGACTACCAGAGGGAGATCTTCCAGTTCGATCTGTTTCACAGTCCGCAGGAATCCTCGTCCCCGGAGGTCCTGACCCTCAGAAACCAGGAGACCTTCCTGTCCCGACTTCCGCGGCCCCACCATTCCGACTTCGTCAAGGCCATGGAAAAGACGGATATCACTTCGCTGCAACACTACGGAAACGTACTCCAAACCATGTTTGCCATGGATCGTGGGCACGTGATCGCCCGAGGTCCGGATAAAGGCTACCGCTTGTTGGGGGTCTATGCGTCGTTTCCTTCCGATCTGGACCGCGAGATCAAGCGGTTCGGTTTCGAAACGGGCAAATTCCAACCCGGCAGCAACCGGTTGTACGAGCGGAATCGACTCTTTGTATACAAGTATCTGATGGAATTGTTCGGATACCCCATCGCTTCGGAGAGGCGCACTTCGGCGGCCATGTTTGCACGCCGGCTCATGGACCGCAACGAGAACTTCATCATCTCCGTGCTCGCCACATCGGACCGGGTGATCACACTGATTTCTTCCAGAGGCAAAGGGCGATGGCCTCTGGTGGAGAAGTTCGCCCTCGTATCGCTGGATGCCGAGGCCAAAGACACCATTCAGGCGCTGGACGAAGGAGGATACTGGGTAGACCCTCTACGCAGGGTAGTTCTCTTGAAAGTCACGTATATGCAGCACGACTACAACCCTCAAAACGTCATCGAGGATCGGGCCCTCTCCGTGGTGGACCAGGAGGCGGTTCATCCGATCACGGGCGCCAAGCTGAACAATATCCAGGTGCTGAAGACCGTTCGAAGAAGGCTCGTCCGCCTGAACGATCTCGTCCGGGGTGAACATGAAGGACATATTGTCTTTCAGGGGCAGGAGATGGTGTACGGCACGGAGGATCATCTTTCCCGTCTCAAGTTCCTGCACGCCTGGATCCATAAACACCGGCGCACCTTGCTCGGATATTCGGCGCGAACCTTCCGACATGTGGAAAGCACCCTGGACAGCTACTTGAACGATGGGAGTCTGTCCGAAGAATTCTCCAGGCATGCTTCCGTATACAAGGCGGTTCAGATTCTCGTGGAGACCCTGAAACAGGAATATCAGGTGATGCAACTCATGAGAGCCCTGGAAAGCAAGGGCGGGAGCGGATCTCGGACCACCTACAGAGACCGTCTCGTTCTCTTGTTGGAATTCCTTTATCGTGAAAGCGAACTCATGCAATACCAGGAAGAGGTGTTCGAAAAAGCGCTCTTCCTCTGCGACGGAGTGCTGGGAAAACCGTACTTCAGGAAACGGTACCAGAAGGGCAGGGGTCGGACGCATACGCCTTACGAGCAGGAAGTTCTCTACCTGTATGACCAGTTGATGATGCAGCGCAACCGTCTCGAGTGGCGGTACTTCCGATTCTGCCATGCCAGCGACGCGGTATGAAG
Organism: uncultured Thermodesulfobacteriota bacterium; assembly: GCA_964597345.1. GTDB lineage: Bacteria > Desulfobacterota > Desulfarculia > JACQYL01 > JACQYL01 > CAZQXK01. Next base: position 86,929 of record CAZQXK010000002.1, on the reverse strand, counting down.
GCGTTCCGCGCCGGCTCCGTTTCATGAAGTCGGAGCCCCCGGCGCGTCCCGAGCGGAACCGCGCCCATGGCCTGGGCGTTTCCGACTTTCCCCGGCCTTGTTTCCCTGGGTGAAGACCTGCTCTCTTGTGCATGACCGGGCTGCTTTCCGTGCACATTTTCATGGACAAAGAGAAACAGACATTGGAAACTGTCATCGTTTTCCATGCTTGACAGGCCGTTGAAAAACGCGATCTGCGCCGTGGGGCTTCATCCTTCGTCATTGCGGCGTACTGTAGGGACGTCGCATTCCACAGGATTCGCCCGCCTCGGATGTCATCGTTTTACACCGGCCTGCCCGTAATACCTTGTATCAACGGACTGTTGAGATCCGTCCCCCCGCTACCGGCGGTATGAAGCGGTATGAAAAGGAGTGTTGACCATGGCCCAAAACACCTCCTTCTCCCTGTCCAAGTCCCTCAAAACCCTCCACGTCAGCAGCCAGGTTTTTTCCTACGTAATGCGGTATTACCAGAACGCCTTCGAAGCCAGGGCGGCGGGGAGGGCTAAAATCGTGTACCACACCGGCATCGACCCCATCGAAATCGACTACGCCATGGGGCTCATACCCATTTTCCCGGAAAACTTCTCCGCGGCTTGCGGGAGCATTCAGGCGGCCCCGGGGCTCATTCAGGCCTCGGAACATCTCGGCGCCCCGCAGGATCTCTGTTCCTATTTCAAGACCCATTACGGCTTCATGAAAGGGGACTTGGATCCGCAAGTTCGGCAGAGCCTTTCCAGGATCCGTTTGCCCGACCCGGATCTGGTGGTTTCCACCAAGAAGTTGTGCAGACTCCATCCGCTGTGGATGAAACTCGTGGCGGAGCATTACGGGGTTCCGTTCTTCTCGCTGGATTCCCCGATTATGCCCCCGCGCTACGAGGCCGCCGGGAGAGTCACCGAGGAGTTGGTGGGCGTTCATTATCCCTGGCCCGTGGGAGAGGAAGCCTTGACGTACTGCGTGGAACAGATCCGGGAGTACATCGCTTTTCTGGAATATCATACGGGAACGAAGCTGGATATGGACCGGTTGAAGGAAACCATTGCCCGAGCGGATGAGTTGGGCCGTCTGTTCCAGCAGATCCTGGAACTGAGGCGGACCGTCCCCTGCCCGGTGGGGGGAGAGGACATGAATTCCCTGGTGTTCTTCCCGGCGTGTCTTTCCGGTACCCAGGAAGCGGTGGATGCGTTCCGTCAGGCCGCCGAGGAGGTGGAGGGGCGCGTTGCGTCTTCAAAGGGGGTGGTTCCGGAGGAACGATTCCGAATTTTGTTCGAAGGCATCCCTCCGTGGTTCAATATGGGGCTGCTCAATTACCTGCATCGGTTCGGCGCCGTGTCCGTAGAGGAAATGTATCCCAGAACGTGGTGCGGAAGACTCGACCCGGAGCGTCCCCTCGAGTCTCTGGCGCATAAATACATGCTGGCCACCACGGCCATAGCCACGTACGGAGCGGTCCGAGAGATCGCGGTACAGCGGGTTCGGTTGTATCGTGCGGACGGAGCGGTTCTGTGGAATCTGCCCACCTGCCGGGTCATTGCAGCCACCGTGATGCCGAGGCTTCAAGCGGTGTTTGAACGGGATGCGGGAATTCCCACACTGCTTTTAGAGGGAGACCAGGTGGATTCCCGCAGGTACAACGAAGCCTTGATCACGGGCCGGATCGAAGCGTTCATGGAAGTGTTGGAGCAACGCAAGTACGGGAACTAGGCATTGCCAAGAATCCCTCGCGCCGTGTCGCTTCGCCCCGGACCGTCACGGCGGGGTCTCCGATATTCGCCGGATTCCGCAGGATTCATGTAGGGCGGGAGGGATTCCACCCGGAAGCCGGAACGTGGGGCGCCTTTTCATCGAAAGCCGTATTCGGCCGGAACCGGAATGAAACCCGTACCCCAAAAGGGCCCGAGCGCACTGCTCGGTATTCATGAAGACATGTCTCGTGTTTTTTGATTGACAGCATGTTATTTTTGGCCCAGAATACAAACCAGCCGGCCGGTCGGATTTCTACCGGCCCCGAGCCGGATACGTACTTCATCCTTACGGGATATTCCCGCCTTTCCCATAGCACCCGTTGATAAACGCCGTTTCGAGCAGGCTGCTGCAAAACGATGAGACGGAAGGCGGGCGAATCCTGAGGAATGAGGCACACCTGCGGTACGCCGCAATGACGAAGGAAGAAGTGCAACGCAGCAGATCGCGTTTTTCATCAGCCTGGCAGGGTACACCTCGTTCTTCCCGGTCCGGGCGCTCCAACGAGTATGGTCTTTGGCGCTCGGCTCGTCGGGCTTCTTGTCCAACCGGCTGAAAAGGAACCACAGAGTGGACACGTGGGGAACGGAACTCGACAAGTTCGATCGCTTCAGTGAGCGAGGCAGGCTGAAGGTCGACGAGATCTGCAAAAAGGCTGCAGAGGTCTTCAGTATCAAGGGGTATACATCCGCTACGCTGTCTGATATCGCCCAGACCGCAGGAATAAGCAAGGGAGGCATATATCATTATTTTGCGACGAAAGAGGAACTACTATTTATTATACTTCTTAGATATATGGACTTGACATTAGATCAGATAAAACATAAACTTATTAATACTTATAGTCCTAAATCACGCATACGCATATTTATTCACCATCATATTGGTCATTATCGTGACAATTATCACGAGTCCCGCCTAATACTCCATGAGGCTCACCATCTCCCCCCGGAATACTCGAATACTGTGAAAGACAGACAAAGGCAATATATAGCCTTGTTATCCGATAACATAAAGATGCTTGTGGCGGGATATAAGAACAATCCCAATAGAATACGATTGCTCACTTTCTCGTTGTTGGGAATGTGTAACTGGCCTTACATCTGGTTCAATCCAAAAGGTTCTGTATCTCCCGAAGAGTTGGCCGAAGAGATTTATCGGATTTTTGTGGGTGAACTGCCTATATTTCCAGACGGAGAGGCGCCCCCCGCCTAGCGGCGTGGGAGGCCGGCGGGACCCAGGGACCTGGATGGCTGCGCACATAACGGACCAACCGGCCGGTCGGAAATGCTGGGGTCCTGCCCTGCGCTTCCGCCGAGTGCGGGCTTCCGGATGGGCTGATGGAGAACTTCCGGCGGAGGGGGCGGGAGCACGGGGTCGCCGGCAGGATTACGATCTTCACGGAGATGATGGGGGTGCGGCTACGGGGATCCTGAGGGCGGCGTGGAGGCCGTCTGGGATACCCGGAATGTGCTGTGCGAATATAGCAATCATTCATTTTCGGGAGGTTGGCCATGGAGTCTGCAGCAAAGCAACAAGCGGCGTTGGGGATGAGGGAATTGCAGCCCAATCCCTCCATGTTCACGGCGGAAATCCTAAAGAATCTGGGGGTGAAGATCGCTTTCGGAGTGCACGGCGGGCACATCTGGCAGATGGTGGACGAAATGAGCAACGCCGGGATCCGGATCATCACCGTACGCCATGAACAGGCGGCGGTGTATGCGGCCGAATCCTATTCCAAAGTGACCGGGGAGGTGGGGGTCTGTTTCGCCACGGCGGGACCCGGTGTGGCCAACTGTACCAGCGCCCTGCAGCAATGCTGGTTGAGCAGGTCTCCGGTGCTTCTGCTCACCGGCGGCAACGAATTTGAACACGACGATACGTTCACGCTTCAGCCTGCAAATTCCGTCGACTTGTTCCGACACATTACCAAGTGGACCCACCGGATCATTCACCCTTCCCAGATCAAGCAGTTCATCACCCGCGGTCATAAGGAGGCTATGACCTATCCCCAGGGTCCTGTGTGTTTGGAGATCAGCCACTCCGTCTTGTACACCCCCATTCCTCCCAGGGGTCCGGCCAGCATTTTCGGAGAACACCCGTTGTATACGGATCGCTGGCTCGGAGATCGGTTCGGGGAGCAACCCGCGGCCGGTGGGGCGGATCCCGGGAGGATCCGGTCTCTGATTGAACGGATATATCAATCCGAGAGACCCGTGATCGTGGCCGGCGATGGAGTTCACTGGTCCGGCGCCCAGGAGGAACTCAGGGAGTTCGTGGAACTCGCTCAGGTGCCTGCCAGCGTGAGACGCGTTGCACGAGGGGCTCTGGATGAAACCGGCCCATTCTATTGGAGTTCGCGGATCGGCAAGAAGGTGCTGCAGGAAAGCGACCTGACGTTGATTCTGGGAATGAAGGTGGGATTCTTCGACGGATACGGCCGAGCCTGGAGAAACGCCGTCCAGATTAACGAATCCCCGGAGCAGATCGTTCCTTTCTTTAAAACGGATATGGCCCTTGTGGGAAGCCCCAAAGTGGTCTTGAGGCAAATGATTGACGCGATTCATGCGCAGGGGTTGACACCCCCCATAGGGCGGGCGCAATGGACTGGAAAGGTTCAGGAACTCCAGGAAGCCAATCTGGGATCCATACGGGAACGAGCTGAATCCTATGCAACTCACGAACCTGTGCATTTCGGCTTTCTCTCCAAAGTGATCTGGGACGTGTGCGAAGACCTTTACGGCGGCCTGAACCGGGTGGTCATGGATGGGTACACGTTTTCCGGTTGGTTTCCTCCGTTCATGAGGGCCCGGTATTCGGGTCAGTATCAGGATTCCTCGGAACAAGCGGGAGTGGGGCACGGTGTGGGCATGAGCATCGGCACGGCCTTTGCGGACGCGACGTGCCGCAGTCGTCCCGTTATCGTTCTCATGGGGGACTCGGGTATGGGAGTAGGGGGCATGGATATCGAAACGGCCCTTCGCTATCGGCTCCCCATCGTGTATATTGTGGGCAACAATAACGGCTGGCTCACCGGCATGAAAGCGATCACCTACGGCGGCGATTGGGGCGCCCTGGGAGTGCAGGACCGGGAACAGGGCATGGAGAACCTCCCGGAAATCCCTTATGACAAGATGTTTGCGGCATTGGGATGCCACGGGGAACTCGTGGCCCGGCCCCAAGAACTCCGGCCCGCGTTGGAACGTGCATGCCGGGCGGCGGAAGGAGGTCGAACGGCCGTGGTGAACGTTCTTGTAGACCCCACAGTGACGAACCGTGAAGTGTACTCAGGTATGTATGCGGCGGCCTGGTTGCACATTCCTTGGGATAAACTCCCCAAGAGGGGCAAGGCCATCCGCAGAAACACCATGCCCATGTTTCCGTGGGAAGCGGCGGGAGTTCCCGAGATGCCCATGCCGGACTACTGGAAACCCATTCCGGAAAACGAGCAGCTTCCATAACCAAAGCCTGTAAAGAGATCCCCGCCGCGTTCCGGACGCAACGGAGACGCGGCGGCTTACCTTGGAGAGGTTCTTGAACCCGCTTACGGAGTAAAAACTCGATTCAAGTGGAGAGCCCATGTTCAGCAAAGCCTACATACCTTACAAAGGATACTTCTGTTCACCTTTCTGCCGGTGGCAGGGAAGCTTTCAGGGTGAACACGCCATGGAGCTTGGAGCACGTGTGGTCATCCAGGGGCTGGCGGAAAGAAACATAGATCCACAATCCTTCGATGCGCTATTCCTGGGATACACGATTCCTCAGGTTTCCTGCTTTTACGGTGCGCCTTGGTTTGCCGGAATGATCGGGGCCGGCCGTATCACCGGTCCCATTTTCAGCCAGGCCTGCGCCACGGGAGCTACGGAAATCGGTCATGCCGGGATGAGTCTGGAGTCCGGGGCGCACGAATCTATTCTCGCCGTAACCACGGACCGCACCTCCAACGGCCCGCACCTGGTGTACCCTAATCCGAAAGGGCCGGGAGGCATGCCCGTGAAAGAGGATTGGGTGATGGATAATTTCAACCGGGATCCTTGGGCGGGCAATTCCATGATTCAAACGGCGGAGAACGTGGCCGCCGAGGACGAGATCAGCCGGGAGGAATGCGATGCGTTGACCCTCGATCGCTACCGGCAATATCTGGATGCACTGGAAGGCGACCGGCGATTCCAGAAAGGATACATGATTCCCGTGGACATTCAGGCGGGTAAGTCGAGGGTGATCGTAGAACGGGACGAAGGGATCATCGAGACGACGGCGGAGGGCCTGGCCCGCCTGAAACCCGTGCTGCCCGGTGGAACGCATACCCACGGCGCCCAGACCCATCCGGCGGACGGGAATGCCGCCATGATTCTGGCGGCAAAAGACCGAGCGGGCGAACTCAGCCGGGATCCTTCCATTTCCATACAGCTGCTTTCCTATGGATGCGCCCGAACGCGGAAAGGTTATCTGGCCAAAGCGGTTCCCCCGGCGGCGCAGCAGGCGTTGTACAAAGCGGGGATCCAGGTCTCCGACCTGAAAGCGGTGAAGACGCACAATCCATTCGCCGTCAATGATATACACATGATCCGATGCATGAACTTGAATCCGCAGATCGTCAACAACTACGGATCTTCTCTGATTTACGGTCATCCCCAGTCGCCTACGGGCATGCGCCTGGTCATAGAACTCATCGAAGAGCTGGTGGAACGGGGAGGCGGGTATGGGTTGTTTGTGGGGTGTTCCGCCGGGGACACCGCCGCCGGGGTCACCGTTCGTGTGGGGTGATCCACCTGAGAGGATCACGGTTCCTTACCACGGGACAAGAAACCTTGGAAAATCGGAAACCCATGGGGGAGTGACACATGTCGGATGCGATACGATCGGAAATACGAGAGGGTGTGGCCCATGTATCCTTCAACGCGCCGCCGGCCAATGCGCTGAGTTCCGCCTTCGTGATGAGCCTGGATCGTCTGTTGGACGAGTTGGGATCCGACGACGGCGTCCGGGCCGTCGTGTTCACGAGCCGTCTGGAGAAGATCTTCATGGCCGGGGCCGATCTGAAGGAGCTGCTGGAGGTCAAGAAAGAACGGTCCCATGCTTACTTCTCCACAGGTCAGGAGGTGCTGACCAAAGTGGAGCGTCTTCCCAAACCCACCATTGCCTGCATCAGCGGTCACGCCATGGGTGGAGGATGTGAATTCGCCTTGTGCTGCGACTTCCGGTATATGTCCGAGACGCGGGCGCGTATCGGACTTCCGGAAGTAAATCTGGGGTTGCTTCCCGGGGCCGGAGGCACTCAGCGGCTGCCCCGCCTCATCGGGCGGAGCAAGGCCGTGGGACTGCTCTTGCGAGGTCAAACGCTCACGGGCCCCGAGGCCCTCGCCATAGGTCTCGTGGACGCCGTGTTTCCAGCGGAGCGCCTGCCGGCGGAAACCACCGCGCTGGCCGAAGAACTGGCCCGGGGGGCCACCCGGGCCATGGCGGAAATCAAGGCTTGTTTGAGTCTGCCCGTGGAGGAAGCGCTCTCCAGGGGGTTGGCCCGGGAATTACAGGGAATCAAGTACTTGTTCAACGAGACCCAGGATGCACGGGAAGGGATCCGGGCCTTCAACGAGAAACGGAAGCCTGAGTATCGGGGGCGATGACGGTATACACGGAATGGAGGCGGTCCTTGGCCGATGGGCGGTCCGGATACGTTTTGGGGCGCTGTGATGAACCGATGCTTTCGCATTTCCGGGGGATCTCCGGCAGACTGCGGAATAACGCGATCTGCGGCGTCGGGCTTGATCCCTCGTCATTGCGGCGTACTGTATGCACGTCTCATTCGTCAGGAATCGCGCGCCTTGCGTCACATCGTCCTTGAACAGCCTGTCCGAAATCCTGGTTGTTAACGGGCTGGCATCTGCGTTGCGCGCAATGCGCAGGGGAGGCGAAGAACGCGCCGATTCGGACGGCGATTAAGGGAGGTACGGGATGTTGCTCCCGAGGTTTGATTACCATATGCCGATGACCTTGGCTGAGGCATGTTCCATTATGGAGACCTACGGAGACGGGGCCCGGGTGCTTGCCGGCGGCACGGACCTGCTGGTGGGCCTGAAAACGGGTTCGATACGGGCCGAACACCTGGTGTCGCTGGACCGCCTGGATCTTTCCGGAGTGACGAAGGAGCAGGGACGAATTCGTATCGGCAGCCGCATGACGGTGGCGGACCTCCTTTCCGAGGATTCGGTGCAAAGCCATTTACAGCCCTTAATGGACGGCGCGCGGTCTCTGGGTTCCCCCCAGATTCGGAACCGGGCCACTGTGGGAGGGAACCTGTGTTCCGCCCGGCCCGCCGCGGACTTGATTCCTCCCTTGCTGGTTCTCGACGCAGAGGTTCATTTAAGCGGTCCCAAGGGAGATCGCGCCATGACTCTGGATGCCTTTATTCTGGGTCCGGGGCGGACGGCTCTGGCTCCCGGGGAAATCCTGAAGCAGATCGTGATGGACCTTCCCCCTGCCGCGGGCGGAGGAAGCTATCTCAAGTTGGGTGTGCGCCGCGCCATGGAAATCGCCCGGGTTGGTGTGGCGGTATTTCTGAGTCTGGAAGAAGACGGAAGAACGATCCGCATCGCCCGAATCGCGCTGGGAGCCGTGGGACCCCGTCCCATACGGGCGTTGAAAGCGGAGCGGGTCCTGACCGGTTCCAGGGCGGACGCCCGAACCTGGGAGGAGGCGGCCCGGACGGCGGTGGAGCATGCGGCCCCCAGGACCTGCCATGAGTTTAAGTGCGAGGCGGTTGCGGTGCTTACCCGGAGAGCCCTGGAACAAGCCTGGCGGAAAGCGGTGGGGAGTGGTCATGCGTGAGCACGAAGTCACGCTCCATGTGAACGGTGTGGAGCACCGGCTGTGGGTACCGGCGCACCGGACATTGATCCAGGTTTTGCGGGAAGATCTCGCGCTTACAGGCGCCAAACACGGATGCGGCGTGGGGGATTGCGGCGCCTGCACGGTGCTCATGGACGGTCGTCCCGTGAATTCCTGCCTGGTGCTGGCGGTTCAGGCCAACGGCCGTGAAATCCTGACCATCGAAGGATTGGCCCGGGGTTCCCGGCTGACGCCGCTCCAGGATTCCTTTGTGGAAAAGGGAGCTATCCAATGCGGGTTCTGCACCCCTGGGATGATCCTGTCCGCCAAGGCCCTCCTGGACCGGGTTCCCAACCCGGCGGAACCCGAGGTCCGGAATGCATTGGCCGGTAATCTGTGCCGGTGTACGGGGTACCAGAAAATCGTGGAAGCCGTGTTGGACGCCGCCGAAAGAACGCGCGAGGAGGACCTATGAAGGAGGATTTTCAGGTCATCGGATCCCGGGCGCCCCGAAAGGACGCGCCGGACAAGGCTACCGGCAGCGCCCGATTCATCGACGATCTGGACATGTCCGGCGGGCTGTATGGGGCCTTGTTGCAGAGCCCTCTGCCCCACGCCCGGATACTGGGGATGGACACCTCCCGAGCCGAACGGCTGAGGGGGGTTCGAGCCGTCCTGACGGCCAGGGACCTTCCTCCCGTGAAATACGGAGTATCTCCCGCCCGGTATGATGAGCACGTATTGGCCACGGAAAAAGTGCGGTATGTGGGAGACGAGGTCGCCGCGGTGGCCGCGGTGGACCTGGAGACCGCGATGGAGGCGGTGTCCCTGATCCGGGTGGACTACGATCCCCTCCCATACCTCCTGGATCCCTTTGAAGCCATGGCCGAGGGAGCGCCCCGCATCCATGAACAGGCTCCGGGAAACATCTGCGTGGAAGTGCATCAGGAATTCGGCGACGTGGAGGCGGCGCTGGAATCCTGCGACGTGATCCGTACCGGCTGTCTGAAGAGCAAGAACCAGGATGGGGGATTCCTGGAACCTCATGGCAGTCTGGCGGTGTGTGATCTTCAGGGGCACCTCACCCTCTACAGTTCCACCCAGGTGCCCCATTACGTGCAACGGACCGTGGCCATGGTGACCGGCCTCCCCATGAGCCGGGTCCATGTGATCAAACCCTATGTGGGCGGGGGCTTCGGCCCCAAGGCGGAGGCTACTCCCCTGGATTTGTGCGCCTCCCTCTTGTCCATGCGTACGGGGCGGCCCGTCAAGATGAACTATACCCGCGAACAAGTGTTTCTCCATGGCCGGGCCAGACACCGGTTCTTTCACGAGATGAGCATCGGGGCTTTGACGGACGGGACCTTGAAGGCGTTACGGCACCGATGCGTGCTGGACGGCGGTGCTTACGCTTCCTTCGGCATCGCCACGGCATACTATGCGGGGTCCCTGCTGGGCGGACCCTATCGGTTGCCGACCATGAAGTACGACGGTTACCGGGTGTATACGAACAAACCGGCGTGCGGCGCCCAGCGGGGGCATGGCGGAGTACACGCGCGGGCCCTGTTTGAACAACAATTGGATCTGCTTGCGGACGACCTCGGTATGGATCCCGTGGAATTGCGCCTGAGAAATGTCATGAATGCCGGTGAAACCACGTGCAACCAATTGAACATGTCCTCTTTGGGTATGCGAGAATGCATCGAGGCGGTGGCCGCAAAATCCGGATGGAAACAGAAACGAGGCGCGCTTCCGCGAGGAAAAGGCATCGGCATGGCGTGCGGATTCTTCGTTTCCGGTGCGGGGTACCCCATTTACCGGTCCGAAACGCCCCACTCCACCGTCAAGCTCGAGGTGCATGAGGACGGGGGCGGGGTCACGGTGTACACGGGTTCCGCCGAGATCGGACAGGGATCGGATACCGTGGTGGCCATGATCGCCGCGGAGGCGCTGGGCATATCCTATTCGGACGTTTTGGTTCGCTCCGGCAGTACGGATTATTCTCTGGATTTGGGGGCCTACTCATCCCGGCAGACCCTTATGACCGGGCATGCGGCGAAAAGGGCGGCGGAAGACGCCAAACGAAAGATCCTGGAAGCGGTGGCCGACGTTCTCGGAGTGGATCCCCAGGGTCTGGACATTCGTCGGAGTCTCGTGGAGACGGACGGAACGCCTCTGGACTTCGGTGCATCGAGGATGCGGTACATTCAGGAACACCGCGGCTGGACGGATCATCCCACGGGTGACCGATTGACGTTCAGGGAGGCGGCCCGTCTGGCGTTCATCCGGAACGGTCCCGTCGTGGGTCTGGGTTCCTACAAACCCCCTCCGTTGGGAGGGGAATACAAGGGAGCCGCTGTGGGTACTTCCCCGGCGTTCGGGTGTTCGGCTCAAGTAGCGGAAGTCACGGTGGACCTGGAAACCGGGCAGGTCGTGGTGGAGTCCATTACCGGGGCCCACGACTGCGGCAGAGCCATCAACCTTACCCAGGTGGAAGCCCAGATGCAGGGCGCCATGTCCATGGGACTGGGGGAAGCCCTGTTTGAGGAGGTCCGGTTCGACGAAACGGGCCGAGTGGCGAATCCGACCCTGGGGGAATACCGGATACCCACCATCCTGGACATGCCGAAAATCGAGTGTGTGGTCGTGGAAAGCAACGAGCCCAACGGACCTTACGGCGCCAAGGAAGTGGGGGAAGGGGCCATCATGCCTACCATTCCCGCGATTTTGAATGCGGTGAAAGACGCCGTGGGATCGGCGCCGGACGAACTCCCCCTCCATCCGCAGCGGGTTCTGGCCGTCATTATGCGTGACGGCGAAAGTTCCGGGTCGTAACGTGCGGTCTGAAGCCGCGACCTGGCCCGCGTCGGCAACGAAGCCGGCGGCGCGACAACCGGCGGTTCCCGCCTGCAAGGAGTACCCGCCGGTGACGTTGCCGTCTGAAGAGGACGCACGATCGCGCAGGATCGGACCAGGTTCCTCGCGATGTACCGAGTGCGGCCTTCCTCCCATGGAACAGGCCCTCCGTATCTTCTCAGTAGCCCGTTGATATACAGTGTTTTGCACCGGCCTGCCGGGGGCTTCTTTCATCCGCAGGCGGATGCTCCGGTTACGGCGGCTCCGCGTCGGAATCTCTGACGGGCGGGTTCCGTGCGTTCCTTGGGGGCCGGGCACAAGGGCCGTTGACAGAGAAGAAAGGAATCTTTATGGTTGAACTCAAGCGTTTTTCGGCCGACCACACGCCCGCCGAAGATGGGATCCGCATCCCGGCTGTCCGAACAGTACTTCTTGCAGGCGCCGCGAATAAGCAGGCGGCATGGGTTCGTCCGTGAACTGCGCTCAAGTAATCGAGGATCCGACAGGGTTTTCGGCAGGCTGCCCGGAATCTCGGTTCTACGGAGCCTGTACGAGGATGGGTTCATGAAAAGAAGTGTTTACAGCATGTGCGGGATGTGTACGGTCCGCTGTCCCATACGGGTGGAAGTGGAGGATGGGGTAGCGACATGGATCGAGGGAAATCCCCATATCCTGAGGGGGGCTCTGTGCGGGAAAGGTTCCGCCGGCCTATCCTTCCATTACCAGGAGGAACGGCCCAGAAGTCCCATGATCCGGCAGGGATCCCGTGGTGGAGGTCAGTGGAAGTGGGTTACCTGGGCCACGGCGTTGGATTACGTGGCGGACCGACTCAAGTCCGTCATGGACACTCATGGGCCGGAGAGTCTGCTCATGAGCTGTCGCGGGGGTCCCTTTCTGGATCTTCCCGAAACGCTGCTCAAGGCGTTGGGATCGCCGAACTTCACGAATCATGACGCGTCCTGCGGGCGGAATGTCCACCACGCGAGCCTCTCCGTTTATGGCCTGGGCCGAAAGGATTTCATCTACGATCTGAAAAAGTGCCGGCATTTGGTGCTGTACGGCCGCAACATGCTCGAATCCCTGAAGGTCAAGGAAGCCAGGGAACTCATGGAAGCCCTGTCGTCCGGGATGAAACTGACCTACATCGATGTGCGGCAGACCGTCACCGGGAGCAAGGCCGACCGGTTCTGGATGATCCGACCGGGGACGGATTACGCGTTGAACCTGGGACTTATTCATACGGTGATCCGGGAAAGGTTGTTCGATGAAACCTTCGTGAACCGATGGACCGGCGGATTCGATGTGTTGGTCCGGCACGTGGAACCGTACACGCCGGAATGGGCCGAAGCCAGGACGGGTATCCCCGCCGGGGAAATCGTGGCTCTGGCGCGTGAATTGGATGAAGAGCGGCCCAAGGTGGTTTTTCACCCCGGATGGATGCTGGCCCGGTACCTGGATTCCTTCTATGCGAGCCGGTCCGTGCATATCCTGAATGTATTGCTGGGAAGCGTGGAGGTGGAAGGAGGCCAGATCATTGCCAAGGGGCCGAAGGATTACGGTAAATCGGGCCTGAAAACCTTGGCGGATGGGGTTCCGAAACCCGCAGCCAAACGGGCCGACGGCGTGGGTTGGAAACATACCCACTTCGATGCCGGAGTGGGATTGTTCCACCTTTTCTACCACGCCATGTTGCACGGCGACCCCTATCCGTTGCGGGCCTACATCTGCCACAGGCACGATCCGCTCACGGCTTTTCCCGATCGGGAGGCTCAACGTGCGGCGTTGGATAAATTGGATCTCATCGTCGCCCTGGACGCCAAATTCGGGGAGACCACATGGTATGCCGATGTAATCCTTCCCCTTGCCGGGTATCTCGAAAAAGACACTCCCATAGCCGTGCAGAAGGGTAAGATCCCGCGGTTCATCATGAGACGGAAGGCCATCGATCCCGTGTACGATACGAAACCGGAGTGGTGGATTTACAGGGAACTGGCCCGCCGGCTGGGGGTGGGCCGCTGTTTTCCCTATGAAACCATAGAAGATCTGTGGCGGTTCCAATTGGAAGGCACGGGGTACACGCCGGCCGACTTTCAGGAAAAGGGGTTCGTGGATCTTGCAGAGCAAGCGGTTCTCCAGGATCGGGATACGGGTCTCAAGTTCAAGACGCCCTCGGGAAAGATCGAACTGGTCTCACCGGTTCTCGAGAAAGCCGGGTTTGCTTCCTTCGAGAAGTACCGGGACAAAGAACCCGTCCCCGAAGGACGGTTCCGGCTGGCCTTCGGCCGACATGCCATACACACGCAAGGACACACGCAGAATAACCCGTTGCTTCATGAGGTGTTTCCTGAAAACGTGCTGTGGATCAACGATGCGGTGGCGGGAAACATGGGAATCCGGGAGGGGGATGTGGTGGAGATTTCGGCCCGAGGCGTGAAGGCGCACGTGCGTGCGCATCTTACGGAATTCATCCACCCGGAAGCCGTATTCACCGTTCATGGCTTTGGCCGCACGGTACCCGTGCTCAAGCATGCTTTTAACGTGGGGTTCGCCGATCAACGTATGGCCAAAGGGGGCCTGGACCTGTTCGATCCCGTGGGCGGCGGTATCGCATATATGGAGGCGCCCGTAGCCGTCCGGAAAGTCCCCGAAGCCGAAGGAAAAGCCGCGTGAGCCGGTACATTCTCCACCAGGACATCGATCGTTGTATCGGCTGTTATTCCTGTGAAATCCATTGCAAGGCGAACAAGAACCTGCCCGAAGGTCCCCGACTTTGTCGCATCTACCCCAAGGGTCCCCAATGGGTGGGTGCGGTACCCAGGATGGCGTTCGCCTTTATGGCCTGTTTTCATTGTGAACATCCCTGGTGTGTTCCCGTCTGTCCCACGCAGGCCATGCAGAAGCGGGCCGCGGACGGCATCGTTTTCGTGGATGCGGACAAATGCATCGGGTGCAAATTATGCATTCATGCATGCCCCTGGGGAGTACCCCAATGGAATCCGGTGACACGAAAAGCCGTCAAATGCGACTTATGCATGGATCGCATCGACCGGGGACTCCAGCCAGCCTGCGTGGCCAAGTGTATCACCGGGTGTATCCACTTGGAGCCCGAGGAGCGGGCCACGGACGACATACGCCTGCGATACCGTCCGATGACCTCCGTGTGACGGCCGGTCCGCCGTCCCCCCGACCCTGTGTCGGGACCCGGGAACAGGATTGAAAATGCGGCACGGAATCATCCGTGTTCGGAGGGACTCGAATTTCCGAAACTTTCCGCCGGGGAACTCGTATTTCAGGAGCGGCGGATGCGGGCCGAAGGCACTCGAGCGGCGCGAATGGAAAGGCCTTGATCATGTTGAAACCCGAACACGAACATATCGGCGCCCCCTGCCAGGCGGCGTGCCCCGCGGGAATCGATGTGCCCAGCTACGTGGCGCTCATTGCCCATGGGCGGTATCGGGAGGCGGTGGATCTCATCCGAAAAGACAATCCGTTCCCCTGGGTCTGCGGGCTGATCTGCCCGCATCCCTGTGAAAAGGCCTGTGTCCGGGGATACCAGGACAAACCCATCGCCATCAAGTCGTTGAAGGGTTTCGTGGCGTCCTGGGTGGATGGGATGCCCGATGAGACGGTGTATCGGTCTCCGGAACGGCTCCTGGAGAAAGTGGCGGTGGTCGGCGCCGGGCCCGCGGGATTGGCGGTTGCCTATTTCCTGGCCCACAAGGGATACCAGGTGACGGTTTTCGAGGCGCTTCCGTTTCCGGGGGGGATGATGTGGGCCGGCATTCCGGAATATCGCCTCCCCCGCCGGGTGATTCAAAAGGAAGTGGAACGCATCGAGAAGATGGGAGTGGAAATACGCTACAACACGCCCATCGGGGGAGACTACACCCTGGACGAGCTGCGCCGCCGGGGATTCAAGGCCTTCTTCCTGGGTATCGGAGCGCACCGGGGACATCGGTTGAATATACCCGGCGAGGAGGATTTCCCCCAGGTGTGGGACGCGGTGTCTTTTCTGAGCAGGCGGTTTTTGGGGGAACAGGAAAGCGCTGGCGACCGGGTGGCGATCATTGGGGGCGGGAATGCCGCTATGGATGCGGCCAGGACCTCCGTGAGACTGGGCAGCCGGGAAGTGCGCATACTCTATCGGCGTTCCCGGGAGGAAATGCCTGCTCTGAAGGAAGAAATCGAGGAGGCCCTGGAGGAAGGGGTTCATTTTGAGTATCTGACCATACCCGTGCGCATTTTGGGAGAGAAGGGCAGGGTGACGGGCGTGGAATGCCTGAAGGCCCAACTGGGGGAGTCGGACGCCTCGGGGCGCAGGCGCCCTGTTCCTGTGCGCGGGAGCGGGCATATTGTGGAAGCGGACGCGGTGGTGGCCGCCATCGGACAATCCCCGGATCTGAGTTGGCTGGGAGGAACGGATCTCTTCGAAACCACCCGATGGCGTACGCTGGCCGTACATCCCCATTCCATGCAAACCTCCGTTCCCGATGTGTTTGCCGGCGGAGACGCGGTTACCGGACCGGCCACCGTGGTTGAAGCCATTGGGGCGGCGAAACGGGCGGCGGCTGGAATGGATGCCTTTTTGAGAGGACAACCCCTGCCGGAAGCCACCCCGGAACCCATGCCCTGGATGCGCGTAGAGCCGGTGACCATGGAAGCCGCCGAGAAGGTGCGTATTCCTCCGTACGAGGCGCCCAGACTGTCTCCGGAAACGCGACGAAGGTCTTTCGACCTGGTGGAACTGGGCTTCGACGAGGATACCGCGCGGCGTGAGGCCATGCGGTGCCTGAGGTGTGATCTGTGTGTGGGATGCGGGGAATGTGCGGAGGTCTGCCACAGTCGGATGAACGTGGGCGCCATTCAGTGCATGGGTGTCGGCGGGGACCGCATGGCGCTCACGGATTTGCTGCGTCCGGGTGAACATTGCATCGGATGTGCGGGATGCGTGAATCAGTGCCCGAGAGGGTGCCTGCAGGCGGTGGATGAAGGGGATGAGCGCCGGTTGATTCAGTGCGGAACCGTGCTGGCGCGGCTGGAATTGGCCCGATGCACCGGGTGCGGCGCCTACTACGCCCCCGTGAGATTCATCGAGTACGTGAACCGGTTGGCGGATGCGGACCAACCCGTGAAGCTGCACCGAACTCTGTGCCCTGCCTGTGCCCGGGAGTCCAAAGGGGTTGCCTTGGCCGGGCTGGCCCGGGCGTTTCGAACCGAGGCGTCCTGATCGCGAATCCCGATGCGACTCGATGAAAAAGGGGTTGATCCGCCGGGTCAGCCCCTTTTCCGTCTTCCTGATGAAGGGATCGTGTTCGCGAGTCGGATGCCGGGATTCCGCGTTATCGATCCATCAGCCGGCTGTCTCCGAAAGCGGCCGGCCGTCAGGGAGAACGGCGCCGCAGCCCGCCTCCACTTGATCCGCCAGTTTTTGGAACGCCTGCGAGAAGGGCATGGCCGAATCCGCGAGAAAGGACGTAAGGCCTGCATCCGCGGCTTCCACCACCTTCGGATCCATGGGAAGGCTTCCCAAAAACGGTATGCCTGCCTGGTGTGCCGTGCGTTCACCGCCTCCCCGGGGAAAGACTTCCACCTCCCTGCCGCAGTGAGGACAGATCAGGACGCTCATATTCTCCAGCAGCCCCAACATACGGAGGTTCACCTGCCTGCAGAAGTTGATGGACTTGCGTACGTCCGCCAGCGAAATTTCCTGGGGAGTGGTCACCACCAAAGCATGAGCGTCTGAAATGGTTTGAGCGATGGTAAGGGGTTCATCGCCTGTTCCTGGAGGTGAATCCACTACCAGGAAATCGAGATCATCCCATTCGATGTCCCGGATGAACTGCTTGATGACGCCGATTTTCAGCGGACCGCGCCATATGACCGCCGAGTCCCGGTCGGGAAGCAGGTTTTCGAGGGATACCACCTGAAGATTTCGGTCCGCTCGGATGGGAATGGCCCGTTGGTTGTCTCCCGCAGCCATGAGGCCCGTGATCCCGAGCATTCGCGGGATGCTGGGACCGTGAAGGTCGACGTCCATCAATCCCACCCGATATCCGCGATGGCAAAGGACCACGGACAAGTACGCGGCGACGCTGCTTTTCCCGACGCCGCCCTTCCCGCTCATCACCAGGATTTTGTGCCGGATTCGATCGAGACGCTCCTGTAACTCCCGGTCTGCTTCCATCATACGATCTTCGGCCCCTTTGGGCGCCGTTTTCGACTGTGGCATGAAATGGTTCCTCCTCGGGTTCCGGTCTGCCGTATATTTGACAGCCGTTCTTAAACAGTAATTTGGGCAGGCCGGTGCAAAACGATGCGATGCACGGCGCGCGAATCCTAAGGAATGAGGCGTACATGCGGTACGCCGCAATGACAAAGGATGAAGCGTCACGCAATCGGCGTGACAGCAGTTCGCATTTTTCAGCGGCCTGTTAAGTATCCGTTTTTCCATAGGTCGGCTGGACGGGTCGGTTGATGCCCATCTCGAGCGCGGGAGGCCTTTCTGCGATGCATTTCGATACGGAAGGAGGGGGGCCTAACCCCAAAGCTCTCCGTGTCCCGGAGCGTTGAGACCGAGACCGCGCAGAAAAGCATCCGCGGGCAGGGGTTCCGAGGCCTGGTCGAGAACCGGTTATTCCGGAACCTCACGGTTCAGCCCGACCTCCGTTTCCACGGCCTCTTCCGAGAAGATGTGAGCGGAACTTCGGGGGTTGCGGCGACACCTTCCATGGGCGTGATGCGCCCCGGCCCCCATCGGGTTGCAGCATCCCGGCATGGCGAACCTCGGGTCTTCCAGGCGGCCTTCCAGGTAGGCGTTCAGTACCTCGTGGATATCGCCCGACTTCCAGGGAATCAACCGGATTCCGGCTCGATCCAACGCACGGGCCATGGCCGCGCTGATCCCTCCGCACAAAACCAGCTGCACGCCCCGTTCCTTCAAAACCCGGGCGCGGATACTCTTGTGAACGATTTCCCAGCCTTCGAAGGGTGCAATTCCTCGTTCCGCACACCGCGGATCGAACACCAACAGCGTGCAGCACGTGTCGAAGACCGGAGCTACTCGTCCCCGGAACTCGGGTATGGCAAGCACATCCAGGACCTCCCGCGTTTCGAATAGGCAAGGGTCGTGCCATACGGTCGTGTGAAATGCCGGAGCACCGTGAGAGCCTCTGTTTCCGACGCCGACGCCGTTGCCCCATCCTCCATCGGGTATGGGCGGTGCAAAATGTTACCGGGTCCTTCCTCCGCCTGAATGCAGAATACACCCCGTGAAGCGCATGCAAACTTCGGTGACCCTGAAAAGATCAGCGGCCTCCTAAGTTACGGCAATATCCTGTCCGGGCAGGTATTACCGGACGAGACCCTCAGGGGGAAATCCAGGAATTCTCCTCTTCCGTTATCGTCTCCTTACACAGGATGGGACCCGGATCCAGTATAACCACCGTTTCCGGTCGGATCCCGTATTTCTCCGGGACGGTCTTGAGCCAGCGATCCGACTTCAAATACTCGTTCAGAGCCGCTTCGGAGTAAAAGATGTACAAGGCCCCCCATTCCCCCTTCTCCTCGTTGCACCACCAGCACTTGCTGAACAAACCGGGCATGTCCTTGAACACCGGATAAGATCCCAGGAATTGCTCCCGCATACGGGCGGTGGATACGGGTTCTTTGGGCTTGAATACCACCCACAGCGCTTTCTTCTGCGATGTCATGTTTCTTCTCCTGTCAAGCCTTCAGAGGGTTCCCTATTTCGGGCCGGTCCCACGGCAGGGCCAAGCGGACCCTCCGCCGGAATCGAACGGACCGGTATGGATTCAGGATGGGGCGGCGCTGGATTGGGAATCCGCCAAGCCGAGCCGTTTCATTTTCCGCCAGAGGGTAGTCTTGTCGATGCCCAGTTCTTTTGCCGTGGCCTGACGTTTCCAGCCGTTTCGGACCAGTGCGTCGTAAATCATCCTTGCTTCGATTTCCGCCAGCGTGGCCCCTCCCGGAAGTCCGTCGGGCAGGGCTTGCAAGGCCTTGAATTGTTCGGGCAGATGCCTTCTCTCGATAAGACCTCCGGGACAAATAATGAACGCATACTCCATGGCGTTTTCCAGCTCACGGATGTTTCCAGGCCAATCGTATTCCATGAGGGCGTGCAGCGCCTCGTGAGACAGCCCGGAGATGTCCTTTCCTCGCACACGATTCAAATGGGTGATAAAGTGCTGTATCAACAGGGGAATGTCTTCCCTTCGCCGGTGAAGGGGTGGAAGTCGCAATCGCACTACGTTCAGCCGGTAATACAAGTCCTGCCGGAAACGGCCGTGTTTCATTTCCTCGGTAAGGTCTTTGTTGGAGGCCGCCACCACCCGAACGTCTGCGTGGAGGGTTTGATTCGAACCCAGGGGCTCGTAGGTCTTTTCCTGAAGGAAGCGCAGGAGGCGTATCTGAAGGGCCGGAGAGATATCTCCCACCTCGTCCAGGAACAGGGTGCCGCCTTCGGCATGCGCGATGCGTCCGGGCCGGTCTTTCTTGGCATCCGTGAAGGCCCCGGCTTTGTGACCGAACAATTCGGATTCCAGCAGCGTGTCCGGCAATGCGCCGCAGTTTATGGCAACCAGAGCTCTACTGGTGCGTGCGGAAAGATTGTGGATGGCCCGGGCCAACAGTTCCTTGCCCGTGCCGCTTTCCCCTTCGATCAGTACCGTGGCGTCGCTCTGAGCCACTTCCGGAAGTATACTGAAGATATCCTGCATCTCATGGTTCCGGGAGATGATGTCCGAGAAGGTATAGCGTTTCTCGGCCGCCTTGCGCAGTTCCTCCACCAGAGAGAGGTCTCGAAAGGTCTCGACGCCGCCGATGATGTCTCCCGTCGAGTCTTTGAGCAGAGCCGTGCTTACGCTGATGGGAACCCGTTCCCCATCTTTGCGGACCACGTAAACCATGTGATTGACCAGCGGTTTGCCGGTCTGAATCGTATGCTTCAGGGCGCAATCCGTTTCGCAAATTTCGGCCCGGAATACCTCACAACAGTAGCGTCCCAGCGCTTCCTTCACCGGCACGCCCGTAATGTGCTCCGCGGCCCGGTTCAACCAGGTGATCCGAAACTCCTTATCCACGGTGAACACGCCGTCCGTGATGGAACTCAGGATGATTTCGGCTTCGTTCAGATTCAAACGTTGAGGTGCTTCCATACGTTTGCCATTGTACACTAGAAGGTGCAAAAATCAACGCAAGGAACGGACGGCGGGGATGAACGGATTATGGACAGGGACAAGTATCGGAATTCCGTGGGTGCAAAATGATTTTAAACGGAATGTCGCCGCCGAACTCTATGGAAGGCGTATGAGCGGGTAAACAGTCCGGATTCCGGTGTAACTGAAACCATGTAGAGGAGGTTTGCAATGAACAGAGTTGGAGGCGGATGGATGCGGCGGAGATATTTTGCGGTAATACTCATACTCTGCCTGATATGGGTTCCCGTGAGCTGGGGGGGCGCTTTTTGGGCCGAGCCCCGGGGGGAACGGGGAAAGATCCCCATTACCAGCGAGACCGTGCCGGCTCTGGTGAAAAAGCTCAAGCCGAGTGTCGTCAATATCAGTGTGGTCAAAGTGGAGCGGGTGATGACCTCTCCCTTCCCGGGACCCGGTCTTGGTCCTCGTGGGGGAATGGATCCATTCAGGGATTTCTGGGAACGGTTTTTCGGCGACAGGATGCCGCGGGAATTCCGCCAGCGGGGCTTGGGATCCGGATTTATCATCAGTAAGGACGGCTATATTCTGACCAACCATCATGTGATCCAGGATGCGGATCAGATTCAAGTGACTTTGCACGACAAGCAGGAATACTCGGCCCGCGTGGTGGGAGTCGATCCCAAGACGGACATCGCCCTGATCAAAATCGAACCGGAAGAACCATTGACCGCGGCCGTGCTGGGGAACTCGGACATCCTCGAGCAGGGTGAACCCGTGGTGGCCATAGGCAATCCCTTCGGCCTTGCGGAAACCGTCACCACGGGAATCGTGAGCGCCACGGGGCGCGTTATCGGAGCGGGTCCTTACGATAATTTCATCCAGACGGACGCCTCCATCAATCCGGGGAACAGTGGCGGCCCCCTGTTCAGTTTTCACGGTGACGTGGTCGGCATCAATACGGCCATTGTGGCTGCCGGCCAGGGCATCGGTTTTGCCGTTCCCATCAACATGGTCAAGCAGATCCTGGTTGCGCTCAAGGATGAGGGACGCGTAACCCGAGGGTGGCTGGGTGTGGCCATTCAGAATATCACACCCGAACTGGCCCGGTCTTTCAAACTGACCACCTCGGACGGCGCCCTGGTGGCGGATGTGACCAAGGGGGGGCCGGCGGATGAAGCCAAGATCCGCCGGGGTGATGTCATCGTGGAGTTCGACGGTGAGCCCGTAACGAATTCCAGCGAGTTGCCTCAGATGGTGGCCAATCGCGCCCCCGGTACCCGGGTGAACGTCACCATTCTCCGGGAAGGCAAGAAACACATCGTACCCGTTACGTTAGGCACGCTCAAAGACACCCCCCCGGTCCAGGTCGAGACCAGTCAGCGAAAGCGGTTCGGCATGAGCGTACAGACCGTGACCCCCGAATTGGCCAAGGCCTTGGGCCTGGACAAAGCGCAAGGGGTGATCATTACGGGAGTAGAACCCGGAGGCCCCGCCGCTGAAGCGGGTTTGAACCGCGGGGATGTAATTTTGGAAGTCAATCATCGGGAAGTGAAGTCCGTGGAGGATTTCAGACAGGCGGTTTCGGAAACCCAAGCGGATGCCGTGTTGCTGTTGGTATGGCGCGAGGGCAACACGTTTTTTGCCACACTTCCTCTCTGAAGCGGATAGCCGATGCCCTCCTGATCCATGCAGACGCCGGGGTATGGGAACCCCTCCTCCCATACCCCGGCGCTCTTTTCCCCAAAGTTCCGATAGTGCGAACACCGGGCGCCCCTTTTCCGAAAGGGATATCCGGTGGGCGCACCTCCTTCATAGAAGTTTCGGATCAAGCGGCCGTGGCGATACGATTCAGTGCACCACTTTGAGCCGTACGGGCAGATACTTGTTCTTCGGCATGTCCGTTTCGATCAGCAGAGTGTATTCCCGGGTGGTTTTGGGGAGATGGGCTTCCCTGGGTATGATGGTGAGGTACCACGAATTCGAATTGGGGTTCTCGATCCGGCTCACCTGAAAAAGATCCGTGTCGTAGATCAATTGAACGGGCCGGTAGGCGGGACCTTCCTTGTCTGCTTCGGACGGGTCCCCGCAAAAGGAAACCGTTACGAAGGCGGGATTGCCGCCCCCTTCCCTCCGGAAATCGAAGACCACCTCTTCCGGGTCCACGTTGGCGGGAGGCAATGCGTATACGCGTACGCCCAACAAGATTTCCTTGGTGACCGGGTGGTCCGTGTGCAGAATCACTCTTCCGCTGTACCGCCCCGATGGCTCTACAAGCGTGGCCGTCAGCGTCAGTTCGAAGGTCTTCCCGGCTTCCAGTTCCTTCACTTCGGTCTTGAGAACGTCTTCGGGCAAGGTGGTCGAGGTCCCGGTAATCCGTACCGGGGTTTCCGCCGCCGAAACAACGGTTTTCTTCGTGGAGAACGGGTTTCCCGCGCAACCTGAGAGCATGATGCGGTCCCCGCCCACCACCTCGAAGGGGGTCTGAATGTCGGCCAACAGAGTGAACACCATGCGCGGCCGGATGGGATCGTCCGTGACTACGAGTACCCGGCTGGTGAATTCACCCCGGAATCCCTTCGTGTCCACCGTAACATGAAACGCTCCGGCTTCACCCGGTGGGATGACCCGATCATACCGCGCCACCGTACAGCCGCAATCGGCCTTGGTTTCCAGGATATTCAGAGGCGCGGAGCCTTCGTTGCGGATATGAAAGTCGAAGGGAAGCACCTGGCCTTCCAGCACGGCGCCGAAGTGATGTTCCATCTGTTCGATCACGGCGCGGGGTCCTTCCGCGGCGCCCGCCCAAGAAACGGTCCCACACAGCATGAGACAGATCAACCCCCGGGTGATGAAGTTCATAAGCATCTTCCTTGTGCAAAGAGTTTAGAGAGCGAACCATCCATGAACAAAAGGGATCCGGAAGACATCGTCTTCATTCGAATCCCTTGCGAAGAGCCGCCGGGTTTCATCCGGACGCGGCCCGGAGGCCGCGCCGTTCAAACCCGGATGTTTCATTTAAAACCAAACCGCGCACCAATACGCGTAGTCGGAACAACAGTCGTAGTTCCAAACGCATTCATTGTCGCACCAGCAGCCCGCAACACTTTGGAGGCCGCAAATTCCCTGGCAGCTCCCATAGCTGGGTGAGGGGCCCCAGCCGCCGCCGCACCATTGGTTGTAATCGGCACAGCAGTCGCCCCAAAGGACGCATTCACTGTCGCAATAACAGCCGGCGGGACTTTGGAAGCCGCAGATACCCTGACAGCTTCCTATGGTGGGTGCGGGAGTCCAGCCGCCGCACCACTGATTATAATCCGGGCAGCAGTCGCCGTAGAGCATGCATTGGGAATCACACCAGCATCCGCCGATGCCCTGACCGCCGCATTTGCCCTGGCAGGTCATGAAACCGGGACCAGGACCCGGGATCCCCGCGCACCACTGGGTGTAGTCCGGGCAGCAGTCGCCGTAGAGCATGCATTGGGAATCGCACCAGCATCCACCGATACCCTGACCGCCGCACTTGCCCTGGCAGGTGTTGAACGTGACCCCGCCGCACCATTGATTGTAATCGGGGCAGCAATCGCCGTAGAACGCGCATTGAGAATCACACCAGCAGCCGCCGAAGCTCTGTCCGCCGCATTTGCCCTGACAGCTTCCCAAGCTGGGAGCCGGAGTCCATCCGCCGCACCACTGGAAAAAATCCGGGCAACAGTCGCCGTAAGCGGCGCAACTGCTGTCGCACCAGCACCCGCCGATGCCCTGGGTGCCGCACAGCCCCTGGCAGGTCTGGAATCCCGGGCCGGGAGCCGGGATTCCCCCGCACCACTGCTGGTAATCCCAACAGCAGTCCCCGTAAAACACGCATTGAGCGTCGCACATGCATCCGCCGTACCCCGGTCCGCCGCACAAACCCTGGCAGGTGATGAGGGACAACTCGGGGCTGAAGCCGCCGGCTTGCGAGGGTGCTACATCCTCCGCCACAGAGGCTGGAAACACCAAGTCCAATGTGTACGTGATGCGTTCGTCCTCAGGAGTGGTCAGAGCGCATTCATAAGACGATTCCGGGATTCGGTTCATGCTGAGCTGATACCCAGTATTCCCATAGTCGTCTTCCAATTCAATACCGTCGGCCCAATTTTCATCTAGAAACACGACCCAGTTTTCCAGGTCCGGACTAAAAATTAAGAGAGCCGATCCCGTAGTATAGGTTTGAAGGTACAGGTTGGTAGCGCCGGACCTATCCTTATATATACCATCTATAATGCTTGCTGGATCGGGAGCATCAAAGTTCTTGATCAAAACCCAGCTTTGTTCGCCGCCTTGAGCCAGTTCCAGGGTTGCAAGGGCTCGGCTCGATGCATCGAACTCGAGGGTGAGTTTGTGGCCATTTCCGGCATAGTCGAGCACCTCGATGGGATTCTGCCGGAAATCCTCATGGAGAAACACGTACCATTCGGTCTTGGCGTCCGGTGAGATGATAATGAGTAAGGAGCCTTCCCTGTAAGTCTGGACATACATGTTCGTGGACTGATCCAGCGGTTTGTAAAGGCCGTCCAGATTGGCCCATACGGATCCGGAAACCAGGCCGCATACCATAAATGCAATGAACATCGTTTTACACAACCACCTGTTCATCGATCCCCTCCCTTTTCCATATCCTGTACTTCCGTTAACATGTTGGATAGTTTTATGATTACCGGACTCCTGTATCCAAGAATCGAGTCCGGGCTTCCATGAGCACCGTCTCTCTTCGATCAACGTACTGCGAACGCCTTATTCTAAATCGCGCCCAAAGGACGGGGGCCCTTGCCGTTCGATTTCGGGTGAGCATCCCGGAAGCGCCGCCTGTGAAGTCTCCATTGCGGCTGTTACCGGGACCGCGTTTTCCGGCGGGCGGAGCAGGCGTGCGCCGGACACTATATGGGAACAAAAGTGGAAGTACTCTCCCCATCGTGGGCGATGCCATCGGGGCGCGCATGATAATCGGCAGGATGGAAAAGCGCCGACCTTTTCATGCAGGAGAAACTGTGCCGGTCAAAGACATAACGTTGTTGGACCCTTCTCCGGCGGGTGGGCCGGAATCAACGGATCCTCCGCTTGACCCCATCTTCCTGCATACATTTTGGCCCGACCTGCTGCCTTATGTCAATTCTAATCGGTCGTCTTTCGACAAGACCGAATCGACCGAATCCTGCGCGGTTCTCCCAAGACCATTGCGACCACGGACTATGAACCGGTTTTACAAGCGGCAACGGGATGGTACATGGCCAGGCAATCGGCCGTTTCCACCAGCCCCATAAACCACTGGTTCCGGGGACGTCCCCGTTTGTGATCCATGGCTTCCATGGCTTCCGAGAGGGGAATCAGGGATACGCCTCTTCCCTGAAAGCACAGGGCTTGCACTTCGCGGGATCCCGTTTCCAGGGCGTCCACCATGGCGGACGCGGCCGCGTCTCCCATGCGGCTTGCCAGGATCCGGTCAAAAGCCGAGGGGATGCCTCCCCGCTGAAGATGTCCCAATATGGCCGTGCGTACTTCGAATTCCCCTTTGCTCTCTTCTTCCAGCAATTGCCGGATGAAATCCGTGGTGTACCTACGCGTGGCATGCTCGTTCCGGAGATAGATCACCATGCGTTTCCCGCCCCGGAAGCTCTCCTTGAGCACTTCGACGTCCCGGTTGAGTTCGGCCAGGCTGATACCGGATTCGGGCAGGTAGGCCTTTTCGCCTCCCGAGGCCATGGCGCTCATCAAGGCCAGAAAGCCGCATTCCCGGCCCATTACTTCGACGACGAAGGCCCTGCGCGTGGCGCCGGCCGTGTGCCGGATCTTGTCCACCGCCTGAATGATGTTGTTCAGCGCCGTATCCGCCCCGATGGCGAATTCCGTGCAGGGAAGGTTGTTGTCGATGGTGGCGGGAACGAGGATCATGGGGATGTCCAGGGATTCAAAATCCTCCCGGCGCCCCGCCAGTTCGGCGATATTCAAGTAGGTTCCCCAGCCCCCTACGGCGATGAGACCCTTTACATGGAACCGGTTCAGTGTTTCCGCAATACGGGGGAGGTCCTCTTGCTCGAAAGGGTAGCGGGAAGTCCCGATCTCGGAGCCGGGCCGGTTGATCCACCCCACCAGCTCGTTCCAGTCCAGCTCCATCAGGTTTCCGCGCACCAGGCCCGAAATACCCGCTTCCACCCCAAGCACCGTGATCCCCTGATTCATGAGACATCGCGCCGCCACGCTCACTGCCGCATTCATGCCCGGCGCATCGGCTCCCCCCGTCAGCAGGGCCACGGATCCATCCGGGCGGCGTTCCTGTGCGGGGGAGATCCGGGTCAGCTTCTTGATGAGGGAAAGCGTCTTGACAAAGCTTGCCCCGCGCATCTCGGCGGCCCGCCCGGCGTTGCAGTTTTCGATTTCCGCACGGACCGCCCGACTCTTTTCCACGACTTCCACGAGGGGTGTGGCGATGACCTGGTTTTTCTGCAGCCCCAGCATATGGCGGTGATGGAGATCCGGTTCCTTGAGGAGAAGGTCCACGGCGGCGGTCCCCAAACGGGTGGCCATGATCCGGTCGAAGGCCGTGGGAGAGCCGCCCCGTTGCACGTGACCCAGCACCGTGATCCGTATA
Source organism: uncultured Thermodesulfobacteriota bacterium (assembly GCA_964597345.1). Lineage (GTDB taxonomy): Bacteria > Desulfobacterota > Desulfarculia > JACQYL01 > JACQYL01 > CAZQXK01. The sequence goes on along the minus strand of CAZQXK010000002.1, from coordinate 59,662 downwards.
TCGATCTTCAACTGGTCCGCCAGGATCCGCTTGACGTCTTCGCAGCGGATGGGAAGTCCGTCCGGATGGCGGGCCCCTTCGGCCACGATGACCATCTGATGAGGTCTACCCACGTCCCGGCTCCGTTGGATGGCGCGGACCATCTTCTGGTGCCACCGCAATTCCAGTTCGTCTTCGGGAATGAGCACCCAGGATGCGGCTCCCGCCAAGGTAGCCATAAGCGCCAGATATCCGCAGTGCCTTCCCATGGTTTCCACCACGAAGGTGCGCTGATGGGACGCCGCCGTGGACGTCAGATCGTCCACGGCGTGAACGATGTGATTCAGCGCCGTATCCGCCCCGATGGACATGTCCGTGCCGTGCAGATCGTTGTCGATGGAGCCCGGAAGACCGATGACGTGGAGCCTGGAGGCGCAATCCTCTTCCCCGGCCCCTTGCGGGCGCAGAGCCGCCACGTGTTCCGGCCACTCTTCGGAAAGAACGTGGGCTCCCATGAGAGAGCCGTCTCCGCCGATGACCACCAACGCATCCGCACCGCAGTCCAGGAGATTGTCCGCGGCCAGCCTGCGCCCTTCCTGGGTCCGGAAGCGCTCCGAGCGCGCCGTCCCCAGGAAGGTGCCCCCCCGGGAGATGATGCCGCCCACATCCTTCCAGGCCAGAGGACGTATGGAGTCTCCCCCCCGGACCAGGCCTTCGTATCCGTTCCAGACGCCGAACACCTTGAGACCGTGATGGATCGCCCGCCGGACCACGGCCCGCACCGCGGCGTTCATTCCGGGGGCGTCGCCTCCGCTCGTCATCACCACCAATGTCTTCATCATAAGAATACCCCAAGTATGGATTCCGGAGTTGTTGCGAAAACGCTTCCAGGGCGCACTCCCTCCCATAACGGAACGACCTTCCCATTGTCAACGAAATGCCGGAGCGCCGGAAAGGTCGGGCGCCGAAGACGTCCCTCCCCCCGGCGGGACGTGTCCCCGTGGGGGTCTCATGTGTCCCAACTGCGGGGATAGGCCCTGGATTCGCCACGGGCGGGCTGTTGGGTGTCGGCATCGTGGAATGCCTGCTGCGGCTTGTAATTCGTGTCATGCCGGGATAGACTGAACTCACCTGCGCGCCGGCGGGGGTGCGTGGGAAAACCGGGACCGGGGAGGCATCCGATGCGGGTTGTGTTCGTTTCTTCGGAGGTGGTTCCTTTCTCCAAGTCGGGAGGTCTGGCGGACGTATCCCATGCGCTCCCCAAGTTTCTGGCGCTCCTGGGTCACGAGGTGCATCTGGTGACTCCCAAGTATCGGAGTGCGGCGACATGCGGCGCGGCTATGGAGGATACGGGAGTCACGCTCAAGATCCCCATTGCTTTCCGGACGGAGGAGGCCCGGATCTTTCGATCCGGTATCGGCGGACCGGTAACGGTGCACCTGGTGGAAAACGACGAGCTGTACGATCGGGAGGGACTGTACGGCAACGAGTATGGAGATTACGAGGACAACGCCGAACGGTTTGTGTTCTTTTCGCGGGCGGTGCTGGAACTCTGTGCGGCATTGAACCTGCAGCCCGACGTGATTCACTGTAACAACTGGCAGACGGGGCTCGTGCCGACATACTTGAAGAGCCTGTACTGCGGGGTTCCCGGCTTGGAGCGTTGCGGCAGCGTATTCACCGTCCACGATCTGGGAAATCAAGGACTGTTCGGCGCGTTGGATCTTGCTCTGACCGGTTTGGGTTGGGAATTCTTTACCATGGAACGGCTTGAATTCTATGGGAATCTGAATTTTATGAAGGGCGGGCTGGTGTTCGCGGACCGGATCGTTACGGTGAGCCGGAAGTACGGGGAAGAGATTCTTTCCCCGGAATTCGGGTGCGGCCTGGAAGGAGTGTTTCAACATCGCCGGGCGGATCTCCGGGCGGTGTTGAACGGCGTGGACTATGATCATTGGGATCCGGCCCGAGATCCGTATATCGCAACCCCGTACAGCCGGCGGGACCTGAGAGGGAAATCCCTGTGCAAGAAGGATCTCATGGACCGCTGCGGATTGGCCCGGGACGGATCCCGGCCTCTGGTGGCCATGATTTCCAGCCTGGAGACCCGCAAAGGATTGGATCTGTTGGAGCAGGTGTTCCCGGGCTTAATGGATCTCGATATGCGGGTGTTGATCATGGGGAAGGGGGAGGATCGATACCACGGTTTTCTTATGGAGATGTGCAAACGGTATCGCGGAAAAACGGCCGTGTTCGATTCGTATGAGTATGAAACGGCCCACCGGATACACGCCGGTGCGGACTTTCTCCTCGTGCCGTCCCGGTACGAACCCTGTGGGCTGGAGCAGTTATATGGCCTTCGCTACGGTACCATCCCCCTGGTGCGCGCCACGGGAGGCCTCGATGAGACTGTAGCGCAATACGATCCGGAAACGGGTCAGGGAACCGGGTTCAAGTTTCGAGAGTACACGCCCGATGCGTTGCTTACCTGTTTCCATGAGGCGCTCCGAGTCTACGGAGACGATGTCCGATGGGAGCGTCTGGTTCGGAACGCCATGGAAGAAGAATTCCCATGGTCGCATTCGGCGAAGGAATACGAACGTATTTATGATGAAGTGGTAAGACCGGGGTAACGCGTATGCCGGGTTCGAGCCGTATCCGTCCCATCCAGGTCCTGGAGAAGGTGGTTCGCATCGCCAATTCCAGAGTCGTGACGGAAAAGAAGCTCCAGAACATCCTGCAAACCGTGTCCAGGGAACTCGGGCTGGGCCAGGGGTTCATTTTTCGCCTGGACAGGAAGCATCAGGTTCTTCATCTTCACCTGTCCGGAGATCGCACGGAAGACTGGATGTATTTGCACCGGTACGCAGTGGGAGAAGGTCTGATCGGGGAGGCTTGCCTGCGCAGGACCATTCTGCGTGGGACCGTGGAGATTCCGGATCGTTCCGGGCGGAGATCCGGCGACGCCCGAAGGCTGCTGGTGTTTCCTCTGGCGGATGACGCGTTCCTGTATGGGGCCGCCGTGTTTTATATTCCCGGCGCCTTTGCCCTCACCGAGTCCCGCCTGGATTTGGTCAAGACCGTCTGTCTGGAGTTGGCGGGTGTGATGCGCAATTCCAGAATGGCCCTGGAAGGAAAGCTCCGGACCATGGAGCTGAACGCCCTGATGGAGGTGGGCAGGACAATTTCCGCCAATATGGAATTGGAGCCCTTGGCGAGAGATCTGGTGGCTCTGTGCGCCCGCCTGGTAAGCGCCCGAAATGCCCGGTTGACCGTGTGGGACACCGAAGAGGAACAGGAACTCATGGGGGCGTCTTTTGGTGTTCCGCTCGATTCTCGGAGCATCCCCATGCAGGTGGAACTGGACTTGGGGGAAGGGTTCGTGGGCGCCTTGAGCGTGTCCGAAAAGATCCGGCCGGATGACGGGCGTACGGTCCCTTTCAACGGTGAGGACGCCCGTCTTCTCCAGACGGTGAGTTCCTTCGTTTCCAGCGCCGTCCAGAAATCGCTCATGTTCGGAAGAGTGGAGTCGCTGGCGCGCAGAAACGAGGAAATGGTGGGGACCTTGAGGGCGCTGCACGAGATTTCGGGGGCCATGATCACCACGGTGGATTTTGAAGAAATCCTGAATATTTTTATGAATGCGACGATTTTCGGTGAGGGTTTGCAGTTCGATCGGGTATTCGTGCTGCTCCTGGATGAGAAGAAACAGGTTCTTCGTTTGCACCGGAAGTTTTTCCGGCAGGAATCATCCCCGTGGGATCCCGCGGCGATGGGCGGTTTCTCCAATCCCTCCCACCCCCGGATGTTCGAAGATTTGGTCATTCCGTTTCGTCCGGATGCCGGGGCTGTGGTCCGATGTCTGGTGGAACGGAGACCCCTCCAGATCCTGAATCCGCGGGATCCCGAGTGGACGCCGTGCGATCGGCTCGGTGTCCTACTGTGTCATCCCTACGTAGCCGTGCCCTTGTCGGCCAAGGAGGGGTTCATCGGCGTCGTCGTGGCCGACCACGCCCTGAAAGACCGAGGCGTATATGAAAGCGAATTGAAGGCGTTGACCATGCTGGTGAACCAGACGGGACTGGCTCTGGAGAACAGCCGACTGGTTGAGTTTATCGACGGGGTGAACCGAGAACTGAAACTGGCCAAAGAACGCTTGATCGAGTCCGAGAAACTGGCCGCCGTCGGGGAACTCACCGCGGGAATCGCTCACGAAATCCGGAATCCCCTGGTGTCTATCGGAGGGTTCGCCCGTCGCGTTTACAACAAGGTGGAGGAGGAATCCCCCCTTAAGGGGTACCTCGGGGTCATTGTTTCCGAGGTGGCCCGGTTGGAAAAAATTCTGCACGATGTCCTGGATTTTTCTTCGGACACCACGGGGGGGTTTCAGTACTTCGACTTGAATGAAGTTATCCTGGAGGCGTTGCATTTCGTAAGGCTGGAGCTTCAGGAAAGCGGGATCTCCGTGGAGAAACGCCTGAACCTGGTTCCGAGGCTGCTGGGTGACGCCCGGCAGATTCGGCATCTGTACTACAATCTGTTCTTGAACGCGGTTCAGGCCATGAAGCAAGGCGGTGTCATTTATGTCGAAGCGGTCCCGATGACCGACTGCGGGCGCCCCTTGATCGTGACGGTGGTGCGCGACATGGGCGGAGGCATTCCCCCGGAGATTCTGCACAACATATTCAACCCCTTTTTCACCACGAAGGCCCAGGGATCCGGGCTGGGACTGGCCATGGTTCATAAGATCGTCACCAGGCACCGCGGGGAGATCGAGGTGCATAACGATCCCGGCAAAGGGGTTTCGTTCACCATCCGGTTTCCGGTGTATCCCCAGGACACACCGGAGTGAAACCCGTCCCGTATGGAGGCCGGCTTTCCGCTCATTCGGAGCGGTCCACTATCTCGCAGGTCTTTGGACTTGGAATTCCATGAGAGTCGATTCTGGATGAGCAATCTTGAGGTTGAGCGGAGAAACGGTACGTTCCATGTATCCTAACGGCCCATTGATAAACACTATTGTCGGAAGACCGTTGAAAGACGATGATATGCAAGGCGCGAATCCTGAGGAATAAGGCGCATGTATAAGTACGCCGCGATGACGAAGGATGAAGTCATGCCAAAGGCGTGACAGCAGATCGCTTTTTTCAACGGCCTGCTAAGGAGGAATGGATGACGACCAGTCAAGTATTCTTTGTGGACATGCGAGCTACTATTCGGGAGAACCTTTTTGACAAGTTGAGCCGCTTGTTGGACCTTGTCGAATTGGATCGGAGGATCGAGCCCCGGGACCTTACGGCGATCAAGCTTCATTTCGGAGAGCGGGGAAACACGTCGTACATACGTCCCGTGTTCTTCCGCCGCATCGTGGATCGTCTGAAGCATCTGGGAGCCAGCCCGTTTCTCACGGATGCCAACACGTTGTACGTGGGCGCGAGGGGGGACACCGTATCCCACTTGAACACGGCGATCGAAAACGGATTCGCCTATTCCGTGGTGGGTGCTCCGCTGGTCATCGCCGACGGACTCCGGGGCGCTTCGGCGGTGGACGTTCCGGTGAACGGAAAGCATTTTCAAACGGTATCCATCGGCTCGGAGGTGGTTCATGCGGACGCGCTGATCAGCGTGGCCCACTTCAAAGGTCATGAGTTATCCGGGTTCGGGGGCGCCATCAAGAACCTGGGCATGGGATGCGCCTCGCGGAAAGGGAAGCTCCAACAACACTCCGACGTAGGTCCGAAGATTCGCGCCAAGAAGTGCATCGGCTGTGGGGAATGCATCGAGCACTGCGCCCAGGAAGCCATCCGTCTTACGGAATCCAAGAAGGCGTTTATCGATCCGGCGAAGTGTGTAGGGTGCGGAGAGTGTATCCTGGTTTGTCCCCAAGGCGCCGTGCAGATTCAGTGGAGCGAGGCCATTCCGCCGTTTCTGGAAAAGATGGTGGAATACACCCGGGGGGTATTGGCCGGGAAGGAACAAAAGAGCGTTTTTCTGAATTTCCTCACCCAGATCTCTCCGGCGTGCGACTGCTATGGGTACTGTGATGCGCCCATCGTGGGGGATATCGGAATCCTGGCCTCCACGGATCCGGTGGCCATCGACCAGGCGTCCGTGGACCTGGTGAATCGGCAGGCGTTACTGGCGGGTTCGTGCCTTCACGGCCGGGATGAATGTGTGGAAGACAAGTTTCGGGGTATTTATCCCAAGGTGGATTGGACGATCCAGTTGGATTATGCTCAGGAACTCGGTTTGGGCCGCAGAACCTACGAGTTGGTCAAGCTGGAGCCGCCTCCGGAGAAGAAAGCGTCGTCGTGAACCCGGGAGTCAGGCTTCCGATGGGGATCGAGCCTCCCGCACCCTGCGAAGGGATCGCAGCATCAGGCCCAGTTCCGGCGACCTGAGGGCGTATGATGCGCCCAGAAAGACGATTAGGGCGGAAGCCATGGTCAGAAACAGCCGCCCCGGACCGCCGCCCGGCAGGGGAATTCGGGCGAGCAGGCTCACGGGAATGAGCATGGCCGCGGAGGCCGACAGCGTTTTGGCCAGGGATCGCCCAATGGTTCGACCGTCCAGGCGGGAGGTCTTGGAACGCAGCAGGAACAGCAGGAAGCTGAAATTCAGGATGCTGGAGAGGGTGGTAGCCAGGGCCAGACCGTTGTGGGCCATGAATTGCATGAGTACGATACTGAAGGCGATGTTGGCCCCGAGGGAAAGCACCGCCACTTTGACGGGGGTCTTGGTGTCCTGAAGGGCGTAGAATCCCGACAAGACGACCCGGAGGGCGGAAGACGCCCACAGGCCCATGGAATAGTACAGGAGAGCGCTCGCGGTCTGCGCGGCCGCCGCTCCGCCGAAGGCGCCCCTCTGAAACAGCACGCCTACGATGGGTTCCCGCAGGAGGATCAGCCCTAGGGTGGAGGGTACCGCCACGAACAACGTCAGGCGGAGCGCATGGGAAAAGGTGTCCACCAGGCCGTCCATGTCCCTTTGGGCGGCAAAGCGCGACAGGCTGGGCAGGCTGGCCGTGCCCAGCGCGATGGCGAAAATGCCCAGGGGAAACTGCACCACGCGATCGGCGTAGTAAAGGTAGGAAACGCTACCCGAAGGCAGCAGCGAGGCGAGCAGTGTGCCCACCAGAATGTTGATCTGGTACACGGCGGCTCCCAGAGCCGCCGGAGTCATCAGGAACAGGATTTGTTTCAGCGCCGGATTACGGAACCGGAATGACGGCCGCAGGGAAAAACCCTGCCGTTTCATGAAAGGCGCCTGAAAAAGCAACTGGGCGATCCCTCCCACCATGACCCCCCAGGCCAGTGCATAAACGGGTTCCTGAAAACGCGATGCGAAGAACACCATGGCCAGAATCATGGACAGATTCAACAAAGCGGGAGCCAGGGCGGGGGCCGCGAAGTGCTGCAGAGAATTGAGCACCCCCATGCACCCGGCCACTAGTCCGATGAAGAAAATGTACGGGAAAACAATGCGGGTAAGCTCAATGGTCTGGTTCAGTTTGGCCGGGTCTTCCGTGAAACCGGGGGCGATGACCCGCACCATGGCCGGGGCGAACAGCACGCCTGCGACAGAGAGGACGGCCAGTATCACGCCCAGGGCCGTCAGTACGGCGCGCGCCGTTTCGAGGGCGTAGCTTTTCCCCTCGCGGCTCATGGTCTGGGTGAATACGGGTACGAAGGCCACGGTGAACGCGCCTTCGGCGAACAGACGGCGGAGGAGGTTGGGAAGGCGGAAGGCGACAAAAAAGGCGTCCGCGGAAGCGCCGGTTCCGAAGAAGAAGGCGATCACCATGTCGCGGGCGAATCCGAGTATCCGGCTGATCAAGGTGGCGACACCCACGACTCCCGCCGCGCGGGTGACCCGGTCCGCCTCACGACCCCGGTCCGTTCCGATTTCCTGGGAATCCGTGGACTTCATATGGACGAGCACGATACATGTCCGCTCATGCAGGATCAAGTGATTCGATACAGTAATTGGATACGAATCCGTGGAAGGGGAAACAAAGGCGTTGTGCAACGACATGGCTTGCTTTTCGCAAAGCGGATTCGTATGATATTGCGTATGTAAATGGATTTCCCGCGGAAATTTTTCGGTGGAAGCCTTGGCCCTATGGTGGGGCTTCTCGTCGTGCAGAATGAGGCAGCGCTTACAGACGCCCGCGTGGCGATTTTGAAACGGCATTCTATGATCGCGTTTGATTTGCAGTGTACACAAGGTCACAAGTTCGAAGGCTGGTTCGACAGCGTCCAGGATTTCGAGGACCAGAAGAACCAGGGGATCGTAATGTGTCCCATGTGCGGTGATACCGAGATCCGGCGGCTGTTTTCGCCGTTTACCATCAAAAGCGCGCAGCGGGGCTCGGATCAGCCCGCGGGAGAGTCGGCGGAAGTGGATCCGGCAAAAGTGATGCGGGCTTTTTACCGGCATGTGTTGAACGAATTCGAGGACGTAGGCGCGAGCTTTGCCAAGGAGGCGCTGAAAATCCATTACGGAGTTTCAGAGAAGAAAAAGATTCGGGGAATTACCACGGCGGACGAAGAGCAGACCCTTAAGGACGAAGGGGTGGAGTATATGAAGGTCCCCGTGCCGCGATCCGACGCGTGAGTGAGGCGGCTGTCTCCACGATCCGCCCGGTGTCTTTACCGGGGGAGTCCGTTCAGCGGGGTGTTTCTTCCAGGTCTTTCAACTGATCTTCGTCCGTGTAGACTTTTTCCGTCTCGTCGGTCCGGAGGGCGTCCTGTTCGATATCGCGACGGTTTGATGCGGTTTCGAGGAGTTCGCGGTAATACTCGTGTTGAATCAGGAGGTTCATGATTTCGTTGGTTCCCGTCCAGATCCGGGTGAGGCGCAGATCGCGCACGGCCCGTTCAATGGGATACACATCCGTGTAGCCGATTCCGCCCATGACCTGCATGGCCAGGTTTGCGACGTCCCAAGCCGCATCCGTGGCGAACTTTTTGGCTTCACTGACCAGCCGGCGCTTGTTGGGGGCGTCTTCGTCCACGCTGCGGGCGGCCATATGCACCATGGCCCGGGCCGCATCCAATCGGGTAACGGCGTCTCCGATCATGAAACTCACCGCCTGGAACCCGCGGATCTTCTGCCCGAAAGCCTTTCTACGGTCGCTGTATTTTGCGGCCACTTCCAGGGCTCCCCATACTCCCAGGGCCCCCGCCGCCGAAGTGAGCCGTTCGGGAATCATCATTTGGTTGAATATGGTCGCGCCCATATTCAAGCCCCCCACCAGATTTTCCCGGGGCACGGGCGCATTGCGGAAGACCAATCGTCCCGTGCCTCCCCCCCGGGTCCCCATGAGTCCGTACAGGTATTCGACCCGGACGCCGGGTCCCCGATCCACCAGAAGCAGGCTGATGCGCTTGTGCGGATGGGTGTTGGGATCCGTGTCCGTGAGACAGTAAACCAGGAAGAAATCAGCCCCCTCGGCGCCCACCACAAACCGTTTCTGCCCGTTCAGGAGGAAGCGGTCGCCGTCCCGAACGGCTCGGGTGGCGGCGCCGAAGAAATCGGATCCGCCTCTGGGCTCCGTCAAGGCCTCGGCGCTGATCAACCGGCCCTGGAGCATGGGCTTGAGATACTTTTCCTTCTGCTCCGGCGTACCGAATACGTGGAGGGCCTCCCCCACGATGGAGGGCATGACGTAGGCGCAACCGCAGGCGGTTCCCAGGACCGCCGCTTCCTCGATGGCCGCCGCTTCGCAGGTCCACGGAAGACCCCGACCCCCCCACTCCGCGGGGAATCGAAGACCCAACAGATTCCGGTTTCCCAAGGCTTCCACGAATTCCCGCGGATATCGAATCTCGTCCCGGTCCATGGCCCGGAGGAAATCGGAGGTTACCTCGTCACGGACGAAGCGGCGGAGTTCATCACGAATTTCCCGCTCTTGCGGGGCGAGCATGAAATCGTACATGATCGGCTGCTCCTTCTTTGTTCCGGGAAACCGCTCCGGCGCCGGAAGCGTGATGAACCTGCATGGTCATAGTCCAGGGGGGTTCCGCGCCGGGACGCCTTAGTCTTCGAACCGAATCCGGACCGTTCGGGCGTGCATGGGAAGGCCCTCGTATTCCGCCAGACGAACGACGGCGTCTTTGATGCCCTGAAGACCCTGCCTGGAAAGATACTGAAAGGTCGGCTTCTTGACGAAGTCATCCACGCTGAGCCCACTGAACATTCGCGCACACCGCCCGGTGGGGAGCACATGGTTTGTTCCGGACGCGTAATCTCCGGCGGGTATGGGGGCGAAAGGTCCCATGAAAATGGATCCGGCGTGGCGGATTCGGCCCAAGGTTTCCCAAACGTCCTCCGTCCAGATCTGCAGATGCTCTCCGGCGTACTCATTGACGAAGTCGATGGCTTCATCCATGGTTCGCGTGATCAGCACGGCGGAATTGGCCTTCAACGCGGCATCGATGATGTCGCGGCGCGGAACGGAAGGCAGTATGGCTTCGATGTGGGCGATGGTTTCGCGGGCCAACCGTTCCGAGGGGGTGACCAGTATGGCGGCGGCATCCGGGTCGTGTTCCACCTGGCTCAGGAAATCCACGGCCACCCAGTCCGGTCGGGCGGTGTCGTCCGCCAGAATGAGTCCCTCGCTGGGGCCGGCTGGGGAGTCGATGTCCACCAGTCCGAAAACCGCCAGTTTGGCGGCGGTCACGTACTTGTTGCCGGGGCCCACGATCTTGTCCACTTTCGGTACGGTCTCGGTGCCGTAGGCCATGCTTCCCACGGCCCAAGGGCCTCCCATTTTGTACAGGGCTTCGGCGCCGGCCAGGTCCGCCGCCACGATGGTGGCGGGGCTCACGGTCATGTTGGGGCCGGGAGGAGTGCAGGCCACGATCCGCTTTACCCCGGCCACCTTGGCGGGAAGGATATTCATGAGTACACTGGAGGGGTAGTCCGCGCGTCCTCCGGGGACATAGGCGCCGGCGATGTCCAGCGGAACGGTCTTGCGTCCTGCCAGGATGCCGGGGGCCACCTGTACGGTCCACATCTCCCGTTCCCGTTGGGCGCGATGAAACGTATCGATGTTGCGGACCGCCTGTTTGAGCCCGTCGAGCACCTGGGGATCCAGTTCGCGATAGGCCTGTTCCACTTCCCGGGGACTGATTTTCAAATCTTGGGGTGCAATGTCGGGTTTGAGTTTCGTATAATGCTTCAAGGTGACGCGGTCCCCGTTTCGCGCAATATCCAGTACGATGGCGCGCATGTCTTCGAGCACGGCGGTTACGTCTTCCATGGACCGGTCCATGAGGGCGGCACGGCGTTGGGGCGTCATCTGGTGCAGGAGTTCAGGTGTGAGCATAACTTAGGCCTTTCCGGAATGTGTTGCGTTGCAAGTGCATTGGGCTGTCAACTATCCAAAATACCTATTATATCGCCATCAGGCGTGAATATCAAGCAGGATTGAGATCTGCGAGGGACGGCATCATGCTTGAGCAGCTTATCCAAAAACGGGTCCTCGAAACCCTGGAACTCATCCCCAAAGGATACCGTTCGCACCCCACCGTCAAAGAAATCATTCGATGTGTTCTGTTCAACATCATTCGGGAAGAAGGATGGATCCCGATTCCGGCTTACCGTACCCCTCGTTTTCCCGAAGGCCCCGTGGACATCGTAGGCATGGATCCGGCGGATGCTTCCATCCGGGTGGCGTTCTCATCCAATCCCCTGGTGGAACTGTCCGATGTCCGAAGCCTCGAGCGATTGGATGCGGAGCGGAAATACATCGTCACTTTCTCGAACATGGAACGCAAGGTCCGGGAAACCGCGTTCTTCCTGAAACCCGGCATCGGGCATATCCACCTCTACGATTCCGGGTCCTGACCGTTGCCGTCGAAGCTCGGCGTGGTGGGTAAGCCGGTGAACATGGCTGGAAACCGGAGCGCGTGAATCTTGAGGCATGAGCGGGACCGCCCCCGTGGGCCTTTTCGCCGGTGGAGCGGAAACCCGGCTCTCTGAAGGAACGGACATGAGGAGCGCCCAAAAGACCAATACGGAAGAGACGAATCCCAAAGATGTCCTTCCCATCCCTGAAATCGAACGCCGCCTGGCGGAACTCTCCGTCCGGTTGTTCGGCGACGAAAGGATCCTCCGCTATGAACATTTCCGAATCCGGGCTTTTTCGGAAATCGCCCTTTCAGACCTGGAATACGAGGCCACGGAAAAGGAATCGATCCTGAAACAATTGATCCACGAACTCAAGGATCTCGTGGATCAACTGGCGGTACCCCTTTCCCGGGCGGCCGACTTCCCCCTGCCGGAGATTTTGGAGCGAAACACGGTGGCGGCGAAGATCACGTATAAGCGGGCTTTGTACATGGTCCGGCAGGAAAAGTTTTGCGAGGCCGCCATGACCACGGCTTTCGCCGTGGATTACATCACGGACGCGGTTCCCGTGCTGAAAGACGATCCGGCAACGGTGATCGAGCCCGGCCGCGTCATGGCGCTGGGCCTGCTGGAAGAAACCCTTACGGCCTATATGAATCCGACTTGCTATGTGGCCAGCGACTGCGCTTCGAACTGCGGGTACTGCCAGGATCCTCTTTCCACGGTGGCCAAATACTGTTCGGAAGCCCTGGAAAGCAGCGGCGCGTCGGCTTCGATCACGCGGGAAATCTGGGAAACGGCTGCGGCCATGCTGGGCGCGTATCTCAAGTCCAAAGGCGGTGATGTGCGAACCATGCGATTCGGCGCGCATATCCCTCGACAGGCTTCCTCGGCTTACCGGCTGATGGTGTATAACGAGAAGGTGGACAAGGAAATGGTGCTCCGAAGGGTAGAACACTACCAGGAGAAGCTGCGGGTGTGTCAGATCAATTTGTTTGTCAGCCAATACGGCCACGAAACGCCCGTTATTCCGCACGACTTCTGACGGCGGAGCTTCCTGACGCCGGACCCCGTTTTCGCCCCCCTTAGAAACCGCTTCCGGGGGTTACTTAACGCCCGCCAAAGACTGCGCGACATTGAAGCAGTAGTCCCCGATCTTCTCGAAATTGGAAAGCATGTCGGTAAAGATCAATCCGGGATCCAGGCTGCACACCCCGGTGCGAAGTCGGGCCAGGTAGGCGCCTCGCATTTCCTCCCGCATGAAATCGATGGAGTCTTCCATGACTCGGGCCTTATCGAGAATGGAGGGAGGCGGATCGGGAATGGCCCGGACCACCAGCAGGATCATGTCCTCGGCCGCTTTGCTGATCTGGTGGTAATCTTTCAGACCGTCCTCGGCGAGAAACAGTTCGTTTTCGAACATTTCCTCCTGAAGTTGAGCGATGTTCTCCACCGAATCGCCGATGCGTTCCAGATTATTGGTGATACGCATCAGGGACGAAACTTCCTTGCTCTGTTCCGGCGTGATGGAACCCTGGCTCACCCGGATGAGGAAATCGATGATTTCCTTCTGCATGAGATCGATGGCGTCTTCCCGTTCCTTCCACTTGCACAACTCGTCGGGATTCCGCCGATCCAGGCATTGGATCACGTTGACGTAGGCCGTATGCACATCCACGCCCATGCGATGAATTTCGTTCCGCGCCTGGGTCAGCGCCACATCGGGAACATCCACGTACTTCAGATCCAGGTATTGAATGTGATGGCGGGTCTCCTCCGCCTTGGGCACGATCCAATAGGCCGTTCGCACCAACTGGGGAAGCAGAAAGAGGAAGATGACGGAGTTCGCTACGTTGAACATGGTATGAGCATTGGCGATGTATCGGGAAATATTGGGCCGCACCCCGTCTATCACGGCATGGGGATCCCCCAGGCCCATCCAGCTTCGGGTTACGGTTTCCACCAGGTCGACATACAACGGGAAGACCAATACGGCGATGCACGCGCCGAATACATTGAACAGGGTGTGAACCCAGGCGGTTCTGCGGGCGTTGGGACTGCCGGATCCCAGGGTCGCCAACTGGGCTGTGACGGTGGTGCCGATGTTGTCCCCTAAAATCAGGGCCACGGAACCCGGAAAATTCAGAAGTCCCTGGCTGGCCAAAGCGATGGTGATCCCCACGGTGGCGCTGGAACTCTGCACCAGCACGGTCATCATCGTGCCCACTAAAACGCACAGGATGATACCGCCGTAGTTCTGGGCTTCGAAACGGGTGAAGAAGGCGATGAAGTCCGGGTTTTCCTTGAGAGGGGCGAAACCGCTCTTCATGGTGTCCATGCCGAAAAAGATAAAGCCGAATCCGATGAGGACCTCTCCGGTGGAGCGCCAGCGGGGATTCTTGGCGAAGAACTTCAGGAATACACCGACGGCCAGCGTGGGAAGGGCGTAGTCGGAAATGTGAAAGGCGATAAGCTGGGCGGTGATGGTGGTTCCCACGTTGGCCCCCAGAATCATCCCGGCCGCCTGCGTGAGCCCCATCAGGCCCGCGTTTACGAAGCCCACAAGCATCACCGTGGTGGCGCTCGAACTCTGAATGATGGCCGTCACCAGGGCGCCCACCGTGAAAGCCGTCACCCGGTTTCCCGAGACCATTTCGAGAATACGGCGCAGGCGTTTCCCGGCGACTTTCTGAAGGCCTTCGCTCATGACCTTCATGCCGAAGATGAAAATTCCGAGGCCGCCCAGGGCTACGAAAAATACGGAATGCAGCATGTCGGATTCCTGCGGCAGGGATAAGGCGCACTATCTATTGGAACACTTAGGGAAGACCCCTGAGAAGATGTCGATGGGAACCCTATTCTTTGCGGAGTGAAATGTCAAGATTCCATGACGATTTCATGTCGGTTCGTGCGGAGAAGGACCAGGCTGAGGGGCGGATCTTCCAACCTGGGTGTGGGTTGGACCTGGGGCCGAAGACCGGCCGATACGGCGGGTAAATGATGGGTCGTCCTTTCGGCGGGGTCCGGCGGATTTACCGTTCGGGTATCGAATGCCTGCTCCGGCGCCCCATCGGGCTATCGTGCTTTTTCGTAATAAGCTCGGGCCTTTTCGGGGTCCATGAGCCGTTCCTCATAGATTCGACCCATGATGCGGTATACTTCCTTGGCCCCGGGATCGATCCGGATGCACTGCTCGAACAGCTTCAACGCCTCCTGAATCCGGTCCTCGTCGATTCGGACAACGCCCAGGTTGTAGCAGGCATCGAAAAAGGTCGGGTCCAATGCCGTGGCGTGTTCCAGATGTTCCCCCGCCTTTTGAACGTCTCCTCGGACATACGAGATGACGCCTGCGTAATAGTAATCGGGGGCCTGTCCGGAAGACGTCTTCAGGAGTTCCTCAAAAAGGGGATAGGCCTTTGAATGGTTCTCCTGATCGAAATACAGCAGGGCGAGGTTTCTCAGGATTTCGGGAGTGCGGATCCGCCGGGTTCCGGATTCCAGGGACGCGGCGGCGCGTTCAAGGTTTCCCATACCGATCCAGGTTTGGGAGAGTCTGAGCCAGTGCTCCTCCCGATTCGGTTCAAGCCGGGCCAACAGTTCCAGAACTTCTTGAGCCTCATCGAGACGGCGGGCGTCCAGAAGGAGGTTGGCCAGATGGGACAGGGCCGGCGCGTGGTCGGGCTCCGACTGGAGAGACCTGCGGTACAAGCGTACGGCCTCTTCCGATTGCCCGAGTCGGGCCAGCAGGTAGGCCATTCGACGCCAGGTTTCCGGCCACTTGGGGTACAAGCGGTCTGCTTTTCGATAGGCTTCCAGGGATTGTTCGAACGCTTCCGTGGCGAAGTACACCTCCCCGGCGAGGTATAGGGCCAGGATATTCTGTGGGCAGTCGGCCAGGGATGCCTCCACGTGTTTCCGCGCCTGGGCATAATCTCCCGCATTAAATGCCTGGACCGCGGCTTCATAGGACTTGAAGAAAGGGGCCTCCGTGATCATGGCGCTCTTCAGGGGAGCGGCGCAGAGCAGAGACCACAGGCAGATCCACGAAAGGATACCGGCTTGGACCCCGGTCAACATCGGTTTCATGGCGCATCCTTCAGCTGAAAATCGATGACGATCACCAGATCCAAGTGCTCGTCCGGGAGTTCATGAGGAAATGGAGCATGGGGAGCGGAAGCTCGAACGCATCGTACGGCTTCGCCGTCCAGGAGCACGTATCCGGAGGAGGCCGCCACCTCGGGATCCCTGATCAGAGAACCGTTGCGGTGAACACGGAAGCGAAGCTTGACGGCGCCTTGCTCCTCACGGCGCACAGCGAGTCGCGGGTACTTTTTATGACTCAGGATCCGGTGTCGGACGGCCGCCAGATAGGCTGCTCGCAAATCGTCCGTGGAGGCGGCGGGGGCTTCGGTCTCTGGGGCGGTTCCTAAGGGAGACTCCTCCATCCGAGGCGAAGGCTCGGTGGAAGGCTGAAGCAGAACCCGCTTGGGCCGATAGGTGGTAGTTTCCGGAGGAAGATGAAGAGTTTCGGCCCGTTTTTCGGGCAGGGGGAGTTTTCGGATGCTTTGGACGACCGCGGGGGGTGGTGGTGGTGTTGTCGGCTCGAACGCCGGGTCCGTCCTCCGCGCCCTGAACTCGATTTTCCGGGAAGCTTCCTGCTCTTGGAACTGTCTGAGATCGATCCGGAAAGTTTCTTCCCGAAGGGGAGTGCTCGTTCGCAACCCTAGAGCGGCAAGCACGGCGGCATGAACCGCCATGGCCGCAAGAAAGTACATCCAGAAACGGGATTCGCGCTCGAGAATCATCAGGGGACGTAACGATGGGACAGATTGATGTGTTCCGCCCCCGCCTTCTTGGACAGGGACATGACGTGGATCACCATTTCATAAGGAATGCTCTTGTCTCCCTTGAAAATGAGGTCCCTGGCGCCTGTCTGGGCCATCAGAGCCTGCAGGCGGTCCGGATATTCATCGAAAGCCACGCGGTCCGTGTTGAGAAACAGGGTCCGGTTCTCATCCAGGGTTACCGTGATGGGCCGGGGTTCCATGTGGGCCTGGTGTTCCGCTTCGGGTAAGGCCAACTTGATGGCCGGATTCTGAAAGGAGGAACTGAGAAGGAAAAAGATCAGCAGGAGAAAGACGATATCCACGAGAGGCGCAATAGATACGGGGGAACGCACCTTGCGGGCGCGCCGAAATTCCATGGGTCAAGCTCCGGTGACACAGCTCACGGATTCCTCGGATTCCCCGGATTCCGTGGCGGTTCTGTTTCCGAACCCGACGTATTCGTTCAGGTAGGCGATAAGATAGTGCATTCGGGCTTGGACGCGGTCTATCCTGGACTGGAACAAGTGGAAGGCGGCCATGCATGGAATGGCGATGGCAAGGCCTACCGCGGTGGTGAGCAAGGCCTCCCAGATTCCTCCGGCCAAGGCTTCGATGTTGATTTGACCGCCGAGATCCTGAATTCTCTGGAATGCCCGGATCATGCCGGTCACGGTTCCCAGAAGTCCCAAAAGGGGGCTGATTTCCGCGATGAGGGACAGCCCCCGCAGACGCCGTTCCAGAAGTCCGATCTGCTCACTTCCCTCCCGGAACAGAACTTCGTCACGTTCATGCTTTTTCCAATCCGCCGCTTTCAGGTACGTCTTGCACACGTGGGCCAGCGGACCTTTGGTTTGTTCGCTCAGAGCCAGAACATCCGAAACTCTGGAAGCCCGCAGAAGCGCCGTTACATGACTCAGGAAGACCGAGCCCGGTCCCTGGTTACGGGTGAAGTAAAAGACTCGTTCGATGACGATGGCCAGAGCCAGGACGGAACACAGCAGCAAGGGCCATATGAATATCCCGCCTTTGTCGATGAAAAAGGGCATTTAAAGCCTCGCTTCGTGTTCTCCGGCACGGTGCGGTCAAAGCTACCCGGCCGCCGTTGCATCGGAAGCGTAATGAACTCCCTGGAATGTCACGGCAGAATACGTTTGCCCGTTCCCTGTTGTCAAGGCGTCCCGTCTCCTCAACAGGCCGCTGAAAAACATGATCTGCGGTCGCGCCTTCGGTGTGGCTTGCATCCCATCGTTCTGCACCGGCATGCCCGCAATACGGTGTATCGACAAACTATTATGTCGTAAAATGGGTGTGAATTCCCAAACAACGACCCAATTCCCGGAACAGCTCCGTAACGGTATCCGGTTCCGCGAGAGGGGGGCGGGCGAGAAACGATTCGGAAAACAAGACATTGCCGGCGGAAAGGTAGGCGTTTTGAGCCTTCCACAATCCGAGCCGTGAGGGGAACGTCTTCAGAATTCCCGCGATTTCTACCGCCTGGCGGAGCGGCGATTCGTTTTTCGAATCATCGAGGATCGCACGGATGAGACGGCACATACAGGCGTTCGCCACATAGGAAACCATCTCCATGTCGAGTCGGACCGACCAGTCGCCGGACTCGTTCACGAGGATCTTCAGCTCCTCCGGGTCGGGTGTTTCTGCGGAAAGAACCTGTTGGATCTTCATGTTCAATATGTGTTCCACGGCAACGGAAACAGCACGGGGAAGCGGGATGTTCAGATTCTTCAGAAACCTCATGAGGGGGTAATTGCTTTCGAAGATATGTTGATACGAAGTGTCGATCTGCTCGGCAACGGGTTTGAGCATATGTTCAATCAAGATGCGCTGGGAATCTTTAAACAAGTGGGACAAATCGAACTGGTCGCTTCCGAAATAGCGGTCCATCTCACGGATAACATGGGACAGGGAAGGTTGTTCGAAGGCCGCCAGCAGATTCCCGGACATGAGCGCAAAATCCGCGTCGTCTTTGAAGCGGCGGATACCGCAGGAGAAATGGTGGTGCCCCAGGTAGATCGCGGCGAATTGCAGTTTCGCCGTTTCCCGGGTGATTCGAGACTGGATTCGGATATGACCGAGGGCCAGTTTTATGCGGCCGGCCTGATGGATACTCAGGGACCGTTCCGAAGCGGAATAGCAACAGATCCTTTCGGAATCCTGGAGATGTTCGAACAACGAGGCCGCTGCAAATTGGGCTCCCACTCTGAACAGCCCCACGCGTTCCGGATGAATGAACTTCTCGTAGATCGCTTTGCCGTTTTCATATCGATTGCTGGGCGTTTCCTCCAATCGCCTCAGGAAGGAAGACTCCGGCGTGTCGTCACCCAGTTCGCCGGCCAAGTGAAGAACGCGGTCTGCATACAAGAGGTTCTGGCGAGCTTCGAGCCCCGAGATTTCTTCGAAGAACCAGCCGCAACTGGTGAACATGAGCTGCGCGTTCCGTTGAAGTTCCAACAACCGCAGGACCTGGACCTTTTCCGAACCCGTCAGGGTTCGGGATGACATTTCCTCCAGTCGCCGTTCCACGTTTTCGGTGGATCGATCCAGCACAATGCCTATGTACTGGTTCCTGGCTTCCCAGGGGGATTTCAGGTACCGGGAAGCTTGTTCGGAAAACAGGCGCTGGGCCTGATCTCGAAGTTCTTCCAAGGCTGTGCGTAACGGTTTGCGCCACTTTTGATGCCAGTCCGGAGTCGTTCCGGATCCGCATCCACAATCGTCCTCCCACCGGGCCACTCCGTGAGGACAACTCCAGGAGGTCCTTTCATGGATGCGCACCATGGTGTCGGGCGGGTAATGCTGCAGAAATTCCCCGTAGTTCGTCAATCGCGCCGCGCCGCTTTCTTCGATAAGCTTGAGGCAGTAGGCCAACGCCATTTCTCCAAAACGATGATGGTGGCCGTAGGTTTCCCCGTCCGTGGCAATGTGGACGATCTGGCCTTCCCGGGTGCTACCGGAGAAGGCTTCCAGAAGGTTGCGGGCGAATACCTCCCCGTTGTGAAGCAGACCTCGGAATGCCACGTCCCTCGAAAGTTCCGAATGGTAAAAAAACAAGGTGATGGATCGTCCGTCGGGCAACGGGCAGCGATACGGCCTACGCGTGTCCAAATGTGCGGGATCCACGGGTTGCCAGGGATGACCGGTCCCTTCAGGCCGTATCTGGGCGGCCTGGTGCGGGGACAGGATGGTGAAGCGAATTCCGTGTTCCGCCAACAATTCCAAGGTCTCTATATCTACAGCGGTTTCCGGGAGCCACATCCCCTCGGGTTCTCTCTGGAACCGGTACTTGAAGTCTTCGATTCCCCAGGTGATCTGGGTCTCTTTGTCTCTCCGGTCCGCCAAAGGGAGGATTACATGATTATACGGTTGGGCCAAAGCAGAGCCATGTCCGGAGAATCGCTCGCGGCTGGATCGGTCGGCGTCCAGAATGGCGCGGTAAACTTCGGGATCCCTTCCTTCCAGCCAGGTCAGCAGTGTGGGACCGAAATTGAAACTGATTTTGGAATAGTTGTTCACCAGTTGCACAATCCGGGCCTGGGAGTCGAAAATCCGGGCCGCTGAGTTGGGAGCATAGCACTCCGCCGTAATCCGTTCGTTCCAGTCGTGATACGGCTGTGCGGAGCCCTGGGTTTCCACTTCCTCGGTCCAGGGATTTTCCCTGGGCGGTTGGTAGAAGTGGCCGTGAATACAGATCCTTCGATCCATATCTGTTTCCTCTCGTGGGGAGTGCCTGGTGAAACGTATTGGGGATGCGACTGTGCGGGTGCGCGGCAGGTCTACGCCCCGCATGGGCTGTGCGGGCGCCTGAGGATGGCGGGTTCCATTTCCACCCGCCGACCTGTTTCCGGTGAGACGCCATGGTGGGATGGACGAATACCCGGTGCGGGTGTAGCGAATCTTTGAAGTGATCCGACTGGAGGCGGGAATGCGGTCTGAGGAGGACCTTCAAGAAACCGGATCCTCCTCGTCCGTCCGGAGATACCTCACGATTTTTTCCGTCCCAGCTGGGAGGCTACGGCCTCCGTCGCTTTGCGAACGGTCTCCGGATCGCCGAGGTAATAGCTTCGCTCCGGCTTCAGGTCGGAACTCAGTTCATAGACCAACGGGACCCCCGTGGGTATGTTGAGCTCCACGATATCGCGGTCTGAAACGTCGTCCAGGTATTTTACCAGGGCCCGTATGCTGTTCCCATGGGCCGAAACCAGGATCCTGCCCCCCTGCCGGACAGCGGGAGCGAGGGTGTCATGCCAATACGGCAGCACGCGACTCAGCGTGTCTTTCAGGGATTCGCACGCCGGCAATTCGTTTTCCGTCAGATCCCGATATCTGGGGTCATGTTGCGGGTGACGCGGGTCCGTCGTGTCCAAAGGAGGAGGGGGCACATCGTAACTGCGCCTCCATTGATGCACTTTTTCCATGCCGTACCGTTCCGCCGTGTCCGCCTTGTTCAGCCCCTGAAGTGCGCCGTAATGGCGTTCATTGAGCCTCCAGGAACGGTGCACGGGGATCCACATGAGGTCCATCGCGTCCATGGCGAGCCATAACGTGCGAATGGCTCTTTTCAGGACGGATGTATACGCCGCGTCGAACTCGTAGCCTTCCGCCCGAAGGATTTTTCCCGCCTCCTCGGCTTCCCGCATACCCTGTTCCGTCAGATCCACGTCCGTCCACCCCGTGAAACGGTTTTCCAGGTTCCATATACTTTGTCCGTGGCGTAACAAAACGAGCTTTACCATAATTCACCTTTTGCCGGTTCGGGATCTCGACGTATCCCTCAAGATACCTGTTCGCGGGTCCCACAAGCGGTGTTCGGAAAACCTATTGAGACTACGCATTCTATCTACTATGCTCTTTGCGGCAAGTCAAAAACAAGCGTTGCAGCGGAAAACGTTTTTCGAGAAAGGATGGCAGGCATGATGGAAAGCACTCTTGGGACCTGCGGAAGGGTGTCCGCGGGAGTCCGTGGGAAGCCGCTGAGCGAAAAGCAGGTGGAGACGGCGCGCCGGCGCATCCGTTCTTCGGGGGTGGTGCTGTTCCTGCTGGCGGCGCTCTGGTGCTTGGCGTTCCCCGCGCCGGCGACCGCCGCGGGGCCGTTTCCGATGGTCGCGGACCTCCTGGGCGTTTCCGAACGGGATCCGGAAAACGCTCGAAAGGCTGTGGAATCGGGGGCGCGGGTGATCAACCTCTCCACCGTGAAAACCTTTTATGTGTACTGGGTTCCCCGCGGATATTCGGATCTCGAGGATCGACGTGTTTTGGTGGTCCTTCATGAATCGGGCGGAAATGCGTATGAATCGATTCTCGCCCTGCACGAGTCGGTGATTGAGAAATCAGTGGCTCTGGCGTCCGTCCAGTGGGAACGTCCCGGTGCTCCGAAAACCCCGGAAGCCACCGCCATACCTCCGGAGATCTTGTTTCCGGCTATTGAGGATTCCCTGGGCCGCATGGGCAAGGAGTACGGCGCGCACGTCCACCGGTCGGCCTGGCTGGGATTGGGGAAGGCGGGGGGAGCGTGCGCCCACTATGCGTTGTTGGATCGAGGTCGACCGCGGCCCTATTTCGAGTGGTTTGTCAGCGTTTCGGGACCCATTCCCGCCAGGGCCGCAGTGACTCGACGGTTGGCGGATGGCTCGTTGGGGTCGGAGCCTTTGAAAGGACAACGGTTCTATCTCTGGTGCGGGGAACAGGATCCCCGTGGGTTGTGCCCTTCCATCGAGCGATCCGGTGACCGGTTACGCCGATGGGGTGCGGCACCGGTGATCGTTCGTCGAGGACAGCGTTCCCCGGAATCGTTTGTTCGGAACACCAAGGAACAGGAGGAGTTCCGGCGACTGTGGCTGGGATTGTCGCCGGATGCCTCCGTCCCGTGAAGGCGTCCCCGGCGGATCCGAATGCCGCCTGGAAGGCCTCCGGTAACGGACTGTCGGGAGACACCATCTGCGTCAACCTGTCTCTACGGCGGAATCCGTTTTTTGAATTGTAAACCGGAATTTCCGCGAAAGTCGAATGTGAGGACGTTTATTGGGGGTTGAACTCCCGGCGCAGAAGATCTTCCAAAGGCGTATCCTTGATCACCCAGGGGACCAATTCCGTATCGGCGGTTCCCGCATTCCAGCAAAAGGCCATCAATCCCCGCATCTTGAACCACCGGGCCACAGCGGCGCGGATTTTCATGATGGTTTCGAACTTGGACTGATCCGTGGAGGTGGGTACGATATGGTTCACTTCCGTGACGAGCACGTCTTTATCCAGCATGGTGTCCAGTTCGATGAGTTTGAGTTCATCCTCGGCGCTGACGCTGCCGTGGGCGAAATAGTGGAAATTGAAGAAATCCGTGTGGGACTCCAGACCCGCTTTCAACAGATTCTTGGTTCGGGAGTTGTACTGAGACTCCACGATGCTCGTCATGGCGCTGTTTGTCACCACGGCGCCGGGATCCTCTTCCTTGATGATGGCCCGGACTCGAGCCAGGTGTTGGATATACTGTTCGTTGGTGATCATGGAACCGGTGGGACCCAGGAGAAATCGGTTCGGTTCCCATGCCTCGTTCCATACCTGGTATCCCCAGATCTTGCCGATTCCGTACTGCACGATGGACCGTACGTAAGGTTCGAAGCTTTCGGTGAACCAGGTTTCATCCGTGGGTCCTGCCTGGGGGTGATTCGAGATTCGACTCACGTCTTCCAGTCGGACGATCAGTTTCAACGCGTTTCCGGCACACCGTTCTATGACGTTGCGCATCTCCTGGGCGTCTTCGGAACTGTTCCAATAATGCTCCCATATATTGCTGACCACGAAGTCGCCGATCTCTTTCATCCGGTGGTAATCCTGATCCACCGGATAGGATTTGGCGAGCCCGTTCAGCAGGGGCAGTTGGAGATGACGAACACCTAGGGGAGTCTCATACGAAAAGTAGGAATCCGTATCTCGTGGTTCATGGATGTAGTAAACACCTTTGTGAAATCCCTGAAGTGCGGGACCATTGATCATGACCGGATTCAGGTGAAATCCGAAGCCGCTGCGGTCGACGTCTTCGCCGCTGGAACCGCATCCCGGGAGCGCGGCGGCCAGGAAGGCCGCGCCGGTAAGCTTGATGAAGGTTCTTCGATGCATCATAGGTCATTCCTCACGATGGTTTGGGGGACGCGCACACGTCCCGCTGTATCCGGTTTCGGGGATGCACACGACCCTTATATGGGGCGCCGGGGCCATTAGACTGGAGCCGGTTCATGCAATAGGCTTCGGAATGCCGGCAACGAACCGCGTCTTTGTTCCACGGGGAGACCCTGAAATCGCAAGCAGGCCCGCCCCTCGGAATTATGACTTTGGAAACCGCCCGGCAGCCGGTGAACCAGTGTACCATAGCAGCCCGTAGATAAACAATATTGCGGGGCAGGCCGGTCAAAAACGATGAGATGCAAGCCGGGCGAATCTTGAGGAATGAGGCGTACAACCAGTACGCCGCAATGACGAAGGATGAAGCCCAACGACGCAGGTCGCGTTTTTCAACGGCCTCATTGGGCGTTCTGCAGGGAAACCACTTCATCCGGAGAAGGATATGTGGAACATGGATCTTGAAGGAATTCCTCGATGGCGCCGATGTCCCGGGTGAATTCTTCAGGCGGTGGCCGCGGTTCGCTTCCTTCTCAGCTCGGCGATGATGGGTGGGAGGTTTTTCCTGCACTCTTGCCTTTTAGCGCCTGTCCAGTTAGAGTGAAAACGGTGGCCAAAGGAGAAATGGCACCCGCTGACGGCCGAAGGGGACGCGGGTCTGTATTTCAACGCGTCGGTTTGAGGGGAGCCGTGAGTAAGAGACGGTGTACGTCTCGGCTTCCGTACGGAGCGCCGCCGAGTTCGGAACGAAGCGGTGAAAAAGCACGCGCATGGGTATGAGGCAGTGCCTGAAGCGTGGACGGCCGTTTGCTTTCAGGTTGGGGTAAGCCCATAGGGTTGTGCTGATTCCGATCTTTCGGGCGCCAGGGTGTTCAATTCCGTTGCACGGTCGAGGTCGCCGCGGCGACGGGTGGTATGTGCAGGGTCGAAGCCGAATCGGAAACCTTGGAAAAAGGAGAATTCTATGCGTATCGTGGTCATGGGTCAAGCCCCATTTGGAGCCAAGGTATTGGAGGCGTTGGTACAGCGGGGTGATACGGTCGTTGCGGCCTATGCGCCGAAGGACAAGGCCGGAGCCAAGGAAGACCCGCTCAAGACCGCCGCCCGGGAGCGGAACATTCCGGTGTTCCAGCCCGAAAGGTACAAGGATCCCAAGACGTTAGAGGAATTTAAGGGACTGAAGCCGGACTTGCTGATCATGGCCTTTGTCACGGATATCATTCCTCCGTCCTTTTTCGATGTGCCGAGCAAAGGTTCCATCTGTTATCATCCATCCCTTCTGCCCCGGCATCGCGGAGCCAGCGCCATTAACTGGGCCATCATCATGGGGGATATGGAGACGGGGCTCACGATCTTCTGGCCGGATGCCGGAATCGACACGGGTCCCATCCTCCTGCAGAAAAAGATACCCATCAAACCGGAGGACACCACGGGTTCCCTGTATTTTGACCATCTGTTTCCCATGGGAGTGGACGCCATCTTGGAATCCGTGGATCTGATCCGGGCGGGAAATGCCCCCCGCATCCCCCAGGACGAGGATGCGGCCACCTATGAACCCATCTGCAACGACGCGGTGGCGCGCGTGGATTGGGGCCGGCCTGTCATGGAAGTATATAATTTGATTCGAGGCTGTGATCCCCAGCCGGGAGCTTATTCCAGGATGCGCTCGACCCTGGTGCGGTTTTTCGGCGCGCAAGTGAAGCCGGGCGACACGGGTAAGCCTCCGGGGACCCTGGTTTCCGTTGATGCGGGCGGAATGGACTTGGCGGCGTCGGGCGGGCTTGTGCGCATCAGCAAGGTGCGGGCCGATGCTGGGAAAGTGAGCGCGTCCGAGTTCCTCGCCAAACTGGGTGTTCAGGTGGGGGAACGATTCGAGGAGAACTGATTCGAAGGGTTCCTCGATCCGGTCCTCTATGGGATGGACACGGCATGACCGGACGAAAACCGCCCTCTCGGCTTTGTGGGAGGAAGAAAACGGCCTGCAACGGCGGAAGTGGGTGGGAACGCCCGCCTCGGCGCGTGAAGGCGGGCTGCTTTGACGGGCGGGCATACGCGTGGATGGATCCAATCAGTTGGAGGGTGGGCCGAATCCGCAAGGAACAAAGCCGGATCGGGACGTGTCGTCCACCGAAACGGCGGATTAAATGAGCGATGGAGCATCAAAGCCGCGGGGTCGGATCCCCGCCTCAGGAGAGCGTATGGGTGGCGTACAGGCATGTGAGCTTATAGCTAAGGCGCTGGTGAAGGAACAGGTCCAATATGTATATACGCTGAGCGGGGTTCCTTCTTTTGGAGTCTATGATGCGTTGGTCCGCCATAACATTGGAATCGTGGATGTTCGTCATGAGCAGGCCGCGGTGCTCATGGCCCAGGGATACGCACGTGCGACGGGGGGACCCGGAGTGGCCTGGGTGGTGCCGGGACCGGGCGTTCTGAATGCCATTACGGGAGTGGCCAACTGCTACTATGGGTCGGCTCCCGTGGTGGTCCTTTCCGGACAGAACAAGGTGGAAGAATTCCAATTGGGGGCGTTCCACGAGATGGATCACCTGGCCCTCGTGCGTCCTGTCACCAAATGGTGCGCCACCGTCTACCAGCCTCACCGAATGGCGGAGTATGTTTCCATCGCCTTCCGCGAAGCCATGAGCGGCACTCCGGGTCCCACCTTCGTGGATTTTCCACAGGATGTGCTGGAAGCCGAGCTCAATGCGGACGCGTTGGTGGCGCCCGAACGGTACAGGAGCGACCGGCGGGCCTATGGAGACCCGGCGGCCGTGGCGGAAACGGTGGAGATTCTGGCGGGAGCCGAGCGCCCCCTGATCATTTACGGGAGCGGCGTGCTCTGGAGCCACGCCTGGGAGGAACTTCGGGACTTGGTCGAGGCGATGCGCATACCCGCGGTGCCGACGCCCCTGGCCCGCGGTTGCCTGCCGGACGATCATCCCCTTTCTTGTTTCACGTCCAGGTCCAAGGCCATGGCCCAGTCGGATGCCATCCTGTTTGTGGGCGCCCGCCTGAATTTCATCCTGAGTTTCGGGAGACCTCCGCGATTCAATCCCGCCGCCAGAACCATTCAGGTGGATCTCAATGCGGCGGAAATCGGCCGGAATCGTCCCATCGACATCGGGATCGTGGGGGACGCCAAGGCGGTTTTGTCCCAGCTTCTTCAGGCTTGGAAGCGCAGGGGGTTGTCGGGGGACGGGTCCTGGGCGGCGGAACTGAAACGGAAAGAAGAAGAGAAAGTGCGCGGTTGGATGACTTGGACATCTTCGGCGAACCGGCCTATCAATCCTATCCGGCTCTGCCATGAAATCGCCCGGTTCCTGGATCGGGATGCGATACTTACGGTGGACGGCGGGGAGATCCTGGATTTCGCCCGCAATCTCATTCCTTCTCATACCCCCGGATCCCGCCTGAATCCGGGCGTCACGGGACTGTTGGGAATAGGCATTCCGTATGCCATCGGAGCCAAAATGGCTCATCCGCATCGTCAGGTCCTATGTTTGTGTGGGGACGGCGCCTTTGGATTCAACGGACTGGAAATGGATACGGCGGCCCGCCACGGTGTGCCCATTGTAGTGGTGGTGTCCAACAACGCCTGCTGGGGGGTATGCACGAATGCCCAGAAAGGGATGTACGGCCCCCAATGCACTCCCGGGACCGTACTATCCCAAACCCGCTATGATCTCATGGCCCAAGCCATGGACTGTTACGGCGAAACCGTGGAGAATCCCGACGAAATCCGTCCCGCCCTGAGTCGGGCGTTTGAATCCGGCAGGCCTGCGGTTTTGAACGTGATCACCGACCCGGACACGCTTAAATATTCCATGTCGGGCCAGTTGCGGGACTTCTCCCATCGATCCTGATGGACGGGATCTCGGAAAAAATCAGCGGCCTACTCTGTTCGGGCGCCGCTTGAACTCGGGACGCCCGGCGGGGGGATCTGTCTCATTCGATCCACGCAAATTTCCATGGAGCGGATGATCTGAAGCTGCATGGCCCGGTCCGGTCCGAAACGGTATGCTTCTTTGTAGGTCTCCAAAGCATCCTTCCATTGGCCCGCGTATTTCAAACAGTTGGCCGTTTCCAGGGTCCCGTGGAGTCGCGTTCGGGGACATTCTTCCATGGAACGCCGGAACCAGTGGATCGCTTCTTCCCCCCGTCCGATGAACTCGAGCCTGCGTCCCACATAGTACATGGAGTTCAAATCGCTTTGCGAGTTCTCATAAAGCTGGGAGCCGGCCATGAGGACGAATACGGCCGGGATCCCCAGCACCGGGTGAGTGATATTGATTACCAGGGGCTCGAATCCGATCCGCATCAGCGCGGACGTACAGGATTGAATTTCCTCCAGCATGTCGTCCGAAGATACATCCGGGAGGGACTGAATGGACACGGGCTCGCCCGGATCAAACAAATACAGGGCTTCCCTGGGATTTCGGAATTTAGGTAGAATGCCCCCCGCGTAATAATCCTGTTTAAAGTAATCTACGGCCATTTGCTGGATTTCGGTCAATACCCGGATCAAGGCTTTTTCCGGATGAGTGGCCGTACCGGCGCAATACACGACTTCACTGTCCGGAAAGCTGGCCGGGTCGAAGGCGATGGCTCCCACGGTGGGAATCCCCGTGTTCAGCGAAAAGTCCATGCACAGAAGCTCGATTCCGTTTCGGGAAAATTTGCCGAGCAATTCGCAAGCCGTCGTATCCCGCACGGTCCGGAGGTCGATGAGGGGAAGGGCGCGCCGCGTGTGGTTGATTACGGCGCATACATGTCGCTCCACCACCTCGCAAAGGCCCTGGAGTACGGTTTCCTCCAGCGTGTTTCCCGCGCTCAATCCGTTGGTGCCCTGGATATCCGCGAACCATTCATAAGGAACGAGGAAATCCCGATGGTGCGCCAGGCTGAACGCGGGGACCCAGGAAAAGGGGAGTTGCCGGAAGGCTTGTTCCGCTTCCTGGAAGGATCGTGCTCCCATGCCGGGGATGCGGAAGAAGTGATCTGCGGGCAGGGTGTCCTGTCGGATTTCCGCCGGCGTTGCCTTGCGGTGTGTCTCGGGGCGCGGGAAATTGGCATGGCTGAACCGTTCCACCATTTCCATGAGGGCGCTGGCCTCGCTCTGATCGGGTGAAGGACCTTTACCCATGGTCTTTGGGGTGGGTGTATTGCAGTCTTTGCCCACAACACAGACATACACGGGAATGTTCAGCCGGCCCGAATCGATTCGAACCGTTTCCCGGACCAAATCCAGGTTCAGATCGGCCAGGAGCCTTTTCAAACTTCGGACCGTTTCCGAAGGATGCACGGCTTTTTCCAATCCGGCGACGTACCCTTTGGGACTCGATTTCAGGTGAACATTGGACGAAAGCGGATTCATGGAATAATTCTTTCCCGGAGGTGCGGCGCACATTCACGGGCCGCCCCCCTGCCTTCCAGCGGTTGCTTCTCCGAATTACAGGGTTTGCAGGATCCTTCCCCAAGTCACCAAGGCGTTGGCTGCCGCCGCCCACAAGTGGGCGGATGGAAACATCGGCACACCGACTTCCTCGATGGCTCTGGACATTTTTTGCGTATAGGGCCCCCCGGCGGCTCCGCACAGAATGGGCTTTTGGGACTTGCGGTTCATCGCGTCCAATACGTGGACGATGTCTTCATCCAGCGGTGTGTCCTGAAACACGAACCAATTCATGATGACGTGAACGGCCGGATCCCGGTCCAAGCACTCCATGGCGAACCCGTAGTCGTCCGAACCGGCGGAGCCGGTCACATCCACAGGGTTCTTGCAGATATAGAATGCCGGGTAGTGGTCTTCCATCTCTTTGATGGAGGCGTCTCCGATGCGGGCGATTTCCAATCCATACGTATCGAACAGGTCTATGGCGTTGACCATGGGACCGGCGCCGTTGCTGATCATGGCGATTCCCGGGCCCTTCGCGGCCGGCTGCAGGGCCATCGCCCTTGTCACGGCCACCAGTTCTTCGTACGAATCCACGGAAAGCAGCCCGGCCTGCTTGAAAGCTCCCGCATATACCCCGAACGTGCCCCCGTAAGCGCCCGTATGGGACTGGGCGGCGCGGGCGGAACGCGTGGTGCGCCCCGACTTGTATACGACAATGGGCTTCTTCCGGGATGAAACAATGTGATGCGCCGTGTTCAGAAACTTTCGGCCGTCACCGAGACCTTCGACGTAGGAGCCGATGACGCGGGTGTCCTCGTCGCCTGCGAGATAGGCGATCATGTCCGCTTCATCCACGTCCACGCGGTTTCCGTAAGAGATCATCTTGGCGGCTCCGACGGCGGCGCATTCCTCCAGAAAGCTGGCCCCGTATGTCCCGCTCTGGGTGATGAAGGAGATGTGGCCCGGTTTGGGACGCACCATGCGTTCGTGCACCTGAAAGAAGGCATCGAACCGCGTTCGCGCATTGAAGCACCCGATGCAGTTGGGCCCGATCACCCGTATTCCGTATTCTCCGGATCGCCGCTGGATTTCCTTCTCCAGTGCCGCTTGCTCGTCACCCAGTTCTTTACCTCCGCCCGAAACGATCAACATGGCGGGAATGCCCATATCGCGGCATTGATCCAGAAGGTCCGGCACCAGAGCCAACCCCACGACCACGACCACCAAGTCCACGGGCTCCGGGATGTCCTGAAGGCGCTCATAGCTCTTGACGCCGAAGATTTCTTTTCCCCCCTTGGTAATGGGAAACACCTTCCCCTCAAAATGATGGTTGATCAAACTGTCCGCAACGGCATTCCCGATTTTGCCCGGCGTGGTGGAAGCACCGATGAGGGCGACGTTTCGGGGTTCAAAAAACTTATCCAAATGGGTGAGGTCGGCCTGCTTCGAGCTGACCGTGCTTTCACACGCTTCCGCGCGGAGGACGATCTTGGCGTCCAGGACCACCGCTTCCCGCTCATTGAGCAGTACCGGGTTGAAATCCACGGAATCGTAGAGGCCGGATGCGTCCAGACCGAATTGCCCTATCCGGAGCATGGCCTGCACCAGGGCGGCTTCGTTCAGGGGGGCATGCCCCCTGAAACCCTGGATCAGAAGTTTTCCCCGGATTTCCTGAATCATTGCGAGTACATCCGATTCGGATACTGGCAGCATTCGAAAAGTCACGTCGTGCAGCAGATGGATGAATATTCCCCCGGTGCCGAGCATGAGCACGGGACCGAAGCATGGGTCGTCCTGAAGTCCCGCAATCAGCTCCAGATCTCCCTGGACCATTCGCTCCACCAGGAATCCATCAAGAGGCTCTCCCCGGAGCGAAAACCGTTGGGCCATGTCTTCACAGGTGCGCCGAACATCCTCCGCGGAGTTCAGATTCAATACGACCCCCTGAAGCTCGGTCTTGTGAAGGATGCCTGGTGAAACGGCCTTCACCACCACCGGGTATCCCTCGGCTTCCGCGAAAGCGACGGCTTCCTGCGGTGTTGCCGCACGAATGCCTTGGGGGACCGGGACTCCGTAGGAGCGGATGATACGCTTGGATACGTCCTCCGGAACCGTGGCGGCTTTCTCGGAAATATACTGAGCGCACAGAGATCTCATTTCAGCCTTGTCCATGGTCGTTTCCCTTTCCTTGATCAATACCCGGTGTTCTAGTTGGCGTGGAACGCGGTCTTTTCGGAACGGCAGGCCGGGAGCCGGCCTGCATGGTCGAACAGCCTTCTACCTATGTGAATCCGGGCCGTATGTCAATAAGCTGTCGATGAAGCGTCCCGGACGCGGCGCGTCATTCGCTGTCCTTTCGCGGCCCCCGTTTCAGGAGTGTTTCCGCGTCGACGCGCCGGTCGTCCTGCGGCGTTCGGCCCCCGTATGGATACCAGCTCCATCGTCGAGCTTGCCGTCGTTGATCCGTACGTGTTTCTCGGTTATCATGGTTTGTATAACCGGGTCCCGGTCTGCGGGGATTCCCTCTCCCGACGGCCGCAGAGTCACCCTTACCGGGAGCATCACATGCCGCCAGCCGTTTTCTCCGTGCCTCGGCGCACCCTGTGTTTGATTTTAGGGTTGCTGTCACTGTGGATCGCGCACGCGTGCGCACTCTCTCTTGTGGAAGCTTCGGAGACGCGGGCCATTCGAGTCCAGGCCCGGACCCCGGACGGATCGGCCAAGGAATTCCAACTGTATTCGGGGTATTACGCCCTTGTCGTGGGAGCGGGAGCCTATCAATCCGGATGGCCCAGGTTGCCCAACCCTGTCAAAGACGCGGAAGAGGTTTCCAAGGCGTTGAGCAAGCTGGGGTTTCAGGTGGAACTGGTCAAAGACCCCGACTCCAAGACGTTGCGCAGAGCGCTCAACCGGTTGGTGGCTCAAGTGGGACAGGATCGGGAGAAAGGCATCCTGTTCTATTTCGCGGGTCACGGGCACACTCTGACCCGGGCGGACCAAAAGAAGCTGGGCTATATCGTGCCTGTGGATGCGCCCGATCCCGAATCCAATCTCCTGGAATTTATGGAACGGGCTATAAGTATGCAGGAACTGGAGCAGCTAAGCGTACTCATCGCTTCCAAACACGTGATGATGGTGTTCGACTCCTGCTTCAGCGGGGCCATTTTCGCCCTGAGCCGCGCTAAACCCCCTAAACACATCGAGGAACAGGTGACCAAGCCCGTCCGCCTGTTCATCTCCGCCGGCAGTGAAAGCGAACAGGTCCCGGATCAGTCGGTGTTCAAGGTGAATTTCCTGCAAGGACTGATGGAAGGGTATGCGGATCTGAACAAGGACGGATATGTGACCGGACAGGAATTGGGCTCCTATCTACAGGAACGGGTGGTGAACTATTCGGATGGTGCGCAGAATCCTCAATTCGGGAAGATCCGGAATCCCGAACTGGACAAAGGGGATTTCGTGTTCGCATTGGGAAAAACCGCGGCGCCCGCGCCTGCTCCGCCCGTGACGACGGCCAAGTCCCCCGATTCGCCGGGTTCCCTTTCCATAACGTCAAAGCCGGAAGGAGCCGCCGTCTATGTGGATGGTCTCAGAGAGGGAACCACGCCGGTGACCATAGCGGACCTTTCGGCGGGACCGGCGACGGTTCGGGTGGCTGTAAAAGGATATTCCGAAGAGGAGGAACGGGTTCGGATCCGATCCGGGCGGGAAACGCGGATCCATTTCGACTTGAAGGCCCTCAAGCAGGTGGGCGCCATCGCGATTCAGAGTGAGCCGCCTAATGCCGGGTGGTACCTGGACGACGTGTATGTGGGAACGACCCCGGACGAGGCCGCCGACGTGAAACCCGGCAAGCGGAAGGTAACGGTTAAGCTGGAAGGATACGACGACTGGAGTCGGACCCTGGACGTGAAGGCGGACGAGCGGACTACGATGCACGCGCTTCTCAGTCCCCGGACTTCTCGGGACGGGGTTCCGGAAGGCAGAATCGGAAGCCCCGAGACCGGGCGCAGGGACATTTCGCGGGAAGATCGGATGGGAACTCCCGAGACGGGCCGAAGAGAAGTTCAACGGGGAACCCGCTCCTACCAGGATCCTTCGGGAACCGTTTCCGTTCCGGTTCCAGAGAACTGGATCTTACCGGATCCTAACGTGTTCCAGCAGTTCCAGTCGTTGGCCCCGTGGTACGTATTCAACGCTGTGGACCCGTCCACACGGTCCGCGGTGGACGTGTACCTTTTCGGTTCTCATGATCCCCAGCAATGTCTGAGCATGCTCCTGGGGCTTTCGTATTCTCTGGGGATCGCCTTCAGCTATGGTCAGGGCCGGCCCTTCACCGTATCTCAGCGGTCGGCCTACCTGTTCCCCGTATCCTTTACCAACAATCTGGGAGCCAACGAAGGGGAGTTGGTATTGGTTCAGACAGGTCGGGGCTACGTGGGTCTGTTGTTCTCCTCGCCTATGGGGTATTACCGTAGCGTACGTCCCCTGTTCGAGCAGATGTTGGGTCAAACCCGTTTTTCCCGCTGATGGAGCTTTTCGGGAACAGGAGATCCCCGTCCGCCGCCATTCGTCCGGCTGCTCTCCCCTCGAAGAGCCGTGCGTCCGGGCGTGCGGACGACACGTTCTAATTGTCGACCGGCCCCGTGAGGAAAGGTGAACCTTGCAGAGGATGTGATTGGAAAGGATCGGCCGTTATGGATTTCGAGGAGTTGGCTTCCCGCTACGACCGCTGGTTCGAGACCCCCCTGGGATCGTATGTGGATACCTGGGAAAAGCGCCTCACCTGGGGACTGGCCGCGCCCCGATCCGGAGAACGGGTCTTGGATGTGGGTACCGGAACGGCCCTGTATCTTCTGGAGCTGGCCGAGAGAGGTCTCCAGTGCACGGGATTGGATATCAGTCCTCTAATGATGCGGGCGGCCCGGGGGAAAGCGGAGCGGCGGGGAGTCCATCTGGATATGGTCATGGGGTCGGGCGACCGACTGCCGTTCAAAAATGATTCCTTCGATCTGGTAATGTCGGTGACCGCTCTGGAGTTCTTCAAGTCTCCCGAGAGGGCCGCCGCGGAGATGGTGCGGGTATGCCGCCGCGGAGGGCGCGTAGTGGTGGGAGTCCTGAATCGCTGGAGCCCATGGGCCATCCGAAGAAGAATACTCAGTCTGTTCCGAAAAACGATCTTTTCGGAATGCCGGTTTTACTCTCCTCCGGAACTGCGGCGATTGTTCGGTGCGCGGAAGACGTTTGCGGCCGTGTATGCTCCCCCGGGTTGCCCCCCGATGTTCCTGCCCTGGTTCCAGCGCCTGGAACCGTTGTGTGAAAGATGGTTGTCTCCTTTAGGGGCTTATATAGCCGTCCGTGTGGATGTATGAGGGACAGTCGGGAATCCGGGGTGATGCGGGCATCTCCGGTCCACCGTCCGGGAACCCCTGTCAGGCTGTTGAAAAACGCCATCTGCTTTCACGCCTTTGGCGTGACGCTTCATCCTTCGGCATTGCGGCGTACTATAGGTACGCCTCATTCCTCAGGATTCGTGCGCCTTGCATCTCATCGTTTTTGAACAGCCTGCCCCAAATGCTGTTTTTCAACGGGCCGATTCCGGGGGATCCTTCTCCTTATCTCCACACCGGTCGAAAGGAGCACCGTGGGTGAGGAACACCTTTTCAGCCTGGCCGGATTCGCGGGATTATTGTTTCTGGCATGGCTCTCGTCTTCGCACAAGAAGAGATTCCCGGTCCGCACGGTTTCGATTGGGGTGGCCGTCCAATTGGCGTTGGGCGGCCTGATCATGCATTCCCGCATGGGCAGGGAGGCTTTGCTCCTCTTGAACGCCGGGGTCATCCGGCTTCTTTCCTTCTCCGAGGAGGGCATCCGGTTTCTGTTCGGACCGCTTGCCGTCGGGCCGGGAGAAGCGTCGAGCCTGGGGTTTATTCTCGCGGTCCAGTATCTTCCCACCATCGTGTTTTTCATGGCGTTGATGGCTCTGCTCTATCATATCCGAATCATGCCGCTGGTGGTGCGGTTGTTTTCCAGAATGTTCGTGCGATTTCTGAAAACCAGCGGGGCCGAGTCCCTTTCCGTGGCATCGAACATCTTCGTGGGGGTAGAGTCGGCGGGGGCTGTGAGACCGTACTTGAGGTCCATGACCCGGTCCGAACTCATGACCATGCTCACCGCCTGCATGTCCACCGTGGCCGGCTCGACCATGGCCGTGTATGTGGGTGCGCTGAAAACCGTGTTTCCCGAAATCGCCGGCCATCTGATTTCCGCATCGGTTTTATCTGCACCGGCGGCGGTGGTGATGGCCAAGATCATGGTGCCCGAGATGGAGGAACCGGCGACCCTGGGGCGGGTGCCTCGAATGGATGGGGAGCGGTATTCCAATTTCTTGGAAGCCGTGATCCGAGGCGCCATGGACGGCGCCAGACAAGTGTTGGGGATCGGCGCCCTGCTCATCGCTTTTTTGGGTCTTGTGGCCCTTCTGGACGGCATGGTGGGGGGAATCGCGGCGGTGTTAAGGCCCGGGGAAGGCGCCTTCTCGGTCATGACCCTGCTGAGGTGGACATTCCTCCCGTTGGCCTGGATGATGGGCGTTCCCGCTCACGAGGCCTGGCATGTGGCGGGGTTGCTCGGGGAGCGGGTGCTGCTTACGGAAATCCCCGCTTACGTGCATCTGGCGGATCTCATCCGGGAGGGCTGGATCACGGATCCTCGAACCGTGGTCATCACCTCCTATGCCCTGTGTGGATTCACTCATGTGGCTTCCGTGGCCATATTCGTCGGGGGAATCGGCGCCTTGGCTCCGGAGCGCCTCAGAGATCTCAGCCGCCTCGGGTTTCTGGCGCTTTGGGCCTCGATACTTGCGACGGCGGCTACGGGATGTGTGGCGGGCTTGTTCTTTTCGTCGAGCTGCGGACTCCTCGGTACACCGTAACCACAAACGCCCGGTGACCCTTTTTGGGCTGGCGCCTGCGGCCCGGAAGGGGCCGCAGGTCGGACGGACTACAGTCTCGGAATCTTCATCAGGCCTCGATCAACGATTCCAGCTTCTTTACAATGCGACCCGGTACCATCCCACCCACAGAGTAGAGTTTGAGCAGTTGGGCCGGAATCTTGGTATGCTGTTCGACCTGCTCGAGGGATAGGCCCTTTTCCTTAAGTTTCTCAATGACTTGCGTCAGGTATTCAGCGTCCATGGATTCGCTCCTTTTGGGCATATGTTGAACATTCTTCTACTTCCCGTTGCCTAGGCGTGTCAAGGCCAACCTGAGCCTCCCCTCGAATCTCCATGAGAGGTTCGGGACTATGTGGACTTATTTTCGCAGTCGCTCAGATGCGTATGGAATTGGACTGCTTTTCCGGGTATGGGATCTTTCCATTCCGCGAGGATATGGATCGAAGGGATTCTTCCCTTCCCGATTGAAATTGCCGGGAGGTCTTCCGGGAAGAAGAGTTCCCGTGTGCGGATAGGAAGTCGGTCTTAAACCATTTGGAACGGCCGAAAGGGGTACTATGGAACTGGGGAGTGAGATCGGGTCAGCTATGATATGGCCGTTAAGGGGTCGATTTTCATTGCATCTATTTCTCCCTGCGTGGTAAAAAATCAAGATAATTGTTTACCTAATTCATACCCGGTGCAGGGGAAGGAGGTGAGCCACGCCGCCACAATCAGGGGACTACTCCCACGATTTGGATGCCTCTTAACAAGCTGTTGAAAAAAGCGATCTGTGGCGTTGCACTTCGTCCTTCGTCAGTGTGGTGTACTGTATGTGCGCCGTATTCCCGGGGAATTGTATGCCCTGCCTCTCATCGTTTTTTACAGCTGGCCCGGAATGGTGTTTACCAACGGGCTGTTAAGAGCTTCCAAGGTGCTCCGGACGGCACCGACGTCTCCAGCGCCTAGCGGAGGCGGTATCCGCAGATCAAGATTCAAAGGAGTGAACGTATGAACGCGAGCAAGTGCTTGGCCCTTTGCGCGGCACTGTTTCTGGCTGTCACGCTGTTTGCCTCACCGGTTCTGGCCCAGCAGGCAAGGCCTACGCTGGACAAATGGAAACCCGATTTCGATCCCTCCACCGCCGCCTACAAGTTCAAAGTGTCCAATGTGTCCCATCCGGCCATTAAGGGCGTGTATGCCGGTTTCGCCATTCGGGATGAGCTTTGGAAACGGACCGACGGCCGGATGTATCTGGAATACATTCCATTTTCCATGCTGGGCGGAGAGGTGGAGGTTTTGAATCAACTGCAGATGGGCGCCATCCAGGGCATGGGCGTTTCGTCCGTGGCCTCCACCAATCTGGGTCCCCGCATGGGCGTGGTGAACCTGCCCTTCCTGGTGGATTCTTTCGAGAAGCTGGATCGGTTTGCGGGCAACCCGGAGTTGTTTCGGCATTTTCTGGCCGGTATGGAGCACCAGGGAATCATAGGGTTGGACATTACGGGGTACGGCAATTATGGGTGGGCCACCATGACCCCGGTACGAAACCTGGCCGATGCCAAAAAAGTGAAAATTCGGATCGCGGAGGCTGCGGTCAACCGGCTCTCCTATGAGTCCTGGGGATTCAACCCGGTGGTCATGCCTTGGCCCGACGTTCCCGCCGCACTCCAGCGGGGAGTTATCACGGGGTTGGACCATACCCCCATTGTCTGCCAGCTCACCAAGAAATTCGAGGTCTGCAAGTACTTCACTCAGATCAATTATGCGCAAGGTCTCTTTATCTGGATTTTCAACAAGGCGTGGTTCGAGGGTCTCCCTGAGGACCTGCAGCATGTGTTCAGAGAAGTCGTGCGGGATGTGTCCGCAGACATCCGTGCTCAGAGCGTACTCCAGGAAGATGAGGAAATCGCCAATGCCAAGGCGGCTGGGGTGGAATTCATCCGACTTCCCGAGGAAGAGATGAATTTGCTGCGCAAACAGGCCAAGGCCGTCCACGACCGATATGCGAAGGAGATCGGAGAGGAGTACCTGAAGCAGGTGCAGGAATTCATGGGCTATACGACGGAGTAGCGCCGCACGGCGGACCATAGCAGGCCGTTGAAAAACGCGATCTGCGGTTTTGGGCTCGGTGTTTCATGACTGCGGTTGATTCTTCCTTCGTAAGGATCGTGCACCGTGCGCCTCATCGTTTTTCAATGGTTCGTCGGCCTTACTGGTCTGGGAGGATGCTGAGCATCCTCCTTATACATGCCTGGGATGAGGACACGGAGTATGCTCGGCAGGATCCTTCGGGCCATCGACAAAGGGCTCTCCTTTTTTGAAGAATGGACGCTTTACGTCACCGTGATGGTCGCGTTGATCGCGCTTTTCGTCAACGTGATCTGCCGGTACGGTTTCAATTATCCGTTGGCCTGGTCCGAGGAGTTGGTCCGAGAAGTCATTATCTATACCACGTTTATCGGATGTAGTGCGGCGGTTCGGAACCGCACCATGATCAAAATCGAT
This sequence comes from uncultured Thermodesulfobacteriota bacterium, assembly GCA_964597345.1. Classification (GTDB taxonomy): domain Bacteria; phylum Desulfobacterota; class Desulfarculia; order JACQYL01; family JACQYL01; genus CAZQXK01. Next base: position 21,033 of record CAZQXK010000002.1, on the reverse strand, counting down.
GCGTTGGCTCAGGTGATGCCCACGCTCAGAATGCCGCTCAATTTTTTCAGTCACCTGGCCACATTGGCGTTCAGCATTTTCATCACGTATTATGGCTGGGGCTTTGCGGCCCTCCAAGTGGCCACGAACCAGAAGACCATTATCCTGCGGATACCTCTCGTATATCTGGCCGCCATCCTTCCGCTCATGGGAATTATGATGTTTTTGCGCACCATGCACATCCTATACGAGGACGCCCTCCACTGGAGGGCATCCTCCGGGAGTCGGTGATCTTGCCGTGAACGATACAGGGATTCGGAAGGGCGGGCGTTTATGGATTTGAGCACCATCATCATCCTGCTGATTCTGGTCGGAGGGTTGGCCGCCACCGTTCCCGTATTCATGGCCCTGTTTTTCACCGGGGTGGCGGGATTCATCCTCTTCACGGACCTGCCTTTGATGGCCCTGGCTCAAACCATGTTCCGGAGCATGGATAAGTTCGCGCTGGTGGTGGTGCTGTTTTTCGTGTTGTGCGGGAACATCATGACTTCCGGCTCCATCGTGGACAAGCTCATCAAGATGGCCAACGTGGTTGTGGGATTTTTGCCCGGAGGTTTGGCCATGGCGGGGGTGATCGCCTGCGGCCTTTTCGGGGCTATTTCCGGATCCACGGTAGCCACCGTGGTGGCGATCGGAGGCTTCATGATCCCGGCCCTCATCGAGAATCACTACCAGGAAAGATTTTCTCTGGGAATCATGACCACCGCCCCTATTCTCGGTGTCATCATTCCGCCCAGCATTTCCATGATCATGTACTCCATGATCAGCATGGTGTCCCTGGAACGGCTGTTTCTCACGGGATTTTTGCCGGGTATGCTGATCATGCTCGGTTTTTGCATCTACAGCTTTTTCTTCTGCCGCAAGCGGCCCGATTTCCATCGCAGGCCCAAGCCTACGCTGGGCGAGGCGGTGCGCGTATTCCGGGAGGGAATCTGGTCCCTGATGCTTCCCGTCATCATTTTCGGCGGCATTTTCTCGGGAATGTTTACCGCCAATGAAGCGGCGGTGGTGGCGTGCGTGTATGCGTTCATCGTGGAGATCTTTATCCACAAAGACATGAAACTCAGTCAGGTCAAGAAGGTGGTGGTTTCATCCGCGGTAACTTCGGCCACGCTGCTCATCATCGTGGCGGGCGCCACGTGTTTCGGCTTATACCTGACTCTCGAAGCCATTCCGTCCAAAATCACCGAGGCCGTACTGCGAAACATCAGTCAACCGTGGGTTTTTCTCCTGACGATAAACATTCTGCTCCTGATTGTGGGCATGTTCATGGATATCATTTCGGCCACTCTGATCCTGGGGCCCATTTTTCTTCCCATGCTGCACGCCTTCAACATCGACCCGTTGCATTTCGGACTCCTAATGACGATCAATTTGGGGATCGGCTACTGTACGCCTCCTCTGGGTGTGAGTCTCTACATCACCGGCGCCCTGGCGAATCGAGACTTACTGTATATGACTCGATCCGTGCTCCCTTTCCTGGTGATCCAATTAATCGTGCTTTTCATGATGACCTACATGCCCGGCCTGGTGTTGTGGCTGCCCAGGTTGGTGTACGGAGGCTGACCCGACCGAGTCCTGAAACGTCCGGACCCGGACGGCTCCCCGGCTGCAGCGGCCTTGCCCGGCTACCGGAGAGTTCCGCGCAAACTCGTTGACGGAATTTCCCGCATATCGCATAGTTCCGAATATCCTCCAAACCTCATTACCGGTAAGGGCCGCGCACCGTCCCGATCCCGGTCGCATTATCCCACAGTCCGGCCTGCGCTTGGCGGCCCGTTGATAAACAGTGTTGTGGGCAGGCCGGTGTAAAACGATGAGATGCAAGGCGGGCGAAGCCTGGGGAACGAGGTGTGCCTACGGTACGCCGCAATGACGAAGGATAAAGCCCAACGACGCAGATCGTGTTCTTTAACGGCCTGTCAGGGGCCGGCCACGGGATACGGAAGTGCTCGCCGTATCCGAAGTATCGTTGCATGAAAGCGTTTCACCGGTTTTCCATCATATTGGGGATGATTCTCCTTGCGGTCCTCGTCTGGAGGATCGGGCCGGGCTCCATACTGGCCGAGCTGAAGAATATCGGCTGGTGGATCTTGCCCTTGGTGTGCTTGGAAGGGGTGGCCGAAGGGTTTCATACGCTGGGTTGGCGACGGTGTCTGTCAGCCACTCAAGAGAACGAACCGTTCCACCGTCTCCTCGGTATCAAACTGGCGGGATACGCCATGAACAATCTGACGCCCACGGCGGGTATCGGCGGCGAAATCACCAAGGCGGCGCTCCTGGCTGAAAAGGGGGGAGGGGCCCAGGCTGCGGGCGGAGTCCTGGTGGGCAAAGTGACGTATGTGCTGGCGCAACTGATTTTGGTGATTATCGGATCGTTGGTGACATTGTGGTTTCTGGATGTTTCCCCCGCCTTGTGGGCGGCGGTGACCTTGACCGGCGGCCTCTTGTTGTCGGCCCTGGGGTTTTTATTTGTGTTGCAGAAACGGGGGCGGCTGAGTTCCATGGTGGGATGGGCGGGATTCCTGCCCATTGGAGAAACGGGACACCGGAGACTCCGGGGCGTTTTGGAGGCCGTGGACGGAGAACTGCGCGCGTATTACAGCCGAAATCCGTACGGCTTGTACCGCGCCATGGGGTGGTACGGCGTCGGTTTTGCCTGCTATATCCTGCAGATATGGTGGTTTCTTCATGCGGCCGGGGTCCAGGCATCCTTCATAATGGCGGCGGGTCTATGGTGCCTGGCCGGGTGGTTTGAACTCGTCGGATCCGTGGTGCCTCTCCGGTTGGGAATTCAGGAGGGCGGCCGCGTGATTTCCCTGGCGGCGTTCGGGTATACTCCGGCTCTCGGCATGGCCTTGGCCGCGTTGATCCGAATCCAGGAACTGATCTGGGGTTTGGTGGGCCTGTTGATCTATCCGTTCCTATGCTCTCGGGAGTCTATGCGGCGGACCCCGGGCGAAGATCCCTGTCCGAGGAGGCCCTTCGTCCCATGATCCGGGGGATTGGGATTCGGGTATGGAAAAGACGAGAGCCGAGCGCATTCTTATTCCCGTACTGGATGGGATTCTTACCTGGACGCTCCGAAAGCCCCGGGTCACCTTGGCGGTGGCCTGCCTTCTTGCCCTGACTTCCTGGGTGTACACCGTTCGCAACCTGGATTTTCTCACCGGTCAAAACGATCTCATCTCTCCCGAACATCCGCTGGTTCAACTGGCGAGGGAACTTAAGCCCTTGGACGATCGGGACGATTTCGTGGTGGTGATCCGGGGCCGGGATCGTGAACAAAGCCTCGCGTTCCTGGAGGTCCTGACGGCGCGATTGTCCGAGGAACCGGATACCTACGCGGACCTGTTTTACCGGGTGGATCCCGATTCTTTTCGTCCTTGGAGCCTACTGTATCTCGATCGGGACGAACTGGCGCGACTGACGGAAAACCTGCTGGATAGACGCACCTCCATCGAAGATCTTCGGAGTTCCCCAAACCTGAACACCGTCTTCGAACTGATCAACCGGGAAGTGACCTCCGCGATGATCGGCGAACTGTTCACCGGGTTCCTATACGAGCCGGATACGAAAGACACGGCCGACAACCTCCCGGAACTGTCCTTTCTGATCGGGGTACTCGAGGCATTCCGCGCCGCGCTGGACGGTGACTTGACGCAGGAGGTTCCCTGGGAATCCTGGCTGAGCGCCGAATGGAACGAGGTCGAATCCGGGGGGTACTTCTGGACGGAAGACGACTCCCTGGTATTGATGGTGACTCCCCGGCGGCTGGAAAAGAGCTTCAATGCCACGGGACGCGCCCTGAAACATCTGAGGGAGACGATCCGGGGAGTTCAGGGACGCTTTCCGGAGCTGTCCGTCGGCGTCACCGGGCGGGAAGCATTGGGCGCCGATGAAATGAACGTGGCGTTGGACGATATGAGTGTGGCCACGGTCTTGTCTCTGGGGGCTCTCACCGTACTGCTGATGGTTTTCTGGAGGGGTGTGCGCAGACCCCTGCTGGAGATGGTGGAACTCACTCTGGCGCTGAGTTGGACCTTCGGAACGGCCACCTTGCTGGTGGGTCATCTGAACATCCTCTCGGTGGTTTTTGCTCCTTTGCTCTTGGGCCTGGGAATCGATTACGGGATCCATTGGCTCGCGCGGTTCGAGGAAGAACTGTCGGATGCCCGGGATCGGACGCTGGAAGAGATGGTTCGCTGCACCCACCGGGAAGTGGGACCGGGGATAGTGCTTTCCGGACTCTGTGCTTCGCTTTCGTTTCTCCCGTTGATGCTCACCGGATTCCGCGGGTTGGTGGAGTTAGGGATCATTACCGGTGCGGGTATGATCCTGACCACTCTGAGCACGACGTGCGTCCTTCCCTCTCTGGTGATGTGCTTCGGGCAGGGGAAGCCTCCCACTCGGACCCGTTCGAATGCCGGGAAATCCGGCGGTCTCCTGTTTGAGACGGGGACCTCCCGAATCGTGCTGTGCGTTTCGGCGGTGGCGCTGGCTGCAGGCCTCTGGACGCTTCCTTCGACGCGGTTCGATCTCAACGTGCTGCGCATGCAGCCGGACGAGGCGGAGTCCGTGGTGTGGGAGCACAAGCTCATGGACGGAACGGCGCGATCCGCCCTGTCCGCGGCCGTTCTGGCGAATTCCCCGGAAGAAATGCGGGAGATGACAGGGCGATTCCAGGAGTTGAGCGGTGTGGCGGAAGTGTTGAACGTGCTGGAGTTCATCCCGGGATCGCAGGAAGAGAAGCGTTCCGTGATCGGGCGGCTGGAAACCATGTCACCGCTGTTCGCGGAGTTTCATGCTCATGGGAATATGGACGCGGCTCTATTGAACCAAACCTTGGGTCGGATCCGGTTCAAACTGGATTCCCCCTCGGCGGATGAGGAAGACCCGGAGATTCGAGGGCAACGAATGCGGGCGGCGAACCTGCTGGGTTCCATTCGCCATCGGTTGAATTCGGAGGAGAGCGGTGTTTTGTCCGAAAAACTCCAGGAATTCGAACGACGTCTGTTCTCCGGGTTGAGCGAGAAGTTGGACCACATTCAGGCGAACCTGCAATCCGGTTCCATGACCTGGCAGGATCTTCCGCACGAACTGATTGATCGGTATGTACTGCCCGGCCCTAGGTTTCTCATCAAAATCTATCCCGAAGGCAACGTGTGGGAAACCGACGCCCTGAGCGCATTCGTGAGAGGGCTGCAAACGGTGGATCCTCACGTGGGAGGGGACGCCGCAACCTTGTATGTGTTCACCAAGGCTTTTCGCGAAGCCTGTATTCGCGCCGCGTTCTATGCCGCGGCGGCCATTGCTTTCTTCCTGTTCGTGTCCTTCCGGAGCGCGGGCATCGTGCTGCTCGCGTTTGTCCCTCTTTTGGTGGGCACCGTCTGGATGGTAGGTCTCATGCGGGTGTTTCAGGTGGACTTCAACCTGGCCAACAGCCTGTTCCTGCCCCTCATCGTCGGCGCGGGTGTGGAGTACGGAATCATCGTGATTCTCCGGTGGCGGGAGTCCGGCGGCGGGCGCCTGCCTTTGAGCGCCGTCAAGGGAGTGACTCTGGCTGCTTTGACCACTGCGGTGGGTTTCGGGACGCTAATGATTTCCGCGCATAACGGTATCCACAGCCTGGGAATACTCGCCACTCTGGGAAGTCTCTCCATTTTGGGATCCGCCGTACTCGTTTTGCCGGCGCTGATTCGGGAATGGGATCACCAGAAAAGACATGATTCGGACAGGTGAAAAAGCGCATCCAACGGGGTGAGGCGGGACGTGTTGCCGAGTCTCTCAGGGTTCACCTTTTCGGCCGGTTTCCCGAGAGTTTCCCACTTTGAATGTGCGGTGCCGCTTTTTCGAGGAGCCCCATCGGGAATCGGGGACTTCTCGTCCGGCGGCCGATTGATCCAGGACATCCACCACGTTGAGATCCACCCGATCTACATGCATGCCGGTGATCTGCCGGACCTTGGCAAATACGGTGTGTTGAAGGTGGTTCAGGAAGTCGGGGAGGTTCTCTTTGAGACCCACGGCAAGTTCGGCATAGACTTCCATCCTTCCATCCCCCTGGCCGGCCCGTACCTGTCGCACCTCCACTCCGGTCTCGAATTGCTCCACCACGACTTTGATAAGGGACTCGAGCGCACTCTCGGAAATGGATATGCGCCCCAAATGGTAGCCGGGTTGGACGATGGACTTTTCTAAAGCGCGGGGAGGATGCCGGTGCATCCGATAGGAACTGAATAAATGGGATATGGATGCCACAATGGTGTGGGAGAAGACTTTCTTCACTTCCACCTGCGGTGCGGGAATTACGTGCCGGCCCTGGAGCATGCGGCTGTCCCGGGCCATCTGGAGCTGCTCGGGAGGGGCGAATTCTTCGATCCGGACCATCTTGGCGGGGAGGGGAAGACCCAACCGGGTGCAAATGCGCTCGGTCATTTTCTCGGAGGTCCCCAGGATCATGATCCGATCCGCCTTCTCCTGGCGGATCACCTGGCGTACGACTCGAGCATGTTCCTCGTCGGAGAAGATGGCTCGCCGTACCGCTTTGAGAGGAGATGTCTCATTCTTGGCGGTCTTCCCCGCCAGGATTCGCTGTTCGCGGATGAGGAGTCCGTCGTCGATGAGATACCGGCAGTTCAGCAGGGAGGCGATGGAATGGGCATGGTAGCTCTTGCCGGTGCCGCTTTCACCGATCAAGGCGTACGTGCGTATCCCCACCACCCGCAGGCGCGCCCGATCAAACAGGTCGCGCAACGATTGCGCCCAGGTACTGAGACGTCCCGGACGGTATTCCGGATTCAGTTCGGTCTTAGGGACGAAGGCATGCATCGTTTGACCAGGTAGAAGAGAATTCCGGTAACCACAAGAGCGGGAAGCGATGCTCCGAAAACGAATTCGGCACGCAGGGCCCACTGATAGATGACAATCCCCGCCGCCCAAACTCCCAGAGCAAGCCAATCGAATTCCTTTTCCCACTTCACCTCGTACTCCATGAAAAGATACTGGGTCAATACCATTCCGAACAGGGGTACGAAGAACGTTCCGATGAGAAGCAGGAAGGATTCGTATTGTTCCATGGGCAGGATCATGGCGATTCCGATGCCCAGAAGTCCCGCGGCAAGGATTCTGGGAAAGACGGGTCCTCGGGAACTCAGATTCAGGGAGGATACGGCCGTCGAGTAAATGTCCAAGAACGTGGTGGTAAACGTACTGAAGAGCACGATAATGAGGGCCGGCATGCCGAACCAAAGGGTGGCGAAGGCAAATATGGGTTCGGGTTGATCCAGAAGGATACCGCTGCCCAGACCCAGTGCGAACATCCACGAACTTCCCACGAAGTAACCGAGGTAGGTGCCCCAGAAGGTTCCTTTGCGGGAACGGCCGAATCGGGAGTAATCCGCAACCAGCGGCAGCCAGGAAATGGGCATGGCGATACACAAGTCCAACCCCGTCCCGAAGGACATGGTGCCGGTATCCGCGGCGGACGGTTCAGAGGAAGAGGAAAAAAAGTGCAGGAGCAGCATGACGGTCATGGCGATGCACAGGCACCCCAAAGCGGTTATGGAAAGGCGTTGAAGCCACTTGAAGGTCGATTTGCCCATCAAGGCCCATGCGGTGCATACGGATCCGGCCAGGACGATCCACAACGATTTCGAGCTGAGGAGACCGGGGCCTGCCAGGGCCTGAACCGTCCGGCCGCAGATGATGAGCATGATGGCCGTCCACCCGACCAGTTGAAGTATGTTGAGTACAGTGGCCAGGTATGAGCCCCGCCGTCCCAGGGTCGGTCGCAGCAGGACCATGGTAGGCAGGCCTTTCTCCTGGCCGATGAGTCCCCCCAGAGCCAGGGGGAGGTTTCCTATGGCATGCCCCAGAAGGATCGCCGACAATCCCAAGGTCCAACCGAGAGGAACGAGAAGGTTTCCCGCATACATCTCCGCAATGGAAATGGAGGCGCCGAACCATAGGATGAGTAAATCGCTCGTTCCCCAATGTCGCTCAACGAGAGATACAGGCTGGAGTTCCATGGATTCCCCTTCTCCGTTCGCTCGAGCGTTCCTGGTGTTGCACGTTCATACAGGATCCGGAGCCTGGCTCCGTCCTGAAACGAAGCGAAGGTATGATCGGATTGGGACGGTTCCGCGGGCGGCCTGCGCTGCGGGTCGGCGGATCGTCGAAAACCGTGATCCGCGTTCACGCCGACGGCGCGCCCTGCATTTTATCGGTTTGGACCGGCCGGCGCAAAGTGCGGTTTGCCTGGGGGGAGAGAGTGTATCGCTCCGGCGGCTATATTCAGGATTCGCCCTCTTGCAACGGTCGGGACGGGGTGTCCCGAATTATGCTCTTGATTCCATGGGAATCGTTGTGCTTTGATGGAAAAGTGGAATCGAGTCTATGGACGCCTGCTTCCAGAATAAACCGAACCTACCACAATTCGTCTTTGTTTTCAAAACCGTTGAACGGGATCGCGACCTGGGCGGCATCCGCCGAAACGGGATCGGATTCGGCGGATGCAACGAGATCGTAATTCTCCTTTGCCGGGGAGACTCCGGGAAGAGGATCCAAAACAGCCCCTTGAAAAACCGCATTTCGAGCAGGCTGGTCAAAAGCGATGAGATGCAAGGCGTGCGAATCCTGAGGAATGAGGCGTACATAGAGTAGGCCGCAATGACGTAAAGATGAAGCGCAGTCCGGCGGATCGCGTTTTTCAACAGCCTGATAAAGGTGATTGAACATGACGGACTGGCGAACCGAGTACGAACAGAAGAAAAGAGACTACAAGAACGCGCTTCGGAGCATAAAACCCGGCAACCGGGTATTCATCGGCTCCGGTTGCGGCGAGCCCCAGTATCTGGTGGATAAACTGGATGAGTTGCGCTGGGAGCTATCGGATATCGAAATCGTTCACGGCCTGTCCATAGGAAAGAGTTCGTACACCAATCCGGAATTCAAGGGTCACTTCCGCCTGAAGACGTTCTACATCGCTTCGGGATCTCGAGAAGCGGTATCCGAGGGGCGGGCGGACTACACCCCCATCTATCTCCGGGACATACCCGCGTTGTTTCAAAGCGGTCGATTGCCCATTCATGTGGCGTTGATCCAGGTTTCTCCTCCGGACGTGCACGGGTACTGTTCATTGGGCGTCAGTGTGGACATCACCAAGGTGGCGGCGCAAAACGCTCGGATGGTGGTAGCACAGGTAAATCCCATGATGCCCAGGGTATGGGGGGATAGTTTCATCCACGTGAGCGAGCTGGACGTAATCGTGGAGCAGGAAGCGCCCTTGTTGGAGTTCCATCTGGGATCATCCACCAAGGTGCATCATGCCATCGGCGAGCGTATCGCGAAACTGGTGGAAGACGGTTCGACCGTGCACGCCGGTATCGGCATGGCCTCCGCTACCGCCTTGCGCCATCTGGTGGACAAGAAAGACCTGGGAATTCATACGGATGTTTTGTTCGAGCCCTTCCTCGATCTGGTTCATGCGGGGGCCGTGACCAATCGAAAAAAGCGCAACCATCAGGGAAAGATCATCGCGAGCCTGGCCATAGGCGCCAGGCGCATGTATGATTTTGTCCACGACAACCCCATGGTGGAATTCCATCCCACTCAATACGTGAACGATCCCTCGGTCATCGCATCGAACGACCGCATGGTTTCCATCAATCCGGCCATTCAGATCGACCTTACGGGGCAGATCTGCGCGGACTCGTTAGGACATCAGATCCTGAGCGGGATCGGCGGATACGTGGACTTCATGATGGGAACCCGTATGTCCAAAGAGGGGAAACACATCGTGGCGTTGCCTTCCACGAGTTTGGACGGCAAACGCTCGCGCATCGTTACTCATTTGGATGAGGGCAGCGGGGTCATCATAACCCGAGCATCGGTCCAATATATAGTGACGGAATACGGAGTGGCTCACTTGCACGGCCTGACTATCCGGGAACGAGCGCTGGCTTTGATCAGCATTGCGCATCCTAGGTTCCGGGAGCAATTGTTGGAAGACGCCAAGAATTTGAAATACGTGTACGAGGACCAGATCATCCAGACCGGGGAGGGCGGTATGTACCCGGATCATTTAGAGATCTGGCAGACGTTCAAGGACAATCAGCAATACTTCTTCAGACCGATCAAGCCGACGGATGAACGGGCTTTGCAGGAATTCTTCTATTCCCTCCCCAAAGAAGACATTTACTACCGATTTCTGTCCAATATGAAGGTGTTTTCGCACTACGACACGCAATCCATGTGCAATATTGATTATCAGAACGAAATGGCCATCGTAGGCTGCACGGGTTCTCAGGTGGGGGATCAGATCATTGCCATGGGAAGGTACATCGTAGAGCCGAAATCGGATATGGCGGAAGTGGACTTCACGGTGAGCCATGAACTCCAGCGCCATGGCATTGGAACGTTCCTGCTTCACTACCTGACGGAAGTCGCCCGGGAGAACGGAGTCAAGGGTTTTACGGCTTATGTGCTTTCGTCCAATCGAAAAATGCTCAGCGTTTTCCATCGGACGGGATACAGGATCAACACCCGCATGGATGATGGGGTTTTCCGAATCTGGTTCCGCTTTGACGAAAAAGTGGATCAATGCTTGCTGGAACCGGAAGAATCCTGACGGCTCGGATAAATCCGATCCGCCGTCCAAGAATGGAATCCGCTCTATCAGGCCGTTGAAAAACGCGATCTGCGTCATTGGGCTTCATCCTTTGTGATTGCGGCGCACTGCGGGTACGCCTCATTCCTGAGGACTCGCCCGCCTTGCACCCCATCGTTTTACACCGGCCTGCCTGCAATACGGTTTTTGTACGGCCTGTTCCGCGGGTATGTACGCGCCTTGCGTCCGGTCGTTTGTCAACGGGTATCCGGAACCTGTTCGTAAACGGGCTGCCGGAGTGAATGCATGCGGTTAGAAAACCATCAAGCGAGGTGGAGGATATGGTGGCAAGGGTGCTGACGATTGCGGGGTCGGATTCCGGCGGAGGAGCGGGGATACAGGCGGACCTGAAGACCATCACCATGATGGGTGGATATGGGATGAGCGCCCTGGCGGCTCTGACGGCTCAGAATACGGTTCAGGTGGCGGGCATTCACGAAGTTCCCCTGGAGTTCATCGCCCTCCAGATGGACGTCGTGCTGGAGGATATCGGTGTGGATGCCGCCAAGACCGGCATGTTGCTGAACTCGCGGGTGGTCCGTCTGGTGGCGGACAAAGTTCGGGAGCACGGGATTCCCAATCTGGTGGTGGACCCGGTCATGGCGGCCAAAAGCGGGGACGCATTGCTCCTCGAGGAGGCGCGGCAGGCGATCAAGACGCACCTTCTTCCCCTGAGCACGGTATGCACGCCCAATATTCCTGAAGCGGAGATTCTTTCCGGACATTCCATTCGAACCCATCAGGATATGAAGGACGCGGCCAGAATGATCCATGACTTGGGCGCGCAACATGTTCTCGTGAAGGGTGGACACCGGCTGGATAAACCGGTGGACCTGCTTTTCGACGGTCTGGATTTCTTCGAGTTCGAGGGTATCCGGTATGACACCCCCAATACCCACGGTACGGGATGCACGTTCTCCGCAGCCATCGCTACGGCACTGGCGCAAGGATTCTCCGTCCCCGAGGCCGTGAGCCTGGCCAAAATGTACACGGACCTGGCCATCCGTTTCTCGCTGGACATCGGAGAAGGTCACGGTCCCACCAATCATTACGCTCCCATGCTGGTTCTCCAGGCCCAAAAAGACGTACTGGGCGCATTGCAACAAGCCTTGGAACTGCTCCAGGACCTGAACTTGGGGTTCCTCATTCCGGAAACGAACTCGAGTTTGGTGTACGCCCTTCCGAAAGCCCGCACACGCGAAGATGTGGCCGGGTTTCCGGGCCGCGTGGTACGCTATTATGAGTCTGTGGGCACGGTGGGTCCGCCGGATTTCGGCGTCTCTGAAGACGCGGCGGATCTGATCCTGGCTGTGTGTGAGTACTTTCCGGAACAGCGATGCGCTATGAACCTGCGCCGGGTTTCCGGCTTGGACGATGGGGTGTACCGGCTGGGTTTGCAGGCGGTTCCGCTGGAGGGGTTGCCCGGAACGGAAAGCTGGAAAACCTCCCTGGATCGTTTGCTGGATTCCCTGGATAGGGCGCCGGAGATCCTCTTCCTGGAAAGCCCATCCCACCGGGATTCCCAGGTGATGATACTGGGACCGGACCCGGTGTTCGTGGCGGAGACCATCGCCGGCCTGGTGGATTTCCTTCAGGAGCATTCTCCGGAATGATGGATGCCGGGGGGTCCGTCTCTCCCTGTCTTTCTCTTTGCAACGTCGGAGGAGTTCTTGCCCTTGCCGCTGCACTGAAAGAAGGCAGGGAGGATCGTTTTCTTCCCTGCCTTCCGGTGATTTCTTTCTTCCTGTGAGCCGCGACGGTTCCATGGCCTGTTAAGGTATCCTCGGGCTGTTAGGGGCCGAGTATGTCTCGGACCCCGGCCGGCGGATCGATGCTCCACCTTCGAGCACTCTTCAGGCGCCGATGAATCGCGCCGAGAGGAAGTATCCTTGTTCATCATCCCGAAACGATTCCACTGTCAGTCCGGCGTCGGTGAAGAGCCGTCTCATTTCCGGTTCTTCCGGAATCATGTCGTCCTGGACGGCGGTGCCCGCCTTGCGGTGAAGATCGTTGATCCACCAGGAAGGCATGAAGTGGAACACAATGAAGCGGCCCGATGACTTCAACGCGCCGGCGAGGCATCGAACCGCCGCACTCTTGTCGTCGAAGTGTGGGAATACGTTGTGGCAGACGACACGGTCAAAAACTTCCGGTTGCCAGGAAAACGTTTCGGCCGCCGCCATTCGAGTGGTCACATTGGTCATGGAAGACACGCGATTCCGGCACACGTCGAGCATCTGCGTGCTGATTTCGAAAGCCACCACGGACCCTTCGGGACCCACGCGTTCGGACAACAGCCGAGTCAGCCTGCCGGTTCCACAACCTGGCTCCAGAACGTTCATTCCCCGGGAAATGTCACCCTCCCTGAACAGGGATTGAATCTTGAGTCTCTCTTCCTGGGAGTACTCTTCACAGGCCCAGGGTTGATCCGCTTGATTATCGAAAAAGCGTGCTTTCCGTCGGTTCACAGCGTCTCCTCATGTACGTGAATGTGCATGCCTGCTCGGGCCGAGTTGCGTTTCGTGATCGAAGCTCTTTTATAGAAGACAAGCACGGACGAGGCGGCGCGGCGCGCTTCCCCCAAAAAAAAAACCACCCAAGACTCCTGTCCCTTTCCAGGGAACCATCGCCTTCGTGGCCGAACCGAATCCATCCGATGGATCAAGCGTTTCGAGGGCTTCATACCCCCGATGCCATATATACGGAGCGGTCTCCGGCCTGTCAAGGGCAATCCGACAAGCCGATTTTAGTGTTGTTTTTATCTTGACAAGTTGATCGCATGAATACATAATAACTTAAAATCAAATAATCCAGATCAAGCCAAACCCGCCGTAAGACGGGGACGGAAAGCCACGGATCTCGATGGAGATGGCCGGGTTACCTGGAGACACGGTAGCCCGGCTTTTCTGTTTCCAATCTCCGGAAGGGTTCGGTGCGGAAAAGAAAGACGGGCGCCAAGGGGGGCCGATCCTTGGGATCGAGGAATCCACGAACCGCAGAAGAAAGGAGGAAGCGATTCGGGTGATTTCGGGCGCGCGCCGGGCGCCTGTAACAGGGTGCGGTGCGTATGGGCTGTGTTCTGGTGCGTCTTGCTTCGGCGGTAGACGCCCCGTCTTTCGTCAAGGAGAAGCGACATGAAGCGTGTACTTTTGAGCAGCGTGGTGGTGTTTTGTATGCTGCTGGCGCCGTTGGCCCACGCGGCTACCATATTGGATCCATGGGCGCCGAATGTTCCGGGAGAAACAGCGGAAAAGAACCTGTATACAATCTATAATACGCTTTTTGGGACCGCCGTTGCGGGTTCCCAAAATATTCCGGGTTTGGTGGCGGAGCCTCTGGATTTCATGTGGATTCCGAGCGACCCGGTAACGATATATGCCCGAGGGGGCTATGCCGGCTGGAGTCAGGAATTGGGATACAGCACGGATGGGGGCGACTTCACATCCATCGCGTCGGGTTTGAATCAAGGTGATACATGGCAGTTTTCTCCTTTATTCGTAAATTTGGGAGCCAATTTCAGCTGGGTCGAGAAGGCCACGCCTGATGGTGAGCCCACCAAGACCTTTTATTCTAACAGTAATTGGAACCCGATAACGACGCAGGATCATTTTGCGGCTTTCTTCATACCGGCGGGTGATCCTCGTCTGTCTTACTATAATGCGAACTCGGGAGCCGGAAATCCGTTGGACACAACTCTTCCCGCCTACTTTATGGCGTTTGATGATTTCGGTTCACTTCCCGATTTTGACTATAACGATCTGTTTTTCGTGGCTCAAAACGTAACGCCCGTTCCGGTCCCGGGCGCTGTGTGGTTGCTGGGCGCTGGTCTGGTAGGGCTTGTGGGATTGCGGAGGCGGTTCGTCCAGTAATTCCGCGTCCAATGATAGGATACTCAACGATGCGGCTCCGGGCTGGAGGGGCTCATCGCCTTTCCGCGACGGCCGGCCGGCTGGACACCGGATGCGGCTCATGAGAGGAAGCGCGTTCCTTGCGGGATGCGCTTCTTCTTTATCCATTGTCGGGAGCCCGCAAAAAGGCGGTCGTCGCAGCCGGGACTGATCCCGGCGGAACCGGTTTGCGACCGCCGAACAGGGAGAAAATCGGCCCACCCGGAAGGATGTCCCAGGTGAGCCGGAATTCGGAGGAGCAGACCTTTACGAGGCCGTCCAGAGGAGGCTGGCCGACGGTCTGCTATCGGAGTTCGAAGGGGTACTTCTCCAGTTGCGTGATTCGTTCCGCCAATCGGCGCCTGAGGGCCAGGGTATCGATGGGCTGGTAACGGCACAGTTTCTTCACCAGCACCAATTGCGTCCTCAAGGTTTCCCCCTCTTCGATATGGGCCAGGGCCTGCTTGGCCCAGGTTTCGATCTTCAGCACCGCGTCGTTTACGTATACTTCGACGGCATCCACGTAAGGCTGTGCTTTTTCCGCACCATACTTGTCCAGCACCTTCAGGGCGCGAAGCAGGCCGCTTTCCATGGCGAAGATTTCGATGACCATGTCGCTGATAAGGGCCAGGAGTTCCTGCTCCCGTTCCAGGTTCTGCAAGAACTTTTGGGCGGCTACGCCGGCGACCATAAGCGCCGTCTTCTTCATCATGCGAATCATGTGTTCCTGCAACGCCAGGGGAGAGTCGGGCAATTCCACGGCCAGAGGAGAATACTCCATCACCTCGGCCATCAGGTTTTGGACCACGGACATCAAGGGAAGTTCGCCCTTCATGGCGCGGCGCATCAGGGTTCCCGGCACGAGGAGCCGGTTGATTTCGTTGGTTCCCTCGTAGATGCGGCCGATTCTGGAATCCCGGTAGGCCCGCTCCGCCGGATATTCGCTGATGTAGCCATAGCCTCCCAGCACCTGGACGAATTCATCGACGACGTAGGAGAGGACCTCGGAACCATAGACCTTGTTAATGGAGCACTCGATGGCGTATTCGCCGATGGCCGTGGCGTTCTTTCCGCCGTCTTTCTTGTCCTCTTCGTTCAGAGTGCCCAATTGGTCGTCGAACATCCCAGCGGTGCGGTAGATCATGGACTCCGCCATGAACGTCCGGATGGACATTTCGGCGAGCTTGGACTGAATGAGTCCGAACTTGCTGATGGGCTGCTTGAACTGAATGCGCCCGTTGGCGTATTTAGTTGCTTCCTCGATGCATTGTTTGCATCCGCCCACCGCGGCGGCCCCCAATTTCCAGCGACCGATGTTCAGGATGTTGAAGGCCACCTGGTGCCCCTTGCCTACCTGGTGAAGAACGTTCTCCACTGGGACGTGGACGTCCTCTAGAATCACGGTGCGGGTGGAAGAACCGTGGATCCCCATCTTCTTTTCCTCGGCCCCCGTGGAAAGGCCCGGAAACCCTCTCTCTAAAATGAATGAAGTGAACTCCTCGCCGTTGACCTTGGCGTATACGATGAAGGTGTCCGCCCATCCGGCGTTGGTGATGAACATCTTCTCGCCGTTGAGGATGTAATGCTTCCCGTCTTCCGAAAGGACGGCCTTGGTTCGGGCGTTCAACGCGTCCGAACCGGCGTTGGCTTCCGTGAGGCAGTAGGCTCCGCAAAGCTCTCCGCTCGCCAGGCCGGGCAGGTATTTCTGCTTCTGTTCATGGGTTCCGAAATATACGATGGGCAATGTGCCGATTCCGGTGTGGGCTCCATAGGATACAGCAAAGGAACCCGCGCTTCCCAGAGCCTCGGTGACCACCGTGGTGCTCACCTTGTCCAGGCCCATTCCACCATACTCCTCCGGGATGTCCGTGGAGTTGAATCCCAGTTCGCCCGCGGAGGAAAGAATGTCCCGTACGAGGCCCTGATCTTTGGCCTCGATGGAATCCATTTTCGGAGCGATCTCGTTTTTCACGAAGTCGCGGGCCGTGTCCAGGATCATGCGGTGTTCATCGGTGAAATCCTCGGGGGTGAACACGTCCGCCGGCGACACATCGGTGATCAGGAACTCGGCGCCTTTAAAGACTTTTCGATGAGTCATGGCTGCTTCTCCTTGTTAAGGTGTAGTGATTCCATTCTTGCACCGGGTCCGGAGAAAGAATGCGGGTAGTACCGCGCCTTCGGCATCATCAAGGCTCGCGTTCGAATACGCCCGCCGCGCCCATGCCGAATCCGACACACATGGACACGATTCCGAACCGGGCATTCCGGGCTTCCATTTCGTAGACCAGCTGTGTCGTCAGCTTGGCGCCGGTGCATCCCAGAGGATGGCCCAGTGCGATGGCGCCGCCGTTGACGTTGGTAGTCTCCGGGTTCAGCCCCAACTCCCGCATGCAATAAATGGCTTGAGCCGCAAACGCCTCGTTCAACTCCACGAGATCCACCTGGTCGAGGGTGAGGCCGGCCAGTTTAAGAGCTCTGGGAATGGCGACGGCGGGACCGACCCCCATGAATTCGGGTTCCACACCCACCGCCGTGAATGTTCGGAAAACGGCCATGGGCTTCAGCCCCAGGGAATGAGCCTTGTCCCTGCTCATCAGCATGACCGCGGCCGCCCCGTCACTCATCTGGGAGGAGTTCCCCGCGGTGACCGTGCCGTTGGGTTTGAAGGCCGGGCGCAATTTGGCGAGGCTCTCTCGTGTGGTCCCGGGGCGCATTCCTTCGTCCGTGTCGAACACGTGCTCGTCGAACTGGAAACGTCCCTTGGGGGTCTGCTTCTGAACCTTCACTTTCAGAGGAACGATCTGTCGCCTGAAGCGGCCTTCCCGGATGGCCCGTTCCGCGCGCTGCTGACTCTGCGCCCCCAGGACATCTTGTTCCTCCCGTGTAATATTGAATCGCTCGGCCACGTTCTCCGCGGTAAGCCCCATGGGTTCGTAGGCTCCGGGCCTGACCTCTACCAGAGCCGGATTGGGGGAGAGGTTACACCCCCCCATGGGGATAAGACTCATGCTTTCCACACCCCCTGCAATGACGACGTCCATGGAACCGCACATGATGCTTTGGGCGCCAATGGCGATGGCCTGAAGGCCCGAGGCGCAGAAACGGTTGACGGTCATCCCCGGGACCCTGTCCGGCAAGCCCACGGAGCTTACCAGAACCCGGCCCAGGTTGAGTCCTTGCTGGGCTTCCGGAAAGGAGCAGCCGATGATCACGTCTTCGATTTCCTCGGTGTCCAGGCCCGGAGTTTTCTGAATCAAATCCTTCAGGACGGTGACGCCCATATGCTCGGGCCGGGTCCTGCTCAAGGCGCCTTTGGGTGCTTTTCCCACGGCGGTCCGGCAGGCGCTGACAATGACGGCTTCTCTCATCTGTGAATCCTCCCATGGATGGAACCAAGTATCCCGTTTTCCGGATACCGTGTGTACGGGAACGGTTCCGTGATTGGATGCGCGCAAGCCTCCAAACCGAAGCGCTTAGTTGCGGAGAGGCTTACCGGTCTGGAGCATATGACGGATACGCGCCTGGGTCTTCGGGTCCCCGCACAGGCTAACAAAAGCCTCACGTTCCAAGTCCAGCAGGTATTGCTCCGTGACCAGGGTGTCCGCAAGTACGTCTCCTCCGCACAGCACCCAGGCGACTTTTTTGGACACGGTGAGATCGTGATCCGTGATGTGTCCCGCTTTGTGCATCGTATAGAGCGCGTAGTTGAATACGGCGACGCCGTCGGCGCCCAATACGCGGATTTCTTCTTTGGGACGCGGTGGTTTGTAATCTTGCATGTTCAGGGCCAGGACCGTCTGCTTGGCGTCGTGGATCAGGTAGTCCCGGTGGATGGTGATGTGGTCGTCCTTCCCGAGGAACCCCAGTTTCTTGGCTTCCGGGCCGCTGGTGGCCACAGTGGCTAAGGCGATGTGCTCGAATGCCCTGGCCGCAAAGGGAAGCAGATCGATCTGCTTGGGATATATGCCGCCCTTCCGCACCTCAAAGAGATGTTCCGTGTTGCGGAGGAGCATCTCTTTGCAGCCGCCGCCCGCGGGAATCAATCCCACACCCACTTCCACCAGTCCCATGTAGGTTTCGGCCGCCGCCCGGATTCGGTCCGCCGCCAGGCAGATTTCGCATCCGCCCCCTAAAGCCATGCCCGCGGGAGCCGCCACCACGGGTTTGTCCAGGTATTTGAGTTTCATGGTGGCCTTCTGAAGATTGGACACCTCCCAGTGCAGGTCGTCCCATTCTTCTTCCTGGGCCGCAAAGAGGATCAGATACAGGTTGGCGCCCGCGGAAAAGTTGACGCCGTGATTGGCGATGACGAGTCCTTCGAAGTCCCTGCTCACGATGTCGGTGGTTTTGTGAAGCATGGAGATGATTTCAGGTCCCAGGGCGTTCATCTTGGTATGGAATTCAAGGCAGACCACGCCGTCGCCGATATCCACCAGGCTGGCTCCCTTGTTGCCGGCCACGAGTTTCTGGCGATCCTTGAGAGAGGGAAGCAGGATGATTTTGGGAGACATGACCACTTCCCGGTATGTTTTCGCGGCGACGTCGTAATAAAAAGTGGTTCCGTTTTCCGTCTTGTAGAAGGAACCGACGCCCGCCTGAAGCATCTCCGACACCCAGGACGGGATGGTATATCCGGCCTGTCTCATCCGCTCCACGGACTTGGCTAAACCGAGCGCGTCCCAAGTTTCGAAAGGACCCAAGTCACGCCCGAAGCCCCATTTCATGGCGTTATCCACGTTCACGATGTCGTCGGCAATCTCGGGGATCCGGTTCGCGGCGTATACGAGGCTGTCGGAAAGGGTCTTGAACGTGAATTCCCCTGCTTTGTCCTTGGCGTAATAGAGGGCCCGAAGCTTCTCCGGGAGGGATTCGAGATTCTGGGCCGCTTCCAGGGAAGCAAGACGAACTTTCTGCTGAGGCCTGTACTCCATGGACTGTAGATCGAGGGACAGGATAGTCGTTTTTCCGTCCTCTTGAACCTTTTTGTAAAAGCCGCCCCCGGTCTTGTCCCCCAGCCATTTGCGGTCGATCATGTTCTTGAGGATTTCCGGGACTTCAAATTCGGATCGGCATTCGTCGGTGAGGGCGTTGTCGTATACGTTGGAAGCCACGTGGGCCATGGTGTCCAAGCCCACCAGGTCCGCCGTGCGAAAGGTGGCGCTCTTGGCGTTTCCCAGAACGGGTCCGGTAAGCTTGTCCACGGCTTCCAAGGTCAAGCCGAGTTCCTGGACGGTGCGAATGACCCGGAGCATACTGTGCATGCCGATGCGGTTCGCGATGAAATTGGGGGTGTCCTTGGCATGCACGATACCTTTTCCCAGGACGGCTTCGCCCAGGCAGGCTATGCGCTCCAGGACTTCGGGAAGGGTATCCGGCCCCGGGATGATTTCCAGCAGCTTCATATACCTGGGGGGGTTGAAAAAATGGGTGCCCAGGAAGTGTTTTCGGAAGTCTTCCGAGCGCCCCTGGCAGAGGGAGGCGATGGGGATTCCGGAGGTGTTGGTGGTGACGATGGCGCCGGGGGTGCGCACGGATTCGATTTTTTCGAACAGGGACTTCTTGATATCCAAGCGTCCCACAACGACTTCGATGATCCATTCGGCCTCTCGGATCCACTGCAGATTGTCTTCCAGATTACCGGTGCGGATGAGCCGTGCGTTCTCGGGGACATAGAAAGCGGCGGGCTTGGCGTTCAGTGCGTTTTGAAGGCCCGTCGCGGCGAACTTGTTTCGAAATTCCGGGGAATCGGGTGTAAGTCCCTTCATCTTGTCTTCATCGGTGCACTGAGGCGGCACGATGTCGAGCAAGAAGGCGGGGATATCGGCGTTGGCGAGATGAGCGGCGATGGTGGCGCCCATGACACCCGCACCGATAACGGCGGCTTGTTTAATGGATTTAGGCATGCCTTCCTCCCTGTGTTGAAGGAATCGTCATTCCGGTTGTGGTAAGGGGGCCTTTCCCGGCTGTACGGGGAAGGGGTGCGCGGTGCACTGAATGAGCTATCATTCATTTGTTCCGAATGTACCACACCCGTCCGACGCAAGTCAACCGTTTTCAGGACGGCCGAATAAAATCCAATAAACTGCTTCGGAAAACACCGCCCGTGCGCCTCCCACGGGCAATGCCCTTGGATTTCCCGCCAAGTCATGGTATCCTAATTCCAAAACGAGAACAAAACCGATGTGGGTCTTGTCTCCGGATTCGTAACCCAGCGAGCCGGACGTGAACGTCCGGCTCGCTGCTTGCCTTTTTCCGGATGTTCCCGGCGTCTCGCGCCGCCGGTGCTCGACGGAAATCTCGACACGCATTGCACAGGAAACCGCTTGTCAGGCTGTTGAACGGGTTTCTCCCCGCGGAGAATCTCCGCGGTTTCCCGCCGATGGGTAACAGTGATGGGATGGCCCAGCCCCTCTCGAAGGGGTATCATGGCGTAGACAA
>CAZQXK010000001.1:69391-179069 GCA_964597345.1 uncultured Thermodesulfobacteriota bacterium | reverse complement strand
GCGAATCCTGAGGAATGAGGCGTACGTATAGTACGCCGCAAGGACGAAGGATGAAGCGGAACGCAGCAGATCGCGTTTTGCGCCGGCCTGCCAATGTCGAATTGAAACGGGGGGGAAAGTAAATGAACATTTCGGCGCGACTCCATCGGTTCGATATGTGGAAATCAGCGGCCGCCGGATTTTGTGCGGCGGTTCTGGCGTTTGGGTGCGCCGTATCCCTTGCGGCGGACTGGTACGTGACCCCCCACCTGTATCTGCAACAGAGCTACGACACCAATATCCTGGTGACGGAAAAGGACAAGCTGGACGACTTCATCACGAACCTGCGGCCCGAAGTGGAGGCCGTGTATCGAACGGAACGGTTCCGCACCTCCTGGAACTCCTACGCGGAACTCCTGAAGTACATCCAGGAGTCGGAACTGGACACGGTGATCCACGATCATCAGGCTTCCGTCGCCTACGCCGTCAATCCTCGGTTAAACGTCCGGGCCCAGGGCTTTTTCAGAAAGGACAAAACCCTGGAGACGGAACTCCTGGAGGAAGGGCTGCGGGCGAATCGCCAGGGACGGAGGAGATTCGGCGGAGACGCGGGAGTCAGTTACGCGTGGTCCCCCGTGCTGAGTACTTCCCTGTCCGCGGGCCGTTCGTACATCCGGTATTCGGGAGACCCCGACGACAAGTCCAATATGTGGACGGACTCCCTGGACCTGGTTTCCCGGTATGTCCTTACACCTAAGGCCTCGGCGGGTCTGACGCTCGGATACGACCGATCCCGGTATGACAACCTGGAAGGCCCGGTTTCCAGCCTGGTGGATCGATCCATCCAGAACATGCTCGTGCTTCCCACCTTCCAGTATCGCTTTCGGGAGGATCTGCATGGGGAGGTCGGCCTGGGATATCGCAAAACCTGGTTCGAACAGAAACAGGACGTGAAACCGCCTTTCGATCAGATTGCTCCGGACAGCCGGGAGAAAGACACCTTCGACGGGTTTTTGGCGTTGTTCATGCTTCAGAAGGATTGGCGGCGGGGTCTCCTTCGGTTGAACCTGTCACGGGACCAGTATTCCACCCTGGAAGGGGAAAGCGTGGAACGAAACCGGTTCGTTCTGTCGGGACGATACCGGGTCACGGCCCGCCTCACGGGAGCCGGAAGCCTGGATTACGTTCGCACGAAAGGGGATCGGCAAGGCGCGGATGCGGATTACCTGTCCGTCCGTCCCAATTTCACGTTCCAGGTGATGCCCAATATGGGACTTACGGGATTTCTAAACTATCTCTTGTATGATTCCGATACTACGGATACAGACCGCTGGATTACGGGACTCACGCTCACCTTTTCCTGGGACCGGTTGTGGAGCGGCAGCTGAAACCCGTCATTCGGAAGTGAGCCGGGAGGCGCTCCGGCCCGTGGGGCGATACTCGCGCGCGGAGTTGCGGACCGACCGGAATTTCATAACCCAGTTACTGTCTTCAGAGAAGCGTATCACGAGATGCAGCGTCTATCGCAACCCAGCGAAGAAGTGAAGGGACTCGGCGATTATGCGCAGGTGCTGCGGCGCAGGATCCATTGGTTTGTGTGGCCCACGCTGTTCATTGTGCTGGCGGGTCTGGCCCTGTGCCTGTACCTTCCCAACATCTACCGTTCCGAGACCATTATTCTCATCGAAGGGCAGCAGATCACCGAATCCCTGGTTCCCACCACGGTGACTTCCTATGCGGACCAGCGGATCCAGGCCACCGCCCAGCAGGTCATGAGCCGCTCGAAGATCCTGGACCTGGTGCGGAAATTCGACCTGTACCCGGAGGAACGGGAACGATTGACCACGGACGCTCTGGTGAAAAAGGTCCAGAACTCCATCCAGATCAAGCCCATCAGCGCGGAAATCAAGTCCACGCGATCCAATACCCCCTCGTTCCTCACCATTGCGTTCAGCTTATCGTTCGAGGGAAAGGAACCGAGAAGGGTTCAACAGGTGACCAACGAGTTGGCTTCTTTTTTCCTGGCGCGCAACCTGGAAGCTCGAAAGGACAGCGCAAAAGGGACCGCGGAATTCCTGGAAAAGCAGGTGGAGCAGGCCAGGGTCGAACTGGATGACCTGCAGTCTCAGATCGCCGCATTCAAGGAGAAACACCTGCAGGAACTTCCCGAATTCATGACGGTCAACCTTCAGAACATCCAGCGCATGAGCAACGAACTCGACAACATCAACCGGGAAGCGCTTTCCCTGGAGGAGCAGGCCACGGCCCTGAGCAACCAACTGGCGACCCTGGACCCGTACCTGGGCGCCACTTCCCGGGTTCTTTCGGATTCCGAGCAGCTCCAGCAACTGGAGCTCAAACGGGCTCAACTGAGAGCCCGGTACTCGGACGCGCATCCGTCCCTGGTGGCGTTGGAGAAGGAAATCGAGATCCTGAAGCAACAGGTGGGCGGGCAATCCGGTCTCAAGGAGAAGCAGGAGCGTTTGACGGCCCTGCGCCACGAACTGGGTCAACTCGGTTCCCGGTATAAGGAGCAGCATCCTTCCTTGGTGAAGCTCAAGGCCGAGATCCGGGAATTGGAGCAGGAAATCGGGCGGGCCGGGGAATTGGGCGCCGAGTCCGCCGCCCAGGAAAACCCTCGAGCCGTCACCAATCCGGCCTATGTGACCATGACTTCCGAACGGGATCGGATCCAGGTAAGAATCCGCAACCTCCAGCGGGAAAAACAGCGGCTTACTCAGGAACGGGAACGCCTGTACTCGAACTTGAAAACCATGCCGGCCGTGGAAAAACGGTACAGCGAACTGCTCATGGACTATGGAGATGCAAAGAACCGCCATACGGAGCTGCAGCAGAAGCTCAATGTGGCGCGCATCGCGGAAGGCATGGAAGAAGGACAGCTGGGGGAACGCTTCACCATGATCGAACCCCCTTTTCTGCCGCAACAGCCTTATAAGCCGAACCGCC
The DNA here is from genome assembly GCA_964597345.1 of uncultured Thermodesulfobacteriota bacterium. Taxonomy (GTDB): domain Bacteria; phylum Desulfobacterota; class Desulfarculia; order JACQYL01; family JACQYL01; genus CAZQXK01. The sequence goes on along the minus strand of CAZQXK010000001.1, from coordinate 176,123 downwards.
TCGCCATCCTGCTCGTATCCGCCGTTCTGGCCTTGGGCGCCGGCGGAGGGATGGCCGCGTTTCGCGAGTTTGGGGATCACTCCGTCCGCAGGCCGGAAGACATCGAACGCCTGACGGGACTTACCGTGCTTACCGTGATCCCGCATATCCGATCGCCCAGGGACATCCGCCGCAGGCGGGCCCGAAACGCAACCCTTGTGGTGCTTCTCTTGGCCGTGCCCGTGGTGGGTCTGACGGCGGTGCATTTCCTGGTGATGGACCTGTACGTGTTCTATCACAAAGCCGCACGGATCGTATCCGAACGGCTTTTCTTCTCTTACTGAACCTTCTGGAACTCTATGGATCCCATCAAGAAAGCATTGGAAAAAGCCCGCAAGGAGGGAGCCCCGCTTCAACGGCGACCGAATCCCGTACCGGAGCAGGAATCTCCGACCCATGCCCGGGTGTGGGGAGCCGAAACCGCCGTTTCCGAGGCGGCGGGCGCCCGCAGGCAACGAGACATCCCTTCCCCGGTGTATTCCGAGACCCGTAAAGTGGCGCTGCAAACCGACCGGTTGCTGGATCATCGGGTGTTTTCCATTCTGGAAAACAACGCCGTGGTGGATCAGTATAAACTGTTGCGCACCATGATTCTCCAGCGGACCCGTCCCAAAGGGCAAAACGCCGTGGTGATCACCAGTTCCCGGGAAAAAGAGGGAAAAACCCTGACTGCGGTGAACCTGGCCGTGACCCTGGCCAAGGAATCGCGGCAAACGGTTCTGCTCGTGGATCTGGATCTGCGCAAACCGTCCGTGCACACGCTCCTGGGAATCGATCTGAAACCGGGTATGCGCGATTACTTTGCCCACGACACGCCCCTCAAGGACCTGCTGGTGAATCCGGGTATCGAAGCCCTGACCGTGCTCCCGGCCGGAGGGCGCATGCCCAACTCCACGGAAGCCATCGGTTCGTTCCGCATGGAGCAGCTGGTCAAAGAAATCAAGAACCGCTACCCGGACCGGTTTATCCTGTTCGACACCCCCGCCTTGCAGGCGTGTTCGGACGCCCTGCTGCTTTCGGCCTATGTGGACGGCGTCGTTCTGGTGACCCGCGCGGGTGTCACAACAGCCGAGGACGTCACCAAGAGTCTGGCCCTCCTTAAAGAACGCACGGTGTTAGGCATTGTGCTCAACGACGGGGAAGTCGGCACGGAATGGGCTTACTGAACCGGCCGGAACGGGATCGCCTTCCCAAACGGTCCGTGGGTAAGCCGTATTGCGGGCAGGCTGATGCAAAACGATGAGATGCAAGGCCCGCAAATCCTGAGGAATGAAGCGTACAACCCGTACGCGGCAATGACGAAGGATGAAGCGCAACACAGCGGATCGCGTTTTTCAACAGCCTGCTGAACCTCCTGAAACAAAGCCAATCCTATGTATCTGGACTACTACGGTTTCAAACTCAAACCCTTCGATCTCGTGCCGGATCCCCGATTTCTGTACATCAGTAAAGAGCACGACATGGCGCTGTCCCATTTGGAATACGGCATCATGGACAACAAGGGGTTGATTTGTTTGACGGGGGAGGTGGGCGCCGGGAAGACGATCCTGGTCCATCACCTGCTGCGGAACGTCGACCATGGAATCAACACCGCTCTTGTGGTGAATCCCGTGCTGGACCCGGCGGAATTCGTCCTTTTGGTTGCCCGCCAACTGGGCGTTCAGACGGAGAGCACCCAGAAGGCCCTGATTTATGGAAAACTCCACAGCTACCTGCTGGAACAGTTCCGCCTCGGGCATCGAACGGTGCTGGTGATCGACGAAGCCCAGAATCTGCCCAACGAAACCCTGGAAGAAGTGCGCATGCTTTCCAACCTTCAGACGGAAGAAAGCCATCTGGTGCAGGTGATTCTGGTGGGCCAGCCGGAACTGAAGCAGCGATTGAGCGCCCCGGATCTCGTGCAACTCAGCCAAAGGATTTCGGTCTTTTTTCATCTGAAACCGCTGGAAGCGGAGGAGACGGCCAGTTACATCGCACATCGCCTGGTCGTGGCGGGACACGCCTCCGCCGACCCCCTGTTCACGGAACAGTCCGTGCGCAAGGTGCACGACTTTTCCGGCGGTATACCTCGAATGATCAATTCCGTCTGTGACGCCGCGTTGTTGTACGGGTATGGCGAGGAGCTGCGGGTACTGGACGAGGATCTCATCGATCGGGTCATCCGGGACCGGGTGGCGGACACCTCGGGCGTCCGGGGGACCTCGGCCGTTCCTCCTCCATCCGACACGGGCCTTCGAAAACCCGTGGGAACGGGTTCCTTTTCTCCGGACATGCGCTCCTCCGATATTCAGGCTCTGTTTGTTCATCTGGGGGAACTTATGGGGCTTGCCAGGGAGTCCGCCGAACTCCTCCGGTCCACGCCTCAACGCATTCAGAGCTTGCTTCAGGAAGAACTCCGCGACCCCGGAGGCCCTCTCCAGAAACTGAAGGAAGTCCTGGGGCTCTTCATCCATGAATACAAGGAAATGCATACACGAAATCGTGCATTGACCAAAGACCTGGATCGCCTTTCCAGGAACCATGCAAGATTGAAGCGGATGTATCAGGAGGTCCTCAATGGAAAGGCGGCCCAAGCCGAACTGGATGTTCTGGATCCGGAACGCCGCGTTCGGGATTCAGTACGCGTTCGGTCTTTGCTGAACCACTGCCGGCGTCTCGTGGAAGAGAACAAGGAACTGCGGGCGCACGTCCGGTCCAACGGCGAATCCGATACCGAATCTCAGGACTGAAGGGCCGGCGAAGTCCTTTACGCCGGGAGCCGTTTTTTTTCGGTTGCATCACGGTTTCCGGCGAAGCGGGAAATCCGCCTATTCTCTCCGGTGCAAGCGTTTCCGACAAGGGATGAAATCGAACATGTGATTTTGTGTTATTCACTCTTGACACGGTTCACGGGTGCATTTATTATAGAAGTAACCAAATAATCAACTAGTCACATGGGCAGGGATACCCACAAGAAGTGAACGAAGAAAAACGGATTCTTGTCCGGGGAGGATTTACCAGAAAAACAACTACGAGGCGGGAGTAATCCAACGATTCCCCGGTGGAGCTTGGATGGATCCCGGACATGTGAATACGGATCCTACCCGGAAAGGCCGAACCCGTCGTGAGGCGGGGGCGGAAAGCCACGGGTCTCCCGGATTAGAAACGGAGACAGCCGAGTTGCACGCGAGGTGGACTCGGCTGTATTTGTTTAAAGGGTTACGATTCGGGGGAAGGTCAAGGAGGCCGGCTATGAAGCGGGCATATGGAACGGTTGTATTGGTGATGGTCGTATTTCTGGCCCTGGCGTCCACTCCCTTCGCCTACACGATTCCCGATGCTACGGGGGATGCGGTAGGGGGGGAGTTGTTCGACACCTTCGGTTTGAATTACCAGAGGACGGGGACTACGGTCACCTTTTCCATTGATACGAATTTCTGGGGCGACCTGACGCTGGATACCTGGAACTTGCGGTATGCGGATATTTTTATAGATACGAACAACGACGGTAAATATGATTACGCGGTGGTGTTCAGTACCCATACGGGCGAGGCTTCCCTTGCCGTCCCCACGCAAACAGGGGTTTATTCCATTGCGGATTACGGAGCCGTCGGCGAGCGCATCTGGATTTCCGACGATTTCTTCAACGCAGTGAAGCCCGAAGGAGTCTCATTCTTCAGCGATCAGCCCGTCAAGGTGAAAGATGCGGTGGGAGTCGAGTTGCTGCCGGGGGTGGGGATTTCGTTTGCAAAGAGTCCGGAAGGAGGGTTCAGCGCCGTCAATGGGTCACCCGGGCCCTGGTTCACCCTCCAGATCATGATCACGGGGTTGGAAGAGTCCATCGGCGGGTTGTTCGATACGGCGTTCCTCTACTGGGGAACCGCCACGTGCGGCAACGACCCGGTGGCTGGTCAGGTGCCCCTTCCCGCGTCCCTGGTGCTTTTGGGATCGGGTTTGACGGTCGCGGGAATCTTTCGGCAGCGAAAGAAATCGTAAGATCGGGTGAGTTCTCTCGCGACGGCTTCGGACACACCGGCCGGGTTCCGGGTTTGCGGACTGGGAAGAAAAATAAGGCCCGCGGGCCTGAAGAGGAAAATTCCTCGAGATACCCCCCAGCATCGCGCAACGATGCACGAGGTCAAAAGCGGCGATAGCTTTCTTGCGCAACGCGCCTGCAAAAACCCTTCACGGCTGGATCCGTGGAGGGTTTTGCATTCTGTTCGGCCTGCTCCTGCGCCGGGGTCGGCCCTCCAATCCGCGTACCCGCTTTTGTTTCGGGTTCTTTCGATGCGGCGGAATCCGGCTTGGCCCCGGCGCCGGTCTGCGGCGCGCCGGCCGGTGTGTCCTCGCTGGAACACCCTCGCGGCGGCGGGATGGCAGGCGGCGGGAAACCCGGTTGGCCATGGCATGTTGAATCTGATAGGATGGGCGCGATACTTCGGGCCCCGGAAACCGAGGGCGGCTCCGGATTCGTTCGTTCCCATTGCCGGAAGAGCGGTGTTACCGGCGTCCGTTCATGCGTGGAGGAGACGGATATGAGTTTACATTGGAAAGGCCCGTATGAAAACAAGCGGAAAGAGCCTCTGCAAGCGCTTCGGTTGCTCCGTTCCGGGAGCCGGATATTCGTGGGATCCGGCTGCAGCGAACCACAGGTATTCATGCGCACTCTGGCCCAACTGCGGTGGGAACTCAGCGACGTGGAAATCATTCAGGCCTTTTCCCTGTCCAAAGGATTTTATTCGGATGCCAAATTCAAGGACAGTTTCCGTCTGAAATCATTCTATGTGGGACCCAGCCTGCGCCAGGCGGTCTCGGAGGGGCTTGCCGATCACACGCCCGTTCACATTCGGGAAGTTCCCCATTTGTTTTCTGAAAAGCGGCTGCCTCTCCATGCCGCGTTGATCCAAGTGTCCCCTCCGGATCCCCATGGGTTTTGCTCCCTGGGCGTCAACGTGGATATCGCCAAGGCCGCCGTACATTCCGCGGAGCTTGTACTGGCGCAGGTGAACCCGCAGATGCCGTATGCATCGGGAGATACCCGTATCCATTGCAGCCGGTTCGATGTCCTGGTGGAACACGCGGAGCCCCTTCTGGAATATCGACTTCCCGCCGTCTCCGGAACCCATGTACGGATCGCGCGACGGGTGGCCTCCCTGGTGGAGAACGGCTCCACCATCGCGGGCGGTTTGGGGCCTTCCGCCGTCCAATCGATCCGAGGATTGTCCGAAAAGAAGAATCTGGGCGTTCATACGGACGTGTTTCATGAAGGTTTCCTGGATCTCCTGGAAAGCGGCGCGGTAACCAATCGAGAAAAGACGCTTTTCCCGGGAATATCCGTGGCCGGGAGCTGTATCGGAACCCGGCGCATGTTCCAGTATGTCCACAAAAACCCCTTTCTGGAAATTCATCCCACAGAGCTTGTGAACGATCCCGCCGTCATCGGCTGCCATAACCGTGTGGTGTCCATCAGTCCCGCGGTGGAAGTGGACCTCACCGGCCAGATTTCGGCCGACTCCACGGGGTACAGAATTCTGAGCGGCAGCGGCGGCCACGTGGATTTCATGCTGGGTGCGGGACTTTCGGAGGATGGCAAGTATATCGTTACACTTCCCTCGACCTATGCGGATGGCGCACGGTCCCGCATCGTCCCCCACCTGCGCGAAGGAAGCGGTGTAACCGTTCCCCGCTCTTCGGCCCATTACGTGGTCACGGAATTCGGAACTGCTAATTTGAAGGGTCTGAGCATCCGGGAGCGGGCGCTGGCTTTGATCGGCATTGCGCACCCCCGGTTCCGCAGGCAACTTCTGGCCGACGCCAAACGGCTTCATTATGTGTACCAGGACCAGGAAATCCCGGATGTCCTCCACCTCCTGTATCCTGAACAGTACGAAACGGTTCAGTCCTTCGGGAAAGGAGTCGAGATCCGTTTCAGACCCATCAAACCCACAGATGAACGGGCGCTCCAGGAATTCTTCTACTCGCTTCCCAAGGAAGACCTGCGGATGCGCTTCTTTTCGCCCATCAAAGCGTTTTCTCACCGGGACACGCAGGCCATGTGCAATATCGATTATCTGCGGGAAATGACTCTGGTGGGCGTTTTAGGGGAACCGGGATCCAAAAGGATCGTGGCCGTGTGCCGATACATCCGCGAAGCGGATTCGGATACGGCGGAGACCGATTTTACCGTGCGACGGGAATATCAGGGGCTGGGCATTGCCGGCTTCATGATCCGGTACCTGGTTCGGATCGCTCGTGAAAATGGAGTTCGAGGCTTTGCGGCCTATGTGCTCGCCGAAAACCAGGGAATGCTTTCGGTGTTCTGCAAAGCCGGGTTCCAGATTCATCCCCGGTTGAGCGAGGGAGTTTTAGAACTTCGCATGCGATTCGACGAACCCGCGGACAGCTGTCCCTTTCAACATTGAAACCGCGATAACAGCCCGTGGGCACACAGTATTGGGGGCAGGCTGTTGAAAAACGATGAGATGCCAGGCGCGCGAATCCTGAGGAATGAGGCGTACCTAAAGTACTCCGCAGTGACGAAAGATGAAGCGCAACACAGCAGATCGCGTTTTCAGCGGCCTGCTGAAAAAGCGGCTGGATTTTTGGAAGTCTGGGGGAAAAACATGCCCGTTTGCAGGTACCTGGTGATGTCGTTGCTGATCGGTCTTATGCTGTGGCCCTTGGCGGGCGCGCATGGATTCACTGCTCCGGAAATCGCCCGCATGAAGGAAGCCGGAGTGGATGACGAGACCCTGAAGCTGCTTGTCGAGAGCCGGGCTGATATTCTGGGCTTGGTCGATGTGGAAGGGGTCCTTCGTCTCAAGGAGAGCGGCGTGGGCAACGACGTGATCCGGGCCTTGGTCTCCTCGGAAGCGGCGCCCGGAAAAGCGCGGACCTATGGGACGGCGCGTTTGGACCCGGTGGGAAAACTGACGGCGGAATCTCTCCTCCTGTTGAAAAACGAGGGATTCAGCGACGACCTGCTTCAGGCCGTGGTGGAGATCCACCGGCGTGAGCTGTGGCCCGTACTGTTTCACCTGGGGATTCTCCGGTGCACGAATGCGTCGCCAAAGCGATGAAACGTAAGGAAGGCGTCCCGGAAGCGAAAGAAATCCCGAACGAGACGGGGCGCAACCGGTTCCCAGACGGATATCTGACCTGAATCTTATCCCACACGCTTCTTATATCATACTTGACATACCCCTGCCTGTACTCCAGAATGCCCTCCGGACACCCCGGCTGTAAAACCGGAACCCTGACCTGGAGGCCGACATGAACAAGACGACCCTTTTGGGGATCGTGTTTTTCGTCTGTGTGTTCTTCTGCGGCGCCCCCATGTTTTCCGGGGAGGCTCCGAGAGGTCTCTTGATGGCGACCACCACGAGCACCGAGAATACCGGGCTTCTGGAGTATCTGGCTCCTGAGTTCCACAAAGCGACAGGCATCAACCTTCGATGGGTGGCCGTGGGAACCGGCAAGGCGCTGGAACTGGGCCGCAACTGCGATGCGGACGTTCTGCTGGTTCATGCCCCGGAAGCGGAAATCGCCTTCGTGACCCAGGGGTATGGGCTGGAACGCGTCCCTTTCATGAGCAATGATTTTATCCTGGTGGGCCCTCCCGGAGACCCCTCCGGCATTCGATCCAGCTCTTCCGAACAGGCTTTAAAAAGCATCTCCGCATATGGACATCTGTTCGTAAGCCGTGGAGATCGCTCGGGAACCCATCAGTTGGAATTGGATTTATGGGAACGCGCCCAAATTCCTGTTCCGGACAAGGAATCCTGGTATCTCCAAAGCGGACAGGGTATGTTGGCTACGCTCCGAATCGCTTCCGAGCGTGGGGCGTACACGCTCACGGATCGGGGAACCTGGATTAAGTTCGAATCCCTGGAACACCCAAATACCCCCTTGATTGTCCTTGTGGAAGGCGACCCGACATTGAAGAACATTTACAGTGTGATTCCGGTCAGCCCGGACCGCTGTCCCCGGGTCAACCATGAGGCGGCCAAGCGTTTGCTCGAATGGGTTACCGGAGCAGAAGCGCAAAGGCTCATTGCGGGCTTTCGAATACAAGGGAAGACCCTGTTTGCGCCCATGGCCGCCCATGAGCAGAGCCGATAAATGCTATCGGCGCCCCCTGCCCGCGCCGTTCCGGATCCGTTGATTCCAAATCGAAATACGGACCTCCTTCGGCCGAAGACGCATCCAGCGGCGTCCACCGGGCCCCCTACGGGGGGATCCCGTTCCGGAGAAACGGCGTCACCGGAGTTTCCATTGGATCGGAAATGCCTTCCCGGTCCGCGAGACACGCATGGGCTATCTTGTTGAAGGATTCAAAGAGGCTTTTCGTCTGTTGACCACCTTGGACCCGGTGACCGTTTCCGCCGTGACGGCCACACTCAAGGTCTCTTCATCCTCTATCCTGGTCAGTCTGCTGTTGGGAGTCCCATGCGGGTTCGTACTCGGCTGTTTTCAGGTTCCCGGTAAGAAAGGGATTCGCGCCATGGTGGATACGCTTCTCGCCTTTCCCACTGTGGTCATCGGGTTGCTGGTATACATGCTGTTGTCCAGGCAGGGCCCATTGGGAAGTCTGGAACTCCTGTACACCCTGCCCGGTATCGCCGTCGGCCAAGCGATCCTGGGGCTCCCGGTGGTCGTTTCCCTCACCGCCACCGCCATGGAAGGGCTCGACTCCCGGCTCGTCACCACGTTGCGGACACTGGGGGCCCGTCCCCGCCATATTCTGCTTACCAGTCTCTGGGAAGCCCGTTTCGCCGTAATGGCTGCGGGCGTTGTAGCGTATGGGAGAATCGTGTCCGAAGTAGGTATTTCCATGATGGTGGGAGGTAACATCAAGTGGCATACGAGAACGATCACCACGGCCATAGCCCTGGAAACGGCCAAAGGGGAATTCGCCATGGGACTCGCCTTGGGAATCGTCCTGTTGGGCATTGCACTGACGCTGAACGCCCTGCTGATCCTGGCTCGAAGAAGAACGTGACCCTGAATCCACCCCTGTACCGATTACAGCGCCTGGTAAAGCGATACGGTTCCAACGTCGCGCTCAGCATCGACCACCTGGAGATCCGGCGGGGCTCCATCATGGGGCTTATGGGACCCAACGGCAGCGGAAAAAGCACCCTGCTTCGCATCCTGGCGCTGATCGAATTTCCGTCCTCGGGGGAACTCTATTTTGAGGCCCGAAGGATATCGCCGGAAGACTCGAAGATCCGGAGCCGGATTACCATGCTCCTTCAGGAACCCCACCTTCTTAGACGTTCCGTCTTCGAGAACGTCGCGTATGGATTGCGCGTTCGCGGGTTTCCGGGTGATGTGCAGGAGCCGGTTCGTAAGGCATTGTCCTGGGTGGGTCTTTCTTTACGGGAATTCCGGAACCGAAGCTGGAGCGAACTCTCGGCCGGGGAAACCCAACGGGTGGCCCTGGCGTCGCGTTTGATCCTCAGACCCCAGGTCCTGCTCCTGGACGAACCCACCGCCTCCGTGGATTCTTCCAGCGCTTTCCTGATTCACCAGGCTTCGTTGCGCGCCAGAGACGAGTGGGGGTCCACCGTCCTCATCACAAGCCACGATTTCTCGTGGCTCAACGATATCGCGGACGAAACGATAACACTTGCAGGAGGTCGGGTGGCGGGTTCCGGATGGCAAAACACGATGGCAGGGCCGTGGATACGGGCCGAACAGGGGATGTGGTACAAGATGCTTCCGGACGGAAACCGGCTTGCCGCCGAGGGAACGCCCCACCCCGAAGCCGTCGGCGCGTTTGAGCCGGAGCTGGTGAACATTACCCTGGAACCGCCGAATCCGGCGATGGGGAACCACCTTCGCGGCATCGTCACCCGGTTGAACTACGAACGGAGTACGCGACGGATTCTTGTGTTCGTTCGTTCGGGTTCGTTGGAAGTGGCTGCTCGATTGTCTTCAAGCGAGGTTGAAAGCCTCAGGTTGCACCCGGGCGGCGAGGTGTGGTGCTTTTTGGATCCGCGCCTCTTTCGCTGGCTTTCGTGAAACCTTCACGAACCCTGTTTGAAGTGGATCGGGAACGGTGTTAACTTCTTAACGAAGGTTGCGGGATGGGATTCGGGGGCCTCGTTTTGGATGGAGGCCGGGATCCCCGGAAACACGTACCGGGTAACGCAAGGAGAAGGCAGTCATGAAAGACGATCAGAAGAAGAGACCCGAGGTCAAGGGTTCGTGGCTCAAGGTGTTCTGCCCGGAAGCCCGCTGCCTGTCGGAAGAAGAAATCTTGAATCTTCCCGAAGAACACCGGAAAGCCGCGGAAGGCGAGAAGGGGCTCTGGTTGGAGGTGTTCTGCCCCGACGAGGCGTGCCTGACGGAAGCCGAGAAAGTGTCGCTCCCGGTCAAAGCCAGGCAGGAAGAACGTTCCAAAGTTTAACAGGCTGGTGAAAAACGCGATCTGCTTTCACGCCTTTGGCGTGACGCGTTATCCTTCGTCATTGCGGCGAACCGTATGTACGCCTCTTTCCTCAGGATTCACGCGCCTTGCATCTCATCGTTTTTGAACAGCCTACCCGAAATGCTGTGTATCACTGCTAAGCGGTGCTTCTCGTCTCCGAGGTTCCATTGAACCCGCTCGCGGGCCCGAATTCCGGATTTGGCAGGTACCGGGCATCGCCGACGGGCAGCGCGCCGATGGCGGGACGAAAGGTTCTATGTCTTCGAGGGGCCGATTGAAACGCATCGCATGGGGAGTCGCACTCCTCCTCATGGCGCTCACGGGAACGCTCCTCTCGGTTCAGTGGATACTCACCCGGCCGCTTCCCCAAATGTCCGGAACCATCCCTCTCGAAGAACTTGAACAGCAAGTGATCATCGTACGAGACTCATCCGGCGTTCCCTACATCCGGGCGCTCAACGAGCGGGACCTGTATGTGGGAATGGGGTTCGCCATGGCCCAGGACCGGTTGTGGCAGATGGACTTCCATCGCCGGCTGGGAGAGGGTCGACTTGCCGAAGTTCTGGGACACGAACTGGTTCCCGTGGACCGTCATTTCCGGATGTTCTCCCCGCCCCCCCAGCCCTCCGGGGAAACCGACGAATTCTCCTTTGTCGCCGAATGCTTTGCCCAAGGCGTCAATGCGTTCATTCGGACTCAGGAAAACCGGTTGCCCTTGGAATTCAAATTGCTTCGATACCGGCCGGAGTCCTGGGTTGCGGAGGACTATCTGTCCGTGCTCAAAGTCGTGGCCTGGGGATTGAGTTCCGGGTGGCGGGCGGACCTTACCGCCGCCCGGATCCTGGAACACTTGGGGGAAGGGCATTTTCGGGACGCTTTCCCCTCCTGGCCCGATGAACGTTTACGCATCGCGGCTCCCCGCATTTCCGGGATTTCCTCATGGCCGCCTTCTCTTCGCGGTGGCCCGGAACGCTTGGACGACGTCGTGCTTTTCTCGAGTTCTTGGGCCAGCAACAGCTGGGTGGTGGACGGAAGTCGATCCTCCACCGGTAAACCTTTGCTCGCCAATGACACCCACCTGCCGCTTACCAACCCTTCGTTTTGGTGGGAAGTCCATTTATCCTGTCCTACTCTGGAGGTATCGGGATTCGCGGTACCGGGACTGCCTGCCGTGGCCATCGGTCACAACCGGCGCGTGGCGTGGGGAATAACCAACGTTATGGTGGACGACGTGGACTTCTATGTGGAAAGGATCCATCCGGAAGATCCGGAACGGGTGCAATGGAACGGCGAATGGGAGTCCATTCGTACCGCAGACCACACCATTCGGGTAAGAAATTCGGAGCCCGTCCGGACATCCATCCGGTATACCCGGCACGGACCCGTGATCAGCGACGAGGAAGAGTTTCCGGGAGATGTTATTTCCGCTCGATGGGTGTTCGGGGAACGAAGGCCCTCTCTGCGCGCCCCTCACCTCCTGGCCCAGGCGCACGATGTGTTTGAAGCCGTCCAAGCGTTGACATCCTGGGAAATTCCCGCTCAGAATCTTGTATTGGCGGACTCGCACGGCAACATCGGATATCGGTGTTGCGCCGCGGCGCCCATCCGTCCCGTTGGAGACGGGTTGTTGCCCATGCCCGGATGGACCTCGGAATATGAATGGAAGGGTTTCCTTCCCTTCGAGGAAAGACCATGGATTCTGAATCCCGAGAATGGCTGGATCGCCACGGCCAACAACAAGGTGGGCGACTCCACCCAGGGCGTCCCGGTGCACGGGTATTGGGAACCTGTGGACCGCATCCTGCAGATCCATCGCCTGCTGCGAACCCGGGAAGTGTTTTATCCGGAGGATTTCATGCATATGCAGCAGGACGTCGAGTGCCCTTTGGCGGCCGAACTGGCGCCCCGGATCCTGCGGGTGGCGGAAACTCGACTGGATCCCGAGAACGCCGGCGAAGTGCGCTCGCTTATGAACGGCTGGGACCGAGTGATGTCTCCGAACAGTGCGGCCGCATGTCTCTATGAATTCGTGTTCCGGAACCTCATGGAGGAGATTTTCCGGGACGAGATGGGGGATTCGTTGTTTGAGGAATACCTGAAGACCACGCACTTCGTGGCCCGTGCCATGCGGCGGATTCTTGTAACCGGTGACTCCCCCTGGGTGAACCGCATCCATACACCGGAAAAGGAAACGCTGGACGACCTGGTGGAAGCGGCGCTCCGTAAGGCTCTGTCCGATCTGAAGAAAGGCGGAAACGGTCCGGATTACCTCCGGTGGGGCGAGGCGCATACAATTACGTTTCAACATGTCCTGGGGAGGAACCGTTTCCTGGGAAGGTTCCTGAATTTGGGTCCGTTTCCCGCCGGCGGCAATCATCTGACCGTAAACAAACAGCAATATCCCTATGACCGCCCGTACGCCGCCACGTTGGGTGTCTCGCAACGATTCATCGTGGACTTGAATCCGCCGATCACTTCCTACCGGGTGCTCCCCACAGGCCAGTCCGGCCATGCCAAGAGTCCCCATCATGCGGATCAACTGGAACTGTACTTCGAGGGAGGATACCGCCAATTCCGATTCGTCGATTGGGAAGTCGAAACTCCGCCCGGAAACAGGTTGCTGCTCACGCCCATTGGGGTTCGGAATCCCACATGAACAGACCCATGCGTTGAAGGCGCACTCCGACCTTTTGCCCGGCGTTGCCCCCGCAGCGCGCGATTATTCAGGAGATTCGTGGAATCTCTCGGCTCAACGCCATCCGGTTCATCAACCGGCCCGCATGTCCGCAGGATTCGTTCCCTGATTCCCAGGGAAAGCGCCTGTATTCCGAAAGTGCATTGATCCTCCCTTGTTCCTGGTTTATAACCACGAATGCTGACGTTGTTTACCAGCCCGTTGATAAACACAATTACAGGCAGGCCGGAGCAAAACGATGAGATGTAAGGCGCGCGAATCCTGAGGAATGAGGCGTACAACCAGTACGCCGCCATGACGAAGGATCAGGCCCGACTACGCAGATCGCGTTTTTCAAAGGCCTGTTACCCCAAGTAGAAGGAGGAAATTATGGATGTAAAAGGATCCGTCGCCATTGTAACCGGAGGAGCGTCCGGATTGGGATTGGCTACGGCGAGCGCCCTTGTGTCTCTGGGCGGCCGTGTAACCATTCTGGACATGGTGGATGAGGCGGGAAAGAAAGCCGAGGCGGAGCTGGGCAAATCCGTTATTTACTGCAAGGCGGATGTAACGAGTGAGGAAGAGGTCAGCGCCGCTCTCCAGGCGACCCTGAAGGCGTTCGGGGGACTGCATATCGTCGTGAACTGCGCGGGCATTGGTATTCCGGGCAAGACCGTGGGAAAAGAAGGTCCCATGCCTCTGAACCAGTTCTCCAAGGTGGTTCAGGTGAATCTCATCGGAACCTTTAATGTTTCCCGTTTAGCGGCGGTCGAGTTGCTGAAGAACACGCCCAACGCGGGAGGCGAACGAGGAGTGATCATCAATACGGCTTCCATCGCCGCATGGGAAGGCCAGATCGGACAGGTGGCCTACTCCGCCTCCAAGGGAGGCGTTGTGGGAATGACGCTTCCCATGGCCAGGGACTTCGCGAAAGACGGTATCCGCGTGCTCACCATTGCACCGGGAATCATGGAAACCCCCATGCTGGCCGGCCTCCCTCAGAAGGTTCAGGAATCGCTGGGCGCTCAGGTTCCGTTCCCCTCTCGGCTCGGCAGACCCGACGAGTATGCGGACATGGTTCTCACCATTATCCGAAACAGCTATCTGAACGGCAGCAGCATTCGTTTGGATGGAGCACTCCGCATGTCTCCCAGGTAATACGGGACACGCGAATTCCCGAAAGCACTCCTTTCGGGCTGAAGCAGTGAGTCAAGGGCAGGACAACCGCTTGCGGACGTTCCTGCCCTTCCAATTCCCGCTTCCCTCCATCGGCGGGTGCGCCTTCCAGGAAGCGATCCGGGAACTCCGTACAGTGACCGGCATTGAATCCCCGTCCGTTCCCGGAAGCAGGGGCTCCCCCGAATACCTGCCGATTCCAACCTTCTGATTTCACTACCGAAAAAGAACTCTTCATTTCTATTGCACGAACCATGCAGTTCATGCTAAGGGATTCAGTAGTGGAATATGAGCATGAAACCCGGAGGGGGTACTCCGTCTAATACAATAGGAGGTGTTTCAGTAATGAGTTGAGGGAATAATCCATGGACACTTTCCCTCTTCCCTGGACTTCCGGAGTGCGATCCCCCGGATCGCCCAGCGGGCCGACAACAAAGGTGCTCGTTAACCGACCTTTTTTGACGGTGATAGTCGGATTCAACCATTTCACTGTATACAAAACATTTTGTACGGATGGATTCCGTGACTGTATCCCTACGGAAAACTTTACAGAAAGACTTATACCGTGCGCCGCAATGACGATGGATGAACTGTCACGCTGAAGGCGTGACCGCAGATCACGTTCTTCAACAGCCTGTTACGAAAAACATTACAAGGAGACCCCTACTACCTGTGAAGGAACGGGGTTCTGTAATTCCGCATACCGGGCTGTTCATCAACGGACTCTCAACCCTGGAACGCGATGGCCGCAGGCTGTCGGCGGAGTCCGTCACACCGATTCGCATTGTACAAACCAACTCGGCGCGGCCGTTACCCCGGATCCCCTGGCGGGACCTTCCGCCAAAACAAAAGAGTTTACCGCCGGACTTCACGGATAGTCTATAACCAAGTGAGGGTCCGTATCGCTTCAACGAACATCTCGTGGCTTCACGGTCTGGCGGAGAGGCGGGAGAAAATCGACGAGATACCCGGAGGCGAATCCCGGGAGATCAGGCGTGCATAGCTGCCCGTTGATAAACCGTATTACCGGCAGGCCGGTCAAAAACGATGAGGTGCAAGGCGGGCGAATCCTGAGGAATGAGGCGTACAACCAGTACGCCGCAATGACGAAGGATGAAGCCCAACGACGCAGATCGCGTTTTTCAACGGCCTGATAGAGTGTTCCAAGGATGACGCGCCGCAGCTCGGCAGCGGCCGTGATCGTGTTTCCGGACGGCCCCGCCATAGGCCCGGGTTATCCAGGACTCAGAGACGGAGCACGGGTTCTTTCCAACATTCTTACGAACCGTCCTGTTTTCGGATTGAAAGGATTTCAGGGGTTGCCAGGGGAGCCCGGCCCGGGCTTCCAGCACCGGAATCCTGTGTCTTGTCCGAACCCGGCATGCCGCGCATGGCGCGGGCGGAAGCAGGTAATCCACACTGACGGCGCAATCGGCGCCAGGTTCCCCGGATCATGAACGGCCTCGCAGGAAAATCCCCCTTCATTCTCATCGCGGACGATGAACCGCGTTTTTGTGAAACCCTGAACAGCCTCCTTTCCGGACACGGTTTTCGGATCAGCACCAGTGGATCGGGACAGGACACCCTCCGGATTCTCTCCCGACACATTGTGGACGTTCTCCTTCTGGATTTATTCATGCCGGATATCAACGGCTTACGGATCCTCGACTACCTCCAGGAACAGGACTCCGAAACCACGGTCATCGTCATCACGGGACATCCGTCCCTGGAGACCGCCGTGGAAGCCTTGAAAAAGGGCGCCTACGATTTCCTTAAGAAACCCTTCGAGGAAGACGCACTGGTGAGATCCGTCCAAAAGGCTCTCGATTACCGGCGCATCCAGAGGGAGCGGAAGCAAGCCGAAGAAGCGCTTCGACGGCGTGAGGCCATTCTCCACGCAGTGAGCACCGCCGCGGAACGTTTCCTGAGAGTCAGCGCCTTGACCGAGGAAGGGATCCATAAGGTATTGGCCGGTTTAGGACAAGCCACGCAGGTGGATCGAGTATACATTGTGGAAATCCAGGGCGGACCCAATGGTTCCCGTCGCCTCAACCAGGGGGTTCACTGGGAAGCGTCCGGAATCGCTCCCCGAACCTGGCCTCCGGAAGCGGTTCCGGAAGACCGGACCATGGGACTTTCCGGTGGATGGGAGGAGTTGCTCGTTCAAGGCCATTTGGTACGAGACAGGGCGCCTTGTCCCGCCCCTGCGAATTTAACATTTCTGGAAGGACTGGATGTCTGCTCCGTACTGGCGGTGCCGATTTTCGTCCGGAATCGCTGGTGGGGTTTTATGGGCTTCGACGACTGCCATGTCGAACGCCTTTGGACTTCGGCCGAAATCGACGCCCTGAAGACCTCCGCCGCCATGCTGGGCGCTCTGATGGAGCGCCGGGAAGTGGAACATGAACTCCGGGTAAGCCGGGGAAGGTACGAACTGGCGACACGGGCGGGTTCCGTGGGATTGTGGGACCGGAAACTGGACACGGACGAAATCTACATCGAACCCAACCTCAAGGCCATGTTGGGATATCAGGACCATGAAATCGAAAATCGACTTTCCGGCTGGTGCGCCCTGATCCATCCGGACGACGGCGCCACGGTGTGGAAGGAAGTTAAAGAGCATTTAGAGGGACGCACTTCCCAGTACCGGATGACGCATCGCATGATCCACAAGGACGGCTCCGTCCGCTGGTTCCTGGCCCAAGGCCATGTCATTCCGGATTCCCGGGGTACGCCCGGGAGAATCGTGGGAACGGCCACAGACATCACGGACCGAGTTCGCGCCGAGGAATCCCTGAGGATTTCGGAAGCCGCCTATCGAACCATTTTCAACACGGTGGGCGATGGCATCTCCGTACATGATCTGGGCACTCTGCAACTGGTGGACGCGAATCAGTCTTTGGCTGAGTTGCTGGGGTATTCGCGGGAGGAGCTTTCAACCCTGAAGTGGGAAGACCTCGATGGAAACAACGGCCCGGGAACCCGCTTCCGGATATTGCGGAGCCTGAAGAGGGCCATGAGCGGTGGGGTCCAGACCCTGGAGTGGACTCTGCGGAACCGCGAAGGACATATCATCTGGGTGGAACTCAGCCTGAGAAAGGCGCGTATCGGGGGTGTGGATCGGTTGCTGGTCATGGTCCGCGACATAACCTTCCAAAGAAACATGGAGCGTCAGCTCGCCAACACCCGAAAGCTGGAGGCCGTGGGGACCCTGGCGGGAGGCATCGCGCACGACTTCAACAATCTCTTGTCCATCATCCTGGGGAATGTGGAAGTGGCCCGCCTCTCTTTGAACCACGACCCACAAGTGCTCCGGATGCTGAGTGGGGCCGAGCAGGCCGTGCACAAGGCCCGAGACCTTACCCGGAAATTCATCACATTCGCCACGGGAGGGGCTCCGGTACGACGACCGGTTCTCACCCGTAAGTTGATCGAGGACTCTGTGGCCATGGCTCTGTCGGACTCCGACATACGGAGCGAGTTCTCCTTCGACCCGGATCTCCGGCCCGTCGAAGTGGATTGGGGGCAGATGGTCCAAGTCCTGTATGAAATCACCAAGAATGCACGACAGTCCATGCCCATGGGCGGTACCATTCACGTGAAAGCGGAAAACCTCAGCGGGGAACAGAGAGATTCGTTGACCGGCGTCGCCTCGAAACATCATGACTACGTGAGGATATCCATCCGGGATCGTGGAGTGGGGATACCGGAGGAGCATCTGTCCAGGATTTTCGACCCGTATTTTTCCACCCACGAACGGGGGAGCGTAAAGGGTCTGGGTTTGGGGCTCGCCATGGCTTACTCCGTGATCAAGAAGCATGGCGGAACCATTCATGTAGAATCAAGGGTGGGAACAGGCACCGAACTCGCATTGTTCCTTCCCGCCGCCCTTCCCCGCCCGGTATCCGATCCGTGCCTTCTTCCAAAGACGGAGCTGTGGAAAAAGCGCCTCCTCTGCATGGACGATGAGGAAATGCTCCGCCACCTTCTGGTCGAAATGCTGGCCCGCTTGGGATTTGAAGCCGTTGCCGCCCGCAACGGCGAAGAAGCCGTTGATCTGTTTCGGAAAGCCCGCATCGAGGGCCGCCCTTTTGATGCAGTGATCCTGGACCTCACGGTGACTGGGGGCATGGGGGGAGAAGACACATTGCGGCATTTACTGGAATTGGACCCCGAGGTGCGGGCCGTCGTGTGCAGCGGATATGCCACGGACCCGCTTATGGACCATTTCGAGGATTACGGGTTCCGCGCATCCCTGGCAAAACCGTATTCCATGGAACAGCTCGCCAATACCTTACGGAGAGTCCTGTCCTTCCCAGAGCATTGATATCTCACCACCGGCGATCCCTTTTTCCTTCGAATGTCTTTCCGCCTTCCGCGGGCTCAGGCGCGCAGCCGGCGTTCCTGGAGACCTGCAGGACCCTGCGCCCGTGCCGACGCACCACCCCTTACATCACGTCCGATCGGGACGCACATGGAACGTCAGCCCCGAAAAGGTCGCCCGGCTTAACCCCGTGTACAACAGCACCAGGACCCAGAGCCCCTGGAGAGCTATCAGCGGTCCCAAGCTGAACAGAGTGCGAAGCCCGAACGCCGCCACGGGGTTTCCGTAACTTTCGTTAGGAAGAAGCGCGGCCGCCGCACACGTTGCGGCGCACAAAAAAAGCGCCATGATCTGGTACCCCGAAAAGCGCCCTTCCCCACGGTAATCAGCCCTGAGAAATTCGCAAAAGAGTCTCCAAACCTGGGATACGAACACGGCCACGACCCAGGAGAGAAGAAACCGGCCTTCCAGGAAGAGGTACAGCGTAGCCAGGGCCGTGCAGACGTATAAGACCGAAGTGATCGCCTGAACGGCCACGACTTTCTCTCCCTCCAGACGCCCTTCATAAGCGATCTTCTTCCGCTTCCCGTAGAAGGTGCACCCAAGAGGGCGAAGGACCTTCCTTAACGGGAGAGAAAAGGCGCTCAGGGGCTTCCCATAGCAGCATCCATAACTGATGCACGCCAGACGTCCCAGTCCCTCTCCCATAACCAGGGATACGGAAGCCGCGGATAGAAGGGGAATTACGGGTAATGCAAGTCCCGCGGCATGATCCAGCCCGAGAAAAAGCAGGGGAGCCAGGATCGTACCCGTCAGTATGGCCCCCTGGACGGTGAACGTATCCCCTTTGCCCTCCACCATACGGGCCACCCAACGGGATGAAGGTATGCAGACCGCCAGCAGCGGAATGAGAAACCAGATCACTTCACGGGCTTGGATCCCGCACGCAGCGGTCATCAGGACAAACAACCCGGAAGCCCCCGTGCACGCCGTGGCGGTCAAAACACCGTAAAAGGTTACATTGATCCCGTGCCAGTGTTCCCCGGTCTCTTTCCTTATCGGGATGGAGGCCAGAATCTGCCAGCGCTCCCGGGGCAACATCCGGAACCCCACGGGGAGAACCACCGCAAACAACACCGCCAAGGTGAGAACAAATCCCTCATTGCTCACGCTTATCCCCCATCCGTATCGCCCTTCCGATAGTAGAGCGCACCCGTACTTCGGTTTCCACCAGAGGTTCCCCCAGCCCCAGACTGAACCGACTGGAGACGTGGGCGGCACGCCGGTTGGATCGAAGATCTTCGCAGAATTCCATCCGGCCGGGCTGAAACAGCACCACCACCGTACTTGAACCAGGCCGAAACAGGCTCCTGGGGCATCCCTTTTGCAGGAACATGCCGGGTCTTACCGTTCGGGGCATGTCATACCGGGTCGGACTGTAGCATTGCTGGATGCCTCCGACCATCAAAGCAACGATTTCCACCATGGCCACGAGACCCACGCACGTCCCCGCCGCCACATCCGTGTCCAAAACGGTCACCAGACGCCGGTTTTTCGAAAACGGCCGGACGGAGGAGAGCACGGCGCCCGGATTGCAGGAATGGTATCCTCCCGGAAGTTCATATACATCCAATACTCGGCCCGCCACCGGGGTGTGCGTGTAGTGGTACTTATCCGGGGTCAGTCGGAATACGGCAAAATCACCTGCATTGAACGCGTCCACCCAAAGAGGATTATCCGCTCCGACCAGTTCCCCCACGTCGAAGAATTTCTCTTTCACATACACCAGCGAGGTTTCCCTAAAGGAACCGAACAAGAGACGCGAGTCCGCGGGGGCCGTCACGTGCTCGGCATCCGGCGCCATGGGACGACATTCCCAATAGCGGATCTTCCGCTCGAAGATTTTTCTGGCCGTGTTCAGGGTACGCACGCTTTCCAGACATTCCTCGCAATTCACCCCCAACCCTTCCATGAACCTGCGGCTCCCCGTGAACCGGGTCGTCAGGGTCGAATCAAAATTGAGCAGGGCCAGCAAGCGGGTCATCCGTACCCCGGAAAGCGCCTTCATGACAAAATGCGTGTCTTCGAACCGGCCGGAGTAGAGTAGTCGAACCATTCCGTCTCCGAAAAGGCGTTCATCCCGTACGGAGTTGGAGTTCCTCTCGATATACTGATGTTTCACTCGATCTGCCTCCAAGGAAGTCCTCTCTCCATCGCTTAGTCCTTGATGCGTGCATATGAACCGCCAGGAGCAGTAATTGAATCAGTCGGGCTAAATCCGCTTCCGGACACCTTCCTTCTTCGACGACCCGTACAGCATCCTCCACCATCCGGACGCCGTCCCGCTCACCCAGAATATGTCGGAGTGTCTCCCGTAAAGACGAGCCGCCGGTGAATTGAGACGCCTGCAACTTTCGAACATCCGATTTGAAAAATTCAAAGGCTTCCCGAAGGTGTGTTCTTCGGAGGATTTCCCGATACACTCGCTCCGCGGCTTGATTGAATTCGGCGGCAGAGCTGTCCAACGGATCCCGGACGTTCAACTCCTCCAGAATGTGTTGGGTGATTCTTCCCGCTACCGAGTATTCATGGGGACG
The DNA here is from genome assembly GCA_964597345.1 of uncultured Thermodesulfobacteriota bacterium. GTDB lineage: Bacteria > Desulfobacterota > Desulfarculia > JACQYL01 > JACQYL01 > CAZQXK01. The sequence continues at coordinate 154,899 of CAZQXK010000001.1, read as the reverse complement.
CTCCAGACGTCGCCTCAGGTCTTGAAACCCTTCTTGAATCCCGAAAGTCTCCGCCAAATCGGATGCTTCCTCGTCGAGGAGGTCCACCAGGGCCTTCCGGTACTCCAGGTTGCGCACTCTCCAAGCGCCTGGATACCGCGTGCTGGAACGCACTTGAGGCGTTTTTCCGATGATGCGTTTCAGAAACAGATTTCCCGTGTTCTTGCGTACAAAGAAAGTAGGAATGCCGACGGCGGTGCCGAAAACCACTTGCCTTCGTTCGCTTTCCACCCAGGGCGCGTCCGGAATCAAGGCATGGGAGACGCGTCCAGAGACCATATACTTGAAGCACAAGGCCGTTAGTATAGCCTGCATTTCAACCGCTCTTCCCAAATCCTCGAAGAAAGAAACAAAGGAACTGTAGTACCTGCCTTCAAACCCCGAAAACCCTTTCTCGGCAAACAGTCGTTGGCGAACAAGGAGATACATGGCCATCTGCGTATCGAAAACGCCCTGATCCGAAAGATCCTTTTTCAAACGCTCCTGATTCCCGACCTCGCCATTCAATGCGGGACACCGGTCCGTACTTAACAGACACACCAGGTAGTCCATCAAACGGAAGTCCGCCACCCAGTCCCCTGTGAGGCCCAAAATCCGGCTCACCCAACGGTCCAGCACCGGAGGGCCGAAGGGGGTAAGCGGTCTTCCCAGGACGCTTATGGACGCCTTCTTCCGCCATCGACGCCAGATCATGCGCACATGCGTATAATCCAACTCATGAGGAAGAAATCCCAGGACGCGCTCCGGATGAAAATCCTCGAAAGCCAACCGAAAGGGGGCCGCCGTATACGTTCCGACGAACAGAGGGACAAAATGCTCCATGATTTTGATGGCAAGGTCCCCAAAGTACTTCTCATGCCGGCTCGTAAACCCGGAAGAAGGATCGGACAGCAGGGCTCCCAACATCCGGCTTCCTAAACTGATGTGCGTTCCGTTGTTGGCCAGGCTTACGTTGGAGATATTGGGCAACACTACCAAATTGCTGGTGATGATCCCGGCTTCCCGCAACTTGGCTACGGCGTTCAACTGACTTCGGCTCAGCACCATATGACACAAATGCATATACCTGTGTTTTTCCTCGCCCCGATCCCACCCGCTCAGGCACGGGCTCATGAACAACTCACGATAGAAGCTGTCCGAGATCAACTCATTGAGGCGCTTCTGCCTCAAGGGAGGTAAAGGAGCATAGTAGACTAGGGGAGTCTGTCCGTTTTCGCTGAGACGGAATCGTATGGCGGCGTACTGAACGAGCAACTGACTCAAGAGATACCGCTCGGCCGCCTCCCGAGCCAACCCACGGCCTAAACCTTCCGCCGCCCGGAACGGCGCCACGTAAAATGAAACCGTTTCGGGCGATGTGTTGTCGTTGACGAAATGGGCCATGACGGTCCGGGCCGTTTGCCGGACTAGAACGGGCATCCCGGGATCACAACCCACAAGCTCCGCCAGGGCGAGTTTCATGAGGTAGCTTACGGGAAGCCGGTACCAGGTTTCCTGATTTCGTTGAAACACGAATTGCTCTGCGTCTCTTCGTGATCCACCATGCGGGGTTCGCTTGTCGGCCGCCAGGTCCTCCCGAAACGTCTCTTCCGCGAAACGGCTCAGGACGCCGGCGGGAAAACGCACCCAACTGTTTTCCCAGACTTGGGACGGGTTGTTGTTGAGGAATTCCTCCAGATCCGTTATGGCGCATTTGGGCATCTCTCCCCGACGATGCCTCTTGACCAGGTTCCGGAAAAAACCGGAGGATTCGATGGCGCAGGAAAGATCCACCGCCGCCCGGTCTCCTTCCACCGCCGCCTGCATTTCATCTTCCCCCCCCGCAGTCACATCCTCGCCTGAAAACGGCATCGAAAGAATCCGCCCGTTCCCCGAAGCAATGCGAAGAAGGTGCGCCAACGACCGATGATGCTCCAAATGCGTTCTCCCTCCCATATCCAAGCTGTATTCCGTGGGAATGTTCGAGTCCGACCGCTTCTTCCAGCCACCCTTTTCCCCGGAAACGCGGACTTCCACTGGATGGGAGCATGAATCGCTCCCCGGCCCAACGGCTTTCCTATACCGTAACTGTCCGAATTAAGGGTTTCGGGAGTGTGACCATTGTGAAGAGATTCCGTGGAATCGAAGAGGGGTCCTTCGTTTCGAGGGGAAAAAGGGTTGCCGGAGGGTCTTTCGGGGGCGACGGAGTGTGGAGCCGGCGAGGGCCTGCGAGTGTGGCCTATAAGGGTCCCATCGCACACGGTGTTCATGGACGGCCCTGCCTGCAATGCTGTTTATTGACGGACTGTCAGACCTTCTGTTTGTCATGACTCCATCGGCATGCTAAGTTGGAATTACGCTGGGACCCATGGCAGCCGGTGGAAAGACAGGATTACGTACGAATCGCCGACGCAAAGAGTGAAGCGCAACACGGTGGATTCCGTCTTTCATAAGCCCGCCAGGGAACGACCTCGCGGCGATGGGTCCGGAGATGCTGGGTTTGGTGTGGGCGGGACAACGGATTCGGGCGAAACATGGATCTTCAAGACCGGGTTCACGTCGGTACCTCGGGATGGCATTACGATCACTGGAAGGGGCCTTTCTATCCGAATTCCATGGCCCGCGCCGACTTTCTATCGTATTACTCCGCTCGCTTCCATACCGTGGAAATCAACCATTCGTTTTATCGCCTGCCTTCCGCCGACACCCTGAGCGGCTGGCGGGAAGCGGTATCCGGGGGATTCATCTTCTGCGTCAAAGCCGGCCGATATATCACCCACATGAAGAAACTCAAGGATCCCCGGAATACGCTGCATCCATTCTTAAGCCGCATCGAGCTGTTGAAACCCAGGTTGGGGCCCGTTTTACTGCAACTTCCGCCCCACTGGTCTCTCAATCGGGATCGGCTCGCGACCTTCGTCGAGGCGCTCCCGGAAGGGTTCCGCTTTGCGTTCGAATTTCGTGACGGCTCCTGGTTTCATCCTTCCGTGTATGAGATACTGAAAACACGCAGCCTTTCCTTTTGTATCTATGAACTGGACGGCAGAATGGCTCCGGATGTGGTCACAGCCGATTTCGTCTATATCCGGCTTCATGGACCCGGTACCGCCTATCAGGGAGAATACGGCGATTCCGGGCTTGAGGTTTGGACCCGAAAGATTCTGGACTGGGCCGGAGCCGGAAAGGAGATTTTCTGTTATTTCGACAACGACCAGGCAGGATACGCCGCGCGGGATGCCCTACGCCTGACCCGGATGTTGAGGGAAACGATCTATGGCCGTCACCAATAGGACCGTAGCCGAATTGTTCGACGAAACGGCGGACCTTCTGGAAATCGAGGGGGCGAATCCGTTCCGGGTCCGGGCGTACCGGAACGCGGCCCGATTCCTGGGGGATCTCGCCCCGTCCGTGGCGGACATGGTCCGGCGAGGGGAAGATCTCGAGGAACTTCCCGGCATCGGCAGAGATCTGGCGGAGAAGATCCAGGAAATCGTACGAACCGGGACCCTGGCCCAGTTGGAGGACATCCGGGAGCGGACTTCTCCGGAGCTACGGGCCCTCATGCATGTCGCGGGCCTCGGTCCCAAACGGGTCAAGACGCTCCACGACGAACTGGGCATCCGCACCGCAACGGATGTGAGGGAAGCCGCCGCTTCCGGAAAAATCCAACGTCTTAAAGGGTTCGGCGTGAAGCTGGAACAAAAGATCCTCCAGGAAATCGAACGGCTGAAGTCGCGGGAAAGCCGAACCAAGCTCGTGGAAGCCCAAGACCTGGCTTCGGCCCTTACCACCCGCCTCGAGCAGGTTTTCGGAGTGCAGCGCGTCCAGGTTGCGGGAAGCTACCGCCGCAGAAAGGAAACCGTGGGAGACCTGGATATTCTGGTTATTGCCACCCATTCCGCCGATGTGATGAACCGATTTGTGGGGTACGAAGATGTGGCCGAAGTGGTGTCCCACGGCGAAACACGATCCACGGTAGTGTTGCGTTGCGGCATCCAGGTGGATGTCCGTACCGTCCCCGAGGAGAGCTACGGCGCCGCGCTCCATTATTTTACGGGCTCCAAGGCTCATAACATCGCCGTACGGAAACTCGGGCAGAAGAAAAACCTGAAGATCAACGAATACGGAGTGTTCCAAGGGGAACGGCGTATTGGTGGAACCACGGAGGAGGACGTATACGGCCGTGTGGGTCTCCCGTTCATCGAGCCGGAGCTGCGTGAAGACACGGGAGAGATCGAAGCGGCCCAACAGAGATGCTTGCCTGAACTCATCCGGCTTGAGGATTTGCGGGGAGATTTGCATATTCACACTCGGGAGACGGACGGCCGCCATACCCTGGAGGAAATGGCGGAGGCCGCCCAAAGACTGGGATACGAGTACATGGCCGTTACGGAGCATTCCCGGCGCGTGGCCGTGGCGCGGGGATTGGACGCCCGGCGGCTGGCGGCGGTCATGGACCGGATTGACCGATTGAACGGAACATTGAATGGATTCACACTGCTCAAGGCTGTTGAGGTGGACATCCTGGAAGACGGCTCCCTGGACTTGCCCGACGACATTCTGCGGGAATTGGATCTTACGGTGTGCGCCGTTCATTACCACTTCAACCTGTCTCGAGAAAAGCAAACGGAACGGATCGTGCGAGCCATGGACAACCCGTATTTCCGCATCCTGGCTCATCCCACAGGACGCCTCATCAACGAACGCGATCCCTACGACGTGGATATGGAGTTCCTTCTGGAGGCCGCCCGGAAACGCGGCTGCTTCATGGAACTCAACAGCCATCCGGATCGGCTGGATCTTACGGATAGCCACTGCCGGCTTGCGAAACAAATGGGAGTCAAGGTGGCGGTTTCCACGGATGCGCACAGCATCACGGATCTGGAGTTTATGCGATTCGGCGTATTTCAGGCGAGGCGGGGGTGGCTCGAACCCGGCGACGTCATCAACACACGATGCCTGGCTGACCTTAAAAATCTGTTGAAACGACCTTGATGAACGCGCCGTGGGGCAGAGCCCGTGGATACGCCTTGAATCTTCGCTTTTGGGAATGCCTTACGCAATTGCTCAACAAACCGGTGGGTCGACGTCGAAGCACGTGCGCGGTCAGTGCGGCGTCTTTGTGCGACGGAACCGGCTACCGAATGGGAACCTACGCATGAACATCGGAACCGACTATTTTGGAAAGGGAAATTGTCAATTCACCGTATGGGCGCCTTCCTGCCGGAATGTTACTCTCAAGATCCTGGAACCGGAAGCGCGCAGGGCGCCCATGAACCGGGATCCAAAGGGGTACTGGCGGATTCTACTGGATAACGTCTTTCCCGGGGCCACATACCGGTACGTACTGGACGACGAAGGGGAACGGCCGGATCCCGCTTCCCATGAACAGCCCTACGGCGTGCACCGGGAATCCCGGGTGGTGGATCATGCTGAATTCCACTGGACGGACGGCCATTGGAAGGGGATCTCCTCCCTGGACCACATGATCGCCTACGAATTGCATGTGGGGACCTTCACCCCAGAAGGTACGTTCGACGCCGTGATCGACCACCTCGAGGAGCTGAGAGAACTGGGGGTTAACTCCGTGGAACTCATGCCGGTGGCTCAGTTCCCAGGCATACGAAACTGGGGTTACGACGGCGTGTATCCTTTCGCCGTTCAAGACTCATACGGAGGTCCCTCGGGTCTCAAACGTCTTGTCAACGCATGCCATGCGCTCGACCTCGCCGTAATTCTGGATGTCGTATACAACCACTTGGGTCCTGAAGGGAACTACCTCAGGGAATTCGGTCCCTACTTTACCGAGACGTACCGGACGCCCTGGGGGGAAGCCCTCAATTTCGACGGTCCTCTTTCGGATCATGTCCGGAATTTCTTCATCGAGAACGCCCTGCATTGGTTCCGCCGTTACCACGTGGACGCGTTGCGACTCGACGCCGTTCACGGCATCTTCGATTCCAGTGCTAAACCCTTTCTGGAGGAGTTGGCCGAAAAAGTGTCCGAAGTCTCCCGGGCCGAAAACAAGTCCTGGCTTCTGATCGCGGAAAGCGATCTGAACGACCCCCGAATCCTGCGGCCCAGAGAAGTCGGCGGGTTCGGACTGGACGCCCAGTGGAGCGACGATTTCCACCATGCCGTCCACACGTTGCTGACCGGAGAGACCTCCGGGTATTATCTGGACTTCGGGAAAATGGAACATCTCGGCAAGGCCTATTCCGAAGGTTTCGTGTATTCATGGGATTACTCCGCCTATCGCCGCCGCCGCCACGGACGTTCCTCCCTGGATCGGCCGGGCCGGCAGTTCGTCGTGTGTATTCAGAATCACGATCAGGTGGGTAACCGGATGCTCGGGGAACGGCTTTCCCTGCTGGTTCCGTTTGAAGCGTTGAAGCTGGCCGCGGGGGCCCTTCTGTTGTCTCCCTTCGTCCCGTTGCTGTTCATGGGCGAGGAATACGGAGAAGAAGCCCCTTTCCTGTATTTTGTGGATCACTCCGATGCGGATCTCGTGGCCGCGGTCCGGAAAGGCCGCAGGCAGGAATTCCAGGCCTTCAACTGGCATGATACGCCGCCAGATCCACAAGATCCCGACACTATGCGGAAATCCCGGCTGAACCTGCGCCTCCGTGATCAAGGAAAACATGGAATGCTGTTTCGCTTCTATAAAGAACTCATTCGAATCCGAAAGACCCTGCCCGCCTTGCAACATCCCGACAAACACGCTATTGAGGTAACAACGTACGAAGTGGAACGAATACTTACATTACGCCGATGGTATCGAGCGGGCGCTCAGAGTTTCATTCTTTTCAACTTCAACGACACACCGGTCCCGTTCCTCGTGTCCCTTCCCGATGGGGAGTGGCGTAAAATTCTGGATTCCTCCGCGGAAACCTGGGGTGGTCCCGGTACTCGGCTGCCGGAACGATTGTGGGATGGAAACGAAGTCACCCCGGGGGCATGGAGCTTGGCACTGTACGCATCGGAGGTTTGATATGGAACGGTACGTCTGCATTCATGGGCATTTTTATCAGCCCCCTCGGGAAAATCCGTGGCTGGAAGCGGTCGAACTTCAAGATTCCGCTTCGCCCTATCACGACTGGAACGAGCGGATCACCATGGAATGTTACGCACCCAACACGGCGTCCCGCATACTGGACGACGAGCGGCGTATTATCGATATCATCAATAACTACACCCGGATCAGTTTCAACTTCGGCCCCACGCTGCTGTCCTGGATGGAAGCGCATCACCGCGACGTGTACGAATCCATTCAGGAGGCCGATAACCTGAGCCAGGAACGGTTTTCGGGGCATGGCGCCGCGTTGGCGCAAGTGTACAATCATATGATCATGCCCTTGGCCAACGGAAAGGACAAGTACACCCAGGTGCTGTGGGGAATTCGGGATTTCCAGAAACGATTCGGACGTTCCCCCGAGGGCATGTGGCTGGCCGAAACGGCTGTGGATTTGGAGACCCTGAGTATTCTGGCCGAGCAGGGCATCGCCTTCACCATCCTGGCGCCTCGCCAGGCCATGCGGGTCCGTCCCCTGCACGGCCGGGACCCCTGGTGGGACGTACAGGGCGGCCGCATCGATCCCACCATGCCGTACCGCTGCCGTTTACCGTCCGGCCGCAGCATCGCCCTCTTCTTTTACGACGGTCCTATATCCCAGGATACCGCCTTCGGCGGAATTCTTGAAAACGGCGAAGCCTTCGCCCATCGACTCATGAGCGCGTTGCCCGCCGACAATGACCGGCCGCGTATGGTTCATATCGCCACGGACGGAGAAACCTACGGGCATCATCACCGACAAGGGGAAATGGCTCTCTCCTATTGCCTCCATTTCATCGAATCCCACCAGCTGGCCAGGATCACGATATACGGCGAGTACCTGGAGCGACATCCCCCGACGCATGAAGTGGAAATCCACAGCAATTCCTCGTGGAGTTGTATCCACGGCGTGGAACGCTGGCGTGGAAACTGCGGATGCAACAGCGGCATGCGCCCCGGGTGGCGCCAGGAATGGCGCAGGCCTCTGCGGGATGCTCTAGACAATCTGCGGGACCGCCTGATCCCCCTTTTCGAAGAACGGGCCTCGGGGTTCCTGAAAAACCCCTGGGAGGCCCGCAACGACTATATCGACGTGATCCTGGATCGTTCACCACGAAACATCGATGCGTTCATGGCCAGACACAGCGCCCGGAATCTTTCCGCTGAAGAAAAGATCCGGGTCCTGCGCCTCCTGGAGATGCAGCGTCACGCCATGCTCATGTACACCAGTTGCGGCTGGTTTTTTGATGAAATCTCCGGCCTTGAAACCACCCAGGTCCTGAAATATGCGGCCAGAGCCATTCAATTGGCGGAACAGGAAAACGGCGAGGCCCTGGAGCCCGCGTTCACGGATATGCTCCAGCACGCACCGAGCAATCTGTCGGAATTCCGGAACGGAAAGGACGTGTACCAGCGGTTCGTGAAGCCCTCCGGCATTGATCTGGACCGCGTGGGGGCCCATTACGCCATTTCGTCCCTCTTCGAAGAACATCTGGAAGATATCGGCTCCTACTGCTATTCCGTCCGGAACGAATCCTATGAACGGTTTGAGGCGGGCGCACTCAAGCTGGCCGTCGGGCGCAGCCGGATCGTGTCGGATATCACCTGGGAGGAGGGGGGCGTCACCTTCACGGCTCTTCACCTGGGAGATCATAATGTGAGCTGTTGCGTACGCGCGGACACGGATCCGGACTTTTTTCACACCATGCAGGAAGAAATCAAAAGCGCGTTCCGTTTGGGCGATACTTTGGAAATCGTGCGCCTTATGGACAAGCATTTCGGGAGCCACAGTTTCACGTTGTGGCACCTGTTCAAGGATGAACAGACCAAGGTCTTGAAAGAAATCCTCCGAAACGCCACGGACGAAATCGAATTTTCCTTCCGCCGTTTTGTGGAGAACAATTATATGGTTATCAATTTCTTCAATGAAATCCAGTCCACATTACCGAAACCCCTGGCCGTGACCACCGAATTCGTGCTGAACATGGATCTGCGAAATATCTTCGAAGAACCCGATACGGATACCGAACGCCTGCAGAAGACCATGGCGGATGTTCGAAGGTGGAATATCTCCGTGGAACGGGATCCGCTGACCTATCTGGTGGAGTGCCGCATCACCGATTTGCTGACCCGGGCCTCCCAACATCTCCAGGACACGGAATCCCTGAGACGGCTGGAGCAGGTTTTTGTTCTACTGGCCCCTTTGGATCTCCCGATAAACCTCTGGAAGGCCCAGAACCTGTATTTTCTCATGACCGGCGACGCCTATCCTGCAGTTTCCGGAAAAGCCGCCAACGGGGATGCCGGAGCCGAGGCATGGGTCGAGACATTTCGGAGAATCGGCGGCCATCTCCGCATAAAGGTACTGTGATGAAAATACCCACCGGCATCTACAGACTCCAGTTCGGACCGTCTTTCGGGTTCCGGCAGGCATGGGCCGTCCTGGACTATTTGTCCGATCTGGGCGTCTCCGATGTTTACGCATCCCCCGTCTTTAGAGCCCGGAAGGGCAGCACCCACGGGTATGACGTGGTGGACCCCCTTCAGCTGAACCCGGAACTCGGAACCGCCGAGGAGTTCCAGGAGTTGCTTCGGAAAGCCGCGGAACTGCGATTGGGATGGATTCAGGACTTCGTTCCCAATCACATGGCCTACGACCACGACAATACGATCCTTATGGATATCCTCGAGAACGGTCCATATTCCAAATATTATGAGTTTTTCGATATCGAATGGACCCTTCCGTACCACGAACCCGGACAACGCCTCCTGGCGCCATTTCTGGGACGTTTTTACGGCGAGTGTCTCGAGGACCAGGAAATACAGCTTAAGTATGACCAGTATGGAATGAGGTTCAACTATTACCAGCTCATGTTCCCACTAAGGCTGGAATCGTATTTGGACGTATTAACATTCGATATCAATCGCCTGAAGCGAATAATAGGCGATACTCACCCCGACTTTATTAAATTTCTTGGAATATTATATGTCTTAAAGACTATATCGACCCATGATGAAGTGGATGAAAGATATACGCAAATTCAGTTTATTAAAAGACTTCTTTACGAATTATACGCCAATAATCTCACTATAAGGGATCATCTGGACAGAAACATACGGACTATAAATGGAGAAAAAGGAGACCCGGAGAGTTTTCTGCATCTCGAGAATCTATTGGCCGAGCAGCATTTCCGTTTGTCTTTCTGGAAAGTGGCCACGGAAGAGATCAACTACCGGCGTTTTTTCAACATCAACGAATTGATTTGCTTGCGGATCGAGAACGACGAGGTGTTCAAGCACGTCCACGGTCTGCTTCTGGATCTCATCGACTCCGGTCGAATCACGGGTGTGCGAATCGATCACATCGACGGTCTTTATGATCCCTCGAGCTACCTGAAACGCTTGAGGAGCCGGATTGGGGACGCGTACCTGGTTGTTGAAAAGATTCTGGAACAAGAAGAGCGTCTGCCGGAGTTCTGGCCCGTGCAAGGCACCACGGGTTACGATTTTCTGAATCACGTAAACGGCGTGTTTTGTCATTCGCGAAATGAAAAGCGGTTTACCGGCGTCTACGCCCGCTTCACTCCCCATCCTCTTTCCTTTCCCCACCTGGTATATGAAAAGAAACGTCTGATCGTTCGCAAAGAAATGGCGGGAGACGTGGATGATCTGGCGACACTGCTCAAAGGCATTTCCGGACGCTACCGTCACGGCAGCGATATAACCCTCCAGGGACTCAAGAGCGCCATTGTCGAACTCATGTGCCATTTCCCGGTATATAGAACCTACATCAACGCCGCACACTCTCCTGAACAGGACAAGGAAATTATTAAGAAGGCCGTGCAAAAGGCCATGGAAAATAACGCAGCATTGCTCTATGAATTGGATTTCCTGGAAAAGTTCCTTACTTTGACATTCGGAGAATACTTTTCTGATGATGAAAAGAACAAATGGCTCCACTTCGCCATGCGGTTCCAGCAATTCACGGGGCCGTTAATGGCCAAGTCTTTCGAAGATACACTACTTTATTGCTATAACAGACTTCTCTCGCTCAACGATGTGGGCGGAAATCCCGGTGTTTTTGGGATTTCTTTGGAACGTTTTCACCAATTCAACATAGGCCGTTTGGAACAGTGGCCTTACACCATGAATGCCACCTCCACGCACGATACCAAGCGAAGCGAGGATGTGCGGGCTCGAATTCATGTGTTGTCTGAGATCCCTTCGGAGTGGAGCCAGCAGCTCAAGAAATGGGGCGCATTCGCCGCACGGAAAAAGAAGACGGTCCACGGGGCCAAGGCTCCGGATCGCAACGACGAGTATGCCTTCTACCAGAATCTGTTGGGGGCCTATCCTCTGGAAGGGAAGGCCTCTCGCGAATTCGTGGAGCGCATGAAGGAATATGTCATCAAGGCCGTGCGGGAAGCCAAGGTACACACCGCCTGGCTGAAACCGGATTCCGAATACGAACAGGCCTTCTTGAATTTTTTGGACAAGCTCCTCGATGAACGGGAAGACAACCCTTTTTTGAAGGAATTCCAGCCGTTTCAGGCCAAGATCTCCTTTTACGGCATGTTGAACTCCCTTTCCCAGACGCTTCTCAAATCCACGTGCCCGGGGATTCCTGATGTGTACCAGGGCACTGAATTGTGGGATTTGAGCCTCGTGGATCCGGACAATCGCAGGCCCGTGGATTTTGAACTCCGCCGGCGCCACTTGAAGGAACTGATGCGCGGCGCTGAAACGGATCTCCTCGAACTCATCGAAACGGTGCTCGCGCATCCGGACGATGGGCGAATCAAGATGTTCCTGATCCACCGGGTCCTGTCGGCGCGCCGCGAGAGGCCAGAGCTGTTTCTCCAAGGGGCCTATCTTCCCATCGAGGCTCAGGGAGCAAAAGCGGGGCACATTATCGCCTTCGCCCGAAACTACGGAGGAGAAATGGCCGTCACGGCGGCGCCCCGGTTCTGCACGGCATTGGTGGAGTCCGGCGACTTTCCTTTGGGTCCCCGTGTTTGGGAAGACACGGAGCTGGTTTTATCCGGAGGCCCACCCAGCCGATGGCGGGATGCGATCACGGGTCGGATCGTGCTCCACAAACACCCGTTACCGGTCTCGGATGTGCTGACGCACTTTCCGGTAGCGTTGCTGCTCAGCGAATAGGATGGCCGATGGGGTTTCCGGAGGTTGAATGAGACGCAAGGAATTCTCAACAGCAAGGGACCGATCCGACGCCGCCTGTCCCCGAATTTCAGAAAAGAACCTCGAACTCCACAGGAACACCCGCGCCTTCGGGTTGAACCGGGCAAACCCATGACCCATCCCGGGAGTCCGTTATGGAACCTTTCGCTATCAAAGACTGCGCCCTCATTGCCGTAGCCACGGGGGAACGCGCGCAAACCCTGCGTGAATTGAGGGATCGATTGGAAAGCACCCATCCGGGGTGCATTTATTACCATTTCTGGGGCGGGCTGCTGGAACCGCGGTTCGACGATCCGGAATACCAGAACGATTTCGCCTCCTGGGCATGGCACGGCTTGCATGAAGCGCGCCTGGCCGAGCGCCTGGGAATCATCGATCCCACGGAATATCCGGATCTGGAGGATCTCCGACACGAATTGGTGGAGGTGATCGAGGAAGTTCTGGATGAAAGTGAAATCCTGGGCTGGATGCGTGCGAGTCAGCGCTTTCATTTCATTCGCTCCCAGATCGTGGTGCTGGATACCGCCGTACAGATTACCCATCCCGGCGACCTGTCCGAGTTTATAGGCCGGATGTCCCTGGGAAGCATTTTCTACCATTTCATCGACGCTCGGAGAAGAACCGAGCACGGCAACAACGATTTCAGCGAATGGCTCATGGGACTTGGAGAGGAATACGCGCCCCTGGCCAAGCGTATAGCGGCGCTGGATCCCTATTTCACTTCGCTTTCGGAGATGCGGCGGGACCTCGAAGGCATCATCCGGGCATTCAATCAGAAAGGCATTCCGTAATGACCACTCTGCTGGAGCAATACGCGGAAATTGTCGGAAAAGCGGTCATCGAACACCTGAGGCAGCTGGCCAAGCCGTTGGAAGGCAAGAAGGTGGTGCATATCAACTCCACCCGTGAAGGGGGCGGCGTGGCGGAAATCCTGCACCGTCTCATCCCCCTCAAGGAGGAACTCGGCCTTCGCGCGGTATGGGAAATCATTACGGGTGAAGCGGAGTTCTATCAGTGCACCAAAAACTTCCACAACGCGCTTCAGGGAAACGTGGTGGATATTCCCGCACATCTCCTGGACGTCTATGAAAGCACCGTCCGTGAAAACGCCGGGCGGCTCGGCGAATGTCTCGAACAGGCGGACATGGTGTTCATCCACGATCCCCAACCCGCCCCGCTGCTTTCCCACTTTCCCAAACGGAAAGGCAAATGGATCTGGCGTTGCCACATCGACGTGAGTCGCCCGTACCGGCAGGTGTGGAAATATCTGCGCCGGTTTGTGATCGAATACGACGCGAGCATCTGGTCTTTGTCCGCGTTTGCCCAACCTTTGCCGCATCCATTGTACCTCATCGCTCCCAGCATCGACCCACTGAGTGACAAGAACCGGGACCTGCAACCGAACGAAATGGACGCGGCGTACACCCAGTGGAAATTGGATCCCGATCGTCCCATTCTCACGCAGATTTCCCGCTTCGACCGGTTCAAGGATCCCTTGGGCGTCGTACAGGCTTACCGCCTGATCAAGGAATACGTACCCGCCCAATTGGTGCTGGCGGGGGGAGGAGCTTCCGACGATCCCGAAGGAGAAGAAGTCTTCCGTGAGGTCAAAGCCGCCGCCGGAGACGATCCCGACATTCACCTGCTCCTACTGCCGCCGGATGCCCACGTGACGGTCAATGCCCTCCAACGGGCTTCCGACATTGTGCTCCAGAAATCCATCCGGGAAGGCTTCGGACTCACCGTCACCGAAGCCATGTGGAAGGGAAAACCCGTCATCGGAGGCAACACCGGGGGAATCCGGTTGCAGGTGATCAATCACCACACGGGATTCCTGGCAAGCACTCCGGAGGGTGCGGCCCTCCGCATCCGGTATCTCTTGAAACACCGGGACAAACTGGAAGAAATGGGAAGCAAGGCGAAGCAATTCGTCCGCGAGAACTTCCTCCTGACGAGGCACCTGCGCGAGTACCTGACCCTGATGCTCGCCGTGCTCTATGGAGCGGGCGACCGTATTGAACTGTAAGCATGTCCCGTCTGAGCGGACATGAACGCGCCGCGGAGAACGGTGCTCCGACGGCGTCCACCGACGGGTTCGGGAAACTCCGTTGGGAGTGGGCGGGACTTCGGACGTGGTTTCTTGACAACCTGTCGATAAACAGTGTTGCGGGCAGGCCGGTGTAAAATGAAGAGATGCAAGGCGGGCGAATTTTGACGAATGAGGCGTACAACCAGTACGCGGCAATGACGAAGGATGAAGCCCAACGACGCAGATCCCGTTTTTCAACGGTCCGTCAAAGATCCACCAACCCGCGCTTCATGGCATAGGCGGTGAGTTCCGAAGCGTTATGCAGGTCGAGCTTCCGCATGATGTTGGAGCGATGGGTTTCCACGGTCTTTACGCTCAGGAACAGGTAATCCGCGATTTCCTTGTTCGTGTGTCCCTCGGCGATCAGCTTCAGTACCTGGCGTTCGCGGGGCGTCAACGTATCCCACGAGGACGTCTCCTTCACCGCCTGCACGCCTCCCAGGTATCCTTCAATGACCTTGCCGCTGATCATGGGGCTGATGAAGGTCTCCCCGTTGAACACGCTTTCCAGGGCCAGCAGCAATTCATCTTTGGTGGCGTACTTCAGAACAAAGCCGTCGGCCCCTGATTTAAACGCCTCCAGTACGTGTTCCTCGGTCTTGTGCACGGTCAGAATAAGCACCTTGGTGCGCGGGTGCCGGGACTTGATCTCCCGCGTAGCCTGCAACCCGTTCATCCGAGGCATGGAAAGATCCATGAGCACCAGATCCGGCTCCATCTGATCCACGCATCGGACGGCTTCCAGCCCGTCGGAAGCTTCCGCCACGACTTCGTAGGACGGCACTCTCGCCAGGATCTGCCGGAGCCCTTCCCGGATGATCGTATGATCTTCCACGATGAGAATGCTCTTCTTCTCACTCATGCCCGTTCCCCCGAATCCTCACCTTCCGAATACCACACACAGGTCCCGGACGCCTGGAGCCCGGTGAAAGCCGGATCCGCCGGCAGGTCGATACACAACCACGAGAGGCCGGACGCCCATCCTGAGGAACAAGCGGCATCCGGAATGCGCCATGACGATGCAGGATGGGGCGCTGCAGCGCGGATCGTCTCTAGTGAAACCTATATAAAGAACAGCGTGTGAATCGGTTGCAACTCAATACCGGAGCCGGGTTTCGTGTTCCCGGTTCCACGTTATGGACCGCACGGGGTTCCCGAATTCCGGATAGACGGCTCACGGACGGTTACCGGAATTCTATAAGATATTCCCCGGCAAGAAGCAATCCTCTACACTGTATGGCCCAGGGATCACGGGGCCTCTCTTTCGGAGTCCTTTAGCAGGCCGGCGATTGCTCATTTCCCTACGGGCGATGCAAGAACGGACGTGGTTTTTTCCCTTGACCCCACACTCAAGAGCGTTTCATCATACGCGAAGAAGGTTAATTTCCCGGAATCATGTGACGTTCGCGCCGCATCGTCCCGGGGGAATGTTTCCGCGCCCGGCAATATCGGCATCCCGAATGCCGTTGGTGGAATCCGGACGCCGGGGTCTCGTTGTCCTTGCATGCACCCGAAACACCCGTTTCCGGGTGGAAGAGTATAGTTTATTCAAACGGCTTTCTTTTGGCCGCCAAGCCTACGACGCCCTTATACCGCAGGAGTTCTGAATGGATCCGACAACCGAAAAGAATCGGCCCGACAACGGAATCCGGCTGTTCAAGATCTTCGGGATTCAAATCTCATTGGATTTATCGTGGTTCATCATCTTTGCCATCGTCATCCTGGGTTTGTCCGCCGGGTACTTTCCGCGGAAATTCCCGGATGAGCCTGCACACGTGTACTGGACGGCCGGCTTTTTGGCCACGTTGTTGTTTTTCGGGTCCATCCTGGTCCATGAGCTGGCCCATTCCGTCGCCGCACTGCTCTCGGGTATAGGAATCCATGAGATCCGCCTGTTCCTGTTCGGAGGAATCTCCAAGATCTCCCAGGAGGCCAAGGATCCCAAGACCGAGATTTTCATCGCCGCCGTGGGTCCCGCCACCAGTTTCGCCATCGCGTTCCTCTTCTGGGTGATCCGACTCGTGGTCCAGGGAGTGATTCCCCCCATTGCGGTGGAGGTGCTGGTGTACCTGACCTGGATCAACGTGGCCCTGGGGGTGTTCAATCTCGTCCCCGGCTTTCCACTGGACGGCGGCCGCATTCTCAGAGCCGCCGTCTGGCTTAAGAGCGGGTCCTTGACCCGGGCCACGCGCATCGCATCGGACGTCGGAAAGGGATTTGCTCTGACTTTGATGATTCTGGGAGGATTCCAGTTTTTTATGGGAAACTTGGTGGGAGGTCTCTGGCTGTTTTTCATCGGGATGTTTTTGAGAGGCATCGCCCGGGGCGGGTATCAGGAACTGATCGTTCGTCAGGCGCTGGAGGGGATCCAGGTTCGGGAAATCATGCTCCGGAATCCCGTCACGGTCTCTCCCGGCCTCTCACTGAAGGAATTGGCGGAGGACTATTTCCTGAAGTTCGGGTACCATGCGTTTCCCGTAATGGAGGGGGGCGTCTTCCGGGGTGTCGTCTCCATCGGCCAGGTCAAGGACATCCCTGTGGAGCGGCGCGAAACCACCTACGTTCGGGACATCATGAAAACCGCGGATACGGCCGCACAGGCAAGGCCCGAAGATTCGCTGGCGGATTCTCTCAAGCGGATGACCCAGACCGGCGCCGGTCTGCTCGTCATCATGGAACACGGTAAAATGGCCGGCATTCTGACCAAAACGGGCCTGCTCCGATTCATCGAAGTGAAACATATTCTGGAACCGGAAAACCCCAAAGCCTGAGCACTCCGGCGTCTCAACCCTTCTTACCGCCAAAGGCGCTGACGCAGGGAGGCATCGCCCTGAGGCTGCTTTTCCCTTTCCCCCGGCGGGCGCCATCTTTCCAATTCGCTTGGACGCGCGTTCACGCCCAAAAGGCGCACTTCGTAGGGCGCGGAGGCTCTTCCCGCCTCCGCGCCCTTGCATAACCCGGTTTTCAATCACTCCGCTTTGATTTCTATGCGGCGCTTTTTCTGCTCTTCTTTGTGAGGCATGATCAACTTCAGGACCCCGTCTTTGAAAGACGCCTCGACCTTGTCTTCATCCACTTCGGAAGGCAGCCGTATCGACCGGGAAAACGCCCCGTACGTGGATTCTTTCAGATAGAACGTCGCACCCTGCTCTTCTTTACTTTCTTCCTTCTTGCCGGTAATGGTGACCACATTGTTATCGATGGAAATGGAGAGATTGTCCTTATCGATACCGGGTAATTCGGCATTCAGGACATACTTTCCTTCTTTTTCGGAGACGTTCATATTCACCCGTACTTCTCCACCCTGCCAGCGAGCCCATTCCGGCCACAAACGGTCCATCCAGGCATCGCCCCATCCCTCACCGCCGAAGGGAGTCATCCACGAAGGCCGTCTCTTTCTAGTGGTAAGATCCATGGGAATCCTCCTCTCATTCAAAATGGATTGGGTTGATCGAGTTCCAGTGGCCGCTCCGCACCGCACACGCCTCGCGCCCGATAGATTGGCCCGGGCGGCTTCCAGCTCAGCGCCTCTGCGGCCGACTATGATCTTTTTTATTATAATCCCGCAACCGCCCTTTGAAAACCCATGCGCATTGCATAAGAGTTTCTTCGCAGGGTCCCGCCGCGTTCCTTCCGGCGGAGTGCATGATCGTTTGTGTGTTCTTTTAGGCGGACCCCAGGGGCGTTTGCCTTGCGGACTCCCATCCCGTATCATGGGCGGAAGCGGATTCATATACCCGTGACAGGATCTCTTCGGATCGCCCAGAGTGAACAGGAGATGGGGATCCGCCCCTGAATGGGGACCGGAATCTCCGTTTGAGAAAGGGGTAGGGCAGGATGGAAACCATAGTGACGCTCACCATGAACCCGGCCGTGGACATTAATACGGCCATCGACCAGGTGGTGGCTGAACGGAAATTGCGTTGTGACGAAGCCGTTTACGAGCCCGGAGGGGGCGGCATCAATGTGTCCAGGGCCATCCGCAAGCTCGGCGGCGAATCCATGGCCCTTTACCCCACAGGTGGTCCCACCGGCGGAATTCTCGGGGCGCTTCTGGACGAGGAGCGCATTAGCCGGGCATCCGTGCCAACGGAGAGCTGGACCCGTGAAAACTTCATCGTGTTCGAACGATCCAGCGAGCGGCAATTTCGTTTCGGAACTCCGGGGCCGGTGCTTCAGGAGGCCGAGTGGAAGGCCTGCCTGGACCTGCTTCCCAAGAATCTTCAGCACGGGGGGATCCTGGTGCTGAGCGGAAGTCTCCCCCGCAACGCGCCGGCGGATTTCTATGCGCAAGCCGTACGCGGGATTCGAAGCAAGGGAATTCGGGTCGTACTGGACACCTCGGGGAAAGCCTTCGGTGAAACACTTCGGGAGGCGGTGTTCCTGATCAAACCGAACCTGAGAGAACTGAAGGAACTCGTGGGAGATCCGCTTTCCGAGGAGACGGATCAGGAACGAGCCGCCCTGGAACTGGTGAATCGCGGGAGTACCGAAGTGGTGGTGGTCTCCCTGGGAGCCGCTGGAATCATCCTGGCTTCGAACGAAGGCGTGCGGCGATTGCGGGCCCCCACCGTTCCCATTCGGAGCAAGGTGGGCGCTGGCGACAGTATGGTGGCCGGTATCGTCTTCCACTTGGCCCGGGGAGCTTCCGTGCACGAGGCCGCATGTTACGGCCTTGCCGCCGGTTCCGCCGCCGTCATGACTCCGGGCTCCGAATTGTGCCGTAAAGAAGACACGGAACGCCTGTATCGGCGGCTGCTGTGCTATTTGGAACAACACCCTTAACGGGCCGGTTGAAAACCGGCATGCACACTGACGCCGTCGGCGTGACGGCAGATCGCGTTTTTCGCCGGCCTGCGCGAAATACGCTTTTTCAACGGGTTGGTAAGAGGAGGCTCTCGCGGCGTATCACGAATCATCCTCCCGTTGCTCCTCATCCTCACCGAGACGCGCCTCGTCGCTCAGCAGGGCATCGGCCAGAGACAACAACCGGCTGTTCCACAATTCCCATTCTCTCCGGAGGGAACGCAACAAGGACTCCCAACGGCTCATGTCGAACGGCCTTTCGGCGGCGCCCCGGCTGATGGCCTCATGATACAAGGCTATTGCGGCAAGAGCACAGTTCCGCATGGAAAAGGACCGCGCCGTATCCACACAGGCCTTTTTGAAAGCTTTCGGATTCCGCGCAAGGCATTCTTCCACCCATCCCAGCGCATCACGGAACTCCTTCAGGCCCTCCGAGCGCAACAAGACGCCGGTCCGACCGCTTTGCACCACTTCCCGTACGCCGGGAGCATCCAGAGCCACGACGGGTATCCCCGCCGCCATGGCTTCCGCCAAAACCATACCCTGGGTTTCCGTTTTGGACGCGAAGGCGAACACATCCATGGCATGATACGCATCCACCACATCTCCACCCTTTAGACGTCCCGCAAAATGCACGCGATGCAGAACGCCTTCTTTCGCGCATGCCGTTTGAATGTGTTTCGAGGACGGACCGTATCCTCCCACGAGAAACCGGGCATCGGCGCGCAACCTCAGGAAGTGAGCCACGGCTCGAGCCAAAAAATCCAGGTTCTTTTCAGGAGCGAGGCGACCGAGATAGCCCACGACGAAGGCTCCACGAGGTATACCGTATCGTAACCGCACCCTTTCCCCGTCCCCCGCGGCAAAACGGTCCACGTCCACTCCCGTGGGAATAATCGCAATGGGAGCATCTACTCCTCGACCCCTCAACACGGTTCTTACGCTTTCACTGGGGGCAATGACACGGGAACACATATTGGCGTATCGTGTAGCCAGTTCGACTACGAACCGCTTCATGGCCGGTGAGTCCCCCGGCACGTAATGGGTATACTGCTCGTACATGGTGTGGTGGGTGAATACCACCGGAACTCCGATCTTGGCGCTCAGCCGCAGTGCCGTGTCTCCGAGAAGATATGGATGGTGGGAATGGATGATATCGGGTCTGCGCGTGTGTTGGAGCAGTTTTTCCAGCGTAACCAACGGGAGGCTCACCGAGAAGTCGCCTCCGTGGAATTTCTGAATGGCGGGGACTCGGATGACGTTCCGATCGAGTTCCGGCTGGTCTTCAAATTCCGGAGCCACCACTACCACGGAGTGACCCAGTTCGCGAAATTCCTCGGAAAACCGCTCCACGGAGCGGGCCACTCCGCCTACGTGAGGCGTAAACGTATTGGTGAACATCATGATCTTCATGCCGGCCTCCTGTCGCGAGCAAACAGGGCTCCAGGGAAGAAACCGGCGGCATCTTGCGCCCCTCTCCCGGTGTACCCGCTCTCGAACGATCGGCTGGTCAACAGGCCGTTTAAAAATGCGATCTGCTTTCACGCCCTCGGCGCGACGCTTCCTCCTTCGTCATTGCGGCGTACTGTTGTAGTACGGCGCGTTCCTCAGGATTCGCCACGCCGGCGGCGTGGTCGAGGGCCTGGCTTGCATCTCATCTTTTGTACCGGCCTGCCCGCAATACGGTTATCAACGGGCGGCTAAGCGACGGAGACACTCCCCTGGTTCAATCCCGGCAAAGAAAGCTTCTTTCCATCCATGCAACAAATTTCCATTGCTTCGGGAGGAGAATGCCAGGAAGCCTCCCAAGAGGCTTGGAAACCCTCCGAACCGGGTTGAACTTTCAGGTGCAGTGAGCCAAAACGGGTGTGCACCGGTCCGATCTCCATGAGTTGCCCCGCCCTCCACCAGGATTCCGGAATTCCTTGAAGCAGAACCAACTTCCGATCTTCCTCCCGCACGAACAGGTTACGCATCATCATGACCCATTCCGCCGCGGCCCACATATGTTGGCCGTCTCCCATGCAGCCACCCAACGTTTGCGGGTGAATGGCCTCGGGCCATTGCCCCGTGGGGGAGGCCAATTCGACCACCCGCATCACGATGGGATAGAATCGCGGATCTCCGGCCCTCAAAAGCACTTGGGCGCAGTGCAGCGAAAGATATACGTTCATTCCCGAATGAATCATGTCCTGAAAAAATGCATCGGAGACGAAGCAGTGCTCCAGCAGATATTCGATGGTACTCAGAAGCCTCGGCTCTTCCGCGGGCAACAACTGGAGGGGGTAGCTCGCCACCATAGAGCCCACGGCCCCCGAATCCATTCTGCGATAGGGAGATGCCGGGATGCCCTCGTGGCGCCGAATCGTCTTGGAGCGTTCCAAAGATCTCTCCACACTTTCCATGAACCGATCCGCCTCCTTCTGGAATCGCATCGCCTCCCGTTCATTTCCTTCCTCTTCGCAGACGGCGGCCGCAGACCGCAACCCGGCAACAGCCCAATAGTCATCCCAATAATAGTAATCGTTGTTCCCGAAATGCTCCGCACTGAAACCCGCCGGAAGAAGCCCCGCATGGAGTTCTTCCGAATCCGCCGGAAGCCTCTTGCGGAGAATCCACGCAGCCCCTTTTTTCAAGGCCTTAAACCATTCCGTGGGGCACGGACGCCCGGTCACTTCGCAGAACCTGCGCATGAACCAGAGCACCTGCCCATTGGAGTCCCACTCTCCTTCCTGGGAATGGAAGTAGCCGGCCACGCTCTGTCGCCGGGGAAACCGGTTCACGGCCCGCTCCACCCGTTCATGCGCACCGACGCAAAGCAACGCATGGAGGATTAGAACCGCATCCCGAAACCAGAACCTTTTGTACGTGAAGGGTCCCGGATACACGTCCAGAGGAGTATGAAGAATCATAAACCGAACCGCCGCCTCGTACAAAAACCGCATTCGATGATCCGGAACCGTCAACGCGCATATCCCTTCCAGGGCCTCCTTCCAGCTCCGGTTCGCCCTTCTCGTTGAAACGGGGATCTTCGTCTGAGGGTCCGCACACAAGTCCACACGGACCTGGACATCCAAGGAGCCCTGGGGCGGCAGTTCGTACAGGGCCGCTCCGGACGCCATGCCCACATGGCACTCCGTTTCGAGACGTTCCCGGTGCTCCAGCAGTCTCAGAAAGACATCACCCTGTTTGTAGGTGGAGCACACATGACGCTTCATGGCGGGCTCCAACTGCATGCATGGAATATGGTTCACGGTCCACGCCCTCCCATCGGGCGACGCGGAGATGTGATGTACAAAACTGACCCCTTCGGGATTATAAGGCCGCACTGCCAGGGCAAACCAGGCTCCACGAAGACCTTCCGCCCGGATGCCGTACCGTACTCTGCAATAGGGCCTGTTGCCGCGTATTTCCGTTTCCACGACGGACTCCAATTGAAATTCCTTCGTGCGACACCGCGTACAAACGGCCAGTCGACCCGCATCATACTGAAGGGTTTGCTCCAGGTCATGCAACTGGGAAGGAACCAGCATCCCATCCGCCGGGGACACGATCCAGGAATCCAGAGACCAACCATCAAAGAACGGCGTCACGAGTCCTCGAGGATCCACCAAAGGAAATACCGGAACATCCGGAACCCCGACGGCGGTCCAATTTCTGTTGGTCAGATTTACATGTGTGATGGAAAAAGCCCTCGGGACAAAGGCTCGATCCCGGGGATCAAACTGGCGGCGCACCCAGAAGGGCCATATCCAGTCCAGGTTATTCTGAATGGCTTTGGTGTTGAGCAGACCCCGTGCGTGGAAGACGAGCCCGGCCCGGATCAACTCCACGGGAGCCGCTACTTCCGAAGGTTGCGCGAACTTCGTGAGCTGTGAAAAGATCCGCAAAGGATCCAGGAACCCGTGGGCTCGGGCGGCCTGACGAAGTATGAATTTCCAGGGAAGCCATCGAAGGCGCATGAAGGATCCTCACTGCTCAAGCGGGCGCCCGAATCCGGCGGGCATGAAGCGTTTCGAAAACCGTGCGCCCGGAGAAAGCGGACCGATTCCCGAAGGGGCAGAGCGCCTATAAAGACAACACCTGCAGCACGGAATTGATTCGGGCCAAGGCACGACGGATGGAGGCCGAATCACGCCCGTCCAACTCTCCGGACTCCTTGAGGGAAAGGAGCCTGCACACGCGATGATCCACGGCGTCAAAGGCGTTCTCCACGTTCAAGTCGTCGTTCATGGATTCTTCGAACGCTCGCAGAAGCTCTTCCTCTCTGGCCGAAGGCTCCCGGGGCGCCGACGTCGATTTCACATCTCCCAGTAAAACACGCAGTCTCTCCTGGAAGGCATCCAACCGACCGGCCGCATTCCGGACATCGGGCATAGTGAGGCTCATCCGTTTTCCATAATGACCGTAAATCAAGAAAAAGCGCGCCTGCGCGGGGGTTATCCCCTGCCGGATCAGCTCCTCCAGGTATACGATGTTCCCTTTGCTCTTGGACATTTTCGTCCCATCCACCAGGAGGTGCTGCCCGTGCAGCCAATACCGGGCCAGATCCTTTTTCGAAAGGCTTTCCATAACCGCTATGGTGTAATCATGGTGACGGTACAGATTGTCCGCGCCTCCGCAACAAATGTCGACCTCATATCCCAGGTGTTTGGCTATGATGGCCGGGTCCTGGATGTTCCATGCGGGCCGGCCTCTGCCGATATCGGTTTCCCAATAGACCGGGGATTCCTCCCTGTAGCCGTGCCACAAGATAAAATCGCCCAGGTTCCAACGCTCTCCCGGATACGTATCTTTTCGGTAGCGCCGTTTTTCCTTGGGCCATCGGCTCATATCCAGCCGGAACAGTTTGCCGAATCCGGGAAAGGTTAGGGGATCGAAAAAGACGTCCGGTCCATACCAATAGGCATTCCCCTCCTTCAGTAGTCTTTGAATGAGTTCCACCGCCTCTTCGACGCAGTCGGAGGCGCGAGGAATCACTTCGGGCAATTTGATGGAAAGCCTTTTGGAGTCCTCGAAAAATTCCCTTTCCATAGGGTGAGTCACGTTTCTCAGGGCAATCCCCTGCGTCATGGCCTCCGCCAGGGATTTATCCTCCACATCCGTGAAATTGATCACCCGATCCACGCGAAACCCAAGGTATTCCAGGTATCTCTGAAGAACGTCCTCAAACAGGAAGGTACGATAGTTGCCCACATGCGGTTTCCGATACACGGACGGCCCGCAGGTGAACATCTTCACCACGTCCTGCCGGGGACGAAACGGCTCTTTCTTGCGACTCATGGTATTGGTAAGATGCAGGTTGAATGGTCTTTCTGAACGCTTCTCCACGAATTCCGCCTCCTTCCCGATCCGCCGTCACCGATCGTGGCCAAACCGTTCGCCGGTCCGAGTCTTTCCTTTATGTTCCGGCCTTCTTTCGCTGTCAAGTCCGCGTCCCTCCACCCGTTCACGGTCGAGGCCCCGCCGGAAGTTCCGGGGATTAAGGCGTACCGGAAGGCCGGCGAAACGAAATCGGTTCGTTACCATGATTTCTGAAAATCGAAATACTTTCGTCAAACGATTCGTCCGAATATACGCAGGGTTTTGCCTATCGATAGGGCAACATGAATACGCCGAATGATACATTCATAGCATATAGCCGGTCAATAGTTTCAAGCAGACACCTTTTATCCATTTATGTGGACTTATAATTCCTATATGTTGCTAATAATACCGACAAAGCACATCAATAGCGCTACAGCACATATATATTTCTATTACACTTATTCTAAGACAACTAATCTTATACTTCTACATAATTTATGTCACCTAAACTACTTATTAATTATCCATAAATACAATAACTCTATAGAATCCAATCCTCTGACCACTGAACAGAAATTCCCGGCCGGAATCTGCAGCCTTCCCCGGACAAATCCAAATCATTCGTATCAAGGCTATTCAATCACAGGAGCTATATCATGAAAGCGGATCTTCATGTTCATTCCAAGTTCTCCAAGAGGCCGAACTCATGGGTGCTTCAGAAACTAGGTTGCCCGGAAAGCTTCACGGAACCCAAGCGTATTGTGAAACGCGCCAGGGAAAGAGGCATGTCTCTGCTAACCATAACGGATCACAACACCATAGCCGGGGCATTAGAAATCGCTCATTTGCCCGACACTTTCTTAAGCATGGAGACCACGACATACTTTCCCGAGGATCAATGTAAAGCGCATGTACTTATCTACGACATCCGCGAAGACCACGTGCCAGAGATCCAAAAATTACGCCACAATATTTTAGATCTTGTAACTTATCTCCAATCTCAGAATATAGTTCACGCTCTTGCGCATCCTCTCTACTCGATTAATGAACGGTTGACCGTTCATCACTTTGAACGTTTCCTGCTTCTATTCAAGACTTTTGAACTCAACGGTGCGCGAGAGGCGTTATTGAACCAGGTTCTGGATGTCATTCTTCGTACATTGACACCATCGCACATCGAGAAACTGGCCGAAAAGCATCGTCTGGAGCCTGCATTTCCGGAACCGTGGATGAAACATCTCGTGGGAGGATCCGACGATCACAGTTCTCTGGATGTGGCTCGCGTCTACACGGAAGTTCCCGGAGCTCGAGACCTGAATGACTTTCTCCTGGGTGTCCAATCAGGCACTGCGCAAATCCACGGAGAACCTTCATCTCCCTTGCGAATGTCCCATAATTTGTACAGCATTGCGTACCAATTCTACAAGCAGCGATTTCACCTCTCCAAACATCTGCACAGAGACCTGTTTCTACGGTTTCTGGACCGATTCCTGGTTCAAGAAGATTCTCCGGGCCGCAGCGGCGTATGGTCCAAGATCTATGGGCTCTGGAAACCTCGAAAACACTTCGAGGAACCGCACCATACTTCCAGTGTTCAACATCTGTTGCGCCGGGAGGGCCAGAGGCTCATTCAAGACGACCCCGAGCTTCGCCGTATCATCCGCTGGGGGTACCAGGAACAAGAAGAGCCGGAATCGACATGGTTTGAATTCGTGAACAGGGTATCGAACCGCGTGCTGTTGCATTTCGGCGAGAACCTGATCCGACAGATCTCGGGAGGGAACCTGCTTAACCTCTTGCAGTCCGCAAGCTCCGCCGGTGCTTTATTCGTGCTGCTTTCACCGTACTTCGTGTCCTTTTCCCTGTTCGCCGGGGATCGTCGGATGGCTCATACCATGGCCGAACGTTTCGGGGTGCACTCTTCTCCTGTACGAGAAAACATACGGCCCATGAACGTGGCGCACTTCACGGACACCTATTACGAAGTCAATGGAGTCGCGCTGACCCTTCAACAGCAACTCGCGTTGGCGCGAAAAACCCATAAACAGTTCACCGTAATCACGTGCAGCGCGGATCCATCTCTTGACTCCCCGGGGGTACGCAATTTCAGGCCCATCGGAATGTACGATCTGCCCGAATACCCCCTCCTGAAGCTGTTCTGTCCCCCTTTCCTGGATATCCTGCAATTCTGTCACGTTCAGGGTTTCACCCATATCAGTACGGCGACCCCGGGACCGGTCGGGCTGGCCGGACTGGCCGTCTCCAAGATCCTCAAGCTCCCCATCAGCGGCACGTACCATACCTCACTTCCCCAATACACGGCGTACTTGACGCGTGACCATTCTCTGGAAGAACTCATGTGGAAGTACGTCATCTGGTACTACGACCAACTGGATGCCATATACGTACCTTCTCAAAGCACCGGCCGGGAACTCGCGGACAAGGGCATCGCTCCCGAAAAGATACGCCTGTTCCCTCGGGGTATCGATATCGTTCGTTTCCACCCGGACAAGCGGGATGACCAATTCATCCGCCGCTACACGGACCTGGAAAGCTTCAAACTGTTGTACGTGGGGAGGATATCCAAGGAAAAGGACCTGGACTTGCTCGTGTCCGTATTCAAAAGCCTCCTGGATTCCGGGAATCGCGTATCTCTCCTTTTGGCCGGGGAAGGACCCTATCAAAGCCTGTTGCAGGAGAAACTGGAGGGTACGCCTCATTGCTTTACAGGATACCTGGCGGGGGAAGCATTGGCAAAACTGTATGCGTCTTGCGATTTGTTTGTTTTCCCGAGCAGCACGGATACATTCGGAAATGTCGTGCTGGAAGCTCAAGCCTCGGGTCTGCCCGTAGTGGTGACGGATCTCGGAGGACCCCAGGAAAACCTGATCCCCCGTCGTACGGGTCTTGTGGTTTCCGCTCATGACGTCCGCAGCATGAGGGAAGCCATAGATTCCCTGATTCGTGATCCGGACATGCTCCGCAGGATGGGAAGCATGGCCCGCGCCTATATGGAAGACCGCTCCTTTGAACACGCCTTCAATGAAACCTGGAAAATGTACTATGAAAACACGGCGCCGCACGCCAAGGACATGCACGGCTTTTCCTCCGCCGTGTGACTCCGCTTTTCCGCCGAACAGGGAGAGCACGCCAGATGCCCAAAACGTATGTTCTGGATACCAACGTATTGCTTCACAATCCCGGTGCGCTGTTTGCCTTTTCAGATAACCTCATAGTGCTTCCTTTTGCAGTTGTCGAAGAAATCGATAACTGCAAAAGGAAGCAGGATGAAATCGGACGCCACGCCCGAATGGTATCCCGCCACCTGGACGACCTGCGTTCCTCAGGGCGGCTTTCCGAAGGCGTCCGCCTTCCTTCAGGAGGCCTCCTGCGGGTGGAACTGAATCATCAGGAGGTCGTTTCTTTCCCAAAGGGTCTTGATCCCTCAAAAAGCGACAATCGTATCCTGGCCGTGGCCTGTAATCTGAAGCAGGAACATCCACACCCCATCATTGTGGTTACAAAGGACCTGAACCTCCGTATCAAAGCCGACGTTCTGGGTATTCAGGCCGAGGACTTCCGTGCAGACAAGGTGGACCCGGACCGTTTGTACGCGGGCGTTACCGAACACCTCCTGGATCGAGAACGGATGAACGCCCTGTTCGAACACCACGAGATTCCCTGGAACTCGGAGCCACATCTCTACCCACACACGTTCATAGTGCTCAAAAACATGACAAACCCCTCCCAGTCCGCCCTCGGTCGATATGCCGACCAGAGGCTTCTCTTGTTGTCTCCGGAACGATCTTCCGCTTGGGGTATCAGCCCTCGAAACAAGGAACAGAAGTTTGCTCTGGACCTGCTCTTGGACGATTCCGTCAAAATTGTCACCCTGGTCGGCCCCGCGGGAACCGGCAAGACGCTGTTCGCCTTGGCCGCAGGTCTCGAAAAGGTCCTGGAAAAACGCGTCTACTCCCGTTTGTTGATCACCCGGCCGGTGATCCCTATGGGAAATGATCTCGGATACTTGCCGGGGTCCAAAGAAGAGAAACTTCGGCCATGGATGCAGCCGATCTACGACAATTTGGAATACCTGTTTCACGGATGCCACGAACCGTTAGGCATTCTGGACGATTTCATGAGAAGGGGTCTGGTGGAGATGGAAGCGTTGACGTACATCCGCGGGCGGAGCATTCCCGGCCAATTCATTCTATGCGATGAGGCTCAGAACCTTTCCCCCAACA
Organism: uncultured Thermodesulfobacteriota bacterium; assembly: GCA_964597345.1. Classification (GTDB taxonomy): domain Bacteria; phylum Desulfobacterota; class Desulfarculia; order JACQYL01; family JACQYL01; genus CAZQXK01. The sequence goes on along the minus strand of CAZQXK010000001.1, from coordinate 126,182 downwards.
TGATCAAGACGTTGGTCACTCGCGTTGGAGATGGCAGTAAGATTGTCTTTACCGGCGACCCCGATCAGATCGATCACCCTTATCTAGACGCTTCCAGCAACGGTTTGTGTTATCTGGTCGAAAAGTTCAAGGAAAGCGACCTTGCCGGGCACGTGACATTGGTCAAAGGGGAACGTTCCAAGGTGGCCGAGATGGGCGCCCGTCTGCTTTAACGAACCCTGCAGACTCCCTCGGGGGGCCGTCCCATTCAACGGACAGGCGGATGAGGTACTCGGAGAGTTCAACGGGGTTCTCAAAGCGGCAAGCCGGAGTTCGTGTGTTGGGGAATTTCAACCGCGGACCGCTCGATCACCCATCCGTTTTTTCGTTTTCCTCTTTCGCCGTTGTAAATCGGCGCATTCGATCCAAATTCGGCGCTTTTCGGCCGTTGAAGAAGTCGCAGGCGCGACTATACATCAGGTCACGAATCCAAAGGCGAAAGCACACCGATCTCCGTCCCCAGTTTTTTAACAAAGAAAGAGGATCGGTCAGAAGTTCCAGCGGGAGGCCCATAAATTCCGACGGGTCCCGAAAACACTCCCAATCGCAGCGGGAACATCGCGGGGAATCCTTAAGAGAGCCCCAGGGGACATCCTGGAATTTGCCCAGATTATCCGAACCTCGAAAGCCGCAGGGGTAGGTGTCACCGTCTCGCGCCGAAATGAAGAAGAACGCTTTTCCTCCAAGACAGGGATAGGGCTCTCTCCCGTATGCGTACTGTCTGTACAAGGCATGCAGGGAACTCAAGGGAGAGAACACCCGGATGTGGGGCCGGTATTCCGGCGCCGTTTCCAGCAGGGCCTTGAACAGCAGCGCCTTCTCCCATCGAGTGTACCGTACGATTGAATCGGTGGAAGCGGCCGCATAGACGGCAAGCCTTTTCTCACCCTCATCGTATTCTTCCATGCTCATGGGATAACAGCTGCTCACCATGGTAAACCCCAATTGGATGACAAATCGGTAAAACCGGCGGAACGCTTCCCGATAACGCTCATAGAAACGTCTTGGCCTCTCGCCGTCTTCCGGCCGCCATGGTATTCCGACCGACGCCGTTTTCTCACCCGCCATGTTGCGGTTTATACCCAAGTTGGCCGAAGGGTAGATCCCATGGTCGTGGAAAATCTTCAGAGCCTTTTCCATCCCTCGGATAATTCCGGGAAAGCCCCTCATCTGTTCATGGATCCCGGGAACCGAAGAATCCAGACTGATCCAGAAATTCCTCAGGGGAGTATCGGCGAGTGCTTCCCCGATACGTTGGATTCGGGTTTCAAACCCGGGATGCTCCGAATTCATGAACACGAACCCGTTGGTGCCGGTGCGGATGTACGGAATGCCCAAGCGCCCGGCATGGCGAATCAAGGAAATGAGTTCTCGAAGAACCAGGAGAGGCTCTCCCCCTGTAAAAGAAACGACCCGAACTCCCCGCCTTGCAGCTTCATCCAGGATGCGTTTCCCTTCATCCACGGACAGCGTGCATCTCGGATATTTCCCGCCGACACGCATCCCACACTGGGGACAGGCGCCGTTACACCGGTCCGTAAGCTGGATGACAAGTTGCCCGGGAATCCGGCGATATACCCATTCAGAGAAACCTCCAGGAATTCCCAATCCACGCATACAACAATCTTCTCCGTGCTTCTCCACTGGACTGCCGTACACCCTCTTCCAACCCGCGATTCCGTAAAAGTCCCTTTCTAGATCAACAATGCACGCATCTCCATAGATAGGTTCCGTTCCGTTTGCGTGACCCCTTTGCGAGTTTTTGGTGATGGCAGGCGGCGCGTCTGTGAATTTTTGGGTACTTGACAGTGTACGTCAGATTACATTACAAACCCGATGAGTGATGTTCATCCCTTTGCTCAGGGATGGAAGTCGTTTTACCATTTTCTTCACACTTACCTAATCGGATTTAGACCGAAAAGGAGATTCCGTAATGATTCGGGTACTGTGCCATGTTCTGGCGATCGCGTTTCTGGTAACCGTATGGACGGCCTGTGAACGTAAGCAGGAAGAACCCAAACCTCCCGAAGTAACGGTTGCACCAGCGGAAACTCCCCAGCTTCCCGTAACGGAAGAGGAGATGAAAGAAGACCTTCAGGAAACCATGGAAGCGGTTTCCGAATACACGGAGGAACAAAAAGGGATGCTGCTCGCGCGCATGGAGGAGCGCCTTGCCGAATTCAACGAACTGACGAACGATCTGAAGGAATTTTCCGAATCTCTGGAAGAGGAAACCCGGCAGGAGTTTGAGGAGCAGTTGAGCCAACTTCAGGAAAAGAAGGAAGCCGCAGAGGGCGGGCTGGCGCAGCTTCGTGAGGCCTCCGAAATGACGTGGGCGGATTTAAAGACCGCCATGGACGGCGCCATGACGGACCTCGAAGAAAGCTATGCCGGCATTCTTGCCCGCTTTCAGGAGGAACAGCGGTAACTCTTCGAGCCTGCCTCTCCTTTGACAATCCCGGGTTCGTCGGTAGAGAACGCACGAGGACGGCGACCTACCGTACATGACCCGGGAGTCCTTTGCAGGCTGTTGAAAAGCGCGATCTGCGGTGACGCCAACGGCGTGACACTTCCCCTCTCGTCATGGCGGTGTGGCGTACTTACGCCTCATTCCTCAGGATTCGCCGCGCCGAGGTTCGGCGTCTATTTCAGCGCTTTCCATCAGTCCGCCCGAAATACGGGGTATCAACGGGCTGTTAGAAAGGAGATCATGATGTGGCCCATCGGACCCCTCATGCATGAACACCGATTGATCGAACGCATGATCGCTCTCATGGACCGGGAGATACGGAACATGACGGCGGGCGCAACGCCTGACCACGTGTTCCTGGATTCCGCGGTGGATTTCATCCGCACCTACGCGGACCAGTGCCATCACGGCAAAGAAGAAGACATCCTGTTCAGAGACTTGGCTCTGAAACCTCTCGGGCATGACTTGGCGGCCATCATGGACCAACTCATCGAAGAGCACCGGGTCGGGCGCAGGTTGGTTCAATCTCTGGTAGAGGCCCAAAAGCGGCACCTTGAAGGCATTCCGGAAGCCGGCAAAGATATCGTAGAGATGCTCCACAAGCTGATCGAGTTTTATCCCAAACACATTTTCAAGGAAGATAAGCACTTCTTCCTTCCATGCATGGACGCTTTCACCGAGTCCGAGAAGGAATCCATGCTCAGCGAGATGTGGGAATTCGATCGGATGATGATCCACAAGAAATATGAAGGCATGGTGTCCGCCTTCGAACACGCACGATAGCGGCCTGCCGGAAAACCCGCCCCTCCGGGTTATGCGGCGCCGGCCTACCTCATCAGGGATCGTGATCCTCGTCTCTTTCCTTCGTGTACCGGCCTTTTCGGAACCGGTCTTTCAGGGCGCGTGGGCGGACCGGAGTCATGGAGGCCTCCTTTTGGCCGAACGTTCACATCAAACAAGCGTTTTATATACCACCCCAAAAACCCCGGGGAGCCATCCAGCCCACCCCGGGCATCCATCGCATCTCATCGGCTTAATGCCCGACAGGCGCCTTCACCGTCACGATGCCGCCTCGTCCCCACCTCCGTTCCGAGCCCTAATGAACCGCTCCACCAGTTCCTCCAGGTCTTCCCTGCGGGCCAGGACTTCCAGCCAGGAAGTCGGGAGCGCGGAGTATCCATACGTCGCACCAGCCAACCCTCCGGTCAGCGAACCCGTGGAATCCGTATCGTTTCCCAGGTTCACCGCTTTCAGCACGGCATCACGGAAGGACTCCGTTTGAAGCATGCACCACACGGACGCCTCCAGCGTATGCACCACGTAATTCGTGGAGCGTATGCCGCGCTCCTCGATTTCCCCGAGTTTCCCGTCGAGAAACCGCGCAAAATGGGATCTTTCCTCCGCATACGGCGCTCTGTCGTAGATGGGATCCGCCGCGGCCACCGCGTCCCGATACGCCTGCGCCGGCGAATCCCCCCGGAGGAGGCGCCTGCATAAGAGCACCATCAACCCGCACGCCATTCGGGCCCGAGGATGCCGGTGCGTCAGACAGGACACCTGATCCGCCAGATCCGCCGCCTCTTCATCGGATAATCGATCCAGAAACGCCACCGGAAGAACCCGTTTCAGCGATCCGTTCTGATTGCTCTTCTCATGGGGCTCACCCGCCTGAAGAGGCCGTGCGCCTTCCCGCATCCGGGACAAGGCGCGCATGGTGGTAGCGCCCACATCGAAAACAACGCCGTGCGGGGTCCACACGCCTTCATTCAGCCAGGAGACAAGACGCTCGGCCAATCGATCCGGATCCCATTTCTCGACAAGCGTCTCCAAAAGGCACAGCATGAGAGAGGTATTGTCGGACCATGTGCCCGGAGGCTGGTGAAACATCCCGAATCCCCGCATGCCCGTCACCGGATCGGATCGAAGAATCTGTTTGGGAACAAACTCCACAGGCATACCCAACGCATCCCCCAGGGCGTGTCCCAGCACGGCGCCCTTCACCCGGGCGCCCCATGACTCCGAAACTCTCCTGTACTCGTTCATGTGCGTCCCCCCCTTTCCGGCAAACATCCTGCCTCCATTCACGGTAGACCCATCGCGGTGCGCTTCTCTCCGCGTCCGTACCGGACCGACTGTCTTATTGTACTGCATCACGCCCTGTTTCGTCTCCCTGCCTTTTCGTGATTCGCATGCATGCACGCACGAAAGCCCGCCGCCTGCAACGCGGGGTTTACAAATCGGGCAAAATCTGGCACGAAAAGCGGAGTCCATCCTGAAACCCTGTCGGCCCGATCTTCCTCCCGAAGAGGAGAACGGATCCGAATCATGCTTCACTGCTTCCGGAAAGGGTCCACATGTCCATCATTGAGGAAATCAAAGAGGCCATCATCGACGGAGACATCCTCGGAGCGGGAGAAAAGACCCGCCGGGCCGTGGGGGATGCGACTCCGGCCGCCGACATACTCCACAACGCCGCCCTGCCCGCCATCCGGGAGGTGGGAAACCTGTGGAACCGGGGGCGATACTTTCTCCCGGAAGTCGTCATGAGTTCCGAGGCATTCAACGAAGTGACCGCCCAATTAAGATCCCGACTTTCGGAAGACGCCCAAAGCGAAACAGGAAGGGTGCTGCTGGGAACCGTCCAAGGAGACCTGCACGACTTGGGGAAGAACATCGTGGCGGCCATGTTGGTGGGCGCAGGGTTCCAGGTGACGGATCTGGGGGTGGATGTACCGGATCACGTGTTTATCGAAAAGGCGATGGAACTCGAACCGGACGTCCTGGGCATCGGGGCGTATATGTCCACTACCATGCGAAGCATTCCTAAGATCATCCGACTCGTCGACGAACAGCAATTGCGACCCCGGATGCGCATCATGGTCGGGGGCATTCCCGTGACCTCGAAGTTTGCATCCGAGGCGGGGGCCGACGCTTACGGGGAAGACGCCTTTGCAGCCGTACGCATTGCCGAAGCCTGGATAAGAGGGGGAAAAGAATGACCGCGAAACCGCAGCGCATCCGCATTGCCGCCCAGTGCCACGATCATTCCGCCCGCCTGGCCGAAGTTCCTTTTCGCCGCTTTTACACGGATTCGGACTTGTTCACGCAAGTCCAGTTTCTGGTCACGGAATATTACGGTTTCGACGCCCCCAACGATTCCTGGGACATGTACAACATCGAGGCGGAAGCCTTGGGCCAGAAGATGATTTACACGGATTACGCCATGCCGGACATCGACCGCCGGCAGCCGCTCATCCGCGAGCCGGCCGATTTGGACCGCCTGCGTATTCCGGATCCCCATCGATCCGGGCGTATGCCCTATATCCATCGCATCAACCGCCTGTACATGGAACGTACCGGACGGCCCGCCCGGGTATATTTCTGCGCTCCTTTCAGCCTGGCCCTTAACATCCGCGGATATGTGCCTTTCGTGAAGGACATGAAAACGGATCCCGCTTTCGCCCACAGGCTCCTGGAATTTCTGTGCGAGCAGGTGCTCGCTCCTTACATCCGGGCCATGCGGGAGGAGATCGGCCGGCCCGATCAAGCCGCTTTCGGGGCCGATGCCTGGGCGTCACCACCCAATGTGAGCCTGGACCTGTTCGACGAATTCGTTCTTCCTTACACCCAACGCCTGAGGGAACTCGTGGGAGGCGCCGTGGTCACGCTCGGCCAATGGGGGGAATCCAAGAGCCACGATCCGGAACGATACATGACCCAGAAGCTCCAAACCTGTCCCATATTCCTGAGTGTCCTGGATCCCGACCTGAATTTGTTGGGCCCGGAACGCGTGAAAGCCTTCGCCCGGAAGCACGACGTCACCGTCACCGCAGGCGTGGATGCAGCCCTGATTATGGACGGCCCGGCGGACGCCGTCGTCGAACGCATCCGGAACTACATCGACGGCATGGGGCGGGACGGACGACTCATCCTGTATCTCAATCAAATCCCCGTGGACACCCCGCCGGAGCATGTCCACGCGGCGGTGGCCGCATGCCGAACCCTGGGCCGTCTTCCCATTCCGGACCATTTGGACACCATCCCGGTGCGGGTTACCCAAAGAGAATCCTTTGCGGAATTTCTCAGGGAAAAAAGGGAGACGCTGGATGCCTGAATTCCACGCGGAACAGAAGTTGGTGCGAGTGGGGAAGGTCACCCTGGGAGGACGTATCGGAGAATACCCCACGGCCCTCGTCGGGAGCTTGTTCTTCCGCGGCCACCGCATCGTGTCCGACCCGGAACGGGGATTGTTCGACGCGGCGGCGGCCCGGGAACTGCTGGACCGGGAAGCCGCATGGTCCCAATGGAGCGGTAACCCCCGGATCATCGATGTAATCGGGGAAACCCGGGAGGCTCTGATCCGGTATCTCGAATTCGTGGCCGACCATACGGACGCCCCCATGCTGGTGGATTCCCCGGACCCCGGGGTCCGCATGGCGATTCTCCGGAGGTTTGCCGGCTCGGAAACCGCTTCCCGGCTGATTTACAATTCCATCGCCGAGGACTTCACCGAAGAAGAACTGGCGTGTATTCGCGAATCGGGCGTCAAGACCGCCGTCGTATTGGCCTTCAGCCCCAGGGCCATGAAACCCCAGGGCGTGCTGGCGTTGCTCCGTGAAAAGCTGCTCCCCGCAGCCCAACGGGCCGGGGTGGAACAAGTCCTCGTGGACGTCGGAGTGCTGGGGGTGGCCGGGGTGGGATGGGCCGCCCGGAGCATTTGGGAGGTGAAGAACGCTCTCGGCCTGCCGGCGGGATGCGCCCCGGCCAATTCGCTGTACCAGTGGGGAATCCGGGAGAAAGGAGCTTTGCCGTTCGCGGCGGCGGGTTCGGCGGTGCTCGGTCTGCCCCTGTGTTGCGGCGCCGACTTTCTGCTGTACGGATCACTCGCCAACGCCCCCTGGGTCTACCCGGCATGCGCATCCACGGATGCCCTGCTGGCCTATCAGGCTCGTCTGGATCGAGTCCAGCCTCGGACGGACGACCATCCCCTGTTTCGTATCATGCACGACTGACAGCGATCCGGAGAGAACCGACACGCCGGCGACTCATCTTCATGTCCCGGAATCCCACGGCGGGCGGAACCTTTCAGCGGCCGACGACGAACACCTCCGGAGGCCGGGAGACGACTCATGACCATGAATCCCCATCATTTGGCCCCTTGCGGACTCTACTGCGGCGTGTGCGCCATATGGTACGCGGACCGGGACGACAACCGGAAGTTGAAGGAACGCCTCGTGGACGTCTACCAGGGAAAACTGCCCGACAGCGACCGGTTGTCCGCCAACGACATCCGATGCCGGGGATGCCTCTCCGATACACGCTTCCTGTATTGCGCTCAATGCGATATCCGCGACTGCACGCAGGCCAGAGGCTACCAGGGCTGCCATCAGTGCGCCGAGTTTCCCTGCACCCTCATCGATACCTTTCCCATGGAAGTGGGAAAACGGGTCATCCTTCGCGCCGTTCCCCACTGGAGGAACGTGGGCGCGGAACAATGGGTGCGCGACGAGGAAGCCCGATACCTCTGCCCTCAGTGCGGCCACAAGGTGTTTCGAGGAGTCCGGCGGTGCAACCGGTGCAAAACGGAATTGGATCTGGACGGCTGACAAACCGGCAAGAGACCCGGTCCGAACCCGCACGGACCCGCACTGGGAATCGGCCTGCGCCGAGCGGGTACAACCCGGTTCACGGATTACGGACCAGGCGGAAACCCACAAGCGCTTTCCGATCATTTTCCGGATTTCTGTCACGGGCGGCGCATCGGACCTGCTTGGGGCCGTCCCGGAAACTCCCCCCGCGGATCACCCGCTGGATACCCTCCTCCACCACGGGATTGAACCGTTCGCGCCGTGAATACGCGTCCCCCATATACCGATCCCGGCACCACTCGTAGACGTTCCCCAACATGTCGTACAATCCGAAGGGGTTGGGCCGGAATCGGCCCACCGGCGCCGTGAGCACATACCCGTCGTCGCAGTCATGGTGAGGCCAGAAGAAATCCAGGGCTTCCTTCATGGACCGGTCGTGGGTGTTGGCATACCCGCATGCTTCGTCGGGATCCTCTCCCCAATGGCGGGCCGTTTGGGTCCCGGCCCGGCAGGCATATTCCCATTCGGCCTCCGTAGGCAAGCGGAATGTAACCGTCCCGTTGTGAACCTCCCCCATCCAGCGGGCGAAGGCCCGGGCATCCTCCCAGGAAACGTTGACCGCAGGCTGGTCGTCCCAATTCAGCGAATGCCCCCTCCATTCCCCCGAATCATGATGGGAGGCAAACAATCGGTACTGTGCGTTCGTTACTTCATATCGGCCCATCCAGAAACCGTCCACGCAGACTTCGTGTACGGGGCCCTCGTCCCACTTCCGGCCCTCTTCGTCCTCCGGACTCCCCATTTGAAAGCATCCCCCGGGAATCCATACGAACTCCATAAGAGTACTATCCTCGACCCAGACGTCGCCCGCTTGAGGTTCCTTTCCCGCCGGGATCACCTCCGAGGCGGTTGGTGTGAATTGAGCCGTTCCCAGCACGCCGGCCTCGTCGGTCTCACCAGGCGCCGCGAACCCCGCCGTGACTCCCGTGCTCGAAGCGATCAACAGGAACACGGAAAAGAAAAAAACCGTTCCACCCACAATTCGGATCATGAAACACTCCTTTTGCAGACCCAAAGTTCCGGAGCACGCTACCAGCCCGTTGACAAGCCGTATTGCGGGCAGGCGGGTGAAAAACGATGAGATGCAAGGCGCGCGAATCCTGAGGAATGAGGCGTACTACAGTACGCCGCAACGACGAAGGATGAAGTCCAACGCCGCAGATCGCGTTTATCACCCGCCTGCCCACAGGGTCATCCTAACAAACTCCGTCCCCACTTGAGAAGACAAAGCGGTACGGCGGGCCCATGGAAAAGCGGCATCGGCGACCACGCCCGCAGCAAGATACCGGGCCTTCCGCGAACCACAGGCGCGTCAGGATCCTCCACCACCCCGCGTCGGATAACATCGCCAAACCGTATTTCGGGCAGGCGGGTGAAAAACGATGAAATGCAAGGCGCGCGAATCTTGAGGAGTAAGGCGTACAACCCGTACGCCGCAATGACGAAGGATGAAGCGCAACACGGCGGATCGCGTTTTTCGACGGCCTGATAACGGAAAGCCCCAAGTACCCGACCATAACCGGAAGAACTCCTTACCGTTCCGAAGGGATGACTCCGAAAACGGAATATGATATCCGATGACAGCATGGCGCGGAGAGCTATACTCCGCCACCGGGAACCCCGCATTGCGGCGATGCGCTCGGAACCGCCCCTCTGAAATCGGATTCACGGCTTCGCCCGACCGTCTGTGTTCCGTCATGGAGAGCGCAGCGTCCTGTCCTCCCCGTGCGTGTTCGAGCCGGCTATGGAGGATCTGCGGCCACTCCCAACGTGTCAAGGGACGGCAGGAATCCCGGCGCTTCAAAACCGGTGGGAACTTTTCACAAACATCATCAACGGGAGACACTCATGGATTACGCCCATATGACCGCACCCTGCGGTTTGGATTGTTTCAATTGCGCCATGTTTCAGGCTCGCGAAAACGAATCCTTGAGGACCAAGATCGCCGCGCGATTGGACATTCCCTTTGAAAAAGCCGTGTGCAGAGGCTGCCGGGACGAAGGAGGGTGCATCGAGTTCATGAACATGGAACAGCCCTGCAAGGTATTCCGCTGCATTTCCGGCAAGGGCCTGTCTCTGTGCAGCGAATGCGCCGATTTCCCGTGCGATCATCTGCATCCTTACGCGGACCGGGCCGCGGAGGTCCCCCACAACACCAAGGTGTTCAACCTCTGTCTGATCCGCAAAATGGGGCTGCAGGAGTGGGCCGAAACCAAGGCGAGATCGGTTAAGAACACGTACTTCAAGGGTACGTTCGAGCTTTAGCAGGCGGATCAAAAACGCGATCTGCTGCGTTACACTTCATCCTTGGTCATTGCGGCGTAGCGGTTGTACGCCTCATTCCTCCGGATTCGTGCGCCTTGCCTATCATCCTTCTTGATCAGCCTGCTCGAAACAATGTTTATCAGCGGGTTGTCGGCGCACTGAGTAGCAAGAATCCGTCAGCAGAGCAGGGACGGACGCCGTATGCGGCCTTTCGTCCTTACCGCCCGCGCGTCGCGGCCCGTCCGCGCCGCATGCGGCTTTCGCGCCGGATTCGCCCGACGGGAGATCCGCCCCACTCCGCCATGGAAGCTGTAAAGTTTTTTCCGCCCCGGACGATAGTTCACAAGGAGCGTTCCGCATCCTGAAACACGCATCTCCGAAACCGAACCGATGGGAGTTCCCATGGAAATATCCGTTGAAACGCGGGACCGGACCCATGTCGTCACGGTGACGGGACGCATGGACGCCGTTACCGCGCCGGACTTTGAAAAGCACATGAGCCAATGGATCGGCGAGGGGCGACGGGATTTCGCCATGGATTTCTCCCGTCTCGACTACATCAGCAGCGCCGGGCTGAGGGTCATTCTCACCACGGCCAAGAAACTGAAAGCCGTAAACGGAAGCCTGTTCATCGCCTCGCTGAGAGGAGCCGTCAAGGAGGTCTTCGACCTGTCCGGTTTCGCCTCCATCATTTCCATTCATGATTCCGTGGATGCCGGTCCGGACTGACATGCGGCGGCATGGAATCCCCGCCCGCCGGGCGGAACCTTTTCGGCGCCGGCGGGGTTGCGCATGGCTCGATCCGGCTTCTTCCCATAACAATTGATAAACCGTATTACGGGCAGGCCGGTGCAAAACGGTGAGATGCAAGCCACGCCGAAGGCGTGGGGCGAATCCTGAGGAATGAGGCGTACAACCCCGTACGCCGCAATAACCAAGGATGAAGAGCAACACGGCGGATCGCGTTTTTCAACGGCCTGATAACACCACACCGGGTTCGGTCCCACGTGGATACATGATGCCGGAAAAACGCACTCCCGCCCGAATGGATCAGCTGAGAGACCTGGTGCAATTCGTATCCGACCACATAACGAAGCGCCGCTTTCCGGAATCCCGAAGAGCGCAGGTGGAACTCGCGACGGAAGAAGTCCTGGTGAACATCTTCCTCCATGCCTATCCGGAGACTCCCGGGGATGTGGCGGTGGCCGTGGATGTCACCGGCGAAGGGCTCTGCATCCTCCGTTTCGAGGACCACGGGATCCCTTTCGATCCCCTGGCCGTTGCCGCTCCCGATGTGTCCGCGCCCCTGTCGGACCGGAAACCGGGAGGCCTGGGCATCCTGTTCATCCGGAACACGGCGGACCGCGTCACGTATCGAAGATCCGGCGACCGGAACTTCTTGACCCTGGAATTTTCCGGCGTCTCCGGAGGATGAATGCGTCTTTTCATCACGCTGCTTCCGGTGTTCCTTTTCCTGTGGGCGGGAACCGTACACGCGCAGGAGGAATCCACGGTAACCGTGTCGTTTCTGCCCCAATGGGCGCCTCAGGCGCAGTTCGCGGGATACTACACGGCTTACGAAAAAGGCTTCTATGCCCGTGAAGGTCTCGATGTGACCCTGTCCACGGGCGGACCCAAGCACCCATCCGACCGTTCCCTGCTCGCGGGGGAATCGCAGTTCGCCACCCTGTGGCTTTCCCGGGGCATCCAGCTTCGTTCCGAAGGCCACGACATCGTAAACATCGCCCAAATGATCCAGCGGTCCGCTCTTATGCTTGTGGCCAAGAAGGCGTCGGGCATCTGGACGCCCGCGGATCTGAACGGCCGGAAGGTGAGCCTGTGGGGCCCCCTCTTCCAGATCCAACCCAATGCGTTTTTCCGAAGGCGCGGGATCTCGGTTCATGTCGCGCCCCAATCCTCCACCATCAACCTGTTCCTAAAGGACGGGGTCCATGCGGCTTCGGCCATGTGGTACAACGAATACCATACCCTCCTGAACTCCGGCCTGAACCCCGATGAACTCACGACCTTCTTCTTTCATGAGTACGGATTGAACTTCCCGGAAGACGGAATCTACACCACAGAGAAGATGCTTTACGAACACCCTCTCCTGTGCAGGGCGTTCGTTCGCGCGTCCCTGGAAGGTTGGCGCTACGCGTTCGCCCATCGCGAGGAGTCTTTGGACATCGTCCTCGCATACATGAAACGGGCCCATATTCCGGCCAGTCGGGTTCACCAGAGCTGGATGCTTTCGCGCATTCTGGAACTCATGGCTCCCGATGGAAATTTCGACGCGCTGGGGCGTCTCTCCCAGGAGGATTTCGAACGCGTGACTTCCGTGATGACCGAAGAAGGCCTGATTCGCCGCGCACCCGAATACTCGGTCTTCCACCGGAGCTTCTGTGAAAGGGATTAGAAACCGGGGCGTCGCCTTCAAGCTTTTCCTGCTTCTGTTTGCAGGCAGCTTCCTGGTGTTTTTCCTGGTCTTGGCCAACAATTACGAAATATCTCGAGGAATTGTTCTCGAGAGTGTCCAGGCCAACGCGAGCCTTCTGACTCAATCCACCTCGAATCGGATAGGCATGATGCTTTCGACGGTGGAGACCGTGGTTCAAACCATGAGCGGCCTGCTGGAACGCTTCTCCCTGGAGCCGGACGACCTGCCGCGGCTGGTGCAAGGCGTGGTCACGGACCATCCGAACCTGTTCGGTTCCGCCGTCGCCTTGGAACCCCACGCCTTCGCCGGGACACCCGACTGCTTTGCACCCTATGCCTACCGAGGCTCGGACGGAGTCCATACGATGTTTCTGGACTGCGATACCTACCACTACCCCGAAACGGATTGGTACCAGATTCCTAAACACCTGGAACAGCCCGTATGGAGCGAGCCGTATTTCGACGAAGGGGGAGGCGATACCTTGATGGCTACATACTCCGTCCCCTTCCACCGAACCGACCAGGGGCAACGCCGTTTCGCCGGCATCGTCACCGCCGACATCGCCCTGGACTGGTTGCAGGATGTAGTGTCTTCCATACGGGTCGAGAAAACCGGGTATGGGTTTCTGCTTTCCGGAAACGGAACCCTGATTACCCATCCCCGGCGGGACTTGGTCATGAACGAGACGTTGTTCGGCGTCGCCGAAATGCTGGGCGACACCCGTATCCGGACCGTGGGGCGCGCCATGGTGCGCGGTGAAAGCGGATTTGTCCGGTGGAAAAGCATCGTCACGGAAGAAGAAGGATGGCTTGCCTTTGCTCCCCTGGGATTCGGCGGCTGGTCTCTCGGTGTGTTTCTTCCGGAAGAAGAACTCATGGAAGGCGCATCCCGCCTGACGCGGAATGTGCTCTTTCTGGGGGCGGGAGGGTTCCTGGCGCTCCTGGGCATCGTGTACCTCGCGGCCCATTCCACCACAAAACCCTTGAGGGCGCTGGCCCGGAGCACGGTGGACATCGCCGCCGGAAATCTCGACGCCCCGCTGCCACGGGTGCGATCCGGGGATGAAATCGGGCGCCTGACCCGGGCCTTCGAACATATGACCCGCGCCCTCAAGGAACACATACGCCGGCTTACCGAAACCACCCGCGCCAAAGAACGCATCGAGAGCGAACTCCATATCGCCCGGGACATCCAGATGGGAATCCTGCCCAAGCTGTTTCCCCCCTTCCCGGATGAGCCTCAATTCGACATCCACGCCGTGATCGTTCCCGCCCGGGAAGTGGGCGGAGACTTCTATGATTTCTACCGGGTGGACGCGGACCGGATCTGCTTCGCCATCGGGGACGTTTCCGGAAAAGGGGTGCCGGCGTCCCTGTTTATGGCCGTAGCCAAAACCCTGATCAAGGCCGTGGCCGCGGGGGGCGCCGGACCGGCGGAAACCTTGCGCCGGGTGAACGACGAATTGGCCGTAGAGAACGAATCCTGCATGTTCGTGACGGTTTTTCTGGGCATGATCGACCTGAGAACCGGCCGGGTGGAATACGCCAACGGCGGGCACAATCCTCCCCTGGTTCTGCCCCGACACGGAGCGATCTCCGTCCCGCCGCGGGTGGCGGGGGCCCTCCTGGGAGCCATGGAAGGACTGCGCTTCGAGACCGGGAGCATCGCCTTGAAGCCGGGAGATACGCTCTTTCTGTTTACGGACGGCGTGACGGAAGCCCAGAACGAGAGACTGGAACTCTTCACGGACGCGCGGCTGAAATCTGCATTGACGGCCGTCCGGGAAAAACCCTTGAGGGAAAAAACGGCCCGGATCCTGGACGAGGTGCGGGCTTTCGCGGGAGCCGCGGAACAGGCGGACGACATCACCCTGCTAGCCCTGACCTACTACGGCGAAGAGGGCCGGGATCGTGAGAGTTCCCCGGCGGATGCGGCGCCGCTTCCATCCGAAAGGAGAGAGCATGGCCGGAACTGACCGCCCCGCCGGGCCGCTTCAGATCGGCGTCCCCTTTCCGAGGGCGGACGGCTGGAGCAAGATCACCGGACGGGAGCGTTTCGCCGCGGACTATTACGGCTCCGATTTCCTGTGGGCCGGAGTCAAACGGTCCGAGGAATCGCACGCCCTGCTGCTGGGGCTGGAGGTGGAATCGGCCCGGACCGCCCCCGGCGTGACGGCGGTGTTGACGCACCGGGACGTGAAGGGTTCCAACCGGCAGGGCATCGTGATCAAGGATCAACCCGTGCTGGTGGACCGGAAGGTGCGGCGACGCGGCGACGCCCTGGCGTTGGTCCTTGCGGAAAGCCGGGAGGCTTTGGCCCGGGGGCTGGACGCCGTGCGCGTCCGGCTGGAACCCCTGCCGCCGGTGTTTTCGGTGGATGAGGCTCTGGCGGAGGGGGCTCCGCGGATCCACGAGGATCATCCTTCGGGAAACATCCTGGCCGAACTCACCGTATGCAAGGGAAACGGCCTGGAGGACATGGAACCCTCCGTCACCATGGTGGACGCCGAGTTTGAATTACCCCGACAGGAACATGCCTACCTGGAAACGGAAGCGGGTTGGGCCTATGCGGACGAGGACGGAAGGATCGTCATTGTAGCCTCCACCCAGTCGCCCTTCCGCGATCGGACCGAGGCGGCCGAAGCGCTGGGACTGGAAAGGGATCGGGTGCGTATCGTGGCTCCTTACCTGGGGGGCGCTTTCGGAGGCAAAGACGGGTGCACGGTCCAGTGCCTTCTGGGTCTCGCCGTTCTGCATTCCGGAGGGCGTCCCGTGAAAATGTGGTGGGACCGGGAAGAAAGCTTTCTGGCCGGGGTGAAACGCCTGTGCGGCCGCGTCCGATACCGCCTGGGAGCCGGAAGCGACGGCCTCCTGCATGCGCTTCAATGCTCCCTGGATCTGGACAACGGGCCTTATGAACACCTGGGAGGAGAAATCCTGGCGCTGGCCGTGGAGCACGCGGGCGGTCCCTACCGAATTCCCCATGTCCGGATACACGGCCGGTGCGTGTACACGAACAACCCGGCCGGCGGTCCTTTCCGGGGATTCGGGGCGCCGCAGGTCACCGCGGCCCTCGAGCAGGTCATGGACCTGTTGGCCGCCCGGCTTCAGGTGGACCCGCTGCGATTTCGGATGCGGAACGCCGTCCGGAAAGGCGACCGCAACCCCGTGGGCGTCACGCTGACCCAGTCCACGGGCCTGCTGGAATGTTTGGAGCAAGTGGAACGGCATCCCCTCTGGAAGGAACGGGAAGGCTGGAAGAACGGTGCGGCCCCTTTCAAGAAGCGCGGAGCGGGGTTGGCCTGTACGGCCCACGGCGCCGGGTACGGCCCGATCATTCCGGACTTCGCCCAGGCGCTCATCCGCCTGACCCCCGAAGGCCGTATCACGGTTACCTGCGGGGTTCCGGACATGGGTCAAGGCAACGCGTCCACCTGCCTTCAGGTGGCGGGCCACCTGTTGAATCAGGACGCGGAACGCCTGGACCTGGTGCTTCCGGATACGGACCGCACCCTTCCCTCCTGTACGTCCGCAGCCAGCCGCACCACGTACACCTACGCCCAGGCCCTGACGGGAGCCGCCCGTCTGCTCAAGAAGCGGATCCTGGACCAGGCCGCCCTCATGATTATGGCTCCCTCGCCCGAGGAATTTCACTTGCTGCCGGGCATCGTCCGCCATCTTCCTTCGGGAAGGGATGCGCCGCTGGCCTCGGTAGCCCGCTCCATGTCCCCTTCCCAGCGGGAATGCACGTATCAGTGGCGGGCTCCCGCGTGCCGGGAACGCATCCG
This sequence comes from uncultured Thermodesulfobacteriota bacterium, assembly GCA_964597345.1. Taxonomy (GTDB): domain Bacteria; phylum Desulfobacterota; class Desulfarculia; order JACQYL01; family JACQYL01; genus CAZQXK01. Next base: position 109,536 of record CAZQXK010000001.1, on the reverse strand, counting down.
GATGGAAAGCAATTCCCCGGTTTTCGGCCTGCCTCACCTTCTTTTTTCCTACGCGGCCCACCTGGCGTACATCGAGGTGGACGAACTCACGGGTCGCATTCAGGTGGTGCGATACCTGGCGGTCACGGACGCGGGAAGCGTCATCAATCCCCAGCTCTACGACCAGCAGGTCCAGGGAGGCATCGTCCAGGGTTTGGGATACGCATTGTATGAAGACTACGTGGTGGACCAAGGAGAAGGCCGCACCCTGAATTTCGCCACGTACATTTTGCCCACGGCCAAGGACGCGCCGGACATGGAATCCCGGCGGGTGGAAACCTATGAGGAGACGGGGCCCTTCGGCCTCAAGGGGGTGGGGGAGATCTCCATCAACGCCCCGTTGCCCGCCGTGGCCAACGCACTGGCGGACGCCGCCGGAATACGCATCCGGCGATTACCCCTGACTCCGGAACGGGTGCTGTCCGCCCTGGACCGAATCGAGTTTCGGGAGAACTCATCAGGCTGTTGAAAAAAGCGATCTGCTGTGTTGCGCTTCATCCTGCGTCATTGCAACGTAGGGGTTGTACGCTTCATTCCTCGGGATTCGCGCGCCTTGCATCTGATCGTTTTGGAACAGCCTGTCCGAAATGCTGTTTTTCAACGGGATGTTATGAAGATCTCTTTTGTTTTGAACGGAAAGCGGATCACTGTGGAATCCCCGCCGGACCGCCGCGTGGTGGATCTCCTGCGGGAAGATCTCGGACTCACGGGGACCAAGGAATGCTGCGGTTCCGGGGAATGCGGGGCGTGCACCATCTTGGCGGATGGAGAAAGCCGGCTGTCCTGTCTCATGATCGCGGCTCAACTGGAGGGACGCCGAATCCTCACCATTGAAGGGGCGGAGGAGGACTCTTCTTATCGAACCATCCAGGAATCCTTCATCGAATGCGGGGCCGTTCAATGCGGATACTGCATGCCCGGAATGGTGCTGGCTTCGGCGGACCTCCTGGCCCGGAACCCGGAACCCACCCGGGAGGATATCCGGGAGGGATTGAGCGGCAACCTGTGCCGTTGCACGGGGTACGCGAAAATCGTGGACGCCGTGGAGCACGCGGCGGCCCGCATTCCGCGAGGCGTGCGGTGATCCGGGCCGTGTTTCTCCCCCGAACGCCGGACGAACTCTGGGACGTTCTGGACGAACACCCTGAGGGCCGGGTGTTCGCCGGCGGAACGGACCTGTTCGTCCGCCTGCGCCGGGATCCCGCGTCCTCTCCTAGCCTGATCGGCCTGGAACGGATCGAGGAGCTTCGAGTCCTGCGGGAGGAGGGTCCACGGCTGTTCGTGGGGTCCGGGGTTTCCCACTCCCGACTCCTGGCTTCCTCCCCGGTAAAGCGGTTTTTTCCGGTCCTGGAACAGGCCCTGCGCGTCCTGGGTTCGCCGCCGGTGCGACATATGGGCACTCTGGGAGGCAATCTGGTCACTGCTTCCCCGGCGGGCGACACCCTGCCTCCTCTGACCGTACTGGATGCGGAACTGGAATTGAGAACCCGCCAAGGCTCCCGGCGGGTTTCCGTACCGGAATTCATCCGGGGTCCGGGAAACACCGTATTGAACCCGGGCGAAATCGTGGCCGGAGTCCGTCTGAAAATGGACACCCGCCGCACCCTCCAGTATTTCGAAAAAGTGGGCCAACGGAACGCGTTGGCCATCGCCCTGGTGAGCATGGCCGCCGTGCTTCAGGTTTCCGAATCCGGCGTCGTCGAGAGAGCCCGGCTCGCCTGGGGCAGCGTGGGACCCACGGTAATCACGTCCCCGGAGGCGGAACGCCGCCTGGAAGGGCACCCCATCTCCCACCGGGCGCTGGAGGAAGCCGCCGAGGAGGCCAGCAACGCCGTCCGGCCCATAGACGATCTCCGGGCCGGCGCCGCGTACCGGCGCCAAGTAGCGGGAAACCTGGTGCTGCGGCTTGAAGCCTGTATCCCGGCGAGGGGTGCATCGTGACCCGGCGGAAGTCCCCGGAGACCCCGGCATCCGGCAACGACGCAGGCTTCCTCTGGAACCGGCGGTTCCTGGCGCTGAACGGAGCCGTGTTTCTCGCATTCGCCAATATCGCCGCGTTCTTCCAATACTACGATTACCTGCACACGCTGGATATCGATGTCCGGTGGTTCGGCGTGCTCATGGGCGTGTTTTCCGGCGTGGCGCTGGTCCTGAGACCGGTGATCAGTCCCCTGCTCCACGCGGGGAACGCGGCGCGGTGGATCGCCGCGGGCAACACCGGGGCCCTGCTGTGCCTGGCCTCCTACGGCCTGGCGGACGGGTTCTGGTCCATGTTTCTGCTGCGCACGATCCACGGGCTGGCCCACGTGATCCTGGCCACCGGGCTCATGACCCTCCTGGTGGAACACATCCCCCAGGAACGGAGCGGTCAGGCCTTCGGCCTCATTTCCATCGTCACGTTGCTCCCGTACGCCGTGGTCCCTCCGGCCCTTCCGGTTCTCACCGCGTGGCTCGGAGGCTACGACCGGGTGCTCCTGGTTTTCGCCGCCGTCATGCTCTTTGTGTTCCCCTTCACCCGGATGGGGTCTTCTTCCGGCGAACCCCGCGGATCTCGGGCGCCTTCCTGGAATGGCGCCTTGTCCCGGCGGGAGTACGCCCAGGACCTCAAGGATCCCAAGGTGCTCCTGCTCCTCTCGATCATGCTGTTGTTCTTCAGCGGCTATGCCCTGGTGTTCTACTTTCTGGCCGGGTTCGGCCACAGCATCGGCCTGGCCGGGGTGGGCTTCTTTTTCACGCTCTCCTCCGTGAGCGAAATCGGGGTCCGGGTGGTGCTGGGATCGCAATTCGACCGGTGGGATAAAGCCCGCATGTGCGCCGCGGCCATGGGCGCCGCCGCCGTGGGATACGCCGTGCTGCCCCATGTCGACTCCCCCGCGGGCTTCTTTTTCCTGGGGGCGTTTCTGGGTCTGGGTTGGGGGGTCATCATGCCCATGCTGAACGCCCTCATGTTCGACGTGTCGCCTCCCCGGTTTCGGGCGCTCAATGTGAACCTGGGGCTTCAGATGTACCAGGGCGGTTTCTTCCTGGGTCCCTTTGCGGGCGGATTTCTAGTGGCTCATGCGGGATTCACGGCGCTGTTTTCCGTATGCGCGCTGCTGAGCCTTTTCTCCGTAGTCCTACTGGTCCTGTTGAACAGAGTCCATCCGGGGAGGAATGCGCACGTCGCCGCATCGGACTCCCTGCTTGCCGAAAAGAAAGGAGTATGATCACCCATGAATCCGGACCGGAAACATCAGACGGATATCGAACCGGGGCAATCCTGGGAAGTGGATCTGTTTCGCCCCGAAGACGCCGAGGGCGTGGTGCGGTTGTTCCGCACCGTGTACGGGGAAGGCTACCCCATCCGGACCTTCCTGGACGCCGCCCGACTCATCGAGGAAAACGCGGCGGGCCGCGTGATTTCCAGCGTGGTCCGGACTCCCAAGGGGGACATCGTGGGTCACAACGCCCTGTTCCACAGCGCGCCCTATACCGGGATCTACGAGTCCGGGGCGGGATTGGTGCACCCCGCCTACCGGGGAGGCGCCGGTGTTTTCACCGCCATGGGAGTTCACGGGCAGGAAACGGCCGCGCCCCGATTCGGAGTGGAAGTGATCTTCGGCGAGCCGGTATGCAACCACCCCTTTGCCCAGAAGGCCACGGCCAAACAAAAGTGGATCACCCGCGCCGTGGAGGTGGATCTGATGCCCGCGGCGGCCTACGTGCAGGAAAAGAGCGCTCCGGGCAGGGTGACCACGCTTCTGGACTTCAGGACGCTTCGGCCGCGGCCCCATCGGATCTATACGCCCGAAGCGTACGAAGAAGCCCTCCGGTTCGCCTATGAAAACCTGGACGACGAGCGGGAGTGGGTCGTTTCCCGGGAAACGGCGCCGCCCCATGTCCAGACGGTCGTGACTACGCAGGTGTTTGCCTTCGCGCAAGTGGCCCGGTTGGCCGTGCACGAAACGGGGGCGGACCTGGCCCGGGTGATCGGGGAGGCGGAGCAAAAGCTATTCAGCGAGGGCGTGCTCGTGATTCAGGTGTGGCTCAAGGCGTCCTGCCCGTGGATCGGTCAGGCGGTGGACGCGTTACGGAATCGAGGGTATTTCTTTGGCGGCGCGCTCCTCAGATGGTTCGACGACGACGGGTTGCTTCTTCAGAAACGGTCGGGAACGCCGTGCTGGGACTCCATCCAGCTCCACTACGATCGGGCGAAGCGCCTGCTGGACTATGTCCGCCGGGACTGGTCGCGGACCGTGGGAGCGGAATAGAGAGGATGGGGGACGAGACGCCGGTGGTAGATTTGGGAGGGCATGGGGAGGATGTATTGGGGGGTGTGGGTGAATGAGCAAGGCGAGGGAGATGGAAACGGATTGGCACAGTTTTGAACACTGCCCGGCGAATTGCATGCTAAGCCATCAGCACTCCTGCAGATCGGTGATGGGCCTTATTTGACCATTTTCAGCAGTTTTTGCATCTGAGGCCAAACCTCGCTCTTGTCTGGAGCAAACATTGCAGGATCCGCGAAACATTCCGAGCAGGACCCAAAGAACCCATATCCGATAAGGTTAACAAACGTTCCGGCAAATGCCAGTAGACGGAGAGGACCGTCAAGATCTGTCGTGCTTAACCCTTGAAGATCATGATCCTCCGAATGGGCCACACGTTTATCCCGCAAAACCTTCACGGCTTCAAGGTCATGGTCAAGTTGAGAGCCGCAACGTTTAGGGGTCCGAGGGCAGTTCTTATCTAACCAGTTGACGATTATTTCCGGAACTCGATCTAAGTCCGTTTTACTGGCTTCATTGAAGCCAGGATCAATATGCTTTTGAATGAATTGTATGAGATTTATCTTGGTACTGGCTTGATTGCTTATTTTTGACATCTCTTTTTTAATACATTCTATGGCCGTTGGAATGCTATAATTTGGATATTTTATAGAAGGTTTGTCATAAATCTTGCCTATAGATAGTATAAGCGAATCAAGAGCGTGCCGCTGCATCAACCCGAACACAATTTTTGAGTCCGATTGATTCAATCTTTCGGCATGTTCAGATAATGACAAATACATAGAACTTGCATTGTGCCCCAAAAAAATTTCCGTCCATATTCGCCGCTGCGCTATTTCTTTGACTTTATCCAATTTCATTCCTGTTCTTCCAGCGGGAGGCTGCGGGAAGCGCACGCGCAGGCCGCCATCCGACCGCCATTAGGGGTGCCATGACCCCATCCTGCCTTGTTACACCTCATGTAGGTGACGGTGTGCATCCACGAGGAGATTGCTGACCCTGGAACTGTGTTCCATCCATCGAACCACCTGGTGGACTGCTAACCTTTTCTATTATCAACTGACAAATGCTGTCGCCTGGGCACATCCGTAAAGGTATAGGGCCGGTATTGAATAATTCGAGGGTAACTTTTCCTTCAAATCCAGCGTGTATGGTTGGAGCGGTCATATGAACCATTAGCCCTATCCTGGCCAAACTACTCCGTCCCTCTACGCGAGCGGCCAAGCAACAGCTTGGATCTTTATTGCCCACTATTTCCATTGTTTGTGCCAGAATAAATTGTCCTGGATTCAGGATTACGGCACCTTCATAATCGACTTCCTTCTTTAACTTAGCAGCAATATCGGCAAACGTCCTATAATCGAAGGATCCAACATGTATGCTAAATGATTTACCAAGCGCTTTTTTATGTCATCTAACTCCCAGGACAGAAATTCATCATGGAGATGAAGGTTTACAGAGGTTGTATCGTAATCATCAGGATAAATAGGACGCGGTTCTATTTTGAAACTGCCACTCTCTATTGCCTTTTGAATATCTACATCAGATAGAATCATGCTCTTATAATCCAAAAAAGTAGTTTATACTTGTTTTTTGGAAGTTATATTTTGCTTATCTATCCAAAGTCTTGTAGGGACGCTATCGGCCGGCATGCCAGGAATTGCTATAAAAGATCGTGACTCCTCTTCTTGCAAAACGACTGCCCTAACAAAATTTTGACTTAGTTGCGATTTATCAACAAAAAAACTTCTTTCTCCGGATTCTCCTCGAACTGTAACAACCTTTTCATCTCTGAACATACCATCTTGAGTTTGGCATCTGACTTGTAATTCTTTCATATACTACCCCCTCCAGAATCATCTGGCTATTCCCGGTCGTTTTGAACTCCTCCTCAGTAAAAAGTTATTTTAAAATAACCTGTACGACCTTCAGAAGTCAAATTTTTCTCATTACACGCATTTTCATAACTCACTGTTTGTATGATTATTTTGGCACGAGTAGATCTGCTGGAAAGTGTTTTATAGGACATTTTCCATGGCCAACGAGTTAAGCCAAACTTGGCTGAAAAAACGTCACGATCGATGTGGACATGAGGCGGTTCGTGTATGTCGCGACTCACGAAAATAGACTCTCCACGGTCCCGTTTACAGAACAGTAGGAGACATACTCTCCTTCCCTGTTACCCCATTCTCGACTGCACCGAACACAACGCCGCACACCGTCAGGAACTGATTCAAAAGAAAATCGCTGTTTCCGCGTTCGGTTGAACGGATGGTCGGCATTAATCCATCATGCCAATCAGGGCATTGAGCTTCATTCGAAGCTCAGGCAGTTTGTTTGTGGCAACGTCCCAGACAATCTTGTAGTCGACACCAAAATAGTCGTGAATCAGCCTGTCCCGCATTCCGGACACCTTCCGCCACTCAATATCCTGTTGCATCCTTTTCACATCTTCAGAAACTTTCTTCGCAGCCTCCCCAATGATTTCCATACCTCGGACAAAGGCTCTCTTGAGGGTCTCGTCCCTGACAAACGATTCGTAATCCGTATCTAAAGTCCGGCTCAGGATGAATTCTATCTCGTCGAGCATGTGGCGGATTTACTCAGCCGATGAGAAGGACACGCTCCACCTCCTTGAGAATGTGCGGTCCGATATGAGGACTGAGCCCCTCCGGGGTAACCACTTCCACCTTGCGCTCCAGGATTGCTTCCAGAAGAAACGAAACTTCCATAAAATTATCGAAGGTATGCTTTTCAGGCCTGAATTCCACCAGAATGTCAATATCACTTGAGAGCTTCTGGTCACCCCGCACGAAGGACCCAAACAATCCAATACTGATGACGCCCAAGAAAACAAGCCGATCTCGTTCTTTCAGGACGCGCGTAATGATATCTTCCTTAGTAGCGGCCTTCTTCATGGATCCCCCTTCCCCATGGATGACTTCACGATATAAGGAAATCCGATAGATTGCAATAGAATCGGCGCCTGGACTCGGAAAGCGACCCACAATCGGTATGCGGTTTCCTCCTATCCCCCGTATGCATCACCCAATCATCGCAAAGCAGCGCGCACGGAAACCCGGCCGTTGGTCCGTAGCTGAAGACCGAACCCCACGCACCGTCGTCTGGCGGTGGAAACAACGATCCGCACCGAGGAACTACGGGGCTTCGAGCCGCGTACCGCTGCAACTCTGGGCTGCACAATAGAGCGACCAGGTATGAAACCCACCGCCTCGGCGCCCCTTTTTTCCCCGGCCTATCCGAAAATCGTCCGCCTCCAATAAACCTGGGGCCGCCTTCCAGGGTCTGCTTGCATAGCAGGCCGGTGAAAAACGCGATCCGCGGCGTTGCGCATCACCCTTCGTCATTGCGGCGTACTCTCTATGTACGCCTCATTCCTCAGGGTTCGCGCTCCTGGCATCTCATCGTTGTTCACCGGCCTGCCCGCAAAGCTGTTTGTCGGCGAACCGGCCCTTCAACAGAACCGATGCCGGCGAACCGGCGCGTCAGGCAGACCCGCGACCCCCGGGGGATGGAAAACACACGGCGCTTCGGACGGTGACTGCGGCCATCCTTCACGCAACCCCAAGTTCGGACGGCGTTCATGAACATCACCATCCTGGGATCCGGTACCGGCATACCTTCAATCCGGAGGGCTTCTCCGGGCATTCTCGTGGAAGCGGAAAACCGGTTCATCCTCCTGGATTCGGGACCCGGGACCCTCCGCCAATTGTCCCGGATCGGCGTCGGTTGCCACCAATTGGACTTCCTGTGTTACACCCATTTCCATCCGGATCATACTTTGGATCTTCTCGCATTTCTGTTCGCTTCCCGGAACCCGCTTCAACCCCGCCGGGACCGACCCTTCGAGATCCTGGGACCCGCCGGACTCGAGGCCTGGCTGCAACGGGCCCGGGATTTGTACGGGGACTGGGTGGCGCCCGCTCAGGGGACCTGCCGCATCCGCGAATTCCCGCAGGCCGGAGGCCGGCATACCCTGACGCCGGGCTTGACGTTGCATGCCGTACCCGTGGATCATACACCCCAAAGTTTGGGATTCCGGCTCCGGGACAGCAAGGGCCGCACCATGGCCTACAGCGGCGACACGGACGTATGCGACTCCCTGGTGGATTTGGGCCGGGGCGTGGACGTCTTCTTCCTGGACTGCTCCATGCCCGACGATCAGCGCATCCCGGGACATCTGACCCCTTCTCTGGCGGCGCACATCGCCGCCCGGGCCCAGGCCCGCCGGCTCGTGTTGACTCATTTCTACCCTCCCTGTGATCGGGTGGACGTGGTACAATCTTGTAGAGACCGTTTCGCCGGCGAGATAATCGCCGCCGAAGACCTGATGACGATCACCCTGTAAGCGTTGGAAACCGCCGACTTCCGGAAAGGAGAACCGCCGTGCACCGAGTAATCGCCGCCTCGATGATGTTCCTGGCATTGGGTTTTGCCGCACAGACCCGGGTTTATGGGTCCGTATTCGTCGACCTGCAGGCCCGCTTGATCCAGGAGGGATTCGAGGAGGAATTCATCCGCGGCGTTTACGAGTCTCCGTCGGTGCGGTTCGAGCCCAGACCCGTTCTGAGCTACTTCACCATCCGCGAATCCAGACTCAACTACAACCAGTTTCTGGAACCTTCATCGGTCCAATTGTGCAGAGAGTATGTGGATCGACACCGGGAGACGCTGGAGGCCGTCGAAAAGCGCACGCACGTCCCCCCCGCTCTGCTGGCCGCGCTCTTCATGGTGGAAACCCGCCTGGGTACGTATACGGGACGGTTCAATGTGCTCAACATCCTGAGCAGCCTGTCCGTCTCCCATCATCCCGAGACCATGAAGGATCTCTTCGACCAGCTCAAGCCGGAGGAACGGGAACAAACCACCTTCGAGGACTTCCAATCCTTCTGCGCCCGGAAATCGGATTGGGCGTATAAGGAACTCGTGGCGTTCCTCGGATATACCCGGGCCGTGAACTCCACCCCCCACGATATCCAGGGCTCCCTGGCCGGAGCCATCGGCATTCCCCAGTTCATTCCGTCCAATGTACTGCGTTACGGCAAGGACGGGGACGGGGACGGGAAAGTGGACCTGTTCTCCCATGAAGATGCGTTGCACAGCGCGGCCCATATCCTGACGGCCTGCGGCTGGAAGAAGGACATGGACAGGGCGGAACGCCGAAAAGCGCTTCTGTGTTACAACCGCAGCGGACCCTATGCGGACACCATTCTGGAACTGGCCCGCAGGGTGGCCGGGGAGCCCGCCGTCGAGCCATGAAATCCGACCCGCGGTACCTGGATCTGAACACGTATCTGAGGAGCCGTTTCGGATGCCGGGTCCAGAAGGTCCCCCTGGACGCCGGGCTCACCTGCCCCAATCGGGACGGAACCAAAGGCATCCATGGCTGCGCCTACTGTAACGCCCGAGGCTCGGGTACCGGGAGACACCGAGACCAACCCTCCATCCGCGAGCAGCTGCGGGAGGGAATCCGCTTCGGACGGAGGCGATACAAGGCCGTCAAGTTTCTGGCCTACTTCCAATCCTTCTCCAATACGTACGCCCCGCTTCCCGTTCTGCGGGACCTTTACGAACAGGCGTTGAGCGAGCCGGACGTGGTGGGATTGTGCATCGGCACCCGTCCCGACTGCGTCGACGAGGGCGTACTGGACCTCATCGGGGAAGTGGGCCGCGACCGGATGATCTGGATGGAGTACGGTCTTCAGTCCGCCTGGGATCACACTCTGAACGCCATCGGGCGGGGGCACAAGGTGGAGGATTTTTCCCAAGCCGTGCGTCTCACCCGCCAACGGGGACTCCTGGTCTGCGCCCACGTGATTCTGGGTCTCCCGGGGGAAACCCGCGAACACGTGCTCCACACCGCCGGCTTTTGCGCCCGATGCGGCATCGACGGAATCAAGTTCCATCACCTGTACGTCGTCCGGAACACTCCCCTGGAAGAGGTGCACCGTTCAGGGGAATACCATCCCCTTCCCCAGGACCTCTATGTACGGTGGGTGGTCGATTTTATGGAAATGCTTCCTCCGTCCACGGTGATTCAGCGTCTGTCCGGCGACCCGGACCCCGCGGAGCTGATCGCCCCCGAATGGTCCCTGGACAAAGCCGGCACGCGAAACGGGATCCTCCGCGAACTGGAACGCCGGAACTCCCGTCAGGGAATCCGGTGGACCTGAATCCGGAAAGGCGGCTCCTTCCGTTGTTCTCCGCTGTTTTTCCGTAACAGGCCGGTAACAGCACCGGCTGAAATAAGGCGTGGGCGAGGGCGCCCGAACGGAAGGCGAAGAGCGGCGGACCTTCAACCCACGGGGTTCGCCGCCCATTCCTTAAAGGCGCGCCGCACCCGCTCCAGGCATTCGTCCAATCGCGACACAAACGTGTCCGCATCCGCCGAGACACCCAGCACCCGCTTGGCGAGAGCCGAAAGTTCGGCGGGCTTGGAGGGTATGGCGTGGATCTGCCGGTCCTCCAACAACTGAAGCGCATGCTCCACTTTCCGGAGAAAGGTATAATCCTGAGACAGTTGCTCCGCCACGGGCCCGGGTAACAGCGCCGAGGCCCGGAATGCATCCAGGGCGGCCAGGGTGTTCCCCGTGACCACCTCCGGGTGTTCCCCTCCATGCAGCAATTGAAGTCCCTGCACCAGAAACTCCACGTCCCTCAATCCCCCCAGCCCGTCCTTCACATCCGTGGAAGGCGCGGCGCTCCGGACGATCCTCCGGACTCCTTGTTCCCGCATCCTTTCGATATTCTGAACAATGTGATCCCCGATTCTCGGCTTGAGGATCACCGGTCGCATGCGATGGAGAAAGGCCCGTCCCAGTTCCAGGTTTCCGGCCACGGGTCTCATTTTGAGCAACGCCTGGATTTCCCACAAGGACGCCTTTTCCTCATAATAGCGTATCAGCGCGGACAGGGAGGGAACCAGATCGCCCGCAGTTCCGTAAGGCCTTAACCGCAAGTCCACCCGGTACACATAGCCGGCTTCCGTATGCACGGATAAATCGGCCCGGAGCCGTTCCACGGCGCGGGTGAAGAGGACCTTGTCGGGGCTCTGGGCCTTCGCGGCGGAGGAACCCGCCGGAAGCCCGTCATCGAAGGCGGCCACCAGATCGATGTCCGAGCTGTAGTTGAGTTCATCGCCTCCCAGTTTGCCCATGGCGAAGACGCAGAGGCGGTTCTCCGGTTCCGGCGCCTGCGCGTACTCCTTCCCTTCTTCCCGCAGGGTGCGCCACACTTTCTCCAGGGCTTTGCCCGTCAGGGCTTCCGCAAGGCAGGACAATTCATGGGTAATGCGACGGCAGGGAACATTCAGATACATGTCCCGGGCGCCGATCCGCAGGATCTCTCTTCTGCGGAATCTTCTGAGTTCGTTCAGCCACACCGTCTCCCCCGGTCCGCCTTCCAGGAACGCCCCCAGTTCGTCTTCCAGGTCGGGTCTCTCCTTGGCGCCGTGCAGATTTTCCGGGAGAATGAGCCAGTCCAGAAAACCGGGATGGCGGATCAACGTATCCGAGAGAAATTGGCTTCCCGCGAACAGGGTCAACATCATTTCCAATCGCATGGGCTGCGCCAGCAGCATGTTGTACTGGTAGTCGGCGGCCGCCGTCATGCGCATGAATCGTTCCAAATTATTCAACGCCATGTCGGGATCCGGAGTTCCCGCCAGAATGTCCGCGGCCAGCACAGCCAACCGGGCGAAGACGGTTCTGGAACTTCCGGTTCCGGCCAGAAAGCGGAGATTCACGTAGGCTCTTTCCGGATCCCGGAACCCGGCCTCGGCCAGAATCTTCCGGCGGGCCGTCTCCGAGATATCCTCGGAAAGAACCAGGTCCGCCACGGTGCCCGTGTCCCCGCCGGGAAGGGAATCCCTGCCGAAATGCTGCTCCACGAAAGCCCGCACGGCCGCGGTGTGCGTCTCGAAGTCGAGATAGAGCCGTTGGGCCGCATCCAGCCCGTGTCCCCGCTGATAGCCCATGCGCCGGGCCAGATGGCCGAACTCCAGCGAGTCCTTGTCCGGCAGAAACAAATCCTCCGCGGACCCCCGAAGCATCCGCAGTCCATTGATCAGGTTGCGCAGGAAGTCATAGGCGGCGGTGAGGCGTTCCGCTTCCGAGGGGGACAGGATCCCTCCCTCCTCCAGCGCGGACAAGGCTTCATGGATGCGGGGAGTCCTGAGTCGGGGCAGGTTCCGCCCGTGGATCACCTGGAGAATCTGAACGTCGTATTCCAGATCCACGAGCCCTCCCGGGCTGAATTTGGCGTTGAGTCGCTGGTCTTTCACCTTTTCGGCAAATTGCCGTTTCCGGAGATCCAGAATTTCGGCCGGATCGATGCTCCGGGACGCATACACCATTCCGTCCCGCAATCGCTCGATTCGGGACCCCAGTTCCGCATCGCCTCCAATGGCACGGAGGCGCACCAATGCCAGGCGTTCATACGAGTGGGCCTGGCCGTCCTTACCGTAGTATCGGCAGAACGTTTCCAGGCTGCACGCCAGAGGGCCTCCGCTTCCATAGGGCCTCAAGCGGAGATCGATCCGAAAGATCCCCTGCCGTTTCGATTCGATGAATCGAATGACTTCACGCACCAGGCGATCGAAGAACTCGGAATTCGATATGGAACGGTCTCCATCCGTCGCCCCGTTGTCGCTGTAGACGAACAGAATCTCGATATCCGACGCATATCCCAGGGCCGCCCCCCCCAGCTTGCCCAAGCCCAGCACCGCGAAACGGCCTTCCAGGTCCCCCACGCTTCTGGGAACACCGTATCGCTCCACCAGATACCCGTACACGGCTTGCACCGCGGCATTGACCACAAGCTCCGCCAAGCGCGTGAGTCTTTTGGACAGGGTCCTGAAATCGATTCCGCCCAGAATGTGGTCCAGGTCGATCAGAAAAATCTCCCGATCCTTGAACCGGTTCAGCCGGTTGTGCAGGTCTTGGAAGTCCTCCGCTCCTTCCAGACTCCGACGGAGCTTCTCGGCAAGGCTCTCCGGGGGCGTGCTGAACCGGTGACCGTTCACCTGGGAATCCAGCATGGGCAGCAAGGTTTCGTACTGAAGCCGGACGAATTCCTCCCAGAGCACGTCGCTGGTCCCCAGGACGCGCGCCAGGTCCCTCAGCGTTTCCGGATTGGACAACAGGTCCATCCATCGTCCTTCCTTGGGCAGCCGCAGAACGTCTTCCACCAAAAACCGGAAACGGCGTACGGCCGCGTACGGATCCGGAGCTTTCTCCAGAAAATAGGAGAACTGCTTGGTCAGCAGAACGGACAGTTTGATCTGCCGGATGGTTTCCGGATCTTCGATTTTACGACCCCGGGAGTCCACGAACTCGATTTCGTCTTCAACCCGCCCCTGGGGTGTTCGGATTCGGACCCGTTCGATGGACAGGTTGTGCAACGACAGCGCATTCGTAAGCATGTACAGGAAAGCGAACGTATCCTGCCCGACCACCTTCATGCGCGTGTTTGGTCCGCTTTCGTTGTCCATTTCGATAGACACGGGATACAACACTCGATCCGTTCCCAACTTGTGCGCGGCCAATCGCTTGATCACCAGATCGTTCACTCGGGAGGCGGCTCGATTCAGCGACTCGTCATCTCCCTGCTCCAACAGATGGAATACTTCCTCCACGCGTTCCTTGAATTCCGCGGCCCAGGACTCGAACTGCCGGGCCGCAGGCGCCACGCCCGAGAAATGATCCACGATGCGACGGCGGACTCGGGGTTCCGCCTGCTCACCCTCCGGGAGTTCCGTGTCCCCGGCCGCCCGCATTCCATGAGCCTCACCGCGGCTGTAGGTGAACACCTCTCCGAACAGGATATTGAATCCGGTGCCCGCCAGAATCCCCGTCAGGAACGAGAACACTCTCGGATAATCGAACCCCAGCACGGTGCAATCCACGTGATCCGGCCCCCGCTCTTCCAGAATCACCTCCACGGGACGGCTGGCGCTCAGGCGATGGAGTCCCGCAATGTGAACCGCTATCCGTTCCCGGGAAAAGCTTTCGAAATAGCGGTCTCCCAAACGCGCCAGATGCTCGGCGATAAACGCTTGCTCCACATCCGGGCAGAGGGCGCGCAGTGCTTCCACAAGAGGTTTCATGTCTCCCCATCCTTCGGCATGCCGATATCTCCAACGAACCACCGGTATGAATCCGATTTCTCCGGCAAAGCCCGAGCATACCACAACCGCCGGCTTCCCTCCAAACAACGGGGGAACCCCCGAAGCGGAGCGTTCCCCCGGATGCATCGGTTTCCGCCGAAACGGATCAGATGTCGAAGTACAGTGCGAACTCCCAGGGATTGGGTCGCAGCTCCACCTGGGTCACTTCGTTTTTCAGTTTGTAATTGATCCAGGTGTCGATGACGTCCATGGTGAATACATCCCCCTTGAGCAGGAATTCATGATCGTTCCTGAGATGGTTCAAGGATTCCCGCAGACTGCCGGGCGCCTGAGGCACCTTGGCCAACTCCTCGGGCGGAAGATCGTAAATGTCCTTGTCCAGAGGCTCACCGGGGTCGATCTTGTTCTGGATCCCGTCCAGCGCGGCCATCATAATAGCCGAAAACGCTATGTATCCGTTACAGCTCGGGTCCGGACAGCGGAATTCGATGCGTTTGCTCTTGGGGCTGGGAGAATACATGGGGATCCGCACGGCGGCGCTCCGATTTCGGCGCGAGTAGGCCAGATTCACGGGCGCCTCGAATCCGGGCACCAGTCGCTTGTAGCTGTTGGTGGTGGGGTTGGTGAATGCACACAGCGCCGGGGCGTGTTTCAGGATACCCCCGATGGCGTACAGAGCCGTGTCGGACAGGCCCGCATAGCCGTCGCCCGCGAACGTGTTGGAATCCCCCTTCCAAAGGGACAGATGCACGTGCATGCCGCTGCCGTTGTCCCCGAACAGGGGCTTGGGCATGAAGGTCACCGTCTTGCCGTACTTGCGGGCCACGTTCTTGATCACATACTTGTATTTCAGGAGCTTGTCCCCCATGGCCACCAGGGAGGAAAAGCGCATGTCGATCTCCGCCTGCCCGCCCGTGGCCACCTCATGATGCTGGGCCTCGATCTGAACTCCGATGGACTCCAGTGTGAGCATCATTTCACTGCGGATATCCTGCATACTGTCCGTGGGCGGCACCGGGAAATACCCTTCCTTGTATCTCGGCTTGTACCCGAGGTTGGGACATTCCTCCCGGCCCGCGTTCCAGCGTCCCTCGACGGAATCCAGGTAAAAGTAGCCTTCGTGTTCGTTCTGATCGAATCGCACATCGTCGAAAATAAAGAACTCGGCTTCGGGACCAAAATACGCCACGTCGGCGATACCGGTGTTCTTCAGGTATGCCTCGGCCTTTCGGGCGATATTTCGAGGATCCCGGGTATAATCTTCGCCGGTGATCGGATCACAGATATTACAGATCACCACCAGCGTTTTATGACAGAAAAAGGGATCTATGAATGCCGATTCGGGCACCGGTTTTACCAGCATATCCGATTCATTGATGGCCTGCCATCCCCGGATGCTCGATCCATCGAATCCCAAGCCTTCCTCAAAGGTTTCTTCCGTAATTTCCCGTGCAGGCACCGAGAAATGCTGCCAAAGTCCCGGAAAGTCCATAAACCGCAGATCCACGACGTCCACGCATTCTTTCTGGATCATTTCCACAACGTCTTTTGGTGTCAATCCTCCGCTCATTACACCGCCTCCTCTATACGGTTCCAAGTTTGTCAGGCTGTTTATCAACGGGCTGTTAGGGTCCGTTGTACTCTGATCCTGCTTTCAGGAACAGGTGATCTTCAAAATGATCAATATACTTCCCGAGTCCTGGCGATAGGATACCTTCTGCCGTAACCGAACGCCCGTGTGGTGACTTTCAGCACCGGCGGGGCTTGCAATCGTTTGTACTCGTTCCGGTCGATTCTTCGAAGCACGTCCCGAACCACGGTTTCGTTGTGGCCTCGATCCACGATATCCGAAAGACCCAAATTCATTTCCACGGCCGCGTGCAGGATATCGTCCAGCACGTCGTACGGGGGGAGGGTGTCCTGGTCCGTCTGATTCGGTTTGAGTTCCGCGCTGGGAGGCCGGGCGATCACTCTCTCGGGAACCCATGCATGTTCCATGTTGAGCAATCGCACCAATCGGTAACACAGTGTTTTCGGCACATCCGCGATGACGGCCAAACCGCCGCTCATATCGCCGTAGAGCGTGCAATAGCCCACCGACATTTCGGATTTGTTGCCGGTGGTGAGCAGCAGGTATCCGAATTTATTGCTCAGGGCCATGAGGATGTTTCCCCGAATCCGGGCCTGGATGTTTTCTTCCGTTTCGTCCGGCCTGGTTCCCGCAAACAGGGGAGTCAGCGCCCGTTCATAGCTCTTCATGACGTCGTCGATGGGCACTTCCAGGCGCCGAATCCCCAGGTTTTCAGCCAGGAGGCGGGCGTCTTCCCCGCTCATTTTCGAAGTGAACGGAGACGGCATCATCACGCCGGTCACGTTTTCGCTTCCCAGGGCCTTCACAGCCAGACAGGCCACCAGGGAAGAATCCAGGCCTCCGCTGAGACCGATGAGGGCTTTTGCGAATCCGCATTTGAACGCATAGTCACGCAAGCCCAGAACGAGGGCCTGGATCACCTCCGCCTCCTCGCTCCCGGACCCCTCACGTATCTCTCCGGCGCCGGACCCGTAGTCCCAGATCACCAGGTCCGAATCGAATTCACGGGCCCTGGCGGCGAGATTGCCGCTCCCGTCCAAAGCCATGCTGGCGCCTTCAAAAATCAGTTCGTCGTTGCCCCCCACCTGGTTCACGAAAACAAAGGGGACGCGGTACTTGGCCGCCATGGAACTCAGCATTCTCCGGCGGAGCGCCGTCTTCCCCATATGAAAGGGGGAAGCCGACATATTGACGATGAGATCCACTCCCCGCTCGCACATCCCTTTCACCGGATCCACTTTATAGAGCGGTCGAACCCAGAAGTCCTTGTCGTTCCAGATATCTTCACACACCGTGAATCCGATGCGCACCCCGTCCAGCTCATGGACCAGTGG
The DNA here is from genome assembly GCA_964597345.1 of uncultured Thermodesulfobacteriota bacterium. Lineage (GTDB taxonomy): Bacteria > Desulfobacterota > Desulfarculia > JACQYL01 > JACQYL01 > CAZQXK01. The sequence continues at coordinate 92,157 of CAZQXK010000001.1, read as the reverse complement.
AGAACCGAAGGGCTCGAAGTATCGGGTTTCATCGAACACATCGTAGGAAGGAAGGAGGGTCTTGCCCCCCTGAGCCACGAATCGCCCGTCATCCAGAAGAGCCAGTGCGTTGAAGTTGGACTTGCCGGAAGTTTCAGGATTGGGCGCCACGTATCCGAGGACGGCGGCAATGCCCCGAGTCTCGGGAATCAGCGCGTCCAACGCATTGAGATTCGCCCGGACAAAGGACTGTCTTTCCAGCATGTCCCTGAGAGGGTATCCCACCAGGCATTGCTCCGGAAAAACCGCCAGCCGACAACCCCGCTCTCGGGCTTCCCGAATGCCGTTCCGGATCAGCTCCGAGTTTCCTTCCAGATCCCCCACCACAGGATTGATTTGGACCAACGCGATGCGCATACCCCCGCCTCACCAGCTCCCTTCGTTCTCGCGTAAGCGCCAGATTCCGCAGGGACACGCCTGCACGCAGAACCCGCATCCAATGCATCGTTCCGAAACCACCGACAGGATCGGCTCTCCCCCTTCTTCATGCCGCTCGATGGCGGACTGAGGACAAATGGTTTGGCAGATCCCGCAGTCCCGGCAGGTACCGCACGAGGCGCAGGATCGGGCCTGGGATTCCAGATTTCCCCCGGACAACGTGGGTTCGAAATAGAAGGGATGAACCAGGCTGGTATCCGTTTTCACTTTGTGCGGCGGATGGTATTCGCGCCCGTTGAGCAGGGCGTCGATCTTTTCGGCCGCGATACGGCCCATCCCGATGGCATCCGTAATCAAACCCGGTCTCACGGCGTCCCCCACGGCGAAAATCTGGGGATCCGTGGTCTGGAAGGTCTCATCCACCTTCAGGTATCCCCGCTCCGTCGCCACGGTTTCCGGGATGAATTCCAGTACCGGCAGGTCTCCTATGGCGAGAACTACCGTGTCCGCGGGCAGTCGGTCCCCGTCCTTGAAAAGAACCTCCGTGTCCGTAACCTCGCCGACGTACTTGGGCCAGAGGAAGCGGGCGCCCGCCCCTTCCGCGGCCTTCCGCTCCTTTCCGAAGGAGGCCGGTTCCTGGACGTCCACCAGGGTGAGCGTTCGGGCGCCATACCGGGCCGCCTGAACGGCCACGTCGCAACCCACATTGCCTGCGCCGATCACCACCACGTGCTCTCCCACGTTCATGATGCCGCCCTCCCGCGCCTTGCGAAGGAACTCCAGGGACGAGACGATGCGCTCGCCTCCGGGAATCGGGAGCACTCGGGGATGGTGAGCGCCCGTGGCGATGACGATATAGTCGAACTCTCGTTTCATACGATCCAGGCGTTCCGCCGTGACTTCCACACCCAAATCGAATTCCGCGACGACTTCCCGGATCCGACCCAGTTCCGCTTCCAGGACCTCGTCGGGAATGCGTTCCCTGGGGATGAAGACGCGGATCTTTCCTCCCGGAGCCTCCTCTTTATCCACTACCGTGACCCGGTGTCCTTTGAGAGAAAGCTGCCACGCCACGGAAAGCCCCGCGGGGCCTGCGCCGATGACGGCCACACGCCGATCCGAAGGAGGTTCCGGCTCGGGCGGCAACGCGCGGATACTGGCTCGACCCAAGGCGGGGATATCCACCGGTTCCATCAAAGCCTGCGTTCGAGTGCAGTTCTGCATGCATACATTGGGACACAGATACCCGCACACCGTAGCCGGAAGCGGGGTGTACCGCAACGAGAGATCCAATGCCTCCTGGGTCTTTCCCTCCCGGATCAATCCCCAGCGACGATGCACGGGAATGCCGGTGGGGCAATGAAACTGGCACGGAGGCATGGCCTTGGCGTGTTCCCATACGGGCCGGTAGCGGCGCAGTTCCCCCGTTACGATAAGAGGCGCCTGTACCGCTTTGGGCGCCAGGTCTCCGATCATGCCGCCGTCGCCCAGCTCTTTCTCCCAGACCTGTCTCCGGAAATCCGACAGGGCGCGGCGGGTTTTTTCCTTCTTTTCATAGGGCGTACGGGCTACCAGGAGGTTCCATGCGTCACGCCGCAGCAGGGTGTCCCGCAGCTCCAACCGGCCGATTTTTTCCAGAAACCGGACGAGATTCCGGCCAAGCCAATCCCAGTTGTCGTCTTCGATCCGGACCTGCTTGGCATCGTGTTCACTGAACCAGTCCTGTTCCCCGCGGAAGAAGATCTTACCTCCCACCATACCCACGCAGGGTCTATGACCGAGCACTTTGGCCGGATTGTGAGGATGGACGCCGCACACCACGGCGATACCGCCGGCCATGAACTCGGCGAAAGCATCTCCGGCGGATCCCAACACCCATAGTTCGGGAGGGTCGAATCGGGGATTGTGCTTGGTCATGGTCATGCCCCGTGCACCGATTCCACCCGCCACGTAGATCCGCCCTTGGGCCATGGCGTTGCCCGTCCCGTTGGACGCGTTTCCGTGAACAATGATTTCGCAACCCACATTCAGCCAGCCGGTATCGTCAGAGGCCGGGACCATGCATTCAATCATCGTATTGGGAAACCCCATGGCGCCCAATCGCTGTCCCGGGTACCCCACAACCCGCACGTTCACTGCCTGGTTACCCGCTTTCCACAGTCTCCCCCCGATGCCGTGCTGCCCGCAGGCATCGATCTCCAATCGCAGGTGTCCCTGCGCCACCGCCTGCTGGATGCATTCATCGAGCGCTTGCGTACTCAGACGGTTTCCTTCAACCTTTCCCGACAGACGATGGTAAGACTCCATGACCCTCTTCCCCGCCCCCTCATCAACAAACGAACGAAATCTTCAAACGTTCGGCGGCATGGGCATCCGCCATCCCCAGAGCATCGGCCATGCCGATGGGAAGCGACGTGGAGCGACCCAGGGGCGCCACGATCTTCTTCAACTCCGTGTCAAAGGACACAAACATGTCCACCAGGCGCTCCGCTACATGATCCGGATTCAATCGCCGGTACAGCCTGGGATCCTGCGAGGTGATCCCCTTGGGACAAAGCCCGATATTGCAGATGTTGCACCGATCACCCTCGGATCCGAGGCAGCCGGCGGTGGCCTGCATCACGATTTTCCCCACCTGGACTCCACTGGCTCCCAACATGATGAGGGCCGCGGCGTTGGCGGCCAGGTTGCCGTTCTTGCCGATACCTCCCCCCGCAAAGAGGGGCAACTCATTCTGCTTCCCGATATTGACCAACGTCAGGTACGCATCCCGTACATTGCTGGCAATGGGATGGCCCATGGTATTCATGGATACGTTGTAGGCGGCGCCCGTTCCTCCGTCCTCCCCGTCCATGGCCAGACCTCCGGCATAGGTGTTTCGGGCCAGGTTGTTCAATACGGCCAACGCCGTCTTGGTGGCGGAGATCTTGGGATACACGGGCACACGGAATCCCCACGCCATATACATGGACTGGACCATCTTGGCCACGGATTCCTCGATGGAATACTTGGTTTGGTGCGTCGGAGGACTCGGCAAACTCACTCCCACGGGCACCCCCCGGATGGCGGCGATGAGTTTGTTCACCTTGTACCACATGAGCAGGCCGCCGTCCCCGGGCTTGGCGCCCTGGCCGTATTTGATCTCGATGGCGCAAGGATCCTCTTTCATTTCCGGAATGGCGTGGAGGATTTCATCCCAGCCGAAATATCCACTGGCGATCTGCAAGATCAGGTATTTGAGGAAACGGGAGCGGAGAAACCGGGGAGGCACGCCCCCTTCACCGCTGGCCATCCTTACGGGCATGCCCAACTCCTCGTTGAGATACGCGATCCCCATCTGCAACCCTTCCCACATGGTGGGCGACAGCGCGCCGAAGGACATACTCCCGATGATGAGCGGATACACTTCACGCACCGGAAGCGCGTACCCGTTGTCCCGTATATGGGCGACCATGTCCTCCGGGGACATGACCCGACCCAGAAGCGTTCTCAATTCAAATTCGTGCCGCCCGGCATCCAGGGCAGGGTCCGTCAGCATGGAAATCCGGGTGAATTTCACCTGATCCAGAAGACTTCCCCGATCGTTCCGACGACCGCCCCGCTTACGGGGTTCTCCTCCCTGATCCACATGGAAACGCAGCTTGTCTATTTCGTCCGCGCGAACGGGATACACGGCCCGGTTGGGGCAGACCAGATCGCACATGGCGCATCCGATGCACGCGTGCGCCGGATCCGTCTGTTGCCGAATTCCATAGTACACACCATACACGTTGGAAGCAGCACTGCGATCATTGACGTCCACGGTCACCAAGCGTTTGCGGAACACGCCCATCTCGATGGCCCGGACGGGGCACACCGCCGTGCACCGCCCGCACAAGGTGCATTTTTCCTTGTCCCAATAAATCTGCCAGGGAAGATCTTTGACGCTCAAGCTGCTCGGCTGAATGTATATCGATCCCATTGGCTCCAAAGCCGTATCTCCTGTCTGTCTTGGTCCACCGAGACCATGTCCGTACCCATAGGCTGAACGTCTTCCGCCTTATTCCGATCCGGAATCAGGGATTCCAAACCGCATATCTCCGAAGAAAAGGCGTACAACCCCGGTCTTCCCCCCACGACGCCGGGACGCAGTTTCTTGCTGTCCTGAGTCAGGAACACAGTCCGGTCCGGAAGGCATCCGATGACACAGTTGGGTCCGTCGATGGTCAGGTATCGCAGGCTGTATTTCAGCTGTCTCAGCACGGCGCCGTCGGGATGACGGTCCAATTCCTCGTCCCGGAGCGGGGTGATCACATGCTTATACGTCATCAGGTCCAGGCTGAGGCGATCGACCACGTAATGCAGGATATGAGTGAACACCTCCGAATCGGACTCATATCCCACATACCCGGGGAATCCGCGGGAGGCGAGATACTCCCGGATGGGCACAAAGGCCGTATTCTCCCCGTTGGTCATGGTCGAGTATCCCTGGATAAAAAACGGGTGACACGCATACAGGGTAATGGCGTAGTTGGTATTCTGCCTTCCTTGAGCCAATATGATTCTGGCCATGAGACCTTCGCGATCCAGGCCCAAATACTTTCCCACTTCCACAGGGTCTCCGATCTCCTTGATCATGATCACATCGGGCCAGAAGGAATACACGATACCCGATTTATCTTCAAATCCCAGTCGCCGAAGCATGAGTCGGATCTCCAGGCAACGCCTGGCGCGCTCCGGTTCCGAAAGCTGGTCCCAACCATCGGGGGGTTCGTAGGCTCGAACCAGATACTTGTCTCTCCGGATCATGGAGGAAGGGGGGGCCTCCTTCCGGTCAAAGGAAAGTTGATGTTTGGGAGTAAATCTCATATCGAACATGACTTCATCCACCCGCCTGAGCCCCTCATGGGTGAAAATCCCCGAGAGAATCGGGTAGTGCTTGAATTCTTCGAATTCGCCTCCCAGATCCCTCATGAACAATCCTACCCCCGATCCGTCATGCCCCTCCTTCATCACGTTCAGGGCGTCAATGGCCCTCATGGGTGAAACGGCTTCCAGGGAATTGACGGCAAACAGTCGGCACATGCGTTTTTCCTTTCCGTCGATCTTGTTCCGCTCTTCCGAAACCCGTAAGCGCACCGCTCCCCGGATCTTTTCACTCACGTTTCCGGACAAGGGCTGTATCGGAGTTATCAAGTACCATGCCAACCGCTTCGGCATGGCTTTCCCCTTGGAAATTCAAGTCTTTTTTCTCCTGAACCTCCGGGAAACTTGCTGGACGAGGTGACACATTTCTGTACTGTTGTCTTTACAACGATACAATTTTGTATTAGGATGGATTTCATGGAACCCTTTTCCGAAGCCCATCGCTTCAGCCAAGAGGAGCTGGCCGCTCTCTACAATGTGGCCCGCGCGGTCAGTACGTCGGAAGATCTGGAGTCCTCCCTCAAAAACGTTTTGGAACTCCTGAAACAGGGAGTTGGTCTGGAACGCGGCATGATTTCCATTCTCAGACGGGACTTGGAGGAAGTCCATCTGTTCGTTGCCGTGGGAATGAGTGCGGATGCCAGGCTTCGGGGCAGATATCTCCTTGGGGAAGGCGTCACGGGACGGGTGGCCAAGACCGGCCGTCCCATGGCGTTCTTCAACCTGGACAAGGAGCCCCTGTTCCTCGACCGCACCGGCGCCCGGAGGTCGGTGAACCGCACCGAACTGGCCTTCATCTGCGTTCCCATCATTTACGAGGACAAGGTGGTGGGGGTGCTTTCCACCGATAAGCTCTCCAGACACGTCAAGGATCTCAATTCCGAAGTGACCCTTTTGTCCGCGGTGGCCGAGCTGATCGCCCGAAAGGTGTACATTCGCTCCGTCCTGGAAGAAAACGTACGCCTTAAAGAACTCTTGTCTCAAACTCGACCTCCCAACGGGCGGTTTATCGGCAATTCCAAACGGATGAAAGAGATCTACACCCTCATATCGCAGGTGGCCGACAGCAGAACCACGGTGCTCATCACCGGCGAAACCGGTACCGGCAAGGAATTGATCGCCGAAACCATCCATTCCCTCAGTTCACGGAAGAACCATCCACTGGCCAAGGTCAATTGCGCCGCCATTCCTGAAAATCTGATCGAAAGCGAACTCTTCGGTCACAAGAAAGGAGCCTTTACCGGCGCCGTGAGTTCCAACCCCGGCCGATTCGCAGCGGCGGACCACGGGACCCTGTTCCTGGACGAAGTGGGAGATCTTTCCCCCATGGCCCAGGTAAAATTGCTGCGCGTTCTCCAGGAAGGAGAAATCCAGCCCGTAGGTTCTTCCACGCCCATTCGCGTGGATGTCCGGGTCATCGCCGCCACCAATCAGGATCTGGCACAGCTTCTGGAGCAACATCGTTTCCGCCCGGATCTTTACTACCGGTTGAACGTGTTCCCCATACTGGCGCCGCCCTTGCGAGAGCGGGGAGCCGACGTCCTCCTGCTGGCCGACTATTTTGTCCAGAAATACGCCTCTCAGACCGGGAAAGCGGTTCAGCGGATTTCCACGGCGGCCATAGATCTTCTGGCTGCCTATCATTGGCCGGGAAACGTCCGGGAACTCGAGAACTGTATCGAGCGAGCCGTGCTTTTGGCCAAAGGAGATACCATCGAGGCCCATCACCTCCCACCCACGCTGCAAATGGGAAGACGTCCGGACCGGGACCTTCCCAGAGGAAAGCTGGAGCAATTGGTGGGCGCGTACGAAGCCGAACTGATCACGGACGCTTTGAAGGCCTGCGAGGGAAACCAGACCCGGGCCGCGCAGCTTCTGGGAACCAGCAAGCGGATCATTCAATACAAGGTGAAAAAACACCAAATTCCGTATCTGCGGTTCCGCCGCACACTCCTTCAGCAAGCCGCTCCCACTCGGGATGAAACCGCGAGGAATTCATGACTCAATATCCGGAACTGACCCTTGAACAGATCCAGAAGATCCGGCAGTTGGAAAAGGAACTGGGGGATGTCTGCCTTCTCGCCGTGCACCGAGCGGATGCCGTGTATGCCGTGGAAACGAAGGTGGGCCGCAATGCCTGGAAACCCGTTCAAGAGGTGTACGGGGACATCCGTGGTCTCAGATCCTTTTTTCTTTCCAGGGAAGACGCGCAACAGGCCAAGAATAGTCTCAAGAGTTTCCTCCAGAGCAAAGCGGGCCGTTCGTATACCAAGCAACCCATCCGGGTGGCGAAGATCTCGGAACCCACTCTGCACGTTCAGGAAGACCCGAACCCGTCCTGAAGCCGTCGATTCCTTCCACTTCTCCGGTTCCGGAACGGGCGGATCTCACCGGGAGATAAGCATTCGGTGTGTGTTCCCTTGGAGACGCGGTTTGAAAATCCCTCCATCCAGCGGCCCGTCGGTAAACCGTATTGCGGGCAGGCCGGTGAAAAACGATGAGATGCAAGCCACGCTTTCGGCGCGGCGAATCCTGAGAAATGAGGCGTACATACGGTACGCCCCAATGACCCCTGCCTGCGCGTGATTGCACGCAGACAGGCGGGACTCACGGGCAGAAAGCATGAAGCGTCACGCCATTGGCGTGACAAGAAATCGCGTTTTTCAACGGCCTGTTAGAAAGCCGCGCTGGACTTTTCCTCCACCTGGTAGATCTTTCTTTCGTCATCACAGTGGTTGATGCAGTACAGGAGAGTCCCCACATGGCTCAGCCTGGTCCGGATAAGATCGAGCTTCGTGGGATCGAGCTTGCAGGCCCGTACATACACCGTGTGATATCCTTCGGGCATGTCTTCGTAGGAGCACAAAACACTGAGCACCCGGCCGCCGTACCCGCGGATGACGTTGGTTAGATCACTGACACAACCCGCACGATCTTCCACGCGCAGCGCGAACTGAAACCCCCCTTTGCTCACACCGGTCAAATGCACCAATTGGCGGATTACATCCTCCTGGGTAATGGTTCCCAGGACGTATCCTCGTTCATCCACCACGGGAACCCCACCCTGTTTTTCCCTCAACAGAATTTCGGCCACTTCTTCGATGGTGTGATCAGGCGTCACCGTTACTGTGGATTGACCTTGACCCCCTTTGCGGTACAGGCACTCTCTGACCAACATGGATCTTCTCCTTCGAGGCAATGCTCCGGAATCCGCTTCAGAAGCTCATGGATCCCAATCCATCAGCCCGCCCGGAGCAAAACACGGGGCCCGGCTCCCCGCTATTTCCCGGATCCGCGGCTCCGCTTCCGCCGGAAACATGGAAATACGGATTCTATACAGTAAACAATACCAAAGGATGCATGCTCACACAACCCTTTGCCGGCGCTATCCCTACTATCACGGGGAGCTGCAACTGTGAGGGATCCTTTCCGGACACGCCGGATTCCGGATTTTCGATTGACTTCGTGAAAAGGTTTGGAGCGGCTACAGATTTTGTGTTAGACTACGATACTGCGGACATGGAGTAGTTGGCCACTTGATCCGCGCTCGGAGAGAACCCTTCGGGTGCATGGTCCCCCAAAGCCCGCCTTCAGAAGCGAAACGGCACGGGCGGAAGACCGCTTCGGCTCCCCCCGCAGACGCCGCACACTCCCAATCAACCAGGACAGGGTGAGCATGTTGGATGCGTTGGTCAGTATGAAGAATCCATCCGGAACTCCAGAGGTGGACACCGAAGAACTGCTCATGCTTGAAGACCTTCGAAACGGCCTGCGCCGGTTCGCAGGCGCGCGGAGCAACCTCATCCCCATCCTCCAGATGATCCAGGAACGATATCAGTATCTGTCACCAGCGGGCATGAAACTGGTGGCGGCCCACCTGAACATTTCTACCGTAGAAGTGTACGGAGTGGCATCGTTTTACAACCAGTTCCGATTTCATCCTCCCGGCAGACACCAGATCCAGGTGTGCATGGGCACCGCCTGCCATGTTCGCGCTGCGGATGTTATCCTGGAAAATTTCGAACGTAAGCTGGGCATCAAAGAAGGTCAAACCACTCCGGATCGGGAATTCAGCCTGGAACGCGTGGCCTGCGTGGGATGCTGCGCGCTGGCGCCCGTTGCCGTAGTAGACCGGGAGGTTCAGGCCGGCATGCAGCCGAGCAAGGTGGAAGGTATCCTTTTAGGCTTCCAAATTGAAAAAGACCGTATAGACAGGGAAAAACAAAACCGTGGATCCGATTCATCAGAAACAGCTGGAACGTAATTTCGCCTCTCTTCTGCAGGAGGCCCGAAGGAGGTCCGAAGCAGGTTTCCACGATTCCATCCCTCGGATCTATATAGGCATGGCCACGTGCGGCCTGGCCGCCGGCGCCGGGGAAACCAGAAAGGCTTTCACGGAAACTCTGGCGGAGAGAAACATCGAGGCCGCGGTGATTCCCGTGGGATGCCTCGGTCACTGTTATGCGGAACCTCTCGTGGTCATCCATACTCCCGATTATCCGCCTTTGTGTTTTCACAACGTATCTCCCGGAAAAGCCAAGATCCTGGTCAAGTCTTTTCTGGAAGAAGGCGACCCGCTGGTAGAATTCCTATACGGCGCCATGGAACCCAACGAACTGCTTCCATCCGTCATGGATTTCCCCCGATTCAGCCTGGAAAAGCGCATCGTTCTGGAACACTGCGGCCATTTCGACCCGGAAGATCTCTTCCAGTACCTGCTCACCGGGGGATACGCAGGTCTGGTAAAGGCGTTGACCCGTTCGCGCTCCGAAGTCGTGGAGGAGGTGGTCCTTTCAGGTCTCAGGGGAAGAGGAGGCGCCGGGTTCCCTACCGGAATCAAGTGGCGGCTCGCCACGGAAGCCGAAAATGAGAACCGTGTCATTATCTGCAATGCGGATGAGGGAGATCCCGGAGCCTATATGGACCGAACCATCCTGGAGAGCAACCCCCATCAGCTCCTGGAGGGACTGGTCATCGGCGCGTATGCCGTCGGCGCCGAGCAGGCTGTGGTGTATATCCGCTCGGAGTATCCGCTGGCTGTTCGGCGGATTCGGGACGCAATCCGCCAGGCCGAAGAAGCGGGACTCCTGGGTCAGGCGGTTCTGGGAACCCCCATCCATCTCGAGGTACTGGTGTTCCAGGGATCCGGAGCCTTCGTCTGTGGAGAGGAAACCGCTTTGATCCAGTCCATCGAGGGCCTCCGGGGAATGCCCAAGGCCCGCCCCCCGTACCCGGTCGAAAAAGGCTTATGGGGAAAGCCCACAGTGGTGAACAACGTCAAGACCCTCTCCTGCGTGCCCGCCATTTTCCGAAACGATGCGGCTTGGTTCCGGCAGGTAGGAACGACGGCCAGCCCCGGTACCGCCATTTTTTCCGTGGTCGGAAACGTGGTCCATCCGGGCTTGGTGGAAATCCCCATGGGAACCACCCTCAGAACCCTGATATTCGATATCTGCGGCGGCGTTCCCGGACAGAAGAAATTCAAAGCGGTTCAAATCGGTGGACCTTCAGGAGGATGCCTGCCGGAATCCTTTCTGGACACCCCCGTGGATTTCGATTCCCTGATCCAGGCAGGCGCCATGATGGGCTCGGGGGGCATGGTCATCATGGACGAGAACGCCTGCATGGTGGATGTGGCCAGGTACTTCCTTGAATTCACTCAGAGCGAGTCCTGCGGCAAGTGTACCTTTTGCCGCATCGGCACACGCCACCTGCTGATTATCCTGGACCGCATAACCAAAGGTCTGGGTACCCTGGAAGATCTGGAAACTCTTGAGACCCTGGCCGCGGACATCAAGCTGGGGTCTTTGTGCGGACTCGGAAAAACGGCGCCCAATCCCGTGCTCACCTCCCTGAAGTACTTCCGGGACGAATACGAAGCTCATGTCCTCGAGAAGCGCTGCCCGGCTTGTGCATGCCGCGAATTGACCGCCTTTTATATCGATCTGGAGAAATGCGCCCGGGGATGCGATGCTTGTGTCGGGTGCTGCCCCGTGGAAGCCATTTTCACCACTTCCAACCGAAAAAAAGGAATCGACGCGCAGAAATGCGTTAAATGCGGGGAATGCATGGTGGCGTGTCCTCCCGAATACGATGCCGTGCGGAAGGTCTCCCCACCGGAACTGGCTCCTGTGATCGAACGGGGTAAGGAATAAGGAATGATGGTCACGATCGAAGTGGACGGCAGGGAATTGCAGGTGGACCAAGGACGGAATCTGTTACAGTCCTGCCTGGATCATGGAATCTATATCCCCAATTTGTGTTGGATGAAGGATATGAAGGAACCTCTGGCGTCATGCCGGCTGTGCTTCGTCGAAATCGAAGGATTTGACGAACCGGTCTCTTCGTGCACGGTAACGCCTCGACAAGGTATGGTAGTGCGCACGGAAACACCCACGGTTCGCCGTCTGCAAAAGACCGCTTTCCGACTGCTTCTGACCGCACAGCACGGCATGTGCCGGCAGTGCCCGGCGAACAAAAGGTGCGGACTCCAGAAATTGGCCCGCTTTCTGGATGTGGGGCTCCGTCCCAAAGGTCTGGAACCGCTGGAACGCGAGCTGGACGAAAGCCAACACCACCCCTTCCTGACGTATGATCCGTACCGCTGCGTTCTCTGCGGCCGATGCGTGTTCATATGTGCCAGTCGGAACGCGACCCCGGTGGTGACGTTTGCGCATCGCGGGTTCAAGACCACCGTGCGATTCTCCGACGGCTCCGATCCCGGTGAGTTGCCATGCAGAAAGTGCCTTGCCTGCATAGACGTATGTCCGGTCGCGGCCATCGGCCTGGACGAAAACAGCCTGCAGGCCGTGGGTTGATCCATCCATCCGCATGGAAGAAGGCAGTCGGCTCTCGTACATTCGGTCCGCATAATGAGTTTCATCCTCTGCTCCTCTCCAGTCGAGCGCCTTTCAGAAATCGTTGCCTGAGTTCATGTCGCCGGAGACCGGTTCGTCCGACAGGCTGCAGAACGCTCCAGCCGTATTCGATACGCGATGCCCCTGTGTCTCTCGCCCCTCCCATACCTTGACATGGAATCAGCCTGTCCTATGATGAACACAATACACTCCCCGAGCATCACTATCGGGCGATTCCGGAGGCCGTCCTTGTTCCCGAGACATCCGTTTTCAGCCCCTTCCCGCGGATCGGCGGAAAACGCAGGAATGCTCCGCAGAACAGTCTTCTCGTTTCGTGTACCAAACACGGACGGGATGAACCACCATTCGCCGCAGGCGTAAGTGGGGATCGATTTCCCACACGGCGTTTCGGCGCCCCTGTTCGTTATCGGGCAGGGAAAACACCCGTACTCCAGGAGAAGAAGTCTTGGATCAGCTTCGTCAGCTCCGGCGATTTGTCCGCGTCACATCCGGGAAATTTCCGATCTACCTGAACCCCGAAATCCCCTTCTGGTTCGTTCCCAATTCGGCGGCGGACGCCATTCTCCTCGATCTGCAGAAAGACCCCGCACGCGTGCAGGGCTCCACCCTTTCGGCGAAGGATTCCTCGGCCGCAGAGCTACTGGACGTTCAGAGACTTTTGCGGTCCATCCGGTTTCCGTCCCCGGACCCTTACGAAGGACGCAGCCGCTTGCCCCTGCAACGGCTGTCCGAACTCTGGTTCCATCTAACGGATGAATGCAATCTCCGGTGCCGCCATTGTCTGTTCCAACGCAAACCATGCAATCCTCAAGTCCTGTCCCCCATCCGGATTTGGGAAGAAACGGAGACGGCCTACCGTTTGGGATGCAGACTGATTTGTTTCACCGGCGGAGAACCCTTTCTCTATGCGGGATTCATGGACCTGCTCCGCCGCGTCCTTTCCCGAACCGATATGAGAGCGGCGATTCTTACCAACGGCACCCTCGTCGCTTTATTCCTCCGTGAGATTCAGGCGATCGATACGTCCCGCATTCACTTTCAGGTGAGCCTCGACGGACCGTTGCCAATCCACGATGGGCTCAGAGGACCGGGGGCCTTTCATCGAACCTCCGCATCTCTGAAAGTCCTGGTCCGCCACGGAATCCCCTGCAGCATAGCCATGGCCGTTAACGGCGAAAATTTCCAATACATGCATGACATCATCCGTATAGCTTCCCGATTGGGTGTCCGCAACGTTCATTTTCTGTGGAACCTGCGCCTGGGAGGTGGTACGGACTTGATGCCCGCTTCCGTCGAATCCTGGGCGCCGGATCTTCGATCCTGTATCGAAACGGCTCGTGAACTCGGTGTTTCAGTGGACAATTACGAAGCCGTCAAGACACAAGTGTTCACGTATCCCGGAACCCGGTTTGACCTGGGCAACGCCTGCTGGGAATCCCTCGCGGTGGGTCCGGACGGCGGCATGTATCCTTCTCCCGCCACCGTGGGTCTGCAACACCTCCGGGGAGGCGCCTTGGAGAGCGGACTGGAAACCGTTTGGACCCGGAGTCCCGTCTTTCAGCGGATCCGGGAACTGTCCCTGCTGCATATCCCGGGAACGGAATCGGATCCATGGCGTTTTCTTACCGGAGGAGCCGATCTGGATCACTGTTTGGCATCCATGGCCTGTGGCGGCGCTTTCACATCCCTGGAGCCGGATCCATACGCGCCGGTGGCTCAAGCCATGGCCTCCATGGCTGTGGAAGAAGCGTGTTCGCAACTCACGGCGCCTCAACGACCCGGTTTGATCCTGCGCATGGGCGATGCGGTAACCCAATGCCCGGCGGGGGATACGGTGAATTTCACCCACTCCAATTGCCTGCTCTCTGTGGGAAACGGCTCCAAGACGGCGCTGATTCGGGAATTCTATTCGGAACGGGCCGATTCAACGGACGAAACCCTCCTGAACCCGGTGCGATACACCGAGGATCTGGTGCGTTTCATACCTAGCGAAGCCTTAGGGTCCCGGTACGGATGCGGAAGCCCGGTGACCGAAGCGGACCTCCACACGGGCGAAACAGTCCTGGATCTGGGTTCCGGCACGGGAGTGGAGTGTTTTCTGGCGGCTCAGGCCGTCGGATCCCAGGGACGGGTGTTGGGACTCGACATGACGGATGCGATGTTGCGTATCGCCCGCAATGCACGGATTCACGTTCGGGAAAGCTTGGGGTACGGAAATGTCCTTTTTGTAAAGGGGTTGATGGAGGACCTTCCCTTGGCAAGCAACACCGTGGACGTCGTGCTTTCCAACTGCGTACTCAACTTGACTCCCAACAAGCGCAAGGTATTCCAAGAGATCTTTCGTGTGCTGAAACCGGGGGGACGTATGGTCCTGTCGGACGTGGTCACCGAAGGAGAGCCCCCACTTCGTATTCGCGCCGATCACCGGCTGGCGGGAGAGTGTATCGGCGGCGCCCTGGTCCAGCATTACCTGTTCACTCTTTTGGAGGAAACCGGATTCTCGAACTCCCGGGTATTGAATCGCTTTCCCTACCGAACCGTACAAGGTCATGCTTTCTACTCGCTCACGTTCTCGGCATATCGACCCGGGGATTCCGAAACGCGGGCGCAAGTCGCCCTGTATTCCGGTCCATTCCGATCCGTGACCACGGATTCGGGCGCCTTGCTGGTTCGAGGCCTCCCGGTGCGGCTTCACGAGGATGCCGCTTTGGATCCGGCCATGCTGGAACGCGCCGGGGTGCTTCTGATCGACCCGGAATCCGGAGCCGTCACCAATCGCACGGACCGTTCCTCCTGCGCATGCTCCTCTCCCCCCCGCAGCGACGAAGACGAATCATCTTTCACGCCTTCGGAGACGGGATGCCTGCTGTGCGGAGCCCCGCTCCGTTACCATACGATACCGCCGGAACGGTCGTGCAGCCGATGCGGCGTAACCAAACCCGCCGGCGCCGAATGCGAGCGCGGCCATTTCATATGCGATCTCTGCCACGTACGGGATCCTCTCGAAGTGATCCGGAACGTATGCACTCGTACAAGGGAAACGGACATGCTTCGTCTCATGGAGAAAATCCGCGCACACCATGCCTTTCCCTTACACGGACCGGAGCACCATGCCATGATTCCCGGAATTATTCTGGCCACATACAAGAACCTGGGCGGCCCCGTTGGAGAACAAGAGATTGTATCGGCCATCGAGCGGGGTTCCCTGGTCCCGGGCGGGGCGTGCGCCTTCCTGGGAACGTGCGGGGCGGCCACAGGCGTGGGCGCGGCGTTTGCCACCATCCTGAAAGCCACGCCCGTGACCGCGTCACGGCGCCAGGCGGTCCAGGAACTGGTAAGCTCCATAATCGCCCGAATGGCGGACCGGAAAGCGGCCCGGTGCTGCCGCCGGGAATGCAATATAGCCTTGAAGGAAGCGGCCCGCCGGTCTCCGGAACTTCTTCCGGTACGCCTTCGGGCCGAGGCGGATCTGTCGTGTTTCCAGCATTCATTGAATCGGGAATGTATCGGCCCGGCATGTCCCCTTCATCCGGGCGCCCGTTCGGATTCCCGGAGCAAGGACATAGAATGGGGTTCTCTCCACATCGCTGCGGGGAGACCGGAAAGAAACCGGTAGCTTTCGCCCGAAGCGCTCTCGATGGGGTTAACCTATGCGTTTCCATGAATAGGATTAAGGGTTTCCTTGTCCGAGTATCTTTTCTCTCTCCGGATAGAACGCTTCCGGTGCATGCCATGAGTTTCGGTCCGCCCTTAAATCGATCGTAACCACCCAAAAATCCCTTGTTTTTCAGGGGAGCCTCCTTTAATATTCCGACTTGATGTGATGGGAAACAAGCTTCGTATCCCATTCACCCGGTCTGCGGAAAGCCGTGCATCCCGTTCCATCGAACACGCCGGACGAAGGTTCACGGGTTCAAGAATTCCTAAGTGGAGGAAGAAATCATGCGTCAAACCATCAGTCTGAAGAAAGAGTGGATCATCGGCGTGTTTATAGCCGCTGTGCTCGCTCTTTCGGGCGTCGCACTTGCGGACGATGTCAAGGATTCCATCCAGGAAGCCGTCAAGGCTTACGAAGCCGCTGATTACACCTCGGCGATTCAGAGTCTGGATTATGCCTCCCAGTTGATCCGCCAGAAGAAAGGGGAGAAGCTGGAGGCGCTCCTGCCTCAGCCTCTGGAAGGCTGGAAAGCGGAAGCGACCTCATCGGAGGCCGCGGGCGCCGCCATGTTCGGCGGCGGAGTCACCGCGAAACGCACCTATACGCGGGATTCCAGCACCGTGGATGTGGAAGTCATAACGGATTCCCCCATGCTGCAAAGCTTCATGATGATGTTCACCAATCCCATGTTCGTGGTTTCCGAGGGGGGAAAGCTGGAAAAAGTCGGCAATCAGAGGGCGATTGTCAAGTATTCCCCCACAGATCGGGAAGGCGAGATCAAGATTGCGGTGGCCAACCGCATCCTGATCACCGTATCGGGATCGGATGTGTCCAAAGAGGATCTCAAAGCCTATGCCGAACGCATCGACTATAAGAAGCTGGAGGAACTTCCCTGAAACGGTTGACCATCCGCTGCACGAAATCGAACCGTATGGTCTCGAATAAGAGCGTCGTCGGAGCGATCTTCGTCCGTTCCGTGGAGCGGGAGGTCCGCACCGGGATTTCATGCACAGACCCCGCGGTCTTTTGAAGACTGCCGGATTCGAAATGGTATCGCTGAATCTTGAGATCTCGGTCCATTAAATGATAGTATCCTAAAATTGGTGCTGCCCTGAAGCGTTGCGATGTCTGTCGTACTATTAGCCGCTTGAAATTCCCGACAGATGTTCAGCATCGGAAAACAAGTGGGGCTTGCTTTGCCGTTTCTCGACGAAGTCCTGTGGGCTGCCGTAAAGCGCGCCGGCATCGGACAGCGCATGAATAATCTGTGCGCCCGGGCTGCGGGCAGGAAACGCGGCCTGCATTTTATCTTGATTCCGGACCCATTGATTTTGCACAGGGATCCGTGAGCGGCGCCGATCCCGGAAAGGAAGTGAATGATGAGAGGTACGCGAGTTTGGACCATTGTCTTGGGTTTCGCGGCGTTTGCGTTGGCCATGACCCTCGGAATCCCGAGAAGTTCGGCGCAGACCGTGGAGCTTACCTATTCGAATTTCTTCCCCCCGACCCATGTGCAATCCAAACTGGCCGAAGCGTGGTGCCGTGAGGTGGAAAAACGCACCGAGGGTCGTGTCAAAATCACCTACTTCCCCGGGCAAACGCTCACAAAAGCCGCCCAGTGTTATGACGGCGTGTTGCACGGACTTTCCGACATAGGCCTGTCCTGCCCGAGTTACACACGGGGTCGCTTTCCCCTGATGGCGGCTGTGGATTTGCCTCTGGGCTACCCGAGCGGTGTCGCCGCAACCCGTGTGGCCAATGCGGTATATGAGAAATTTCAACCGGAGGAGTTCACGGATACGGAAGTCATGTACTTCCACGCTCATGGTCCGGGTTTGCTCCACACCCGGAAAAAGGCGGTGACCGCGTTGAAGGACATCAAGGGACTCAAGATCCGCTCCACCGGAACCAGTGCGCAGGTGGTCACCGCATTGGGCGGCACGCCGGTGGCCACTCCCATGCCGGAAACCTATTCCTCCCTTCAGAAGGGTGTGGTGGATGGCTCCATGTATCCTCTTGAAGCCAACAAGGGATGGAAGTTGGCTGAAGTGGTGGATTACGCTGTCGCCAACTTCTCTTCGGCCTATACCACCACGTTTTTTGTGGTGATGAACAAACAGAAATGGGATGCGCTTGCCGACGACGTCAAAACCGTCATCCGGGATATCAACCGAGAATGGAGTGCAAAGCACGGGGAAGCCTGGGACGAAAGCGACATTGAAGGAATTCGCTTCTTTCTGAATCAGGGCGGTACCCTTCTCGGCCAGTCTCCCAAAGAGGCCGCCCTCTGGAGTGGGGCGGTTGAAAGCGTGATCACGGACTACATCGCGGAAATGGAACCCAAGGGATTCGATCCAAAGGCCGTTGTAGACTACGCGCAAGAGATCTTGAAGGAAGTTTCCAAGGAATAATCGGCTATCGAGAAACCGGATCCGCGGCATGGAATTTCGCCTTTGAAGATTTCCATCGTCCGGATCCAAAACCCGTTTCCAGACGAAACGGAACGGATACAGGTTGAGCGCAGCCATGCGCGTTTTGAATGATATGTTGAATGGTTTCATCCTGATTCTGAAGGGACTCGGAGCGCTGGCATTGACGGGAATGATGCTTCTTACCGTAGCGGACGTCATTTTCAGGGCTCTGGGGCGCCCCATACTGGGAGCGGTGGAACTCGTCGGCTTCCTGGCCACCATCCTTCTTGCGTGTGCATTGCCTTACACGCACCGCGAAAGAGGGCACATCGGCGTCGACGTGCTGGTGCGTCGTTTCTCCCCTCGCACGCAACGTCTGATCGAAGGCTGCACCGGCGCCTTGGCGCTGAGCTTGTTCGTACTCGTAGCCTGGCAGATGTATCGGTACGCAGGCCATATGCGGATGTCCGGTGAGGTTTCCATGACCCTTCAGTACCCCACCCATGTGGTTCTGTATTGGATCGCGCTGTGTTTCGCCGTTCTGTGCGGTGTGATTCTCATCGACGTTATCCAGGCGTTCGCCAAGGTCTTATCGTCGTGAATCCGGCTACGATCGGCGTTGTGGCCATCGCCGTAATGTTGGCCCTCTTCTTCACCCGCATGCCGGTGGCTTACGCCATGTCTCTCGTGGGTTTTCTGGGTTTCAGTCACCTGCGATCCGGTTCCGCGGGTCTCAATTTACTCGCGAGAGACATCTACGACGTATTTTCGTCCTACGGATTGACCATCATCCCCTTGTTCATTCTCATGGGACAAGTGGCTTTTAATACGGGGATCAGCCGAAGGCTGTACGATACGGCCTACAAATTCCTCGGGTCGATCCGCGGTGGGTTGGCCATGGCCACTGTGTGCGCCTGCACGGCGTTCGGAGCGGTGTGCGGCTCGAGTCCCGCCACGGCGGCCACCATGGCCACCGTGGGGTTGCCCGAAATGAAACGATACGGCTATGGGGAAGAACTGGCCAGCGGTTGCGTCGCCGCGGGCGGCGGTTTGGGAATGCTCATGCCGCCCAGCGTGGTGCTCATCGTGTACGGCATTCTCACACAGCAATCCATCGGCGCCCTGTTCATGGCGGGCGTCCTGCCCGCGTTTTTCATCACCTGTTGGTTTGTTCTGGCCATTGCGATATACTGCGTCTTTCTGCCGAAACAAGGCCCTAAAGGGGACCGGTTTACTTGGCGTCAAAAGGTTGTCTCCCTGAAACAGACCGGGGATACTCTGGTCGTGTTTTTCATCGTAATGGGTGGTTTGTTCTGGGGCCTTTTCACTCCCACCGAGGCAGGAGCCGTGGGAGCCTTCTCGGTCATTCTCGTGGCCTTGTTCAACCGGCGACTTACGTGGGTGGGTTTCGTGAATTCCCTGTTCGAAACCCTCAGGACCTCCTGCATGGTGCTGCTGCTCGTGGCGGGGGCCGTCATTTTCGGCCACTTCCTGGCGCTCACTCGGATACCCTTTGACATCGCCCACTGGGTGGGAGGCATGGACCTGCCTGCTCCCGCGGTGGTCGGCATGATCTTGCTGGTATACCTGATCGGGGGTTGCTTCATCGACGCCTTGGCCTTGATCATGCTGACCATTCCCATTTTCTACCCCATCGTGATGGATCTGGGCTATGATCCCATATGGTTCGGGGTCATCATCGTACTCGTAACGCAGATGGGAGTCATCACTCCGCCGGTCGGAATCAATGTTTACGTAGTCAACGGAATCGACAAAACCATCCCGTTGGAAAAGGTTTTCAAGGGAGTGCTCCCGCTTCTGGCCGCCCTGATCGTGGGTACCGCTCTGATTGTGGTTTTTCCGTATATCGCCCTGTGGCTGCCCCGGCTCATGTATCCGTGAACCCACATCAAGATCGGAAAGAAGCGGATTGCGCACTGGAAGAGCTTAACCGCAATAGGGCTTTTTTCTGGCTTTCGTACAAAATCCGATGTAAGAGAAGGGTTTCCGGCGTCCCGGAATTCTCAGGATCCACATCCGCACCGTCCTCCGGCCGATGCGAGGAATGCAACCCATGTTCCACGGAAAAGGGTCCTCCGTCCCCACCCAAGGGGACAACCTAATCGGGACTCGTACAATGGACTCCGCCGCCGCAAGCACGCCGATATTTCGAGTAAGACGGCGACATTATGCGGCATGCTGCGCCCATCCGCCGGCTCCTCGCATTCCGGGTCTCGGAGGGTATTCAGAGGAGATCGTTCTCGTTGTTTAAACCGACAATCCTGTTGTATCGCCGGCAGGATTTATTCAGACCGGAAGACCGGGATGTCGCGATACCGCAGACCAAGGGGACCCAGCGTCCGGAACGGCGCCGGGAAACTTCCACGGTTCGGTTCGCGAATCTTTGAGGAGGTTGCATGGAATTCAGGGCAGCCATCGTGGGCACGGGCTCGTGCACCCCGAAGCGCATTCTTACCAACCAGGAAATGGAACACATCGTGGAAACCAGTGACGAGTGGATCCTCCGACGGACCGGGATCCGGGAACGCAGAATATCCACCCGGGGCAACGGGGAAACCACCACGGACCTGGCGTTCCAGGCCGCCTCGCAGGCCTTGGACATGGCCGGCATTTCTTCCCGATCCCTGGACATGATCCTGGTGGGAACCGTCACCCCGGATCGCCAGTTCCCCTCCACAGCCTGTATGCTCCAACATCGACTGGATACCGCTAACATCCCGGCCATGGACGTGTCCGCAGGATGCTCCGGTTTCTTGTATGCTCTCAGCGTGGCGAACAACGCCATTCAATGCGGGATCAGTAAAACGGTGCTGGTGGTCGGGGTGGAACGGCTTTCCGCCATCTTGAACTGGAAAGACCGCAGCACTTGCGTGCTCCTGGGAGACGGCGCAGGGGCCGTGGTATTGTCCGCCACGTCCGAACCCCACGGGATTTTGTCCACACATCTTCGATCCGACGGTTCCTTCTGGAACCTTCTCTACGCCTCGGACGGCAACGAAGACACTCCGGAATTCCTGCACGAGGTGGACACCAAGCCCTTCCAGCTCATTATGGAAGGGAACCGTCTGTTTAAGCGGGCTGTGGCCTGTCTTACCTCCATCGCTCAGGAAACCCTGGAACACAACGGCATTCCCGGTAAGGAAATCCACCTCGTGGTGCCGCACCAGGCGAACATCCGAATCATTCAGGCCATGGCGGAAAATCTGGGTATTTCCATGGACAAAGTCTACACGAACGTCCATAAATACGGGAACACGTCTTCCGCGTCCATACCCATCGCCCTGGATGAAGCCGTCCGGGAAGGACACGTACGCCAAGGCCATCATATCCTGCTCGTGGCCTTTGGCGCAGGGTTGACCTGGGCATCCTCCCTGGTGCGTTGGGCCGCTTGATCTTGCTTTTCCGGGCGGGTGATCCGGGGAAACGGAAATCCGGTCTCCCGCCAAAGGACCTCTTGTTTATTCAGGATTGCACCAACCGAAACCGGCTTACGGCATTAAAACAACCCTCGAAACCAACACGGAACTCATGATCGGCCGGTCCCCACGGGGCGCGGCTTCCGGGAGAAGGCATGAATGATCAAGGAGTTCGGGAAGAAGTGTATTTCGCCCTTCTGAACGCCATCGCTCCCGTGATGGATGCTATTCACGAATCCGGCGACCAAGAGGCCATGTCCAAAATAGCTCCCACGCTGCTGGTGCTCGGCACCACCCTCATGGTTCAGAACATGGGAAGAGAGGTGACCGCCGAAGTCATCCAGAGCCTGGTGGAACGGATTCAACGGGGTGATTTCGATACGCTCCTGTAATACAGGTGGAGCCCCTGCGGATGACCCGTCGGCCGATTTCAGTATCGGATTACCACAGAAGTGGCATATTTATTGCTTCCTGGACAAACCGGCGCACCCCGGAAAGAATAGCCAAGCTTACCCTTCCGGGTAAGGGCCGCACAAACACAACCATCCAGCAAGGAAAGGGAAATCATGAAGGCTCGAAAACAACGTGTCCGGTTTTGGTCCGCGGTCGGTTGCCTGATCGCTGCGTTGTTTCTGGTTCACAACCCCGCCCAATCCGACGTCCTTGCGGGCGAATGCGAGGGCGAGATCGAAATCGCCATCGATGTGGCTCCCAACGTGCTGAATCTCCAGAGCCGGGGCCAGTGGGTCACCGTGCACACAGACATTGCGTTCAGTGTGGTGGACGGTGCTACTGTTTTGCTGAACGGCGCCAAAATCGACTGGTGGAAATGGGACAACCAGGGAAACTTCGTGGCCAAGTTCGTGATAGAGGAAATCAAAGCCTTGGAAGAACTCATCATTGGAGACTACAACACACTGACGTTGGAAGGATCGACTACGGAGGGTGCGTGCTTTTTCGGTGAGCAGGACATCCTGGTTGTGAACAATCTTCCCCAGGGGCGTTGACGGCCTGCAATCGGGCGGGCGCTTCCGGCAGCGGAATCTTCTCGATTAGCAGG
>CAZQXK010000001.1:11137-69291 GCA_964597345.1 uncultured Thermodesulfobacteriota bacterium | reverse complement strand
AAGTATTCTGGAAGAATCCTGGCGCCTTTGAAGCGACATTCGGAAAAGAACAGCCCTGCATTCCCTCCCGGTTCACCGGGTCAGCCATTCGTTTTTTCTGCGAACTTATGCTTGAGTTTTTCATTGACATTCGCCGGAACCAAGCTTGATACGTCGGCCCCTAGCTTTGCCGCATCCTTGATCATGGAAGAACTCGTGTAAAACCACTTGTAATCCGTCATCAGGAAGATGGATTGAATCTCCCGGTCGATCTTGCGATTCATCAGGGCGAGCTGAAATTCATATTCAAAATCCGACGCCCCTCGAATCCCCCGCAAGATGGCGTTGGATTTCCTTTGACGTACGTAATCCACGGTAAGACCGGCAAAACTGTCCACCTCGACACTTCCCAGGTGTTTCACAGAATCCTTTACCATGTCGAGCCGCTCTGTTAACGTGAATACCGGGGTCTTTTCCGCGTTGATGGCAACGGCTACAATAACCTTGTCGAACAACGTAAGCGCTCTTTTTACCAAGGAGAGATGTCCGTTGGTGAACGGGTCGAACGAACCCGGATACACAGCAATTCGTTCCGTGGTCATGTTCATCCTTTCCAGAAACAGCTCATGTCGTAGATGCCTGCTTTTTGGCTCATCCGGAGAATACAAAACCCAGCCGGTTCGCTTCGATCATCAATGCTTTCATCGCCCGTTTCGCCGATCCGCCGGGGCGCTCTCCGGAACTCGTACCGTGTATCCCCGGGAAAGAGGCTGTATCCACACAGGAAGCGTCCGCCGAGAACCCCATTTCATGTTCCGGTATGGTATCGGCGCCGGCGGATCCCATCCGGTCCGGGACGATCCGCCTGCCTTCTTAGACGAAAGCATCCAAGTTGTCAACGGTACGAAACATTTGTCATAAAAGGAAAACAGCATGGGCAAAGACTTTGACCTCTTGTTCCGATCCCTTCTCTGGACATAGCCCGGACTGGGCGGTAGCATGAATTAGGGCGTTCATCGGCCCCCGCAAACGCGTTTCATTCCCCCGCGGATTCCGCGGGATCCTTACCAATCCGAGGAGGTCGACATGACACAGGCGTCCATTCCCACCTCATGCACCCGTGATTGCCCCTGCGGCTGCAGCATTCTCGTGACCGTCCGCAACGGCGAGATTGCTTCCCACCGGGCTGATCCCCGAAATACCTATACCCGGAACTTTCTCTGCAAAAAGGGAAATCAGTATGTAAAGCGGGTGTTCAGCCCCGAACGGCTTCTGGCTCCTCTGAAACGCCGAGGGAATTCCTTCGAGCCCATTTCGTGGGACGACGCCCTGGACATCGTGGCTGAAAAACTGACGTCCACCCGCCTGGAGAGCGGTCCCCTGTCCACTTTGTGGGCTCAGTATTCCGGCTCCCTCTCTCTCCTGAACCTGTTCATGCCCCGTTTTTTCTGGATACATATGGGAGGCAGCACGGTAACGACGGGAGGAGTTTCCATCGATGCACTGCAGGCGGCCCAGGAGCACGACTTCGGAGCTTGCCTTCTGCACGATCCGGAAGACCTGTTGAACGCCCGGAACATCGTGATTTGGGGTAAGAACCCCGCCGTTACCAACGTGCACCTGATACCGTTTATCCAGGAAGCCCGGCGGAACGGGGCCCGGCTCACCGTAATCGATCCCCGGTACTCGGAGACGGCCCGCCTTGCGGACCGTCACATTGCCCCCCGTCCCGGCGGAGACGGATACCTGGCGCTCGCCGTTGCGCGGGAAATCCGCCGACGGATGGGGGACCCGCCGAAAAGGATTCGGGATGCCGGCGCGGGCTGGAGCGAATACTCGGCCCTTCTGGATCGGTACGACGACAACGATTTGTTTTCAAGAGCGGACGTAAGCCGTGAGGAGGTTTTATATCTTGCCTCCTCCTATTGGGATGACCGCCCCTGTTCCACGTACATGGGCCTGGGATTGAACTGGTGGAAACAGGGTGGAGCCCACTGCCGTCTCGTGCACTCATTGATCTT
Organism: uncultured Thermodesulfobacteriota bacterium; assembly: GCA_964597345.1. Taxonomy (GTDB): domain Bacteria; phylum Desulfobacterota; class Desulfarculia; order JACQYL01; family JACQYL01; genus CAZQXK01. Next base: position 67,291 of record CAZQXK010000001.1, on the reverse strand, counting down.
CATGTCCGGAAACATCGGAGTCCCCGGTGGAGGAGCCAACTTCTTCAATCGGGAATTTCCGTTCAGCACCCAACCGTTCCGGGAGGAAATGACCAAGGCCAAAGCACGGGGGGTCCCGTTGGTCAAACCCAGGAGGATTCTCCTCCCGCTGCTGGCCCGTGAAATCGAGCAGGCGGAAGACCCCCCCGTCCGCATGGCTTGGATTTCCATGTTCAACCCCGTGGCGACGGTGCCGGATTCCAACCACTTGAGCAAGGTTTTGCGTTCCCTGGATTTCGTCGTGGTAACGGAGCAGTACATGACGGCCACAGCGGCATGCGCGGACGTGATTCTACCGGCCACCACTTATTTGGAGGAGGACGATGTAATAGGCGGTCACGGCCATTCGTTTGTACGTCCGGTAAACGCCGCCATCCCACCACGGGGTCAGGCCCGAAGCAACTTCCGAATCTTTCAAGACCTGGCGCGGAAGATGGGCTTTGGAGACAGCCTCGCGGGATCTCCGTGGGACTGGGTTGCTCGAACCTGGAGTCCGTTATCGGAACAAGGCATCACCTTGGATCAGGTCAAGCGGGGGCCCGTCAAAAGGATCCAGCCATCGATCCCTTACGGCGACGGCGCCTTTCGGACTCCCGACACCCGATTTCGCTTCATTACGGACTATGAAGGGCGATCCCAGAACCAAACCGGATTGTGCCTGCTCATGGTGAAGATACGTTCCTTCCTGAATTCCCAACTGCCGATGGATGAAGCTCGACGGTTCCCCACCGTTCATCTGAATCCCGCCGTATTGGAACATTTCGGATTGACGGATGGAGAACGGGTGTGGGTCCGGAGTCCGTTGGACCAAGTGGAAGCCGTGGTGTCTTCCTCCCCGAGAACCCGGCCGGACGTCGCGGAACTCTCTCCCTCCATGTGGGCCGATGACGGGAGAGGCGTCAACCGGTTACGAGTTGCTTCGATCAGCGACTTGGGACCCACGGCCGCCGTAAACGAAACACGGGTTACCCTTCACAAGTCCCCGTGAATTGTTCTCTGGATGTCCGCCGGCGTTGAAAATCGGCGCCTTCCCAGGCTGGGAAGACACGAAGGAGCACGACGCGCGCATTTCGGAAAATGACGCGTGGATACAATACACCGGCCGGCGCAGGATGAGGCGCCCCTATGATGGCGCCGGCCCTACCAGCCCGCCGGCCCTACCAGCCCGTTGATAAACAGTATTACCGGCAGGCCGGTCAAAAACGATGAGATGCAAGGCGGGCGAATCCTGAGGAATGAGGCGTACAACCAGTACGCCGAGGATGAAGCCCAACGACGCAGATCGCGTTTTTCAACGGCCTGCTAAGGTTTATCAACGGGCTGTCAGGCGAGCCCTTATTCCGAAAGCCCACAGCGGATTATCGTTCCTGTTAAAGCACCTCTACTCGACCCAAGTGGCGAACTCGCTCACCGGCACACGCCTCCGATCAAACCGGTTGATCGGCGCGGATTCATCGGGATATCCCATCGCAATGCCCATGGCCGTCCGCTTGTTTGACGGAACAGACAGCGCGGATCGCAACAAGTCCGGGTATCGAACCACCGTGGACAAAACCAGGGTGCCCACTCCTTTGGATTGCGCCACAAGACATACGCCGTGCAAGAAAATCCCGAGATCCATCATTCCGTAGGGAGTGTCCAACTGATCGTCCAGCAGCAGCAACATCAAGACGGGCGCATCGAAGAGCGTGAACATTTCCTCATAGTATCGGTTACGGGCATCCCGATCCTCGCGCCCGATACCTTGCGCGTCCAGACAGCACTTGCCTATATCCGCCACTCTCTCATGCCATTTAGGGGGAAACTTGTCGGGAGTGGGAATATCCGGCCGATGAGGAGCACGCACGGAAACCTTCTCCCGTTGTCCCGCCTTGAATCTCTCCAGCGGTTGTCCGGAAGCCACCATTACCTCCCACGGCTGCGTATTCGCCCACGAAGGACACCATCGAGCCTCGGAGAGGATTTCCTCCAACACGGAACGCGGTACCGGATCCGGCTTAAACTTGCGAATGCTTCTTCGTCCTTTGAACACTTCCAGGAAATCCATGCAGTCCCCCCTCCTTCTGTACCCACTGTGGTCTGTGAACACGACCCAACACACCTTAAAGAACCGACTTCATTCTAACGGGCCGTCCGTTCCAGGGCAAGGCAAAACCAGGGAACCAAAAGATCCGGTCCGAAATCAAGACCTTGACACAGTCCGACCATCTCTCCTATAGTCAGCGGCAATTCCGACACGCTCTCACGTAACCATACTGCCCCATGAATCTCAGCATCTTCGACATGGAACGGCATGCCATACCGTGCCTGACATTTCAGGTGAATCCGTACCCGTAATCCAGTTAGTGGAGAACACGGGAATCATCAACCGTGAGGTGAGTTCATGCGCGAGTCGACCTTCAAAGAGTGGGAATCCCAACTGGCCTCGGTATCCGATTTCGTAGGCTCGGAGACGGAGAAGATATTTCTGGTCATCGGGAGCGACGAGCCGGATCTGTACAATTTCATGGATTCCGCTCTGAATGCCGCCGCCGCCCGACCGGAACTCCGGGTCTTCCGATACGAAATACGGGCGGGAGAACACTCAAAGCATTTCTTGTACCGCTGGATTCATGACACGGTCACAGGATCCGCATACGTGGGCGCCGGTACATGGGAAAAGGTTCTCAACAAGGACCCGTCTCTCCACCCGCGGCTCCGCCTGCTCCTGGAACAGGACATCCGTCCGCTGGAAATTCGGTTTCTTGAGGCGATCCGGTTTCTCAGCCGGATGTCGGCCCCCGGCGAGCGGCTCGTTATGGGCATCACCCCGAGAACGTCCATGGAAGACTCGGCCCTGGTCGACTTTTTCAGAGAATATATCCGATTGCTGCCCCTTACGGCCAAACTTATGATCGCCCAAATGGATCAGGATGTATTGGCCCTGCGGAAGGACTTCTCGCCGTCCAACAGGGCCTACGTCCCCGCGAGGACACCGAACGCCTCCGAGGAGATCCAAAAGAGGCACCGGGAGGCTCTGCAATCCGCGGGCACGGAAAAGAAATGTCTTCAGATTCTCTCTCATTTGGCACATCCACTGACCCCGGAGGACTTGGTTCATATCGGCGACTTAGACGAGAAGGCCTGCGAATCCGCCCTCGCATCCCTCCTGAAGTCCCGTTTGGTCGAGGGCGCACCGGAGAGCGGGTACCGGCTTGCCTGCCCCAGGCTGTTTCCCGACCCCTGTGAAGACCCCGTGACCTGCTCGGACTGGGACAGGAAAGCCGTGGAGTACTATGCGACTTGGTGTTCCGAAGAGAAAGACCCCTATCCGTACATGATCCACCACTCCGTGGCCCTCAGCCGGGCAACGGAGCCGGAATGGCTCGCGGAGCGCACCTTGTCCGCAATCCCCTGCAAAATGAAACACGGCTGGGGAGACATCTGTGAGGAAGAATTGGGGCGCGCCCTGGTGCTGTTGAACGAAGGACCCGACCCGCTCCGAGCCCGCTTGCTCCTGGCTCTCGGAGAAGTCAGAGAGGCCAGACTCCGCAGTCGCGAAGCCGTCGAAACTCTCGACGCCGCCATCGAGCTTTTCAGGAAGTCGGAGGATTCCGCCCAGGTTCGCTACGCGCTGGAACTTAAAGGGCGAGCCGCCTTTTCCATCCGCGATACGGACATGGCCAAGTCCGCTCTGGAGGACTCCATCACCCTGGCCCGGAGTTTGGGCCGGGAGGACCTGGTGGCGGACTCAATGAGCCAACTGGCCTATGTCTATTTTTCATTGAAGCAACTGGACGAAGCCGAACAGATGTACCGGCAGGCGCTGGACGTGTTCCGCAAGATCCCGGGGGAAGCGGGGACGAAAGGCGAAGCCTCGCAATGGGGGAACCTGGGGCATACGGCCTACGCCAAAGGAGACACCCACTCCGCGGAGAAATACCACCGCAACGCCTTGGAGATCTTCCAAAAACTGGGATATCGCAAGGCGGAAGCCGCTGAGTGGGGCTACTTGGGACATACCTTGTTCGCCCGCCGGGAATACGAGGGCGCCGTGGAAGCCTTTCAATCGGCCGCTCGAATCGAGGAAGAACTGGGGGAAACCTCACGCGTAGCGCAGCGCCATTCCGGAATCGGTCACAGTCACTATGCTCGGAGAAAACTGGACAGTGCGGCCGATTCCTTCCAGAAGTCGCTGGATTTGTTCAAGACCCTGGGAAATGCGGAAGGCGAAGCCGCGCAGTTGTCCAATATCGGCATGATTCAGGGTGAGAAGGGCGAACATGATCAGGCGATCTCCTTTTTCCGGCAATCCGCCGACCTATACCGTCAGGCGGGTGATCTTTTGGGAGAAGCCGGACAGCTCATACGCATGGCCCATATTCATTCTGCACTGAAGCGATACTCGGAATCCGAGTCTTTGTATGTGGAAGCTCTGGAACGGTATCGCGCCGTGAATTACTCCACGGGCGAAGCCTCGGTCCGCGTGGACCTGGGAAGACTTTACCTGGCCCGCGGGGAATGGTCCAGGGCCGTACAGGAATTCCGAGCCGCCGCGGATGCGTACAAAAACATGGAACATCGCGAGCTGCAGGCGCTCTGCCTTTCCCTGGCGGGGCAGGCCGAACGGGCCCACGGCAGGGTAGATGAAGCGGTAGCCTGCTGGAATGAGGCCATCGAGTTGTACCGAAGCATGGAGAATACTCTGGGCGTCGCCAACATCGTATCTCAATTGGGACTGCTCCGGTACGAACAGAAAAACTTCGACGAAGCCGAACACCTCTACCAAGAGGCCGTGCGAGAATTTCGGAGCAAGGACGACAAGGAAGGTTTGGCCAACGCCCTTTCCAACTTGGGAACCCTGTATTTCGAAACCCGCCGGCTGAGCGAAGCCATGAATCACTATGAGGAGTCGCTTGCGTTGCTCCGCGGTATGAATCATCCCCTCGGCATAGCGGGCTTGCTGCAGAACTTGAGCTATGTGTACGAGGCTCAGAACAAATTCTCGGAGGCCTCCGCCGGCCTCAGGGAAGCCCGGGAAATATACGAGCATCTCCAAATGAGCCAGGAACGGGAAGCCGTGGAACAGAGGCTGGCGTTGTTGGACCGGCGGGCCGAGCAATCCCTGGAGCGCGTACGCGCCGAATTGTTTCCGGGTCTTTCTCCGGAACCCGATAGAAAATCGCCCGAAGTCAAAGTGGGACGCAACGATCCCTGCCCCTGTGGAAGCGGTCTCAAATACAAGAAGTGCTGCGGGGCGTAATTTGGAACAATCGAAAGGAGGACTTTCCATGGAAGAAGAACGCGTGAAAGAAATCCTGAAGCAGGTGGTGAACATTACGGAAGAGGACTGGGAGACTTTCAGGGCCGGTAGCCCGGGGGTGTACAAATTTTTCACCCGCATCAACGAAGTGATGGGCCACCGTATCGTGGCGGAAGTGATCGATTCCCGGTACTGCGCCGCAGGTGTCAAGAAAGGTCAAAAATACGTCATCGAGGGAGGAGCACTGGTTCCTGAAAAATCTACGGCGCCTTTGTGTATGCGAGCCATCGGTCCGCTCACCGGGTTCGTGAACACCATTTTGGAAAAGCTGGTGGCTGGAGAGGACCCCAATGACCGCGTATTCTCGGTGGCCGAGTGTCTAGACCCCGGTCTGGAGGCAGGTGGTCTGGGCAAAGTGAAGTTCCAGGTAAGGGTCGAACCCGTGTAGCATTATCTGGATTCGGACGGATGGAGCGTTCGGAATAGTTGTTCCCAGATCTCTTTGAGATTCAGGGCCTCCTCGAACTCGTGCAGATCCATGCGCCGTTCCGCCAGGTGAGCGGCGCCCTGCCGTTCGAGCATCGAGGAATACAGGTCATTGAGCGTTTTGGCGTAGGCCAAGGTGGAAGTGAACGGAAACGTTACCACTTTGTATCCCATGCGCTCCAATTCCGGCGCGGAGAGAACCGGCACCAGAGGATGATCGAACATATCGAAAAGGATCGGAACCCCGGAGATGGATCGGGCCGCATACTCCACTTCTTCCACGCTTCCCAGCAGTTCCACGTACACCATGTCCGCCCCTGCCTCGGCGAATGCTTTCGCTCGCCGCACGGCATGTTCCAGTCCATATACGGGCCGACTGTCGGTACGCGCAATGATGACGAAATCCGGATCCCTTTTGGCAGCCACCGCAGCCCGGATCCTCTCCACAGCCGCTTCCGGCTCGATAACACGGAACCCTTCCATGGCGGCGCACCGCTTGGGCTCCATTTGATCTTCGATATGGATCGCCGCCACACCGGCCATCTCGAATTCGCGGACCGTCCGCTGTACGTTCAAGGGACCCCCGTAGCCGGTATCGGCGTCGCAGATCAGAGGAATGTCAATCGCTGCCGCTATACGGTGGGCATGGGATACCATTTCCGTGAGAGTCAGTTCCCCGAGATCCGGGCGACCCAACAGGGAACAGGCTACTCCGTAGCCCGTCATGTAGGCGGCTTGGAAACCCGCTTTTTGGATAAACCGGGCGCCCAGGGCATCGTGGCATCCCGGCGCCATAAGTATCGTATTTCGCGCGAGCAGCTCCCGTAAACGTCTGGCGGCGGACATCATGCGCCTCCTGGATGTTGGATGGCGGACATCACGCTTTTCTGACGGAATACGTGGTTTTTCGCCGATGTCCGTGGATTCGATCCGGTGGATATCCTGAGTTTAGAACAGATGGACCCATTCTTCAAGGTGCAATCATGTGGATTCAAACACCCGGTGACATCAACGAATCGCTCATTTTCCTGGGTACCGCGCAAAACGCCCTGTACCTCCTCAAGGGCGATCCGGACATTCTGATCGGAGGAGGCGGCCCTTGGATGATTCCCGAGCTTCAGCGGCAGATCGACAGCCGCCCCATCGATATGGAGCGCGTGCAGTATCTGTTCATCGGGCACACGCACTTCGATCACTGCGGAGCGGTCCCGTATCTTCAGAAAAAATACCCCCACCTCCGGATCCTCGCATCACGAGGCGCCGGACATCTCCTTTCCATGGAAAAAGCGGTTCGGAACATCCGCACCTTTTCGGAAGATGTCATGGCAAGGCTCGGCCTTCCTATGGAGCATGAAGGGGTTCCTTTACGTTTTACGGGGATCCGGCTTCACAAGACCCTCCAGGAAGGGGACCGTATCGACTTGGGGACCGTGTCTTTAAGAGCCTATGAAACACCGGGGCACAGCAAATGCTCCATGGTCTTGTACGAACCAGACCGGCAGTGGCTGTTTCCCTCGGATTCCCTCAACTTCCCGACGGGAAACGGTCATGAGTTCATGATCACGGCCAGCGAAAGTTTCGTGGATTACCTGGCGGGCTTGCGCAAGCTGATGTCTTTACCGGTGAAGATTTGCGCCTGGGAGCACCACGGACTTGTGACCGGTGATCGAGCCTCCGGAATCGTCCTTGAAGGTATTCGATATACGGTGCGGTTCAGGGAGCAACTCCTCGAAAAGCTGGAGCACTCCGGAGACGCTGAAGCCGTGGCGGAATGGATGGCCCGGGATTGGATTCTTCGTTCCGGATTTGATTTTTTGACCTATGAAGTCATGTTGTATATTTCTCGGCGCATGGTGCAGAACGCTGTCCAGGAAGACATCGGGAACTGGAACCCGGGGGACGGCCGAGGATCCCGGACATCCCCGAATCCCGAGCCGTGAACAGACGTTTGTCGCATCCGTGCGCCCTTGGAAACCTCTGAAGGGAACCACTGCCGGGGCGGGTGCTTCCAGGGGAAGGAAACGGCGCTCCGCATGGGCCCTATACGGATGCTTCCAGGCCGAAGATCCGTATCGCGTTGCGTCGAGTGGCCTCGGCGACTTCCTCGATCGACATGTTCCGGAGCTTTGCGACTGCCTCCGCCGTGTACCGTACGAAGGCGGGTTCGTTGCGCCGTCCTTTTTGCGGTGCGGGTGTCAGATGGGGCGCGTCCGTTTCGATGAGCATGCGCTCCAAGGGCATTTTTCGAGCCACCTCGCGCAGATCGTGGGAGGCCGGATAGGTGACCGGACCGGGAATGGAGAGGTAAAACCCCCACTCCAGGTATTTGCGCGCCCAGTCCCAGTCGCCGGAAAAGCAATGGATGACGCCTCCCCGGAGCTTGGTCCGGTACTCGGAGAGCAGGGTGAACACGTCCCAGTGGGCCTTGCGATCATGAATGATCACGGGGCGACCCACCGCGGATGCAATGTCGAGCATGGTTCGGAAAAGCCGCATCTGGGATTCTTTGGAAGAATGGAAATGATGATAATCCAGCCCGATCTCTCCGAGCGCCACCACGGCCGGGCCCCCGGCAAGGCGTTCCACTTCGGCAAGGCGCTCCCGGTTGGCGCCGTCGGCCCAGTGGGGGTGGTATCCCACCGACGCGTGGACGGATCGGTATTTGGCGGCGATTTCCAGGCACGCCTTACTGCTGGACGGCGTGACTCCGATAGTGACCACGCCCTCGACTCCCGCCTCGCGGGCACGGTGAAGCACGGGGGCCAAGCGGTTTCTGAAATAGGGAGCATCCAGATGGGCGTGCGAATCGATGAGCACCATTCACCTCCACTTAGATCTGTGCATAGGCCGTCGAAAAACGTGCGCTGCAAAGTTGCGTTAGCTTTGTCACCGGGCGGCGTACCTTGTGCACGCCCATTGCTCAGGATCGCTGGAACCTGCATTACAGCGCATACTGTTCACCCGCGCGCCGGCAACTCGGTTTTTCAACGGGATTTTGAGAAACACCGGTTTTGCGCTTTCCGGCGTGCAGGATGATGTGTACAATACGAACCCGTTACCCAATTCAAACAAGGAGAGGACAACCATGAGAGAAGTAGCCGTATTAGGCGTCGGTATGACTCAGTTTGGGAAACACGCGGATAAGAGCTGCGTAGAGCTGTTCGCCCAAGCCGCATTGGACGCCATCTACCAATCGAACCTGACACCGCAGGACATCCAAGCCCTGTATCTGGCCAACTGCCTGGGAGACTTCACGGAAGGACAGCTGGTAATGGCCGGTATGGCGGCGGGTGAAATAGGGATCCCGCACAGCGCTCCGGCCACCCGGGTGGAAGCGGCGTGTGCGGCGGGTTCCACCGCCATCTACAATGGATTTACCATGGTGGCCTCGGGCATGAAAGACCTGGTTCTGGTCGGAGGCGTGGAAAGAGCCCTAGCCATGGATACTCCCATGGCCACCAGGACGTTCGCCATGGCTTCCGACGGCCGGTACGAGTTTTTCAGCGGCATCACCTTCCCGGGTGTATTCGCCATGCTCACCAGGTTGTATTCCCATAAGTACAAAATCCCCCTGAAGAAACTCAAAGAACGCATGGCCATGGTGGCGGTCAAAAACCACAAGAACGGCTTCCTGAACGAATTAGCTCAGTTCCGGAAGGAAATTACCGTGGATACGGTCTTGAACAGCTTCATGGTGTGCGATCCCCTTCAGCTGTTCGACTGCTGCCCCTTCTCCGACGGCGCCGCCGCCATCGTACTGGCTCCCATGGACATCGCCCGCAAATACGTGGACAACCCCGTCCGCATCGCCGGAGTCGGCATGGGATCCAACGGCGCACTCATCACGCAGAAGGATTTCACCATCATGAAAGCGCGCCAGGAAGCCAGCAAGGCCGCTTACGAGATGGCGGGAATCACTCCTCAGGACGTGGATGTCGTGGAATTACACGACTGCTTCACCATGGCTGAAATCGTGGCCCTGGAAATGCTGGGATTCTATAAACCCGGGGAAGCCTCCGAGGCTGTGGAGCAAGGCGAAACCAGCCTGGACGGCAGCCTTCCCGTCAACCCTTCCGGAGGACTGAAGTCCAAAGGTCATCCCATCGGCGCCACGGGAGTGGCTCAGGCTTACGAAATCGTCAATCAGCTGAGAGGAAATTGCGGGGCCCGGCAGGTCAAGAACGCCAAGATCGGCCTGACGGATACCCTTGGCGGTGATATTTGTACCGTCGTAAACACTGTGTTCACCATCGACTGAAACATGCAGAGGAGCACCCATGTACGGAAAAATGACCTCATCCCAGTTTTTCGAAGCCCTCAAGAACAATAAACTCATGGGAATAAAATGCACCCAGTGCGGGGAAATTACATGCCCGCCGCGGACGGTGTGCCAGGAATGCGGTTCCCCGGAAGGCGAGTTGACGGAATTGTCCCGCAAAGGCGTGATCCGAACGTACACCGTATCGAATGTAGCCGCGCCCTGCTTCAAGACCCCCTACGTGGTGGCCATGGTGGAAACCGAAGAAGGCCCCTGGCTCATGGGAAACATCCTCACCCTTCCGCCGGAACGCATCACCGAGGACCTGGTCGGCCGGAAAGTGCAGATCGGCTCCATTGAAGTGGAAGGCGACACGTTCTCCAAACCCGGGGTGGCGCTGGTGTTCGTACCTACGGACTAAAGCCCGCCCGTGAATTCCGGGCAAACGACCGAGAAGCGCCGAAACTCCCGTTTCCCGGTCGTTTTGCTTTCCACAGAACACCGAGCGGGCCGCTCGGGTCGAAATTCATCCGGAAGCACTAGTACTCGATGCCGCGGCGTGCCGACGCTCCCCGGTAATACGGATGCTTGACCTGGATAAGTTGGGTGACGTAATCGGCTTCGTCGAACAACTCACCCGGCAGATCCGCACCGGTAAGCACCAGTTCCGTAGCGGGATTCCGGTGACGCACCAGATCCATCACCAGATCAAGGGGAATCAGCCTGAAATAGAGTGCATCCAGGATCTCGTCGCAGATCAGCAGATCGCAGTCGCCTCCAGACGCTTCCCGGGCCCAGTCCAGGGCCTGGCGAGCATGATCGTAATGTTCCTTTTTGGGTCCCTTGGGCAGAATGAACGGCATTCTCCCGGGACACAGATAACGGATTTCCGGTATATTCTTGAGAAGTTCCACCTCCGACGAATCGCCGGATTTCATGAATTGGACAAAAATCACTTTCCCACCGGCTCCGGCCATACGGATGGCAAGGCCGATGGCCCGACTCGTCTTTCCGGGTCCAGTCCCGAAAATTGCGTGAACCATCCCACGGTCTTCGAGCACTCGCGGGGCATATTTCTGATTCTCATACATGGGCTTACGTGCACTCCAGCGTGATCTTCGTTTTCGGACGGCATCCTGTACCGACACTTCAAACCGCTTCAACTCCCGTGTGTTTCTTGGTAATAGCCGCCTGAGGAGCAGGGACGACACAGTGCTCCGTGTTTTTCCGGATAGGACTCCCCGCAGTTCGGGCACAACCGGACGTTCCCTTTCTTTTCAACCCCGATGGTTTCAGAAACGCGCACGGGTTTAGACGAAAAGATACTCCTGCCGGCCGTCAGGATGGCGGGAATGAGGGTCTCCAGCGGAAGTTCCTTCTTGGGCACCCGTTTCAGAAACCAGTCTCTAATCTTCGGATGAGCATCCATCTTGCTCACATCCGCCCAGACTCTCACGCCCAACCCGGTATCCTTATCGTACAAGGTGAGCGCAAATCGCCCATAATCCACAAGCTGCAGCCAACTGTTACCCACGGTGCAGGGGGTGAACAGCTGAACCGCGTCCGGAAGACAGTAGGGAGATTCCACCACGGCGTTGTACAGGACGCTTTCGGGCAAGAGTTCCCGCGCCACGTCCACCATAAAGCCTCCCAGCAGAAGGCCCGGCGCCAGGCTGCCATGAAACCACTCGATCTTTCCCACGGCGTCCTTCAACGGAAGACCGGCAACCATCACCTCGTCGTATTCGTTCAGGATACGATAATCCACTCCTTATCCTCCCGCTCGACCTTATCCGGGCCTTTCCGCTCCGAGAACCCGATAACGCATCGCGTCTTTCTCCGCCAAGGTTCGACGTTTATGCTCAACATAAGCCCAACCGGGAACTAATTCAAGTGAATAGGGGGAACGGATCCTGTATACTATAGTATTGGTGATTCAGGCGTGCGCAAACCGTGAGTCGGGACCCGTCAGCGAGTTTGCCGTCTTCTCCGGAAGCGAGGGAAAGGAGATCCATGGCGCAATTTCTCGAAGGCGGAACGGGCATGTTGGCAGCGCCCATGCCCTCACTGAACGACCCCGAGGGAGAACGGGTACTCGATTCCCTGCCGCCCGTCATCGACGCACACGTCCACGTTTTCCCGGACTCGCTTTTCGAAGCCGTCCGGCGTTGGTTCGATCGGCATGCCTGGCCCATTCGGTACAGACTCAGCGCCCCTCAAGTGATCGAATTCCTGTTCGCCCGGGGTATACGCCATATCGTGGCCCTCCATTACGCGCACAAACCGGGAATCTCCCGTGATCTCAACGCCTTCGCCGCAGCTCTGGCCAATGAATACCCCGGTGTCACAGCCCTGGCCACGGTGTTTCCGGGCGAACCGGGCGACCTGGCCATTTTGGAGGAAGCGTTCGGCATGGGTCTCCGGGGGGTTAAACTCCACTCCCACGTGCAATGCTTTGAATTCGAAACCCCGACCATGCATCGGATTTACGACTTGTGCAGCTTCCACGGCAAACCCATGGTTATCCACGCGGGGCGGGAACCCAAGAGCCCGGCCTATGGCTGTGATCCGTACATCCTGTGCGGCGCGGACCGAATACGGCGTATTCTGCGCTCTCATCCCGATCTGCGCCTGTGTATTCCACACTTGGGGTTCGACGAGTTCGGAGACTACGATGCCATGGTACAAGAATTCGACACACTGTGGCTCGATACCACCATGACCCTGGGGGGATATTTTATGAAAGATCCGCCCCTGGATCTCGCGAAGCTTCGCTCGGACCGCATCTTGTACGGCACGGATTTCCCCAATATCCCCTATGCCTGGGACCGGGAACTGAAACAGTTGCAGCGGCTCGACCTCCCTCCCCAGACCCTGGAGCGAATTCTCTGGAGAAACGCGGCGGATCTGTTCTCCATCGACATGGGCGCCTGCCTGCGACCCGACACAAAAGAGACCCCTGTTTGAATCCCATGAATCACAAGGGAAAGATCCTCTCATTCCACGCAGACGGTTGTTTGGGGTGGATCGCTCCCCACCCGACGAGCACCGGACATCCCCGCGTTTCGGATCCTGGAACGCCTCATTTCCTTTTCCCGGGCACGGGCCGTGTGATATAGTGATAACCGGGTTGCCGGTGTGACGCCGTCTGCTCGATTCGGCAAGGATTACCAGGTTGGAATACGGGAGGGGTATCTGTTCATTTCGTTCGAAGGAATCGAAGGTTCCGGAAAATCCACTCAAATCGCCATGCTTTTCGAAGCACTCCGGGTACGGAACATTCCCGCGTTGTCCACCCGGGAACCCGGGGGAACCGCCATAGGAGCCGCCATCCGCACCCTGCTCCGCTCCGTTTCCAGCAGTGGGATGACGCCATGGACCGAAGTTTTTCTGGTGCTCGCCGATCGGAACCAGCACATCGGGGAAATCGTCCGACCGGCCCTCGCTTCCGGAATATGGGTTCTGACCGATCGATTCCTGGACTCCACCCTCGCGTACCAGGGATCTGGTAGAGGGCTGGATCCGGCGCGACTTCAGGAATTCAACCGCATAGCAACCGGATCTCTGGCGCCGCATTTGACGTTCCTCTTGGACTGCCCCACGACCGTATCCCGCCGGCGGATCACGGAAAGGTGGCGAGGGAATGAAGATTCTCCCCGGGAAGGCCGTTTCGAGCAGGAACCTGACGAATTCCATATTCGGGTTCGCCGGGGATATCTGGAGTTGGCGGCGGCGGATGATTCGGGGCGTTTTCACATCGTCGACTCCAGTCGCTCCATCCAGGAAGTCCACGAGATCATATGGCGTCAGGTTCAGATCAAGGCCGCGGAATTGGGATTTCTGCGATCATGAATTTCCGGGACGTTGTTGGACATGCCCGTCAGATCCGCCTCTTGTCCCGTGCCGTACGTCGTGGGTCGGTTCCCCATGCTTTGCTCTTCACGGGGATTCCGGGCAGCGGTAGGAAGACGTTGGCCCGAACCTTGGCGGGGGCCCTGCTCTGCGGATCCCCCGACGACGCTGATGCCTGCAACCGTTGCCCTTCCTGCGAGAGACTCCAGCGCGGAACCCATCCCGACTTCCACGAAGTCCGTGCCGAAGGAAGATTTATCAGAATCGATCAAGTACGCGAGATCAAACGTCTTCTCATGTACAAACCGTTAGCCGGAGATACTCGGGTCCTCTTGCTGTTCGACGTGCAATATCTAAACACGGACGCGGCCAACGCCCTGTTGAAGAGTCTCGAGGAACCGCCTCCGGGCAACTATTTCGTTCTCACCGCTCCGGATGAACGCGCACTGTTGTCCACATTGGTTTCCCGTTGCCGCCGGATGGATTTGGCGCCTCTCCCTGCCGCCGTCGTAGCCGATTATCTGGTTCGGTACCGGAACGTCGAACCCGGACGAGCTCGAACGCTCGCGGAGCTCTCGGGGGGCAGCTTGGGACGAGCCATGGAATTGGCGGAACCCGAAGATGATGAGAAGACCGGCAATGTATTGAGCCGCAGAGCCGAAATCATCCAGCAGTTGATGCGCCTGAAAAAGAATGATACAAAAGAGGCGTTGTTTTTGGCCAAAACTTGGAGTGATCTCCAAGATGATGCGAACGAATGGCTGGATCTCCTTCGCTACTGGCTGCGGGACCGATGGTTGTTCTCTTCCGGAGTGCCGTTGGATCGGCTGGTGAATCGCGATGTATTCGCCGGATTATCGCTGCGGCCCGATCCACTTTCGGCGCAGCGGTTTCACCGCATGATCGAATACGTGGAGGAAGCATCCAAGATTTTGGGACAGAACGCCAACAAACGACTGGTGCTGGAACATCTGTTGTTACAGATCGCCTATACGTGACGGAGTCGCAACCGGGCTGAAACCAAGGTTACGTCTTATCCCCGGAAGCCGGAGTTCACCACACTCGGATTGACGAGCAAATCCTGGACACCGGCTGTCCTTTATACAGCGAACTGTTTCGATACCGGCCAACCTGATTTTTCCGGATAGGTTTTCATGGGAAAAATAGTCGGTGTACGATTGCGCCCGTACGGAAGAATCTACGATTTTGACTGCGGGCATTTCGTACTCAGTTTGAGTGACGCGGTTATCGTAAAGACGGACATGGGCATGAGTCTCGGAATCATCTCCAAATCGCCCCGGCGAGTGGAATCTGAAGAAGAACTCAAGTCGCTGAAACCGATTTATCGTATCGCCACGGAAGAAGACCTTTTCCAACATCGGAAGAATCTCGAGTTGGAGAAGGAAGCGCATGCCTATTGCCAGGACTGCATACGCAGCCGTAAGCTGGATATGCACCTGGTGACCGTCGAAACCCTCTTCGATAATTCCAAGATGATCTTTTACTTCACTTCCGAAGGGCGGGTGGATTTTCGCGAATTGGTCAAAGACCTGGTCCAGCGGTTCCGTACCCGTATCGAAATGCGTCAGATCGGAGTTCGAGTCCAGACGAAAATGGTCGGAGGCGCCGGGAATTGCGGGAGGGAGCTGTGCTGCACCCAATTTATCGAAAAATTCGAGCCGGTTTCCGTAAAGATGGCCAAGGAACAACAGCTGTCGTTGAATCCAACCAAGATTTCGGGGCTCTGCGGTCGGTTGATGTGTTGTCTGGCGTTCGAATTCCAGCAATACCTGGAACTGAAAGAAAGACTTCCCAAGTGCGGCGACACGGTCTCGTGTTGCCGTTTCCGGGGACGCGTGATCCGGCAAAACGTACTGAAATCCTCGGTGTCCGTACAAACGGAAGAAGGTACTGAATCCGAGGTGACCTTGGACGAAATCACGGCGGTGGAAAAGACCGAAACAACTGCAAAGAATACCAAGAAAAAGTAGATACCGGCAAGGGATGCAGCATGTCAGAAACGTTTTACGTGACCACCCCCATATATTATGTGAATGCGGAACCCCACATAGGTCATGCATACACCACCATCGTGGCGGACGTGTTGGTTCGCTACCATCGCATGTTGGGCGAGGACACGTTCCTGTTGACAGGCACTGATGAACATGGAGACAAGATCGTCCGGGCTGCCCGAAATGCGGGGGAAGATCCCAAGTCTTACGTGGACCGTGTGAGTCTTCTCTTCCGCGGGACCTGGCCCGAGTTGAACATCCATCCCTCCAAGTTTATCCGCACGACGGACCCCGAGCACCAAGCCGTGGTCCAGCGGATCCTGCAGGATGTGTATGACAAGGGAGATATTTATTTCGCCGACTACGGGGGACTCTACTGCTTCGGATGCGAGCGGTTCTACACGGAACGCGAGCACATGGACGGCAAATGCCCCGATCATAGGACGGAACTCGAATACATCAAGGAAGAAAATTACTTCTTCCGAATGAGTGCATACCAGGATTGGCTGATCCGGAAAATCCAAGCGGATCCCGACCTGATCCAGCCGGAACGGTATCGCAATGAAGTCCTTTCCTTCCTCAAGGACCCTCTCGAAGACCTGTGTATTTCGCGTCCCAAGTCCAGGCTCCAGTGGGGAATCCCGCTTCCTTTCGATCATCGGTTCGTTACCTATGTATGGTTTGACGCCCTGATCAATTACATCAGCGCCCTGGGATACCCCGAAGGGGAGTTGTTCCGGCGTTACTGGCCGCACAGTCACCACCTCATCGCCAAGGACATCCTGAAACCCCACGCCATTTATTGGCCATGCATGCTGCAATCCGCCGGAATCCGCAGTTTTTCGTCGCTGCATGTCCATGGATACTGGAACATCAACGAAACCAAGATGAGCAAATCCTTGGGCAACGTGCGAGAACCGCTCAAGCTCAAGGATATTTATGGACTGGACGCCTTTCGTTATTTTCTTATGAGAGAAATGGTCTTCGGCCTGGATGCCAACTTCAGCGAGGAATCGCTGGTCCAGCGCATCAACGCCGATCTGGCCAACGATCTTGGAAACCTGTTCAGCCGGAGTGCGGGTATGCTCGGCAAGTATTTCGAAAGCATTGTTCCCCGCGCCGGTTCCTTCGAACCCCAAGACGAAGCCGTTTGTAACCATACGGATCGGATTCGCATCCAATATCGCCGGGACATGGACCAATTCGGCTTCCACAAAGCGCTGATCGGGGTGTGGGAATATATCAACCACATCAACCGCTACATAGATCAAGAGGCTCCCTGGGAACTTCACAAGAGCGAACGGACCGACAGGCTGTCCACGGTCTTGGCCGTCATTTTCGGCGCCGTCAATTTCGTTTCCATGCTGGTGCATCCGTTCATACCCGGGTCCTCGGAGGAAATGCGTCGGCGTATGGGATTGAAGCCTGAACCGGACCCCGGTGAACCTTTCCATGCGGATTTCCGTGACCTGATCCCGGAAAATCATCGAGTCGAAAAGGCGCAATCCTTGTTTCCACGTTTCGAGCTTCCCGAAATTCCCGCTGTTGCGCACGCCGCGCCCGTGGAAGCGTCTCCCGCCGGAGAAATCAAGCCGCTTGTGTCCTTCGAAGAGTTTGACAAGCTGGACTTGCGGGTGGGGATGATCCGCAATGCGGAACCTGTTCCGGGATCCCGGAAGCTGTTCAAACTGGAAATCGACGTGGGTGATGTCCGGACAGTGGTCGCCGGCATCGCCCCCTATTACGGGATTGACGAGCTTATAGGAAGAAAGGTGATCGTGGCCGCCAACCTGAAGCCGGTGAAACGGATGGGGATTGAATCCGCAGGCATGGTGCTCGCCGCTGCGCATGGAGACCGTGTCTTCCTTCTGTCCGCCGAAGACGAAACCACTCCTGGAGACCGCATCTCCTGAGGAACCCAGACTCTTGTCAGAGGATCTTCGTTGCCGGCCCCGGATTTTCGCACCTGCGAGCAACGAAGCCGGCATCCGATACTCCTGGGAATCGAGAATGCAATACCGCGCCGTACATTCCCCTATCACGCTTCCTGTTGTCCATTGCTCCGATTATGTCGTTTCCGGGCCGCTTTCCCGGAGTCTCACGTAGCGGTCGTAAGAGACCTCGGACACTTGGAGAGAATCGCTCCTTTCTTGACAATCTCTCCGGCGTGATTAATTTCCGAAATGATTCTTTATGTGCATAGAGGCGAGGTGCTGATATGAGATTCGACAAGATGACTTTAAAAGTACAAGAGAGCATCAAAGCTTCACAGGAACTTGCGGAAGGGCTCGGACATCAGCAGATCGAACCGGAGCATTTGATCAAGAGTCTGATGACGGAATCCGATGCGATTCTTATACCTATCTTTCAGAAGTTGGGAATCCAACCTCAAAGCGTTCTCAAGGAATTACAGGCGAATCTGGATTCTTTTCCAACGGTAAGCGGCGTTGGGATTTCCCAAAGCTATATATCTCCTCATTTGAAACAGGTTTTGGATGAGGCCTTCAAGGAAGCGGCTCAACTCCACGACGATTACGTGAGCGCTGAACATATTCTCCTCGCCGCAGTGGATTCGCCCGGCTCCATAGGGAGGCTCTTCAAGAAACTGGGAATCGGCCGCGATCGCCTGCTCCAGGCGCTTCAGGATGTCCGGGGCAGCCACAGGGTCACCGACCCCAATCCCGAGGATAAGTATCGGGCCTTGGAACGATTCTGCCGGGATCTCACCGAACTGGCGCGATTGGGCAAACTGGATCCGGTCATCGGCCGCGATGAGGAAATTCGACGCATCATTCAGGTTCTCACCCGAAGAACCAAGAACAACCCCGTTCTTATCGGAGAACCCGGTGTCGGAAAAACCGCCATCGTGGAAGGGCTGTCTCAGCGGATCATCAATGGAGACGTCCCGGAAAGCCTGAAAGACAAGCGGGTTCTAGCTCTGGATATGGGCGCCCTCGTAGCCGGATCTAAGTACCGGGGGGAATTTGAGGATCGACTCAAGGCCGTGCTCAAGGAAATCTCCGAGGCGCAGGGTTCGGTGGTTCTATTCATCGATGAGATCCATACCATGGTAGGGGCCGGCGCCGCCGAAGGGGCCATGGACGCGTCCAATATGCTCAAGCCCGCTTTGGCCCGAGGCGAGCTGCGATGCGTGGGCGCCACCACCATCGACGAATATCGAAAGCGGATCGAAAAAGACGCGGCTTTGGAACGTCGATTCCAACCGATTATGGTCCGGGAACCTTCGGTGGAGGATACCATAGCCATTCTCCGAGGACTCAAGGAACGGTACGAGGTTCATCACGGAGTCCGCATCCAGGATTCGGCCATCGTGGCTGCCGCCATGCTTTCGGACCGATACATCACCGACCGCTTTCTGCCGGACAAGGCGGTGGACCTGATCGACGAGGCCACCAGCAGACTCCGGATCGAAATCGATTCCATGCCGGACGAAGTGGATCAACTCGAGCGCAAGATCACTCAGTTTCAGATCGAGCGGGAGGCTCTCAAGAAGGAATCCGACCCCGCATCCCGGGAGCGGCTGGAACGGTTGGAACGGCAGTTGGCGGAACTCAGGGAAGAGAGCCGTGAGTTGAAAGCGCGATGGCGGAACGAAAAAGACATTATCCAACGGATCCGCGCCCTCAAGGAGCAGCTGGATCGAACACGCATCGATGCCTCGGCGGCGGAACGCAGCGGGGATCTGGCGCGAGCCGCGGAACTGAAGTACGGTCGGCTTCCTGAAATAGAGAAAAACATTGAAGACGAAAATCAGCGGCTGTTGGATCTTCAGAAGGGCGGAGCCATTCTCAAGGAAGAGGTCAGCGACGAAGATATCGCCGAAGTGGTTTCCAAATGGACGGGTATTCCCGTATCCCGGATGATGGAGGGGGAACGGGACAAATTGATCCGGATGGAAGAACGCCTCAGACAACGCGTGGTGGCGCAGGAAGAAGCCATTCATGCCGTGGCCAATGCGGTACGCCGAGCCCGCGCCGGCATCCAGGACCCCAACCGTCCCATCGGCTCGTTTGTTTTCATGGGGCCTACGGGTGTAGGCAAGACGGAACTGGCTCGAGCGCTCGCCGAGTTCCTCTTCGACGACGAGCAGGCCATGGTCCGACTCGACATGAGCGAGTTCATGGAAAAACATTCCGTGGCGCGGCTCATCGGGGCTCCTCCGGGGTACGTGGGCTACGATGAAGGAGGATATCTCACGGAAGCGGTCCGCAGAAGACCCTACACGGTGGTGCTCTTTGATGAAATAGAAAAGGCCCACCCGGAAGTATTCAACTCTCTGTTGCAGATCCTGGACGACGGGAGGATGACGGACGGCAAAGGCCGGACCGTGGACTTCAAGAATACGGTAATCATTATGACATCCAACCTGGGAAGCCAGTGGATCACCGAATTGACCGAAAAGGAGCAGGCCGAGATCAACCGGCGGGTCATGGAAGCCTTACGGGCTCACTTCAAACCCGAGTTCTTGAATCGCATCGATGAAATCGTCCTGTTTCATAAGCTGTCTCCCGAGCATATCAAGGACATCATCGAAATTCAGCTCGGGTTGCTTCGTAAGCGGCTGAAAGAACAGAAGATCTCTCTGGCGCTGACGGAACGGGCCAAGAATTTCCTGGCGGAACGGGGGTATGATCCCGTGTATGGGGCTCGACCCCTGAAACGGGCCATTCAGAAGCACATCCTGGACGAGTTGGCGCTGAAACTGCTGGAAGGAACTTTCAAGGAAGGCCAGGAGATCGTCATGGATGTGGATGGAGACGACCGGGTCCTTTTCAGGCAGGCCGCATGAAGGGGCGTCCGGAGACGGCAACGGATGCAGGCTCAACATCGGAAGATCCGTTCCACGGATCTTCCGATGTTCAGGCGTCGAAGACTCACGAGCGGATTTCGAGTACCTCCATGCGGATTTGCTATTTGCTTGAAGGAACAGATCTTTGGGGAGGCGTGAAGGTTGTTTTCCAGCAGGCGGAAGAGCTTCAGCGGAGAGGAATTCCGGTAACCGTCCTGGCCAAAGGCCCCCGACCCGATTGGTATCCCCTGGAAGCCCCTTTTCAGCAGGTGCGCGAGTTCTCCAGGGAAACCATCCCTCCATCGGATTTTCTCATCGCCACGTTCTGGAAAACGGTAAGGCCCGCGGTGGAATCCGCACGCGGCGCGGTGATTCACTTCTGCCAGGGTTATGAGGGGGAGTACGGGCATTATTGGGAAATCCGACACGAAATCGAAGAGGCCTATCGACTCCCCACAGTGAAGCTTACGGTGTCCCCGCATCTGAATGATCTCATACGCGAGAAATTCGGGCAACCCGCCTGGTGTATTGGACAAACCTTCGACCACACCGTGTTTTTCCCCGCTCCCTCCGTTTCGTTTCCAAAGATCCCCCGCATTATGCTTGTGGGGATCTACGAATGTGACTTCAAAGGTATTCCGGCAGGGCTGGAAGCCCTCCATCGGGTCCGCGCCGCGGGCATGGATTTTCACCTGGTCCGTGTATCGCAGTTCCCCA
This sequence comes from uncultured Thermodesulfobacteriota bacterium, assembly GCA_964597345.1. Classification (GTDB taxonomy): domain Bacteria; phylum Desulfobacterota; class Desulfarculia; order JACQYL01; family JACQYL01; genus CAZQXK01. The sequence continues at coordinate 45,875 of CAZQXK010000001.1, read as the reverse complement.
TGAACCCGGAGGAGCGCCGCTTCAATTTCAAGGGCTCCTTTCACGTGAATGTCCCCGCGGACCGCATGGGCGACCTGTATCGCTCCTGTCACTTGGCGCTTTGCCCGTCCACGGAGGCGGAGGGCTTCGGGCTTCCCGCTCTGGAGGGGTTGGCCTGTGGATTACCCAGCGTTCTCACCGAGATTTCGTCTTTCCGGGGTCTTTGGCCGGGCCAAGACGAGTACGCCTTGTTCGCATCACCCGGTTCCCCCGAAGAACTGGCCGACGGGATCCTGCGTCTTCTGACGGATTCCGAACTGCGTGACGGCTTGAGAATACGAGCGCGCCAGGTGGCGCTCAGGTATTCCACTCAGGAAACGGTATCGCGGTTATTGTCCGTTCTGGAACGAGCGCATCGTCTTGATTCCTGATCCCGTGCGCCGGCCTGCGCCACACCATTGCGGGCTGCGGATAAGCTGCCGGTCCCTGGGTGAAAACCGCCTGTCCAGGGAGCGCGGAAGGGTCAAGCGGCGATGGAAGACAAGCCGTATCACACCCGAGAGATGAAGGGTTCTTGAAGTAGGCCGGGTGACACGCTTTTTCTCGGCGGGAGTCAGGTAAAAGGAACAGCAGGCGGGGGGAAACCGGATTCTGTATCGGGTTTCGACATTCTCAGGCTTGGGCCGCGCGGATTCGATCCTTCATGGCTTGGATCGTTCCGGCGTAATCGGAGCCGCCGAAGATGGCGGAACCGGCCACGAAAACATCCGCTCCCTCAGCCGCGGCGCTTCCGATGGTATCCAGATTGATTCCGCCGTCCACTTCGATAAGAACATCCAATCCGGAGGACGAGATCATCCCCTTGAGTTCCCGGATCTTCCTCAACACGTTGGGAATAAACTCCTGACCGCCGAACCCCGGGTTCACGCTCATGAGCAGCACCATGTCCACATATTCGAGCACATATTCGAGACCGGAAACCGGGGTGGCGGGATTGAGCACCACGGCAGGCCGGGCGCCGCACTCCCGGATGAGGGCCAAAGTCCGGTTCAGGTGCACGGAAGCCTCCAGGTGCACGGAAATATAATCCGCTCCGGCTTCCGCAAACGCGGCGACATAAGCGTCCGGATGGGTGATCATGAGATGCACATCCAGTGGAAGATCCGTACAGCGCCGTATGGACTTAACCACGGGCGGCCCTATGGTGATGTTGGGAACGAAATGCCCGTCCATCACATCCACGTGAATCAGATCCGCACCGGCTTCCTGCACGTCGCGAATCTCCTGCCCCAAGCGGGCGAAATCCGCTGAAAGAACGGACGGCGCAATCCATTTTCCGGAGGAAACAGCTTTTGCCGGTGCCTTCATGACGGCGCCACCCTCACGGAATGATGCCGGAAGCAAAGGCCGGAAGAACGAAAGCGGCCCGGTGAACTTCCGGACTGTAGTAGCGAAGGGGCGCCAGACTCCGGATTCTTTCCTCGTCCAACCCGTCCATCGGGTGATATTTCTTTGAACCGAACGCGAAGCCTATGACACCGCTCGGATAGGTGGGAACCAGGCAATAGTAGTAGGAGGTTATAGGGAACACCTTCGTAAGGAAGGAAAAGGTATGCTCAATCACCCCGTGATGATAAAAAAAGGACTCGCATTGACTCGACACGATGCCGTCGTCCTTGAGGCTGAAATACACCGAACGATAAAAGGGTTCCTTAAAAAGGACCTCACCCGGACCAAACGGATCCGTGGAATCCACCAGGATCACATCGAAGGTTTCGGGATGACCTTTAACGAATTCCGCCCCATCGGAAAAATGAACGGACACCCTGGGATCATCCAGCTTGGAGGCTACGGACGGCAGGTATTCCCGGCAAACCTCCACCACTTTGGCGTCTATCTCGCACAAATGCACTTCGCGCACGGAAGGGTGTTTCAAGACTTCCCGGACGCAACCTCCGTCCCCTCCTCCGATGATAAGCACTTTTTCCGGTTTTGGGTGCCGCACGAGGGGAACATGCACGATCATTTCGTGATAGGAATGCTCATCGAATTCGGTGAGCATGATGATCCCATCGATCACCAGCATACGGCCGAGTCGAGCGGTCTGAAGCACGGCGATACGCTGGTACTCGGAACGCACGCTGCAGAGGGTTTCCTCGATCCGCACGCGAAGGGAAGTTCCGAAACCAATCTCCTGCTTTTCTTCAAACCACAGGTCCATTTTCGTCCCGAACCGGTCCAACTGCTCTTTAATCAGCTCCATGAAAGAATTCCTATTTTCGAAGCTGGACGTTCAGACGATAGTCTCGCCCCTGAAAGTATTCCAGGCAGAAACGGGCTGCCTCCTCGGGTTCGTAGAATTTGCAGCTGAAGATATCGATAAACGCCCTGCCGCTTTCGTTTGCAAAGTGACCACTGATAAGCGATGTTTCGATCAGTTGTACCAGAGAAAACCCTTCCACTTCACCAGAACCAAAATGGACCACCAGGGTATCACCAAACGCCTTCATATCGATCACTTCGCAAATCTGCTTGGCAAACGCGCGAACGACCTCTTCGTCGGCAATGCGCTCCAGTGGACATCCATCGATATCTATACTCGAAAGAAGTCCCCAAGCTTGTTCCTTCTCAAACAGCTCACGCCACTTCTTCAATGGACGCTCCTCCATAGCTCAAATCGTCCAATCGCTTAAGACACCAGCCGCACATCCCGGCCGGTCGAGGGCTGCGGTGTCACCTGTACCGCAACTCCTCTCCGGGAATATCCAGGGCTCCTCGTTTGAATTCAATGATCTGGACGCTTTCCGCTCTAAATGCCTTTCGGATGATATCATACGCAACATCCAGATCCACATTGTCTCCACACACGAACACGTCCACCGCTGCATATCCGTATTCGGGCCATGTGTGTATCGACAGGTGGGACTCGGCTATGATCACCATGCCGCTGATCCCGTGCGGAGAGAACTGGTGAAAGTAGGGGTGAATGACTTCCGCGCCCGCTTTAACCGCCGCATCAACCATGACGGATTCGATAATTTCTTTATGGTTCAATGTTTCCGAGGCGCATCCATACAGTTCCAGAATCAAATGTTTTCCCAGTGCCTTCAACCTGCCGACCCTCCTTCCATCGATTTTCTGATGCAGGCGTGACCGGCAGCCGGCTTTTCGCGCCAAAAAGGAAACGGCACATGAACGGTGCCGCGCTCTGCATCAAAAGTATGGAAAAAAGGCGGATATCATTTCCAGTCCATCTTGTCAACCGGAAATCTCCACCCGCAACCCCATCCTCAAAGCGCCCCGACAAGGAACGCAGACCGCACCCATACCCCCCGATTTCACGAGTCAAATCCCGCACATGCATAGCGCCGCCGCTCCTCCCGACTTGCAGTAGACCTGGCTTGGACGGCCCATGCGTCGCGGAAACCCTCTCTCCGGCCCGCCCCATGCCGCCGGGCGACCATCCCGGCCCGGAAAACCTGGAGAGACGAGACGGGGGCCTCCGCGTCCTCGATACGACGACTCACACGGAAACAGTCCGTGCGGCCATCCATGTAAACCTACTGCATGAGAAGAAAAGCGAGCGGCCCTTGCGGAAACAGATGAAACCGGGCCGATACTAGAAAGGTATGAATATCTGGTTGGAAAATCCGCTCTATGAGCCCGATGGAAAGCACCACCAAAGGGCGCCGGGCGGCCCTTCTGGCTGAGGCTGAACAGGGTCCATTCCTCCATCTCCAGAAGGGCTTTTCCCTTTCCGGTAGGAGGAACCCCCGTGTGAAAGGCGTATCTCACTTTTTTGGTCACGTTCGCCCATAACCTCGCATCCAACGTTACGTCATACATAAGTCAAAATGATGCGGAAGTCAATGCAGACCGACAAGGTTTTCCACATTGGATTTCCGGGCCCCCGGAAACGTCCGGACGGATTCCGGTCGCCGCTTTTCCGAACCGGAGGCGCTCCAATTACCTTTTGACAGCGTCCGCATGAATCCCTATAGTGACCAATCGTAATGAGTTCGGATGAACCGTTTCAGGAGCTTCTGAAAAGTATGCCCGATCGTCTAGATGCCTCGTCCCGCCAAGAACTCCTGGCCCGGGCCCGCGGCGCCATCGAACGCCGGCTCGGCCTGCCTCGAGAATCCTCTCCCCCTCCCGCCCGAAAAGAACTTCTGGAATGCGTTGGAGCGTTTGTCACTCTGCACAAGAAAGACGCACTCAGAGGATGTATAGGGATCTTCGAAAGTCCTAAACCGCTCTACCAGACCGTCCAGGAAATGGCCCAGGCTTCGGCCTTCGAGGATCCTCGATTTCCACCGGTAAGAAAAGACGAACTGCAGCATCTCGACGTGGAGATCTCCGTCCTTTCCCCCCTCCGGCGCATACAGGACCCTTCCGAAATCGACGTGGGGACTCATGGAATATACATCATCAAGGGATATAACCGCGGGGTTCTACTGCCCCAGGTGGCCGTGGACCAGGGCTGGGACCGGGATACGTTCCTGGGGCACACCTGTATGAAGGCCGGGTTGTCTCCAGACGCATGGAAAGGCGATGTGGAAATTCATGTGTTTACCGCGGAGGTGTTCGGAGAGAAACACGTGACCCCCTGACGGGGCGGCATCGATGCGATGTAGGAGGCGCGGATTCCGGAAGACCGTACATGTCCCTTCAGGCCGTTGAAAAACGCGATCTGCTGCATTGCGCTTCATCCTTCGTCATTACGGCGTACTGCAGGTACGCCTCATTCCTCAGGATTCGCGCGCCTTGCATCTCATTGTTTTTGAACAGCCTGCCCCAAATGCTGTTTATCAACGGGCTGCTATACGGCGACGCGGTTTTCAACGGGCCGTCAATGCGGGATCGGTTCGCCGGCCTCCTCTCCCTTCCCCGGCAATCCTGCGGCCTGTCGTTTCACCCAAACCTGAAGTACGCTTAGAGCCGCCGGCGTCATACCCGAAATACGGGATGCCTGTCCCATGGAACGCGGCCGGACGTGCGTCAGCTTTTCCCGGACCTCATTGGAGAGTCCGGGGATCACTCCAAAATCCATGGTCTCGGGAATGGATTCTTCTTCCGATTTCCTGAATCGCGCCACCTGATCCTCCTGGCGCTGAATATACCCTTCATACTTGATCTGAATTTCCACCTGTTCCCGCACGGCATCGGGCACACGGTCCAAGGTTTCATCAAACACGACCAAATTCGCCACCGAGATTTCCGGGCGTCGCACGAGTTCTTTCAGTGTAGCCGGATTCTGGATGGGAGCCGTGTTCAGGGATTTCAGCCGATCGTTCACCGAGGGAGAAGGCATAAGCCGTTGCCGGTCCAATCGTTCCAGGAGATCGCGGATCCGGTTTCGTTTCTCCAGAAACAGGGCGTACTCCGTATCCCCCACCAGCCCGACACGGCGACCCCGATCCCTGAGACGAAGGTCCGCATTGTCCTCTCGCAACAGCAACCGGTATTCGGCCCGGCTGGTAAACATGCGGTACGGCTCACGGGTCCCCCGGGTAACCAGATCATCCACCAGGACGCCGATGTAAGCGTCCGAACGCGACAGGACCAGAGACTCTTCCCCCCGAACCCCAAGGGCGGCATTGATTCCCGCCGCCAGTCCCTGGGCCGCAGCTTCCTCGTATCCCGAGGTGCCGTTGATTTGGCCGGCCAGGAAAAGCCCTTTGATTTCCTTGGTTTCCAAGGTGTGATGGAGATGGGTGGGGTCCACGAAGTCATACTCGATGCCATAACCCGGACGCACGATTTCCGCCTTTTCAAGTCCCTCAATGGATCGGACCAACCGAATCTGAGTGTCAATAGGCAAGGAAGTGGGGATGCCGTTGGGATAGACTTCCTCCGTCTCCAGACCTTCAGGCTCCAGGAAGATTTGGTGCCGGGCTCTTTCCTGAAAACGCACCACTTTGTCTTCGATGGAAGGGCAGTACCGGGCCCCGACCCCTTTGATGACGCCTGCATACAGCGGAGACTGGTCCAACGAACCCAGGATGATCCGGTGTGTGGTTTCGTTGGTGTACGTGATATGGCAAGGAACCTGGTCCCGATCGATGGACTCGGTGGAAAATGAGAAGGGTCTTGGGATTGCGTCCCCGTACTGGGGTTCCAGACCTTGAAAATCGATGGTCCTCCCGTTCAACCGTGGTGTGGTCCCGGTCTTGAGCCTTCCCATGCGAAAACCCAGTTCCGCCAGGCATGCGGACAAGTCCATGCTGGGAGGATCTCCCATGCGGCCTCCCGGAAACCGCCTGAGTCCCACATGAAGCAGGCCGCCCAGAAAGGTCCCGGTGGTCAGTATCACGTTTGGAGCCGTAAACTTCTGGCCCAGGTGGTTTTCGACCCCTTCCACCCTGCCGCCGTTCACCCGCACTCCATTGACCGTGCTCTGTTTGACATGCAGGTTGTGCTGCCTCTCCAGAACCGTTCTCATGATCCGCTTGTACAGATCCATGTCCGCCTGAGCCCGTGAAGACTGCACCGCCGGACCCTTTTTCGTGTTCAAGCGGCGAAACTGAATGCCCGCCCGATCGATGACCTTGCCCATTTCTCCGCCCAGGGCGTCGATCTCTTTCACCAAATGCCCTTTGGCCAATCCTCCCACCGCCGGATTGCAGCTCATGGCCGCTATATGGTCCACATTGATGGTCATCAGGAGCGTCCGGCACCCCATCCGCGCCGCGGCCAAGGCGGCTTCGCATCCCGCATGACCCGCGCCGACCACGATGATGTCGTAATCGTATGTCGAACCGGGGGTTCCGTTCATTTCGCGGCGCCCTTGGCAGAACGTTGAAACACGCGATCCGCGGCGTTGGGCTTCGTCTTTCCGGGAGAGATCCACCGATTCCATGCACCCGGGTTCCCCCTCGGGTGGAATCCAAGAACGCGGATCATGGGAAAAAATCCCGCAGCTCCCCGGCCGCCTCCTCGGGCGGTACGAAGGTCAGGGACTCGTCGTGGAGCCGCTCGAAGTAGTTGATGTCGGAGACTTCGAACTCGGGCAGGTTCACCCGGGGAACCAGTCGCACCAGATGGAAAGTGGGTGTCCCCTCCCTTGAATTCCTCGTGTAAAGAGCCAGGTTGAAACTCTGAACGTTCTTTCGACCCAGGAACTTGAGCACACGACATATGCCATCCGCAAAGTCGAACCAGGATTCACCCGTCATGGAATGGAACGGCGGCCCCTGGGGAAGCACTCCCCAGACGTCGTACATCCCGACGGGAGCAAAGGCCGTCATCCAGTGCGCCTCCCCGGTCCGTCCCACGTATCGGACCCCGATGTCCCGTTCCTGTCGCACTCTTTCCCGAAATACGGCGCACGGATCGTCCGGGTTGAACATCGCGGACGCTTCCAGAAGTCTGTGCTGAAAACGCGTCGGGGTTTCCGCCGCCAGGACCTGTACGTGGGGATGAATCAGTCCGGCGCCCGCAAGAGGCATATAGTTCATGTTGATGGAAGCGTGAACGGCTTGCGGCGACTTGTCCAGAACCCTTAGAAAGTACTCCCTGGAAACCCGAAACGCCCCCAGGAACATGTCCGGAGTGAAGGCTTCGGGTTCCACAAAGTGCTCTGGACCCAGAACAGCCACCGCGCTGTAGTCCGCATAAGGAAACGCGTTGGGAAACAGGACTGCGGCGCCGTCCCGAATCCTGCCGCCCGGCACCCCGAAATCGGGCGTAAAGCGGCTGGATTTCTCCAGTACCCGGTCAGGACAGAAGGGGCATTTCCGGGCGGACCGAGCGACAAGTTCAGACACATCCCTCCGCTGGAAAGGCTTCAACCGAAAGGGCGCGATACGGGTCACATGACCGGTAAGCGGGTCTGTGCGGATTTCCCCCTCGAGGGTGACTGTTTCGAATTCCTTGAAAGGACTCTCGAATGTAGCCCGCTGTGTTCGTGCCTCGAAATGGAACGGCATGATCCCCTCATTCGGAAGCGGTTGCCCGCGGATTATTCCGGCCGCATGGGATTTCCCGTCATTCCCAGAAATGAAAACCGGGGTTTCAGAAGACTTTCAAGACCGTGGCCGGCATGGGACCGGCCCCGGGTTCAACGGATATACTGGGTCCTCTCCTGAAAGTCTTTGGGGTGGATGGTCACTCGTTCGGAGACCAGATCGGCTTTATCGATAAGCCAATCGGGAGCGTTTGTGCCGGTAATCACAAATTCCACCGACTTACGGCGCACCCGAATCAGGTTCTTCACCGCTTCTTCGGACACCCACTCCGCTTCCAGGGCGTCCAACAAGGCGTCACCCACCACCAGCCCATACGAACCGGAAACCAGCGCCTGCTCCAGGCGTTTCATGCCCGCACGCGCTCGATGCTTTCGAACCCCCCGAACGGGCAAGGCCCCCTCCTCCGAATCTCCGAAAAACTCCATCTCGATATTCGGCACAAGGTCATGGATCCTATCGCTCCTCACGATTTCCGCCAGCCAGAACCGGGCTATATAAATCCTCTGGTTGTAGGTGGACATCCGCACCGCCAAACCGAAGGCGGCCATGGATTTCCCAAACCCTTCGCCCATATATAATTGCACGTATCCGCGCTTGAAGCTCACCGGAGCTTGGGGCGCCTGAATTTCTTCCGCCGAATGCATCGCACCTCTCACCCTGTTCCTTCAATAATTCCTGCATCCTCATCTCCGACACCGGGCTTTCGGTTCTTGAAGACCCGCGTCCGGAGCCGTGCGCACCGGTTTCTATTCCAGACTCTTCACCCGCGCATTTCCACGGGCGTGTTCCCGACTACCCGCTCCCCGGCATAGGCCCCCCGGAAAAGCGGCCGAAGCGTAAAGCGTGTACCCGGACCCCGGCATCTCCTTCCCGATGTTTCCGGAAACAAACGATCGTTTTCACATTAGCCTATTTCGTGTGAAAAAAAAATCGAAAAGCTCGAAGGCGGAAACACGAACTCAGACACCCCGGGAACCCGGTGAAACGCCGGATTGCGGGCGGGCTGGTGAAAAACGCGATCTGCTGCAACCCGGGTCCCGATTTTCGGAGACGGGTCAGAAAGCCACTTTTAGGGTGCCGTGATAGGATCGTCCGGGTAGGGGGAAGCCGAAGAAATCCTCATAGGTCTTGTCCGTAATATTCTTTACCTCCACGGTGGCCGATACCCAATCCAGCGGCCGGAAAGTGACGCCCGCGCTGTGCAGGTGACGCGCATCAACTTTTCCCAGGTTCGTTGCGTTCAAATAGTTTTTGTCGATAAACGTGTAATTATAGAACGGTTCCAGTTTCCAGAGCGTAACCCGGGCCCAAAGATCGACCTCCCACAGGGGCCGTTGGGGAAGTTGCTTGTTCTTCTTGGCTTTCACCGGACTCCGGTTGATCGCCTCCTGGTACGTTACATTCCCCGACAGGTGCAACCGGTCCCAGACTCCCAACCGAAAAGAAGCCTCCACGCCGGATATGTCCGCTTCGTCCTGTTGCGTGGCCGTGGCCAGATCCCCCGTAGCCTGCTCGATGGACACGATGTTCTTGACGCGGCTCTTGAAATACACCAACTCCACGGAGCCATATCGCATGAATCCGGTCGGCCGGCGATGGTGAAACGCTATACCCACGTCCATGTTCGCGCCCTTTTCGGGCTCCAGATTCACATTCCCCAGGAAGGTGCCGTTGTTTCCGAACAGCTCCAGAAAGCTGGGGAATCGGTGGTATTGACCCAGGTTGGTCCGCAACGAGACAAACGGCCAGGGAGCATACTTCACGCTGATTTGGGGGGACCAGACATCGTACGTCTTCTCCCCCACCTTCCCCGTGATGATCTTGCCGATGCTCACGCCTCGCAGATCGTTTTCCACGTGGTCGAAACGCACCGCGGGCGCCACCATGACTTTGTCGTCCCAGAAGCTCATCCGGTCTTCGACGGCGCCGCTCACGGTCAACCGCCGGCTCTCGGGCACCGTGATCCGGCTCAAGGCATCCTCGGGTTCAAAGGACTCGCGGACGGCTCTGCCGAGCACGGACAGGTTATGGATCCGGCCCAACGGGTATTCCAGAAGCACATCCCCTCCGGTGCTCGAGGTAACGTCCTGGGTATCTTGGCGACCTCCCCCCACTTCCCCCAAGCGGTCGTCCAGCTCGTCCTTCTTTCGGGCGTAAAACCCTTTTACGGTTACGTAGAGTTCTTCCGTGGCCTGGATCTCAGCCTTGACCGAGGTAAGATTCTCCGTGGAATCAAACGCCGCTTGCTGCGTAGGGGAACCCACCGGACCGGGAAGACCTTTGTGGGATGTCTTGAAGTTATGGACCAAATCCAGTCGAATCCGCTCCAGATCATATCCGCCGCGCAGGGACACGTCCTCCGAACGAAACGCATTGTTCCGGCGTTTCTCCACCCGGTCGTCATGAGGATTGTACAGCGTGCCCCGGTGATTCAGGTATTCGAAGTCATTGTCCGAGCGCCTGTGCTCGTATCCCAGGCTGAAATCAAAGGCGCCCGGCTTGTCGGCGTAAAACAGACTGCCCGCAAAGGATCCGAAAGACCCGTACTGAGTCTGGCCGAGGAAAGCCCGCTTGTTCCTGGCCCGCCGGGTCTTGATGTTGATCACGCCCCCGATGCCCGTTACTCCCAGGTGGATGGGGGAAGAGCCCCGGTACACTTCAATGCTGTCCAATATGGAAGTGGGCAGAGTCCCCAGATTGACTCCTCCGCCCAAAGCCTGATTCAAGGGAATGCCGTCCAGGAGCACGGTGACCTGTTCTCCGCTGCTTCCCCGGATGGAAGCCATGGAAAAGGACCCCATGCCTCCGGCCTGGTTTACACGAACCCCCACTTCCTCACTCAGGAGTTCGGCCACGGAAGTGGCCGTGCCGGTCAATCGATGCTCGGGAATCACGCTTATGTGATGGGGTGAACTCTCCTTGAGAGCCTCCTGTTCATCCCGGTGTTCCACTACGTACACGGTTCCCAGGGTGTAGGCTCCCTCTTCGTCCTCCGCCCCCCACCCGACTCCCCATACCAGGAACAACCCCGCCAGCGCCAGCATGGCTCCCTGGCGGAGACCGACCCTTCGCCGCCGGTGTCGCCTATCACGTGACATAGATACTCTGCCTCTCTACCGTTGGCGTACGCCGGCGGGAAGCGGGTCCGGCTCCCTCCGTCCGGAGGCGCACGATGGATGCAAGGCGCGCAAATCCCGAGCGATGAGGCGGGGATACCGTACGCCGCAAAGACGCCTGTCCGAGGCCGCTCGCAGACAGGCGGGGCGCACCGGCGGACGGGACGGAAGACGGCGCCCCGGATCGCCCTGTTCGACGGCCTGTGGGACGGGGTGCGGACCGGACATAAAAAAAGCCCTTCAGCCTCCGTGCGGCAAAAGGACCTCCCCGGGAATGTTCCCCGATATGAGCTGCAAACTTCCGGTGCATAGGTTTTCTTCAGGCAGGCAGGTCTTCTGGCTTCCGGGTCATCGACGCCTCACGCCTTCCCGTCCCGGGGGACAGTGGCCTTCCGCAAGGCGTCTCTCCGGTCACAGCGGCCGGTCCGCTCCCGACTTTCACGGGATTCCCTCTTATGGTCCAATACCTGCTCGCGTGATTTTTATCAGGGGACTCAGGAAATGTCAAGCCTCACGGGCGCCGGCGAACATCCGCGCAAAACCGGCCGCCGAGCCGGTATGGATTCCATGCGGCGCCCGCTTCGACTGCGGGCTGTGGAACGGGCGCGGGCAACCGGTCCCCGTATCAGGCCGTTGAGAAACGCGATCTGCTGTGTTGCGCTTCATCCTCCGTCACTGCGGCGTACTATATGTACGTCTCATTGCTCAGGATTTGCGCGCCTTGCATCTCATCGTTCTTCATCAGCCTGCTCACAATATTGTTTATCAACGGGCTGGTATGCTTTCCTAGGGCGCACTTTCCGCCCGAACCTGGTTCGAGCCGGAGAAAGGGGTCCCGGCATCAGCGGGTCATTCGTTCCTTCCGCTCCCTCCTTTCCTGCGCCTCTACGCACAGGGTGGCGACGGGCCTTGCCTCCAGGCGCTTCAGGCCGATGGGCTTTCCCGTTTCCTCGCAATACCCGTAGGAACCTTCCTCGATTCGGCCAAGCGCCGAGTCTATCTTATAGATCAGCTTCCGGTACCGATCCCGCGTCCGAAGCTCGAAGCCGTGATCCGTTTCCAGGGAGGCAAGATCCACCAAATCGGCCTCCCGCAACGGCTCTTCCCGGAGGTGTTCCAGGGTTTCCTGAGACTCGGCGACGAGTTCGTCGCGCCACGCCACCAGCTTCTTGCGGAAGTACTCGAGCTGACGCGGATTCATATACGGCTCATCTTCGGAGGGCCTGTATTCATCCGATAGATTCGATTCCATGCTTCCCTCCACGGTATCGGGGTATTCCTTGACACAGGAAGAAACAGTGCAACTATGGTATCTAGTTATACGTATACAGTCCCAGGTGTTTGCGGTCAATAGGCGCGGCGAGGCCACGGTGTCATGGATCACCCGGCGGAATTGCCGGAATACGCGCCCACTCCCCGTGAGAGCCAAACCCCTGGAAACGGAAAAAGGGCATAGGGAGTCCCGACTCACGCCCACGGGATCCCGAAACAACGATCCGAACCGTTCGAAAGGCATGCCGGAATGGATATTCCGGCGCGTGTGTACGAGGAACTCAACCGTTATCTGCCCGCCGGGAAACGGCGCGCCACGGTGGAAGACCGTTCCCTCGTTACACCGCTCCTGCGGTGTAACGTCGCTCCACAAGGCGCTCCGCGCCCTATCCGAGGGAGTGCGAACCCGAGGCTCCCGAAGATATGCGGACGGCGCAGAGCGCCGCGCTATGCTGCGTGACACGGCGGGAGCCGTGTCACGAGAGGAAAAATCTCTTCAGTGATGTTGCACCCGGCACGACACTTCAGGGAGTTCCTTTTTTTGTGATTCCGAAGCATTCAGCGGCGGTTAAGCATTCACGTGTAGGATTCCGGGTCCGGTCCGCGATCGAGGATGTTTCAGGTTCAATGTTCTTGACGAGCCGACAAAACACGGTTTGCCCATAAGGGTCAAGTAATCTATTATAAGAACACGTACTGTTTGATTCACCGCCCCAAGACGCATTTCATCCTGCTGAAAGGAGTCCCATGAATGATCCGCACGTGGATAAGTTATACTACCGCGTCATTTATGGAAAGGACGTGGATTATGACAGGGCGGAGGCCGTCCAGGAGACTACTCCGCATTTCACCATGCGGGTGGAGGGCAGGAGCGCTGTTTTCAAAATGAGCACCCATTTCGCTACGGTTGACGAAGCAAGAAGACAAGTTGTGGATCCCTACATTGAGGCTTGGAAGATCCTTGCCGGAATACAGAACGGGCCTGGTCATCTGGATCTTGTCTTTGACCGTTCTGACATCTTCGACCGCTCCCCCCCGCCAAATTCCGAGAGAGTCGTAATCGGGAAAATCTGTATGAGCGGCCATGGTGGCTTCGATATTCATCGCCATCTTATCTCACACCACGCATTTCCGGAAAGGCCCAGGGGATTCGTTGCATCCCCGGACGCGGAATGCATGTACGTACGCTACAAGGCCTACACAGAAGGTAGAGAGAGCCTCACCGCCATCGCGTATTTCTGTCTTACCGTGCTGGAAGCATCCGCCGGTTCCCGCGAACAAGCAGCGCAGAGATACGCCATTAGCGTGAACATTCTGAGAACGCTGGGCCGACTGTCCAGCGAAAGGGGGGGACCGCTGAAAGCCAGAAAGGCTCACGGCGTTTCGAAGCCGCTGCTCCCTGCAGAAGAACGTTGGATAAAGGAGGTCATAAGGCGGCTTATTAAACGGGCCGGAGAATGCCCGCCGGACGCCGAATGTTCTCCGTTGCCCCAAATCACCATGAAGGATCTTCCACCGTTACCCACTGGCGACTCACAGGATCCTTCTTAGGAGGCGGCTTTTTCCCCCTCGTTACACCGCTCCTGCGGTGTAACGTCGCTCCACAGGGCGCTCCGCGCCCTACCCAAGGGAGTGCGAACCCGAGGCTCCCGAAGATATGCGGACGGCGCAGAGCGCCGCGCTATGCTGCGTGACACGGCGGGAGCCGTGTCACGAGAAGAAAACCATGTACCGACGGGTTCCTCTGTCGTTCCCGCATGATGCGGCATGTAAGCAGCACGCTTCGGTAAGCGTTTATCACGCCACAGGCACACGTGCGGATACGAATGGTTCAAACCGGCAAACATCGAAATCGTTTTTCCATGGGCATGCGGCGCAGGATCTGCTATCCTGGGTTCTGTTCAGATCCGCATTCACAAAACCGGGGTGCGTACCCTGATGCAACTCGACGTAACAGAGAAGGCCGCCTCACTATACCACACATGACTGTGTCGATGCTCCGTGGGGACAAAGGACTATCATTTCCACCGTATCGGGTACAGTGGCCTCCTGACTGCTGTCCTGAAGAAGCACTCGCGAATATTTCCAGCCACCCCAATATAAGCCGTCAGGAGGAACCCCTATGCTGCTGTTAACGAAGCACAATTATTATGAAGAGGTGAAGAGGTTTATTGAAAACAACGAAAACATAGACTTAGCTGTAGCATTTTGGGGCAGTCAAGCAACTTCTCTGTTCACAAACAGTTCAGGCAAAAAAATAAGAATCATATGCAATCTGGAAAGTGGAGCTTGTAATCCAGACATTATCAAAAAACTTAAAAAGCATACAAGCATACAAATAAAAACAAACAAAAGGTTACATGCTAAAGTTTTATTGTCAAAGACATCGGTAATAATCGGGTCTGCCAACATATCAACCAATGGATTAGCACTTGATAATTCTGAAATGGATGGATGGATCGAAGCAGGTGCTCTAACTATCAGTACTAAGCTTATTAACAATGTTTCTGAATGGTTTGCTTTGTTATGGAATGAATCAATCAACATAACTGAAGATATTCTTTCAAAGGCCGCTAAGGACTGGAGAGATAGAAGAAAATTCAGACCCCGTTTGAGCACCATAAGCTCTCTATATGATGCCGCAAAGCAAGACTTGGAGTATTTCAAGGACAGGGACATTTATTTTGCTATATATAGATCGCATACGAGTAAGGAAGCATTGACAGCACATAGAGAAGCACAATAGGCCATGCAACTGTCTACATCTAGTTCATATTATGAAGATTGGAAAGATATTCCAGATGGGGCACTTATTATTCAGATATACTATGGACCACGTGAGGCTGTGTATATGAACAAGAAAATATATTCTACGCCTGACCCACCTATTATAAAGAGATTCAAACATGAAGATGGGACTAAAGGTGAAATTAAGATATGTTTTAAACAAGACTCCATATTAGGACATAAGATTACAGATTATTTTATAGCCGCCATCAAAGACCATGTGCCTGAGTTGTTCGACTATCAACAAGACGACGAGGATGTATCCATTGTTCCTTTTGTTGAAGGCATGAAAATTTTGATGAAATGAATCAGTGAACAACCGAATCATCGCACCGTAGAAATTCCGTTTCGTTCCCTTGCCGGCCGCATCACCCGTATAACAGCCGTTGATAAACCGTATTGCGGGCAGGCCGTTGAAAAACGATGATATGCAAGGCGGGCGAATCCTGAGGAATGAGGCGTACATAGAGTACGCCGCAAGGACGAAGGATGAAGCCCAACGCCGCAGATCGCGTTTTTCAACGGCCTGATAAGGAGTCCGCGATGAAATCCTTGCACGAACTGTGCAAACCCCGGGAGAAGGTTTTCGATCCGCAAAAACGCGACACGGTTCTGGACCTCACCGATCTCGGGGAAGATCGCATTGATCCGACTGAGTTCTTCGCGGAAAACTATATCACCGAAGGCATGAAGATGCTGCTCGAGCACGGCATGCGCCGGCTCGAAGGCAAAACGGACCAGGGGGTGTTCAAGCTCAAACAGGCCATGGGCGGAGGTAAAACGCACAATCTCCTGGCCCTGGGTCTGCTGGCCCGCTATCCCGAGTTCCGCGCAAAGGTCCTGGGCCGTTTCTATACGCCGGATCCCTCCCTGGGCGTCGTACGGGTCGTCGCCTTCACCGGACGCGAGTCCGACGCACCCTTGGGCATATGGGGCGCTCTGGCCGAACAACTGGGCAGGAAGGATCACTTCAAGGATTCCTACTCCCCCCTGCAGGCTCCGGGCAAGACGGCATGGGAGAACCTGTTCCGGGGAGAGACGGTGCTCGTCCTCCTGGACGAATTGCCGCCCTATTTCGAGAACGCCCGATCCAAGGCCATCGGCAGTTCGGATCTCGCGCAGGTTACCGTAACGGCGTTGTCCAATTTGCTGGTGGCCGTCGGCCGTCCGGCCTGTTCCCGCGTATGTCTGGTCATCACGGACCTGGCGGCCGTGTATCAGAAGGGCAGCGGGTACATTTCCGCCGCTCTTAAGGACCTGGAGGCCGAGACCAACCGCGCGGCCATGGAACTGGAACCCGTGCGTCTCAATTCCGACGAGTTGTATCATATTCTCCGCACGCGCATCTTCGAGACCCTGCCGGGGGAAAGCGACATCCAGGAAGTGGCCCAGGCCTACGCCAAGGCCGTGCGCGCGGCCAAGCAGATGGCCATCACCAGTGAATCCCCCGAGGAGTTCGCCCACCGGATTCTCTCTTCCTATCCCTTCCATCCCGGCATCCGGGACCTTTACGCCCGTTTCCGCGAAAATGCCGGGTTTCAGCAGACGCGTGGATTGATCCGGCTCATGCGCATCGTAACCGCCCGGATGTGGAAAGGCGGTGAAGCGAAGTCCAGCCTCCTGATTTCCGCCCACGATCTGGATTTCAACGATCAGGAAACGCGCGCCGAGATCGGACAGATCAACAATACACTGGACAACGCGGTGGCCCACGATATCGCCGCCGACGGCAGCGCCGTGGCCGAAATCATGGATACCAACTTGGGTACCCGGGACGCTACGGACGCCTGCAAATTACTCCTCATGTCGTCGCTGGCCAATGTGCCGAACGCCGTCCTGGGCCTGTCCATTCCCGAGTTGACGGCGTACCTGTGCGAACCCGGCCGCGACCTGTCCCGGCTGAAATCCGACGTCCTGGAGCGGCTTTCCACGGCGGCGTGGTACCTGCACAGTACACGGGACGGCAAGCTGTACTTCAAGAACATCCAGAACCTCATCGCCAAGCTGGAAGGACTCGTCAGGACCTACGCCCCGGAGCAGGCCCTGAAGGCGTTGCGCCAGAGGCTCGAAACCCTGTTCAATCCCTCTTTTGCATGGTGCTACCAGAAGGTGCGGATTCTGCCTCCCATCGATGAAGTCGAACTCGAACAGGATACGGTGACCCTGGTGGTCACGGAACCCCACCCCGGTTCCAGTCTCAAGCCCGAGCTGCGGAAATTCTACGAGGACACGACCTGGAAGAACCGCGTGGCCTTTCTCACGGGCGCCAAGAACACGTACGATGTGCTGATCGACGTGGGCAAACGCCTGAAAGCCGTCGAGCATATTCTGGAGGAGTTGAAGACGGAGCAGGCGCCCGATCATGACCCGCAGATGATCCAGGCCAACGATCTGAACGACAGAAGCCGGCAGAACTTTCACTCCGCCGTCCGCGAGACCTTCACCACCCTCTGGTACCCCACGGAGTCCGGTCTCGTAAGCACGGACTTCCTGATGAAATTCGAGGGCAACCGGTACAGCGGCGAGCAGCAGATCATCGACGCACTCAAAGAAAAGATGAAGTTCACCCAGGATGTTTCGGGGGACACCTTCCGCAAGAAGTGCGAGCAACGCCTGTTTACCCAACAGTCCATGCCCTGGAATGAAATCAAGCGGCGGTCGGCCATGATCCCCAAATGGCAATGGCATCATCCCAAAGCCCTCGATGAATTGAAGGATGAATGCGTCTTTCGGGATGTGTGGCGCGAGCAGGGCGGTTTCGTGGATAAAGGGCCCTTCCCGCAGCCCAAGACGAGCGTCACCGTGCAGGAACAAACCCGCGACGACGAGACGGGCGTCGTGATTCTCCGCCTCACGCCCGTGCATGGGGATACCGTATACTGGGACATCGGGGGCGCGGCGACCACCGCATCCGCCAAACTGGACGGACCCACGCTGGAAACGGCGGAACTGGAGGTTTCGTTCCTCGCCGTGGATTCCAAGGGGGTGCATGAAACCGGCGAGACCTCCACGTGGCGCAATCGGATCACGCTGCAACACCGGATCTTCCAGAGCGGCGGCGGTAAACATCTGGAACTGCGAGCGGCTCCGGCCGCTGTCATTCGATACACCACGGACGGTTCCGACCCTCAGGTGGCCGGTGCGACCTACGAAGGGACCTTCGAGATTCCCAGGAGTTCCTCCCTGGTGCTTGCCTATGCGGAACGTAACGGCATCCGGTCCCAGGTGGAACGCATCCCCATCGGTTGGGATCGCGACGAAGACATCCGGGTGGATCCGAATCTGCCGGCCATCTGGCGGCGGAAACACCATACCCAAAGCACCAAGGAGACCTACGATCTGCTGGAGCGGCTGGAGAAATGTCAGGCCCGCGCCGCCGGCGTAACCGTGACCATCGGCGGGGATTCCGGGGTGCGGGAATGGGTCGAGTTGACCATGTCCCAGGACAAGGCGGTGGAACCGGCGTGTGTCGAGGAATGTCTCGAAACCCTCCGGAAACTCCAGACGGAAGGGCAGGTAAAGTTTGAAGCGAAATCCCTTTGGTTCACCTCCGGCCGGGATCTGCTGCACTGGATCGAAGACGTAAAGACCTCGCTCAAGCCCGACGAGGTGAAACAGTAGCCCTATGGCGAGCCATGCGGAAATCCTTTTGTCGCAGGTGACCCGGTCCTTCGGTTTCGACCCGGCGGAAAGCCGCCACCATTTTGTGGTTTCCATTCCCCGGGGAGTGAAGCAGGAAATCCAGATCAGCGAACATTTCACGTGGAGCGAAAAAACGGGATCGAGTCCCGTGACCTTGGGGGCCAACGAGGACGGTCAGATTCGCGTCGTCCTGGCCCGGCCCAAGTGGGACGCCGTGGCGGACGAGGTCCGCGCCGCGTTCAACGTGCGCCTGAAGAAGGCGGGGCGCCGCCCGGGATCCTGGAAAGCGGGCCGGAACCTGCTCCGGCGGGAACTGGGCAAGGAACTTGTGCTTCTGGCCTGGGCCATCGAGGAGGCGGACCCGGGGTTGATCCCCCATGCGCTGGCCAACTGGCGAGGGCTGGTGCCCGAGGAGCGGTGGTGGCTGTACACGCAAACGGCGGCGGCAACGGGCCACGGCTTGCGGGATCGCGGCAGGGGATGGCGGAAGGCGGTGCGGTTTGCCTTGACGGAAAATCCCGTGGGACCCGCCGCCGGGGACCGAGCGGTGGTTCCGGAGTTCTTTCGGGCCGCCGCCGAACACAGCGGTCAGATTCGGATGTTCGAGACGCGTCTGGACGACGAACCGTCCGAATAGAAACCCCATGGGGGATACCCAATTGCGGACTGCGAAAACGATACCCCGGGACCACGCGCCGGAACCGCTCACCCCGGCCGGCGCCCCCTGCTTCATGGAACGCCAGTTCCCCGTGGCGCGGGTGTCGGCGGAGTCCTACAAGGAACGCAAGGCCAACTACAGCCAGACCCTGACGGGACTGGGGAAATGGTGGGGCCGCAAGCCCCTGGTGCTCATCCGCGCCGTCCTTCTGGGTTTGCTGCTGCCCGCCACGGGCGATGCCAAACGGGATGGCGAAATCTTCCTGAAGTTGATGACCATGGACGAAGAAGGACTTTGGCGCCGCAAGGACAAGGTCATTCCCGGCCCCCGGCTCGTGGAGGCGCTGTCCGAGATGCCGCCGTCCCTTCGGATGCGGTTTCTCGCGGAGGACGGCTCCGCCGAAGCCCCGGCGCTGCGCCGCCTTTCCAGGACGGAACGCGGGGAACTCCAGCGTCTTGCCTTCCAGCGCATGCCTTACTCCGAAAAGCTCCGATACTGCCGGCGGCCGGAGCAGATGGAGGGACCGTCCGAAGAAGCCTGGGCCGAGATCAACGCCCATCTGGGTACGGACGCCGCCGGCCTGCCGGAGCTGGTGGAGGAATTGGGACGGCGGCGGTTCGGACATCGGCCCCGGGTGGGGGACTCGTTCTGCGGGGCCGGAGGCGTGCCCTTCGAGGCCGCGCGTTTAGGCTGCGACGCCTACGGGTCGGATCTTTCCCCCGTGGCCACGCTGCTCACCTGGGCGGCGTTGAATCTCACGGGCGGTGGCGGGGAGGCGGCCCGCCGGGTCCGGGAGGCCCAGCAGGAAATCTACGATGCCGTGGACCGGCGGGTAACGGAGTGGGGCATCGAGCACAACGAACAGGGGTGGCGGGCGGATGCGTATCTGTACTGCGTCGAGGCGACCTGCCCGGAATGCGGCCGCCGCGTGCCTCTAGCCCCTTCCTGGGTCATCGGCGAAAAGACCCGCACGGTGGCCGAACTGGTCCCCGAAGAGGAAGGCCGCGGATTCCATATTGAAATCCACCAGGGGGTTTCCGACTCACGGATGAAACGGGCCGGGGAATCCGGAACCGTCCGGAATTCCCGGCTGCACTGCCCCTGCTGCGGTCCGGACAGAACCACGGAAATCGACACCCTGCGCCGTTTGAGCAAAGGGAAAGACCCGGCGGCCCGGTACCACGAGTCCGGCTTGAGACTTTGGGAAAACGACGATCTGGTTCCCCGGCCCGGCGACGTGTTCCAGGAGCGGCTGTACTGCATCCGCTGGGTGGAAACATACGTGGAGCGCAAGGCGAAAGGCGGGCCGGCCGAAAAGACCCGCCGGCGCTATCGCGCCCCCACGACGGAGGACCTGGGACGGGAAGATCGAGTGCTGGAACTGCTGCGGGAACGCTTCCACCACTGGCAGGCCGAAGGCTATATCCCCAGCCGACGCATCGAACCGGGCGCTGAAACGACCCGTTTGCAGCGTGAACGCGGCTGGACGCACTGGCATCACCTGTTTACGCCCAGGCAATTGCTATTCCACGGGCAGCTTCTCCTATCTTCTGATATGCGTGATCTCGCGCAAGGCGCTAGAGCAGCGACTCTTCTTGGCGTCGGGAGATTGGGAAACTGGAACGCGAAGCTAAGTCAATGGGATAGCGGAATAGGTAAAGAGCTTATCAACCAAGCTTTTGCAAACCAAGCTCTGAACACTCTTTCCAGTTTCGCATGCAAGACTGTCTTAAGTTCCACAACCGCATGGACCATCCGCATACCTACGTATCCTGTTGTCTCGTCCTTTATTGTTGCACCTCAAAACAGCGCCCAAATCAACGCACAGTGCGACCTCTGGATCACCGACCCCCCCTATGCCGACGCCATCAATTACCATGAGCTGAGCGAGTTCTTCCTGGCCTGGTATGAAAAGCACCTGCCCAAGTTATTTCCCGAGTGGTACACGGATTCCAAGCGGGCGCTGGCCATCAAGGCGGACGACCCCGTGGAGTTCCGCAACGGCATGGTGGCGTGCTACCGGCGGCTCGTGGAGCACATGCCGGAGGACGGCCTGCAGGTGGTGATGTTCACCCATCAGGACGCCGCCGTATGGGCCGACCTGACCATGATCCTGTGGGCCGCGGGCCTGCGGGTCACCGCCGCCTGGTGCGTCGCCACGGAAACGGATTCCGCTCTCAAGGAGGGCAATTACGTGCAGGGCACCGTGCTGCTGGTGTGCCGCAAGCGCAGGGAATCGGAGCCCGTGTTTCTGGACGAAATCCAACACCGGGTGGAAGGCGAGGTCCGCCGGCAGCTCGACGAGATGCTGGCGCTGGAGGACGACGGCGAGCCGAACTTCGCCGACGCGGACTACCAGCTTGCGGCCTACGCCGCCGCTTTGCGCGTGCTCACGGAGCGCCCCATGGAGGAGTTGGACCCGGAACGGGAAATCCACCGCGCCCGGCCCAAAGGGGAAGTCGGCCCCGTGGAACGGATCATCCGCAACGCGGTGAAAATCGCCTGCGACCACCTGGCGCCGCGGGGCATTGACCGGGACACGTGGAAAACCCTTTCGCCCATGGAACGCTTCTATCTCAAAGGACTGGAAGTGGAAACCCACGGGGAGCGCCGCAGCGGCGTCTTCCAGGAATTGGCCCGCGGCTTCGGCGCCGCCCGGTACGCCACCCTGCTCGCTTCCTCCAAGGCGAACCAGGCGCGATTGAAGACCGCCGGCGAATTCGGGCGGAGGATGCTCTCGGGGGACGGGTTCGCGGGTTCCCTGGTGCGCCAGATCCTGTTTGCGATCCACCAGATCACCCGGAGCGAGGAAACGGCCACCGGGCTGAACTGGTTGAAAACGGAATGGCCCGATTATTGGAACTTTCGGGAACGCATTCTCCACATCCTGGACTTCCTGGGAAAACTCGACCGGGTTGCCGGCATGACGCACTGGGATCGGGATGCCGAAGCCGCCCGCCTGTTGTCCGGCGCCGTCCGAAACGATTACGTGTGAGTACGCGGCCGGACAATCGGGCTTTACAGGGGCGTGCGTCGGCCCCGGCAACGGAACGACGCAGGGATGAGGTTCTCCTGATCCCCATGCTCCGTGAAAAGCGGGAGGCGCTGCGCGCGCTTTGCCGGGCTTACGGTATACGGCGATTGGAAGTATTCGGATCGGCCGCCGCGGGCCACCGCTTCGACCCCGAAACCAGCGATCTGGATTTCCTGGTGGAGTTTGAGGCGGGGCGCCGGCTGGGCCCCTGGCTGAAGCACTATTTCGAGTTCAAGAGCGCCCTGGAGACCCTTTTTGAGCGCCGGGTGGATCTGGTGATGGCCGCCGCCCTCAAGCACCCGTTACTGATCCGTGAAGTCAATCCGTCGCGTACAGTACTGTATGCAGCCTAGCAGGAAGGCGAAAAGCGCGATCTGCGGCGCCGCCCTTCATCGTTGCTCACTGCGGCGTACCGTGGGTACTCCTCGTTCCTCAGGATTCGGGCGACCTGCATCTCATCGCTTTTGATCCGCCTGCCCGGAAGCGTGCTTCCGGATGGACGGCGAACACATCGCAACCGCCGTCCGAAACAGACCACGTGGGGATGCCATGACGCACACAACCCCGGGTCCCATTCTCCGGTTCTCATCGCGCCGGCAGCCGCTGGACCGGTCCTTTTTGGGCGAACGCCTTCGCCATGCCCGCGGTTACGACCGTATCGCAGGCTATTTCTGCTCGTCCCTGCTGGAAATCGCCGGAGAGGAACTGGAGTCGGTGACCGGCGCCATCCGGATGGTCTGCAATTCGGAACTCAATCCGGCCGATATCGAAACGGCCCGGGCGGCTCAATCGGCGGTGCGGCGCTCCTGGTGCGCCTTCGAGCCGGAGAAGCTGCTGGAAGGCGCCGGGGAAAAGGAGCTGCGCGGGCGGTTTGCGCGGCTTTTCCACCTGCTTTGCGGCGGCAAACTCCAGGTCCGGGTCCTTCCGGACTCGTCTTTTGGACTGATTCACGGCAAAGCCGGCGTGATCACGCTGCAGGACGGTTCCCGCACCTGCTTCCTGGGAAGCACCAACGAATCCAAGTCCGCCTGGCGCATGAACTACGAATTGGTCTGGGAGGACAGGAGCCCGGAGGCCGTCGCCTGGGTCCAGGAAGAGTTCGACGCGCTGTGGGGATCACCGTCCGCCGTACCCCTGGCGGATTTCGTGGTCCAAGATACGGCCCGTCTCTCCGAACGCCGGGTGATGGAAACATTGGACGACTGGGCTCGAAAGGACGCTCCCCCCGACCCGGCGCCCGTCGTAATCGAATCGCCCGTTTACCGCAGGGAAGTGGGGCTATGGGAGCATCAGAAATACTTCGTCAAGCTCGTGCTCGACCATCACGCGGGACCCGTGCAGAAAGCCCGCTTCGTGCTGGCCGATCAGGTGGGATTGGGCAAGACCCTGCAACTGGCCATGGCCGGCCTTCTGATCGCCCTTCTGGGCGATAAACCGATCCTCGTGATTTGCCCCAAGACATTGATCCGGCAGTGGCAATTCGAAATGCTCGACCTGCTGGCCATGCCGTCCGCGATCTGGGAGGGCGGGCGATGGATCGATGAGCACGGCATCGAGCATCCGAGTGCCGGTCCCGAATCCATTCGTTCGTGCCCGCGGAGGGTCGGCATCGTCTCCTCGGGACTGATCACGCGGGGTTCCGACGCGGCCCAGCATTTGCTCGGTCTCTCCTATGATTGTGTGATCCTGGATGAAGCGCATCGGGCGCGCAGAAAAAACATCGGAACCAACCGGGATCGAGAAAGACCGCAACCGAACAACCTGCTGGCGTTCATGCATCGAATCGCGGAACGGACACGAAGTCTGTTGTTGGCCACGGCCACGCCGGTCCAGCTTCGACCCATCGAAGCGTGGGACCTGCTGGAGCTGCTGGGACGCGGCGACGACAGCGTCCTGGGAAACCGCTGGAGCCGGTGGCGGAATACTCCGGATTGCCTGGATCTGATCATGGGCCGGGTGGAACCGCCCGGAGACATAAACTACCAATGGGAATGGATACGTAACCCCCTTCCTCCCCGATGTGAGCATAAGGACTTCGAGGTGCTTCGGGGTCGTTTGGATGCGCCCGACGGGCAAGCGATGGCTCCCGGCCACGACCTGGAACGGCTTACAGCACCGGACCGGGCTCGCATCGCCAACTTGTTCCCTCGTTTTGTCCAGGAACACCATCCCTTCATTCGCCGCATCGTTCGCCGCACGCGCCATCAGCTCGAGAACCAGAGGGATCCGGAAACCCACGAACCCCTTCTCCGGAAGGTGGAAGTGCGGCTGTTGGGCGAAGCGGATCACGAGGCCGTTCGACTTCCCCCGTATCTTCGTGAAGCGTATGAACTAGCGGAACGATTCTGCGAAAAACTGGCGGAGCGGATGCAGGGAGCCGGCTTTCTCAAGACTCTGCTGTTGCGCCGCATGGGCAGTTCCATGTACGCGGGGCTGCGAACCGCTCAGAAGATGATTTCCGAGTGGGAATCGGATCCTCTGGCAATCTATGGGGATGAAGAAGACGATGAAGGGGATGAGGGGGCGAACGAGGAGGGAACCGCTCGAGCTACGGCGGCGGTGTCGCGAACCTTGATCCCGGAAGAACGCGGGCTGCTGGAGCGCTTTATCGAGACCCTCAATGCGAACCGGGAGCGGGACCCCAAGTATTCGGTGGTGCGTCAATGCCTCTTGGAAAGAGGCTGGTTGCGGCTGGGATGTATCGTCTTCAGTCAGTATCGCGATTCCATTCAGTGGCTGGCCGAGCAGTTGACGGAGGAGCTTCCGGAAGAGGCCATCGCCGTGTATTCGGGGTCCACCGCCTCGGGCATCATGCTGGGCGGTCGTTGGACGTCGAAGCGGCGGGAAGACCTCAAAGAAATGGTGGCCCGGTCCCGGCTCCGGTTGATGTTGGGAACGGACGCCGCTTCGGAAGGGTTGAACCTGCAGAAGCTGGCGCGGCTGATCAATCTGGACTTGCCGTGGAATCCCACGAGACTGGAGCAACGCAAGGGACGGATTCAACGAATCGGGCAGATCCATGACACGGTGGAAATCTATAACCTGCGATACAAGGACTCGGTGGAGGATCGGGTTCATCAGTTGCTGTCGGACCGCCTGCAAAATATTTTTAATTTGTTCGGCCAGATACCCGACGTGTTGGAGGATGCCTGGATCGCCGTGGCCGTGGGGGACCAGGAACGCGCCAGGAAGGTCATCGACGAATTGCCCAACACTCATCCCTTCGAACTTCGATATACGCGGGTGGACAAAATCGATTGGGAGTCCTGCCGGGAAGTGCTGAACGCCGCGGAGAAGCAGCGTGTGCTTTCGGAGGGATGGATGCCGCACGCGGCCGGCAACCGGCAACGATCCATCCCTCCGGGGGATGCATGACGGGTGGCGGGAGGCCCCCTTCCCCATGGAAAGGCATGCCGGAATGGATATTCAGGTGCGTGTGTACGAGGAACTCAACCGGTATCTGCCCGCCGGGAAACGGCGCGCCCCATTTATACATACCATGGAACCGCGCGCCACGGTGGAAGACCTTCTGGAGCAATTGGGGATACCCTGCGAAGAGGTCGAGCTGGTGTTGGTCCGCGGTGTTTCCGAAACCCTGACTCATGAATTGCGGCGCGGGGATTCCATCGGGGTGTATCCGGTCTTCGAATCCCTTCAGATCAAGCCGTTGCTTCGGATCCGCGACCACCCTCTCCGCAAAACCCGATTTCTGGTGGATACCGGCCTGGAACCATTGGGCCGCCGGTTGTCCGAATACGGTTACGATACGCGGTTCGCACCTCCGAGCCGGCCGGAGGATCTGGTCCTTCTCGCCGAAAAGGAAAGCCGCATTCTGCTCACTACCCGACCCGAGGTCATGGCCCATCCGGATCTGACCCGCGGCCTCCGGATCCCCCCCGGCGCCCCGGAAGACCAGGCGGCCCATGTGTGCCGGCGACTGGATCTGTCCTGAAACCCGCCCCCAGGAATCATTCCGGAACGGAAACCGAAAACCGGGTGATCCCTCCGGGGAGCATCTCATACGCCGCCCCTTCCAGCAACAACGGATGAGACGTCAAACGACAGCAACCCACCATGAGATCCGGGACGCACTGATAGGGAAAATACACCTCCACGTCAAGATGCAGCCACCCGTTTTCCGTTCGGCAGTTGGAGATGGATTTTACGCAGTCCGCTTTTCCCAGGCAAAAGCGGACGTCGTATCCGAAAAGCTTCTGATCGAAGTACACACATCCGTCCGCACAGGAGAATCGTTCCGCCAAACCCGAGCAACCCGCGTCCCGTTTGTTGGGCAGGTAGTCGCACCCCAGGATGGACAACTGATCCAGCAAACCCGGAGCGGCGCGCACCCGGTGGATCACGAAGATTTCCTGGACCCCGTCCTCCCGGATCCATCGGGCCAGGGCCTGGTTCTCGCTCAGGTGCGACAGGGTCAGGTGGGTGCCGTCGCCCGTAAGTTCGTCCACCTCCACACGGTTCAAATGGGACGGGTCCAAATAGATGCGCATATGACCGAAGTCCCGGGTTACAAGTACAATATTGAATCCCGGAGCATAGCTTTGGTACGCGAAGTTCATTTCCTCCTCCACGGGTCGATACCAACCATCCCCGATGGGAAGAGGCCCGGGATTATTCGCCGGCGCCGAAAACCACCGCTGCATGTCCCAATATACCCGCGTACCATCGGGATACTTGAGCGCGGCCTGCGACTCGTGTTCATTCACGAAGTTCCAGTCCAGGTGAAACCCTTTCCCCGTGACATCCGGCGCACTGAACCCATCCACATAGTCCATATCCCGAAACACACGCCACTCTTTCAAGTCGGGGGTAAGCACGATCAAGGCGGAACGATCCGAGTAGGTCTGCACCCAAGCGTTCATGCTTGCATCCGCCGGCTTGTATATACCGTCGAAGCGGGCTTGGGCGCACAGACTCAGGCCCAACCAGAAAAGAAAAGCGCCGATGAGGACCCTGGTGCCCTGCATGCCGTGTTCCTCCGTCAATGGATGTGTGTCGAGAACGTGTGCGCGGGGCGCGGTATAAGGCGACATTCCCCGCCGCCTTCGGCGCCGTCCCCATATTGCGGTTTGCACGGGTATTTCCACCCAAAGAACCACCCGGCGCATTTACTCCCGCAATCGCCTCTATTGAAAACGGCGCCGTCTGCCGATAATTCTTAACAGTTTCCAGCCGCCGCGGCAAGGCATATCAGGCTGTTGAAAAACAGCATTTCGGACAGGCTGTTCAAAAACGATGAGATGCAAGGCGCGCGAATCCTGAGGAATGAGGCGTACAACCCGTACGCCGCAATGACGAAGGATGAAGCGTCACGCCAAAGGCGTGAAAGCAGATCGCGTTTTTCAACAGCCTGACAGGTGGTATGTTTTTTGATCTTGTGCAGTATTGGATCGCAGCAGGCCGGCCGCAAGGGGCCGCTCGGAAACCATCCATTCCGGCACGAGGTGCTTTGGGGGGTTTCAAATGACCGCCGACGCCGACGAAACCAAGGGGAAAAAGATAAAGACCGAAAAAGTATACAAGAAGGGGAAAGGAATCACCGAACAGATTCTTTTCGACGACACCTTCGACTGGGACGTGTTGGAAGAGGAGTCCGGACAGCCCCCCAAGTCCTCCGAGAAGCTCGTGGAACTCGATCTCATGCAGGTCGAGGAATTGGAAGCACCGGCGGATACGGAGTCTGAGGAAGACGCACGGGGAAAACGAAAATCCGCCTCGTCACGAGCTTCGGATGAGGTCGGTGACCCCGAGGGTGAATCGGAACGGGACATTCCCCTGGGGGACCTCCAGGGACAAAAACCCCTCCATCGTTACTGGATCGCCGGCGGGATGGCGGTGGCTCTCCTTCCGATTGCCTTTCTCCTGGTGTTTTCGAGTTCCCTGTTTCCTCCGGGAAATCCGTCCTCATCCCACCTGGCGACGGGCGCCATCCAGCAGCCGGACCAGCAATTCGTGCGCCTGCAGCCCTTTCTGATTCCCATCACCGACCACGGTATTCAGGGGTTTTGCAGCGTAACGGCGCTGTTGGTGATCCGCGGTCACTCTTCGGAAGTCATGGACACGAATCTGGACATAATCCGGGGGGTTATCTACGGCGTACTCACTCAAGTCAATCCATCGCGGCCGGATTCCTATGATGAGGAAAGCGTGGCGCTCGCCATTCGCGCGAGAGTCAACCATCACCTGGGAACGGAGCTGATACAGGACGTCCGCCTGGCCAAGAGAAATCTCATACAGAAAACCGCCCCTCGGCCCGCCCACGTCCACGAATCCTAACAGCCCGTGGATACACACCATTGCGGGCAGGCCGGTGGAAATAGCTAAATGCGGCAGGGACAAAGGGCGGTTCCCCTAGCCGATTCTCGAACCGAGGCTAACGCGCCGTCTTTTTGT
This sequence comes from uncultured Thermodesulfobacteriota bacterium, assembly GCA_964597345.1. Classification (GTDB taxonomy): domain Bacteria; phylum Desulfobacterota; class Desulfarculia; order JACQYL01; family JACQYL01; genus CAZQXK01. The sequence goes on along the minus strand of CAZQXK010000001.1, from coordinate 17,006 downwards.
CTCGGGACCTCGACCGCTGCCGGGCGGCAGGTACCGGATCGGGGTTCTCTTCGGAAAACAACTTTCGGACGTCCTTGGCGAGAAGCACCCGGAACCGGCCGGCAGGAAGCTTGCCCAAGAGCAGCCCGCCGATGGCCACGCGCTTGAGACGCAGGACCCGGAGACCCACCTGATCGCACATTCGGCGCACTTGTCTTTTTCGGCCTTCGCCGACTCGAATACGGATCCATGCGGACCCGAAGTCACCACTCAGCGCCTCCACACTCAAAGGAACCACGTTCTCGCCGTCCACCTCCGTCCCTTGCATCAATACGTCCAAGTCCGAAGGGCGTTTGAGACCGCGCACCTGAACGTCATACGTTTTGACCATTCCATATCGGGGGTGCTGGATCCGGAGCGCCAGGTCCCCATCATCGGTCATCAGAAGCAGGCCTTCGCTCTCCACGTCCAATCTTCCCACGGGAAACACCCGCCGCGGGAGATCTCCCAGCAGGTCCCGGACCGTGGGGCGCCCCTGCGGGTCACGCATGGTGGTAACCACTCCCCTCGGTTTATGAAGCATGAGCACCACGCGATCGCCGGGAACCTGAACAACCGTTCCGTCCACACAGATTCTGTCCTTCTCCGGATCCGCGCTGCTTCCCGGCTCCGTCACCGGAAGACCGTTCACCGTGACGCGACCGCTCCACACGAGTTCCTCCGCTCTTCTTCGGGACGCCACTCCGGCGCGCGCCAAGATCTTATGAAGTCTCTGACGGCTCATCTACGATGTCTCCGGTCCACTGGCTCAATTCCTGCAGGGTCGGTAGTTCCGTCAAGTCCTTGAGTCCGAAGACCTCCAGGAATCTCCGGGTGGTTCCGTACAGAATGGGTCTCCCGGGAAGAGCCTTCCTTCCCACGATTCGGATCAGGTCCCGCTCCAGCAGGGTTTTCAGGATTCCGCCCACATCGACTCCCCGCAGCCTTTCCACTTCCGACCTCAACACGGGTTGTTTGTAGGCGATGATAGCCAAGGTCTCCATGGCTGGGCGACTGATGCGGGCGGGTTGGGTGAGCTTCAGCAATCGGACGTAGCGCCCGAACTCGGGCCGGCTCCGAAACTGGTATCCTCCGGCTACTTCCTTCAGGAGAATACCGCGGCCGCTCGATTCGTACTCCCTTTCCAGTTCCTTCAGGGCCGACGCAACAGCCTCCCGGCCGGCGTCGGGAACCACCTCGTGCAACCGCTGCAGCGTCACCGGTTCCTCGGACAAGAACACCAGACATTCAAGTACTGCCTTCAGATTCTCCACCGTCATGGTCCGCCGTCCCGTCTTCACAGACTGTTTCCAGGTTCAAAAACACCCGGATGGCGCCGTCGGCCGCCTGTTCGTACACCCGCACCAAGCCCAATCGCACCAGTTCCAGAAGAGCCAGGAACACCACGATGAGTTCCCTGCGCGTTCCTCTTTTCAAGAGATCCGCCAGCAAGCGATCCCCCGTGGTCTGGAGTTGTTCCACGATTTCGGAGATTTTGTCTTCCAACGACCATTCCATTTCCCGGACATCCAGGACCATGGAAGGAGTCATCGAATCCATCAGGTTTTTGAACGCCACCAGGAGGTCGAATACGGACAATCGAACCAGGACATCCCTCTCCTGTCGGTCCCGGAGTTCCTCCGGAATGAAATCACGCGAAAACACATCGCGGTCCAGGATCTCCCGGCCTTCCAGTTTCGCGGCCACTCCCTTGAATTGAAGATACTCCCGTAGCGCTTCCCCGCCTTCCTCCGCCGTCAATCCCTCCTCCTCGGTTTCCGCAGAGGGTCCTCCCGGAGGAAGCAGCAGTTTCGATTTCATGTAGGCCAACGTGGCGGCCGTGGCGATGACATCCCCGGCCAGATCCACGTTCACGGCTTGAACCAAGTCGAGGAATTCCAGGTATTGAAGCATGATTCGTGTAACAGGCACTTCCTCGATAGGCACCTCGTTCTTGCGAACCAGGAACATAAGGAGATCCAGGGGTCCCTCAAATCCATCGATGACCACTTTGAAACCGGACACCGCCTTACCCGCCCAAGGTGTCGTCATTCAAGAGCCCACCGCCGGTGAACGAATCGAAACCGGGCATTCCGGGATCAGCCCCGCCCTTTATGCCGGCCCCGGCTCTTCGGCTGCAGAGGCTCTCGAAACCTGGATACGGGAAAATGACTCTGGACGAAATCCAGTTCCTCTTCCCGTGTGTCCACTTCCCCGTTGAGCTTCGCGGAAAACACGGCGTCGAGTATTTTCCCGTACATCGGTCCCGGAGGATACCCGAGTTCCTTCAAATCCCGCCCGCCAATGGAAAGACGCATCTGGCTCAGTCGGGTAAAGTAGATGGAGATGGCCTTTTTGAGCTGCTCCATTCGGGTCTTGGCCATAACGCACAGCAGGGTTTCGAGGGTCGCGGGACTGAGGGCTCGATGAATCTCGCTCATGGGGCTCTTTTCGCCGACCATGATCCGCCTTGGCATCAGATCCACGTGCTCTTTGGCCTTGATGAGTTCCAGCATTTCGTACTTGGGAATTTCCAGCCGCTTGAGAAATTCCTCGAACTCCGCTCGACTCAAGGGATCGCCCAGAGCCAGAAGATACACCTTCCACTTGGCATACTTGTGCTGCAGGTACAGCAGATCATACCAGTTCAGCACCACGTCCACGTTGAGAAACAGTTCTTCCATTTGCTCATCGAAACGGATCGACGGATGCAGTATGGGAAGGAGCCCCAAATCGTTCATGCGCGCCATGCCCAAGACGGGGCGTTCTTCGTTCAGCATCAGTTGGATCTCATGAAACAGTCTCCGGCCGCTCAAGCCTTTAAACACGTTGATGCGGCGGGCGTTGTCGATCAATTGGATCGTGAGCTTGCCGATCCTGAAACCGAAGCGCTTCTCAAACCGAATGGCGCGGAAAACCCGTGTGGGATCTTCGACGAAGCTCAGATTATGAAGAACGCGGATGGTTTTCTCTTTGATGTCCCTCTGGGCTCCGAAGAAATCGATCAACGTTCCGAAGTGCCGGCTGTTCAGTTGCAGGGCCAGGGTGTTGATGGTGAAATCCCTCCGGTACAGATCCAGCTTGATGGAACTCAGTTCCACAATGGGGAGGGAGGCGGGGGACTCATACACTTCCCTGCGCGCCGTGGCTACATCCACGGTAAAGCCGTCCTCGAAGATGATCACGGCGGTATTGAATTTCTTGTGAACCCGAACGCGGACCTGGGGATTTCGTTCCGCGTAGGTTTCCGCGAAGCGGATACCGTCTCCCTCCACCACGATGTCTATATCCAGGTTATCCCGCCGGAGCAACAGGTCGCGAACGAACCCCCCCACGGCATAGACACCGGTTTTCAGGTCGTCGGCCACACGGCCGAAGGACTTGAGCAAATCGATGATCTGCCGGTTCAGCCTTTCCTTCATCAGTCCGGCCACGTTCTTCTTCCGGACGAAGCGGCGTTCTTTCCCTGAATCATACGAGTATGGGGACAGGAACGGGCTCTGAACCAAGGTGCTCAACAGATCCGTCCGGGTGATCACACCCACCAGGCGATCGTCTTCCACCACGGGAAGAATACGTTGATTCTCCTCGATGATTCGTTCCTGGATTTCGGGAAGACCCGCATCCGGAGCGACGACGGTGAAGTCCGTATTCATGTATTCACTGAGAGGCAGTTCCTTCAACCCGTGAAACAGGGCCTTTTCAACCACCTGCCGGGAGATGTGCCCCAGCATCCGGCCGTCGTCCAACACCGGCAACACGTTGATATTGTACCGGATCAAGGTGTCCGCGGCGGCCCCCAGCGTTTGGTCCGGCCGTATACCGATTACGGGATAGCTCATCATGTCCCGGGCCGAGCGGCTGGGATTTACCTTGCTCTTGAGCATTCGGAGCAGACGCTGCTCCAGTTGCATACTGGTCTGTCCTTTCACCGTGGCGGATCCCGCGGTGGGGTGGCCTCCCCCTCCCAGGGGCACCAGGATTTCCGCCACGTTCACTTCGGGAATCCGGCTGCGTCCCACCAGGTACACGCGTTCCTCCATCTGGGCCAACGCGAACACCGCCGGTGCGTTTTCCATCTCCATGAGTTTGTGGACCAGTACCGCAAAATCCCCCACATAGCTGTTCGAACTCACCCGCGTAATCAGCAGTTCGATTCCATTGATCGCAATGCGTTCCGCCGACTGAATCATCTCGTTCAGCAGAGCTACTTGCTCCGAGGTCAATTCGTAGCTCATCATATCCTGCACGATACTGAGATCGGCTCCTCGGTCGAGCAGAAACCCGGCGGCATGGAAGTCCTGAGCCGTGGTCGAGGAAAACGTGAACGATCCCGTATCCTCGTATATGCCCAAGGCCATGATGGTGGCTTCCTTCGGGGAAACATGCATTCCGCGATTTTGAATCAGGCCCGTCAGGATCGTGGTCGTGGCGCCCACTTCCCGAATCACCTCATAATGCCCATGAACATCGTCGGGAGAGGGCGGATGATGATCGTAAATGTATATCGAGAGATCCTCCCGCTCCAGGATTTCAGCGAATCGACCGATACGTGACCGCTGACGCGTATCCACTAGAATGAGGCGGGTGATGTCGGCCAAATCGATGGATTTCAGTTTGGCCAGCCCCAGGTCATATACCATGGACTCCACAAAAAAGTTCCGGAGGTTGCGTTCCTGCGAACCCGGGAATACCGGCACCGCGTTGGGATGCAGGATCCGTGCGGCCACCATGGACGCCATGGCGTCAAAATCCGCATTGATATGAGTGGTTATGATTTCCATCTATCCCCGGAATAACAGGTGTGCGAATAAAAAACCGCCGCACTCATGTCGGCGGTTTGCTCACGTTACATAGATTGTTATCATAGCCCGGCTTGACAACCAAATCAAATCACTCGAGAGAGGCATCTTTTGCGGGGAATTCGCGGGGATGATGCGTGCGATGGATCCGCTTGAGACGTTCACGGGTCACGTGGGTGTAAATCTGCGTGGTGCCGATGTCTGAGTGCCCGAGCATGAGCTGCAAGGATCTCAGATCCGCTCCCCGGTTCAGCAGGTGGGTGGCAAACGAATGCCGCAGCATGTGAGGACTGATTTCCTTCCGTATTCCGGCCTCTCGAGCGTATTTCTTGATCTGCTTCCAAAACCATTGCCGGGACAAAGGCCGGCCGTTGCGGGAGATGAATACGGCATCCGTCTTCACCGGGGAAGCCAAAAGGTGGCGGTTTTCTTCCAAGTAACACTTCAACCAGGTTACGGCGGTTTCTCCCATGGGGATGATTCGTTGTTTCCTTCCCTTTCCCGTAGCCCGCACAAATCCCGCCTCCAAGTTCAAATCGAGGATGTTCACCCCGAGAAGCTCCGACACTCTCATTCCGGTGGCATACAAGAGTTCGAGCATGGCCCGATCCCGAATTCCCCTGGGGTGAATCGTGCAGGGTTGCCCCAACAGCAAGTCCACTTCATCCAGATCCAGAAATCTGGGAAGGTTCCGAGGAATACGAGGGGAGTCGACCAGGTCCGTCGGATTGACGGAGATGATCCGTTCGCGCATCAAGAATTTGAAGAAACTGCGCAGCGCCGAAAGAATCCGCGCCTTGGTTCTGCGGGACAAATCCGCTTCTTCCAGATCGGCCAGGAAACGATGTATTTCCAGCCGGGTGATTTCTTGAGCCTCATGAACACGTTGCCCGCCCAGAAAATCAAGGAACCGCACCAGATCCCGGTTGTAGGCGAGGACCGTGTTTTCCGAGAATCCCCGTTCCACGCGAATGAACGCCAGGAACTGGTCCACGGCAAATTCGAGATTCATGGCGGTATCCTGATCGTTGAAAGACGCTCCTGCAGGC
>CAZQXK010000001.1:0-11037 GCA_964597345.1 uncultured Thermodesulfobacteriota bacterium | reverse complement strand
ACGCTTCCGGCGTGACGCTTTATCCTTCGTCATTGCGGCGTACTGGTTGTACGCCTCACTCCTCAGGATTCACGCGTGTTGCATCTCATCGTTTTGCATCAGCCTGCCCGCAATGCCGTTTATCAACGGGCTGCCAAGCGGGCGCCCGGCGGCGTTCTCCCGGAGGTTTCCGTCCCGACGCGCCGTCCTCGACTCACTCCCCCGCCGCAGCTCCGATCATCGCTTCCAGGTGAAAAATCCCCTGTTGTTTCATGTAGTCTTCGATACCCTCGATGATGTCCATGGTCACACGGGGATTCACGAAATTCGCCGTACCTACCTGGACGGCGCGCGCCCCGGCCAGGATATATTCCAACGCATCCTCCGCACACATGATGCCTCCGATGCCTATGACGGGAATGGTCAACCGTTGGGCCAGCATCCAGCAAAGCCGGACCATGATGGGGCGTATGGCCGGACCGGAAAGTCCCCCCACTCCATGGGCCAACTTGGGCTTCCGTTTCCACACATCCATGGACATAGCCGGAAAGGTGTTCCCCGCACAAACGGCGTCCGCCCCTTCCTCCTCCGCGGCCCGACCTACCATCACAATGTCCGTGACCAGGGGGGCGAGTTTCACCCAAAGAGGCAACGACGTAGCGGAACGGACCGCCTTCACCAGAGAAGCCAGCATTCGCGGGTCCTGGCCGAAGGGCATTCCCCCGGATCGCACGTTGGGACAGGAAACATTCAGTTCGATCACGGAAACACCCGGCGCAGAATCCAGTTCCTTGGCCAAGCGCACGTATTCGCCGGGCTCTTCACCCAGGATATTGACCACCACGGGCACGTCGAAGCGTCTTAGGTAGGGCAGCTTTTCGTTCAAGAACCGCTCCAGCCCCACATTCTCAAGCCCAATGGCATTAATCATCCCGCATGGGGTTTCGGCCGTGCGCGGTGGGGGATTCCCCAGTCGGGGCTTCAGCGAAATCCCCTTGACCACCACGGCACCCAGTCGATCCAGAGGCACAAAGGGAGCGAATTCCTCCCCGTATCCGAAGGTGCCCGAAGCGGTCATCACCGGGTTTCTCAGGTTCAGACCTCCCACCCGCGTGTCCAACATGGGAACCATCGAACTCATCGCTCCTCCGGAATGCCGGCGGAATTCCAGTCAACCACCGGTCCCTCACGGCATACATGAATATATCCGCCGGGAAGAGCCGCCACGCATCCCCTGCACGCGCCCAAACCACAACCCATGTGGGCTTCCAGGGAAAACTGCGCGGCTATCCCCCTGCCGCGGGCCACATCGCCGAGAACGTTCAGCATGGGCATGGGACCGCATGCGCACATGAGAACTCCCGGTCCTTCCCGGATCAGGTCTCGCGCCGCATCCGTAACCAGACCCGGCCGTCCCGCCGAACCGTCTTCGGTAACCGCCTCGATCACCACTTTCAAGGCCTCGAAAACCTCCGTACGGACGAGTTCCACGCCGGTTTTTACACCGTACACGAGCACCATACGGGTTTCCGGACGAGTCCGCCGTATCCACTGGGCCAGGAACAACAAAGGGGCGATCCCCCGCCCTCCGGCCACGAGATACGCCGTTTTCAGATCGGGAGGCAGCTGAAATCCTCTTCCCAACGGCCCGAGAATATCCAGCAAACTCCCGGGCGTCAGACCGGAAAGAAAGGATGTGCCCCTGCCCACGGTGCGGTATAGAACCGAAACACAGTCCCCGTCCACCGCGTGGACCGAAAAAGGCCGCCGGAGCAGGGGGTCCAGGGAAAAGCCCGTCCGAATCATGAGAAACTGCCCGGGTCTCGCCGATACGCTCAGGGGCGCGGCCTCGAATTCCAAAAGCTGATACCCGCTGGCGAGCCCTTTCCGGTCCACTATCGGCGCCTGGAGCAACTGCATCTTTGTGCTCACTCCTCTCGAGAAATCATAAGCCGTGGGACAATCCGATAACGGCTCCGAATCTGCCCGTAATCGGTTGCGCCCGATAGGAATAGAAGAGTTCCCGCCGACACCGGGTGCAGATACGAGCCGACGCCATGCGTTGTTCGCGGATCCCGGATTCCATCAACTGGTGCTCGATGAGTTCCCAGAAATCGAAATGAGCCGCTTCCCGCATATACCGTTGCCAGCGCGAGGGAAACCGATGCCGGTGGTCTTTGTACTCGGCGCAGCAGGGTCCCAGAGAAGGGGTCTGGACCGCCAGGAGATGTTCCGGCCGGCAGCCGAATACCTGTTTCATGGCGTACACCGTGGAACCCACGATGTTCCGGACCAATCCTCTCCATCCCGAATGTATGTTGGCCACCGCTTTAGTCTCGGGATCGAACAGCAGGACGGATGCGCAATCCGCCTGTCGAATCAACAGTCCGAGACCCGGTTCCCGTGTGATCACCGCATCCGCATCGGGGCAAGGCCCGTCTCTTTCCGCCACGGCCACCCGGTCCCCGTGTACCTGGTGCACGAGGAAGAGTTCGGAAAAACCCGCGGCCCCTCGAAACCGCAGCAGATTATTCCGCACGTCTTCCGGATCGTCTCCCACGTGGTCGCCCAAGTTGAAACTGGAAAAGGGACCCCGGCTCACCCCCCCTCTCCGGGTGCTCACCGCATGCATCACTTCGGGAAATCCGGACAGCAAAGTGAAAGAAATGAGAGGGATCCATACCGACTCCCCTCCTGTGTCCACCCGGCGCAGATACCGGGTCATGCCCGCGCCGTGGGCTCCCCCGCGGATTCCCGGCCCGGACCTACCGCTTGTCTTTGACGAAGGGACGGGATACACTTCAGTCATTGTCTCCTCCGGCGGCCTGTGGGAAAATGGGGTTACCCGCGGGCGGACCTAAGGGACAATCTATGGAACCCGGTATTCCCAAGACACGGGACGAATTCAAAGCATGCCTCCAAGAAAGGTCTTCCGTGGGCGTCCGCGCGCGGACCAAGGCGGTGCGCAGGAGGCGCCGCGGCGCGGATGCGGAAGCGGCTTTTCAACCAGCCGGATAGTGCGAGGTTCTCTCCTCATGACACACCTGGAATATCCCAGACTACGGCCCCTGGAGCCCATGGCCGTGCATGTACAGGGGCGCGCCATGATGCTCCTGCGCGACCCGTTACGGTTGTGTTCCGGGGAACTGTGCATCGCCATGGAGGCGGCCTTCCTATTACACCTCCTCGACGGAAAGCACTCCCTGCGGGACCTCAAAGCACATTTGGCCCGGCGGACGGGCTCTCTCCTGGTATCCGACCAGATCGAACATCTGGTCACGCAATTGGACGCCTTCGCCCTATTGGACAACCAGACCTTCCAACAGACATTCCGGCAAGTGTCCGAACAATTCGCCGCAGAATCCCATCGCGAAGCCTTTCATGCCGGCACCGCATATCCCGCGCATCCGGCTGAACTCAATGAACTCCTGGACGGGTTCTATGCCCGAATCCACGAGCCGTCTTCACTGCCCGCCGTTCAACCGGGAACCGTCCAAGGCTTGGTGGTTCCTCATATCGACGTTCGGGCCGGGGGGATCGTATTTGCACGCGGATACGACGCACTGAGACAATCCCACGCCATGCCTGAAACCTTCGTCATACTGGGCACGGGACACCAAGGGCTCCGGTCCGGGTTCGCCTGCACCCGCAAAGCGTTTGTCACGCCTTTGGGCGCCGTGGAAACGGACGTAGATTTCGTGGACGCACTGATGGAAGAGATGCCCGTGGATCTCCTGGGGGAAGAATTGGCCCATCGGACGGAACACGTCATCGAATTCCAGACGATCTTTCTTCAGCATCTGCTGTCCGGGCGGCATCCCTTCAAGATTGTTCCCATCCTGTGCTCCTTCGAACCCGAACTCTTCTTTCAGGGTACGCACGACGGCCGGGCTGAAGTATTCAACGCCGTGGCCAACCGGCTGGCCACGCTCATTCAAGAATGGAAACGGCCCGTGTGCCTCATTGCCAGCGCGGACCTGGACCACGTGGGACCCCGGTACGGAGACCGGTTCCAACCCACGGAACAGGATATTCTGCAACATCTGGAAGAGGACCGGGAACTTCTGACCCTGGCGGCTCAGGGCCGAGACCGGGATTTTCTGGAATGGATGCTCCGGGCAAACCGGCGGAAGAAGATCTGTGGCTTCCCGGCCATCTATACGCTCATGCAGGCGCTTCCGGGCAGCCGGTGGGAAATCCTGGCTCTGGATCATTCCATCGTGGACCGTGAAGGGTCCTTCGTCTCTTATGGGGCTGCGGTTCTGCACCGATAAATCATTCTCCCCCGCATTTCCGACACATACCCATCCCCGAGCCGAACGTCCCGATCACAGCGTAAAACCGGGCGAGCCGTCAACCCTTTCCGCGGCATATCATTGAACGCGAATCGTCCTCCGAGTTCCTTCGATCCGTCGAAATCGGGGAAGTACGATTCTCAACACCCCTCTCCGGTACGATGCGCTTACCTGATCCGGATCCACCCGGCACGGAAGCGATATGATTCGCCGAAATGACCCGCACGGACATTCGGTCCTGTGGAAATCCTCGCAGGAATCCAGGGCTTCCCGCCTCTTCTCTCCCTGAATCACCAGTACAGCGCCTCTCAACGTAATATCCAGGTCTTCGGCGTCCACTCCGGGCAGGTCCAATTGAACCACCACCGCATCGGAGGTTTGATACATGTCCACATTGGGTACCCAAAGCGCCGGCAAGGATACATTCCCCAGCGAGAAGTCCCTGAAGAAACAATCAAACAGTTGCTCGATTTCCGTTTTGACCGTGTCGGCGTCCTTGTTCCTCCATGGCGCCAGTCCAAACATCTTACAGCCTCCTCGCTCCGGCATGCCCGGGTTTCGCTTCCCATGCGTATTGAGAACCGCAGTCCGGTTCCTGCTCTTGCCCACTCCAAAGAAAAGAACTCGCGGTTCTCCCGCGACGTCGTACATGGGGGCTTTCCAACGGCGGAATTCACCCGGAAGGCTTCCTACCCTACCAAGCCGTAAAAACGCGATCTGCATCGTTTTGCACCGGCCTGCCGGCAAAAGCGTCTATCAACAAGCTGCTACGTACGCCGGCACGCATCGAGAATGCGCTTCACCTCACGTTCATCTTGGGCGGCCCGAAGCCGGTTCAGAAAGCTTGTGTTCCGGATTATCCGCGCCAACACGGCTAGAGTCTCCAGAATCAATTCATGGGATTCCTTCGGGGTAATCAGAAAAAAAACCACATCCACGGGCTTTCGGTCCAAGGCGCCGAACTTGATGGGTTTTTTCAACCGGACCACCACTCCGACACGGTCGTTCAGATTCTCCAGTTCCGCGTGAGGAAACGCCACGCCTTCCCCAATTCCCGTGGACATAACCTGCTCGCGTTCGTTCAGAAGGTCCTCCACCTCGAGTTCGTCCTGAACATAACCATACGCGCCCAGATGCGCGGCCACCTTCGAGAAGAGACGCTCTTTGGAGTCCGCATCCACATCCAGAAGAATGAGTTCTTCCGGGAGTTCTACAAAGGGTTCCATGGCTCAAAACGGGAGCACGGCGCACCCGAATCCTCCCTCACCGGCCCCGAACACTATCGGGTTCCGGCAATCTATCTCGGTGACGTGGCCCAAGACCCCACCCAAGATCTCTCCCCGGCAGGTCCAGGGCTCGTGGCTCCTGCATGCCCGACCTACTTCTATCACCACATTCCGGAAGCTGTCAAAACCTATAGCCCACCGGCCGCCCGGAATACGGTTTACCGACAGGCTGGCGCGTCAGGACTCCTTTGGATCGCTCTTCCGGTTCTCCATCTCCAGGATGCGTTCATCGCATTTGGCGATAAAAACCAACGCTTCTTGATATTCTCCCTGATCCGGAAAATTAAGGATCACACCCTTGAAGCGCTCCAGCGCCGCGTGGTACTGCTTCATCCTGAAATAGAGCTTACCCACATACAGTTCGTGCTGCGCCAAGCGTTTGAGACACTGATTCAGTCTGTTCTCAGCTCTTATGGCATAGGGACTCTGTGGGTATGTCTTAATCAACCTGTGAAACTCCGCTGCAGCTTTCCTAGTATACTCCTGATCCTGATCGATATTGGGCACCTGCTCATAATAACACATACCGATCTGATAAATAATATAAGGAATAATTGGATTCCTTGGGTGTAGCTTCTCGAAGTCTTGGTACGCATACACCGCTTCAGGGTATTCTTTTCTAAGGTAATGGGCGTCCGCGATTTTCTGCTCCGCCAGCAGTACATGAGGACTGAAAGGATATCTATCCTTCACGGCCTGAAACCGGTCAATCGCTCTTTTGTAGCTGCCTCTATTGAAAGCGTCCACTCCCTCCTGCATAAGTATGTCATCGCTCCGGGACATGGAGTCTTTCTTAAACAACGCGCATCCCTGAGCCAGGAAGACGCACAGCAGGATCACGGTGCAGCAAACCAGCCGAACCTTAATTGCTCCCTGCATGGAGTCGATCCAGATACCTCTCCGCGCTGTTGCAGGCATTCGCTCCCTCGCCCACGGCGTTGGCAATTTGGCGGAAATCCTTCTGGGTCACATCTCCGCATGCAAACACGCCGGGTATATTGGTTTCCATATACAAGTTCGTTACGATAAATCCCCGGGGGTCCTTCTGAATCTCGCTTCCCACAAATCCTGTATTCGGACGCATCCCCACGAAGATAAACAGGCCTTCCAAATCCAGGGCCGTCTTTCGACCGGTAATCACATTGTTTAAACCGACACCCTCGACCTTGCCCGTTCCGAGCACTTCCGTCACCACCGTGTTCCAGAGGATTTCGATCTTCTCATTGGCCGTGGCGCGCTCCTGAACGATCTTGGTCGCCCGGAGCTTGTCGCGCCGGTGAATCAGGTACACCTTCTTCGCGAAGCGGGTGAGAAACACGGCCTCTTCCACAGCCGAATCTCCGCCTCCCACCACGGCGGTCACCGCCTCCCGAAAAAAGGGACCGTCGCACGTAGCGCAGTAGGAAACCCCCTTTCCCAGAAGTTCGGATTCACCTGCGACTCCAAGCTTGTTCCACGTGGCTCCCGTGGCGATGATCACACTTTGCGAACGCACCACGGTCCCACCCGCCAAAACCACCTGTTTGACCGGGAGCGACAGGTCGAGGCGCGTGACTTCGGCCGCCTCCACGGGCAGGCCGAAGCGCAGCGCCTGGCTCTTCATGCGATCCGCCAGGTCGAACCCGCCGATCCCCTCGGGAAATCCAGGGTAGTTCTCCACCCAATCCGTATTCAGAATCTGCCCCCCCGGGCTTAGTTTCTCCAGAAGGAGCACGTTCATTCGCGCCCGAGCGGCATACATCCCCGCGGTCATGCCGGCAGGTCCGCCTCCGATAATCACGAGATCATACACCTGCGAGTTTTCGGCCATTAAACGAGCCTCTTGATGGCTTCCTCGATATGGCTTTTGGACACGGCTCCGGTGATCTGTTCGGCCACACTCCCCTGTTTGAACAGGATGAGGGTGGGGATGGCGCGTATGCCAAACTTCCCCGGGGTTTTGGGATTCTCATCGACATTCATTTTCACCACTTTGATCTTCCCGTCATATTGCGCCGCCAGCTCGTCGATTATCGGTGCAATGGCGCGGCACGGTCCACACCACGCCGCCCAAAAATCGACCAACGCGGGCAGATCCGATTTGATCACGTCTTCGTCAAACGATTCGTCGGTCACCTGCAGCACGTTCTTACCCGCCATGTGTTGCTCCTTTTAAAATGTTGATATGAGACCCGATTCTAGTCGCAAGCTCCATAGTATGTCAATACCGGTTTTCCTCGCGGTCTCGGAAGTATGCCTTTCAGGCGGCCCGTCCCTCGCCGCGCGAATTTCATCCTGCGCATCCCTCGGGTATCCGAATTCGGGATTGGGTTCCATGCATGTCCGCAAGTTGCTGTGTCTCAGTGTTTTCCGGTTGACTTTTTTTCTTTGATCGCTAAAATTAAATTTTTAACTCTTTCGGAAAGGAGGGTCGGCATGTCCAGTGTGGTCAAGAAGCGTAAAGCGAAAATGCGAAAACACAAACACCGTAAACTGCGTCGCAGAAATCGTCATAAGAACAAGTAATCGGGAGCAGGGCATACCCCTTTTTCATCTCCGGATATCTCCGAATCGAAGCACGATACGGTGATATTTCATTTGCCCGCTCCCAAACCGCCCGGTTTAAACGAATCCCCGCCCCGGTTCGATGTCTCCTCGAGCTTCATCAGTTCGCTGAATTCCTCCAGCGATTGGAATTCGGAACACGCCTCCGGGGACCGAGTACGGGAAGCTCGAGCTTTGAAAACAGGATGGCCGATGCCATAGGTCCGGGCCACTCTCAGCGCTTCCAGATTATCGTCCACCAGAAGGGTACTGCCCGGCTCGAACCCCAATTTCCGGTGAGCTTCCCGCCAGTATCCCAGGTTCTCCTTGGGATGGCCTACCTGGAACGCGCTCAGGATCTCGTCGAAATAGGTATGGATGGGGCACTGTTCCGTCTTACATCCAATGGTTCGGGGGTGGGCATTGGTCACTAAATACAGGGGCTTTCCCAGGCTGCGCACGAATTCCAGAAATTCGCATACCCCCCCGTGCACCGTCACCAAGTGCGCCATCTCCTGCTGCAAACCAGCCACATCGAATCCGAACCGGTTCCCCCAGTATTCTACGTCGTTCCATTGGAGCGTTCCGTATTCGCACTGATATTGCCGGTAGAGCAGGTCCCTGGCTTCGGAAATCGGAATCCCGTTTTGCTCCGCATAGGCCCCCGGAACCGCTTCGCCCCAGAAATAATCGTCGAAGTCCTTATCCAGTAACGTCCCGTCCATGTCGAGAAGCACATGGGACACTCGATCCCATTCCAGAAAAAGCCCGCCTATTCGCCGCACGTCACTGTCTTCCAACATGATTCCTTTCCCTTTGCCCACTCTCCACCCGTCGTCGCCAATCGATGGACGGCAGGACGCCCTAAAGCCTCCGACGCACTTCAAGATCCCGGAGCAACCCATGCGCCGCCCCGCAGGGCCGCCCGAATGAATCTGGGAAGCTGCCCGATCAATACACCCCGGATCACCAGTCCGCACCCCACCATTAGGGAACCCCTTCGGAGCAGCACATATCCATCCTCCACCGCCCCGTTTACGGGCAGGCGTTCCCGTCGGGCCAGGCGACTGAGTTCCAACTCACTGACTTCCAGTACGTTCTTGGTCGCCGCTTTTCCGATGCGCTGCGCAAAGGATCCGGTCGGCTTCAGGAATCCCCGAACGTTTCTGAGAAATGGAAAACCCGGCACTTCCAACCGAAGCGTTTCGACGGCCCGAACATGGGAACTCCGAGCCAGCAGATAGTACGTCTTGCCACTCAGACCAACGGCATAGGGGTCGAACCACTCCGGTGGAACCCCGAACCGTTCCCCGATATAACCCACCGCTTCAAGGCGAATCCGGGGGTTTGACCACAAGGGAAACGAAGAATCCCACGGAGTTGACCTGATGGGGGTAGATCCGGGCGCACTGGAGCAACTCGTCCCCATACCACTCACCTCCGTACCCGGCCAATCCGCGACAGTGCGGAAGCGGGAGACTCACAGGTTTCAACACAGCCTCTCGTTCCCTCATCAGATGAGAAATTACCGCCTCGTTTTCTCCGGGATTGTACGTGCATGTACTGTATACAAGCCTCCCACCCGGTTTGAGCGCATCGAAAGCCCTTACCAGCAGGCGCTTCTGGAGTTCGGGCAGATGAGGATGGGGCTCTCGGTAAAACATCACCCGCTTTTCGGTACCCAACCGGCGCCTTCCTTCCCCGGAGCAAGGAGCATCCACCAAAATACAGTCGAACTTCAAACGCTTAGGAAAGTCCTCCCCCGGGTAACGCACCACTATCGTATTCATGACGCCCAGACGGGTCAAGGTGTTGCCCAAAGCGGAAAGTCGAGAGGCTTTTTTCTCGTTGGCGACGATCAGTCCCGTATTGTGCATCCTCTGGGCCATCTGGCTGGTTTTCCCTCCGGGCGCCGCACATAAATCCAATACAAGACTGTCCGGGGATGGATCCAGCACCCAAACCGGCACGTGGGATGAAAGGGATTGTATATGAATCCAACCGGCAAGATATTCCAGAGTCGCTCCGGCGCCTCGATCCGCCGGGTACTCAAAGAGATCGGGCGCCACGGCCAAGGGTCGCAAGAGGATCCCGCGCGAGGCCAATCGGGCTGCAAGCCGATCGGGTGCGCACTTCAGCAAATTCACTCGAATGACGGGCTTAGGCGCGAAACGGAGGGATTCCTGAAACCCCTCCCAATCCGGGATGAACTCACGGTAGGTATCAAACAGGCTTAACACGGATCGGGTTCGCTCTCCGGCCACTTCAGTGGAGCCCCTGTAATCAATCACGCGGCGACCTTCATGAACCCGTCATGCATCAGTCCAACTCTTCGGATTCCTCTTCCTCCTCCAACTCCTCCCATCCGGACTCTTCCTCATCCTCGGCGAGATCCAGATCCGGCTCTTCCTCGATCAGGTTCTTCCGCAATGGACGCTGCTTTCGAGGAGGTATTTCGGCCTGTTTAAAGAGATCGTCCACAGCCACTCCCCGTTCCCGCAACCACGCCTTGGAAACCTTTCTGGCTTCCCCTTCGACCTGACACAGGATCCAGGAACCGCCATCCTGCAGGACATCCACTTTGCCCCATACCGGGTGCTCGACGGTGCGCGCTGTCATACCTTCCCGGCTCTCCTCCTCCGCCTTGTTCCACGCTGGATTATAACGATGCCGCGTTCGCCGTCCCCTATATCATCAACCGGTCGCTCTAGCAAGCCATGATTGGCGCTCCATAAATCCTCTCATCATTTTTCCCACGGCGGACTTCCAAGCCTTTGCGGGAGCACCATACCCATACTATTTCCGACTCACCGAAACCGGCTTCCTCGACATCGCGATCCGGAGATCCTATATTAGCCCCATGGATCACTTCGCCTCCGGCGTCCGTGAACCGATTCCGATATACGGCGGCTTCCCGTCCGCAGAGTCGGCTTTCACCGATAAGGATCAGGCGA